>JARRQJ010000004.1:42428-138137 GCA_037381915.1 Gammaproteobacteria bacterium | reverse complement strand
CTTCGCAATGTTGGCGGATTCATTTCAATATGCGAGTAAGAAATTTGGTGCGGGAATGGAGCAAATCAAGTAGAAATAAACGGGGTCAGTAGCAATAGAGAGCATGCAAAGGGGGCAGGCTAAATCGAAAATCATCTTAGCAGTGCGACTTGCCGAGCTGCACTGTCTGGACCAGGTATTGTGCTTGTGATCACATTGGCAAATTCTTTCATGACTATTTACTATCGTAAATGCGTCCGATCGATTCCGAAAGTTAGAATCTGAGTGAGGCTGCTTAATAAGACGGATGTGCTCAGTCCAGGAATGTTTGTCATCAATTCGCTCCTTATCAATTGATTTATGACCTTGATGCAGTAAGTAAATTCAAAATATCTCATAACGACCGCTATCTGGAAGTGTCCCTCTGTTATCGCGTAGCAAGTTCGGTAAATCGAATTGGTAATCCATGGGTAAGATTTTAAAGTTCTTGGCAGGGCGAGATAAGCTCTCTGCATTCGAAGAGCTGGTCCACCCCCACGTGGAGCCTCTCTATAAACTGGCCTATCGATTTACCAATAATGCGATGGAAGCGGAGGACTTGGTCCAAGACCTCCTGGTTAAACTCTATCCGAGAGCGCATGAACTGGAAAAGGTGGAGAAGCTGCGGCCCTGGCTGGCCCGGGTGATGTATCGCATGTGGGTGGATAAGCTGAGGAGCCAGAGGCTGGCTCCCACGGATGCCGTCGAGGACATCACGGAACTCGAACAGGATGTGCAGGTCGTGGATCCTGAGTCCCTTCCCGAGCACGCTTATCAGCGAAGCATCACCCGGCAAAAACTGCTGCAGGCGCTCGAGCAGTTATCCGAGAACCATCGGATCGTAGTGATGCTCCACGACGTGGAGGGCTATTCATTGGAGGAAATGAAGGTGATCCTGGAGTGCGCCATCGGGACCCTGAAATCCCGACTCCACCGGGCGCGGGAGCGCCTGAAAAATTTGCTCGATGATGGAACCTTTTAAGCCGGATGAACGTGTATAGAGGCATAGGACACGATTATGCGCTGTGAAACCACGACCCAATATCTGAATGATTTCCTGGATGGCGGCCTGGATCAGCCACAACTACAGGAAATACAGTCACATATAGATGAATGCGAGGCCTGTCATGGGCTGGTGCAGCGTGAACAGGGCTTGCGGGCCGCTCTCCGCGGCCTGCCGGCGCCGGAGCTCAGGCCGGATTTTCTGCGCTCGGCGCTTGCCGTGGCCAGCCAGCGGCACGAACGGCGGGCAAGGCGCCGGGCGGCACTGGGCGGGGCGATCGCGGCCGGATTTGCGCTCTTTGTCGTGGCGAACCTGCTGGTTATGACGCCGGTGAACAAGCCGGGTCCGGTGCCGCAGATCACGCTGGCGCAAGGCCAGTTGCGAGAGATCAAGCTGGTCTTCGATTCAAAGACCAACGTCGATGGCGCCACCTTTATCGTGAAGCTTCCCGGCCATGTGGCGTTGAAGGGGTTTCCACATCGACATTCCATCAGTTGGAAGGGGCAGCTGAAGCAGGGAAAGAATCTGTTGGTGTTGCCTGTCATGGCAACAGGTCCCGTCGAGGGTGACTTGGTCACATGGATTGAACATGCGGAAAACAAAAAGGCCTTTCATCTCGCCATTCAGATGAAAGGGGGCAACCTATCCAGAAGTTCATATCGTCTTATCGATATGACGTAACGTTAGTCATGGGAGTTGTATATGAAAATAATAGCTTTGATTGGTATGGTGTCGGCTGCGCTGGTGGTCAGTACGTCGAATGCCTATGCGGATGATCTTGATGTCACGATGGATGTGATGGACTCGAGCAGCACGGCTGTGGATAAGCTGATGAACCCCATCGATTTGCCGACGCAGACAGTGAACGATAAGGTGCCGGACCGTGCGGGGAAAGGCCTTGATAAGGCAAATGCGGCCCGCATGGACGCCGCTGAACGCCTCGACGCTAACAGCCATAGCGATGACGCCCTCGACCATGCCGACATGACGGGCGACAATGCCAATGAAGCGGCTGATGCCGCCAGCGATAATGCCAGTGAAGCGGCGGCCGCGGCCAGCGATAATGCCAGTGAAGCGGCGGCTGCGGCCAGCGATAATGCCAGTGAAGCGGCGGCTGCGGCCAGCGATAACGCCAGTGAAGCGGCGGCTGCGGCCAGCGATAATGCCAGTGACCGTGCCGGCCAAGCTTTGGCGAATGCCGGGCGATAACATTTAACAGGAAATAGGTTGCCCCATAGACCTCCTATTACAGGAGGTCTTTTTTTGACTCATATAAAGGTATCGCGTCAGGCGGCCGAAATTATATCTGCGGTTATCGGGACAACCGCGATCCAACATATTTGCATGCTGAATCACCTTTATGCGCCGTTTGAGCCGTGATCATAAATATTTCTTTTGCGGGATACTAGTTTTTCTTGTTTTGCAGTGCACTGCGTGGGGTGGTACGCCGCGCGATCTTTTTGATAAAGGAGTGGAAGCATTTCGGAGAGAGGATTACATAACGGCGCTGCGGTTCTTCGAACAGGCACGATCCGGAGGTCTGGATGACAACAGGTTGTACTACAACCTGGGGGTAACCTATTACAAGCTCGGTCGCTATGTGAATTCCAAGCGCGCCTTCTCGAAGACGATGAACGATCCGGCGATGGTGCCGTTGGCAAGCTATAACCTCGGACTTGTGGCGCTGGCACAGAACGATAATAAGCAGGCGGCGGAATGGTTCAGGAAGGCGCTGGATACAAGCAAGTCAGACAAACTTGCGCAGTTAAGCATTGAGCAGCTTAGGAAGCTGGGGTATGAAACTCCGGTTAGAAGGCATAAAGCCTATCCGGCTTTTGCCATGATAAGGGGTTCCCTGGGTTATGACGACAATGCCGTCCTGCAGGCGGATATTCTGCCCCCGTCCGCGGCCCATAAGGGCGACAGCTTTCTTGGCTTTTTTGCCTACGGCAATAAGCAGATCGCGCAATTCGGGAATAAAGCCGTGCAGATTGAAGCTAGCCTGTTCGATATTCGCTACCGCAACCTGGATGCTTATGATCTGGATGATCTCTATCTTGGCGCTGTACTGGAGAATACGATTGATCACTGGACTGTGGATACCGGATTATCTGAAGATGTAACTTTCATAGGCGGCAATGCTCTGAACAGAACCGCGACTTTGCAGCTGGCGGGGACCCGCAAGATATCGGACGGGAACAAGCTGCGGCTACGCTACAAATTGAGCCGAGTCGACAATATTGATGCCGCGTATTCGTATCTCACCGGATGGTGGCATCAGGCCCAAGTTGACTCAATATGGAAAGTGGGCTGGTCGCAAATAAGGCTTACCTACCGTTTCGAGTACAACGACCGCCAAGACCTGCAGGCGCCGCTATTTACCAGCTATTCGCCCACCCGGCATATGCTGGGCGCAAGAGGCACATTTCCCGTTGTCGAGCGGATCAAGGCCGAAATCGATCTCAGGTATCGCTACTCCGCTTACCATAATGCTAGCGAGCAGTTCAATGGCAGTTATATTACGCGCGGCGACAGGCGCTACAGGGTAACCGCCAGAATAATCTACAACCTCGATCAGCGCGCGAATGTGACGGGCGAATATAGCTATACCGATAATCACTCCAATATACCGATTGAACAATATAGGAGAAATCAATATCAGCTGAATCTCAGTTATCTATGGTGAATCAAAAGGGGCGGACACGGTTGAAAATGATTCGAGCCCCAAGTTCGCGATGTCAGCTAGATTTGTTTGGAAACCGCAGAATCTGCCCCTTTTGAATTAAGATTGTCATTTCAGAATGATCCCATAGAATCAGCAGTTGTTATATCGCAACCACATTTAAAGAATTCATTACTGTACCGAGATAGAATTATGTGAGCCAGTTCGCATTATTTTTTTGATCTGATTCTATTCTAACTGGACGTCTGTTTTGACAAGGGCAACCTCAGACGAAAGTGTGCGGGCGTAAAGTGACCGGTATAAGGGGAGTTTGCCCTATGACAGAGGCTCGCCGATACAAGGCGCAACTTCCTTCGGCGCGCTTTGACTCGCACCGTCCCGCCTTCGGTGACTAATGCGTCAGAGATGCCGGTCCCGCGGGGCGCCGCCTACCGTATCAGTGAATCGTGCAAATCTCATGAGGTGAGAAATGAATAATAATAGGTTTGCTTTAGTCATTGATGATTCCATTTCCATGCGCCAATACGTGACTTCGATACTGCGTCAGGACGGTCAGGTAGGAGAGATCTTGGCGGCGGAAAATCCCGATAGTGCCTTGCGGTTGTTACAACAACATGAGGGTAGCTTGCAGGTCATAATCAGCGACTGGAACATGCCGGGAATGCCGCTATCCGAATTTATCGAGACCATCCAAGCGCAGCCGCACTTGGCGGGCGTGCCGGTGCTGTTATTGACCGCAGAAAGTGAGCTGAAGGCAAGGGCGGTTGCGGAAACGGTGGGTGCAGCGGGGGTATTGACCAAACCCTTCGACCCGGAGCAATTATTGGTTCTGGCTACGGCGGCGATCGGGACGGTCGACCGCCGCGGATCCAGGCGCATCACGCCATTTATCAGATGCGAAGTGGACCTCGGATTTTCAAATGCTCAACAAGTGTTTTCAGCCGATATCGTTACTATGTCCGATACAGGAATATTACTGCGTGCTCCCGTTCCTCCATGCGGGGTAGGCCAGGTTTACGACATTGCGAGCTTGATTTTACGGTCGGTAGAGGACGAAGAATTAAGGGTTCACGCACAGATCCTGCGTATCGAAGCGGACAGCGAATATCATGGCGCGGATAAAAGGCTCTTAATGGCATTCCAATACGAAAACATGGATAACGATATTAGAAGATCAATGCAGCGATACCAGAAAATGTATGATCCGGAACAAGGCAAAGAACACTAAGAGAGGACGAAGGGCCAGATTCAATTGAAGACTATTTGCTCCCGTTGCGCGTGATCCAAGTCGGGCATGGGGTGAGCTGACGGTCATTTCTAAAAGTTTCGCAGTAATACCCAAGAGCTACGGTCGGATAAGCGAGGCAGTGTGGTGACCTGACCTCGCATTGGTGGACATGTGCTGTTCAGGACGGATAATCTCCCTTATTTGCGGTGGATGGCGTTCCCTGGATTCGTGGGCAACCGTTGAGGAGGGGTAGGGATGGACAAATCGTCCTTCTGGAACTTGTATCTTAGTGATCCGGCCGACGACGTGCGTCTTGATGAAGGCCTTGCTCAGTGCCGGAAGGCCTTTGCCGAGCACCGGTCTATTATCTCGCAGATGATTGGCAGGTTTCATCCGCATGCCGTAGCGGTGCTGGGTGCGGGTTATCTGAGTGACCTTCCCTTGTCCGATCTCTTTGCCCTGACCGATAAACTGTATCTCGTCGACTGGATCGAAGGTGCCGGCAAGATTGGATTGTCGCGGTCGATTGTAAATAGGACGGACAATGGCTTTAACTGCCTATTCTGCAAGGTCTGCACCGGCCATAGATATTGCCGGAATTTCACCGGTGAATTTCAGAAGGAGGGGGTATGCTCCGCTTTCGAGCTGATAGAGCAGCCCGCCGTGACCTGCGGTAAGTATGAGCCGGCGGATAATCCGGTTTTTGTTCGGGGTGATGTCACGGCGGGGGTGGCGAGCCGCTTTGCGGCAGCGATGGAAAAACTGGTCGCCGCCTGTCTTACCCCGAAAGATGCTTTCATAAAGGCGATCAAGTGCGTCGATAACATCAAGCGCGGTACGCTTCCCTTAGCGGATAGTTCCATCGATCTGGCGACGTCTTCAATGGTTGTGTCGCAGTTCGACGCAGAGCCCTATGCCTTTTTTGCACTGTTGCTAAAGGAAAGGTTTGGTCAGGCGGAGATCATGAAGCACGAGGCCAAGTTGAGGCCGTTGATGGAGCAGCTGAGGACTCGGCTGTTCGTCATGCAGGTCGAGACCCATATCAGGGAATTATACCGGATACTCAAAAAAGACGGTGGTTCGCGGGCCTATCTTGCTATGGAATTGTTTCGAGCCTATCCCGAAGGTAGATCGGAGTATTTCCTCGTTCAGGATATTGCGAAGGCGCTCGAGGTCGTCGATAAATATTTCTCTTTCCAATTGGACGATCTGTTGGGGGGTCGGATCTTAAGCAAGATGGAGTTGGGCGATGGCATATCGGTGAATCAAAATTATGTGCTGATTCCCAAGCCCGCGCCCGCAAGACCACCGCATATCGGTTGTCCGCACTGAATGCAAGAAATCAACCGCATCGGACTCACTGCTTTCCCACTTGTCCTTCGCCCTCCGGGAGGCGAGAAGGGTAGGGGGAGAGCTCCACAGGAGCTGTTCTCCCGTAGGGAAAATATAAGATTCATGGCTCCGAGGCAGTGAGCAGCAGATACAGCGCTGACAGTAGCGCCAGTTCGGAGATCGTGCAAATGAGCAATAACCAGCATAACAGCGAGGCTACGAGGTTCTGGGTGTTTTCCAGCCATATCCCCGCGCACGCCAACAATGCCGCGATAGCCGCCCAGTTGCTGATATACTGCGGTAAGTATCCGCGGACTTCCCGGTTATGCCGATAAGCGGCCGCACGGTCGAACAGGGTTCCTTTGGAGGCGTCCTGAAAAATGCGATTGGGCCATAAGCAATTTCGAATTGCATCTATAATCGCTGGTTTGCGCTGCCATAGCGACATTGGACCACCTCTCATTTCTCAGCTATCAGTGTATCAGCGCCGCCTGTTTGAGCCAGCCGTCCACCTGCGGGGCGGGCATGGGGCGGCCGATGTGATAACCCTGGGCGGCGTCGCAGCCCAGGTTCCTAAGCAAGGCCAGGGAATCCTGGTGCTCGACTCCTTCGGCGATGACCTTGATGCCGAGGTTGTGCCCCAAATCGATGACTGAACGCACAATGGCGGCATCGCTGTCGTCACGGTTCATGTCTTGGACGAATGAACGGTCTATCTTGATATGGTCGATGGGCAGGCGCTTAAGGTAGCTGAGGGACGAGTAGCCGGTGCCGAAGTCGTCGATGGCGATCTTGATCCCCATTCTGCTCAGATTCTTCAGGGTCTCAGTGCAGCGATCGATGTTTGACATCAACGTATTTTCGGTGATTTCCAGTTCAATACTTTCGGGCGGTGCCTCTGCCACATCCAGTGCGGTCCGGATATTCTTCAGGAACTGAGGATCTTGGAACGAACTCGCCGGCACGTTGATGGCGACTGGAGCATCAATGCCCAGTGTGCGCCATTGCATAAACTGTTGCAGGGCCTTTATCAGCACCCAGTCGCTGACATCGTTGATGATGTTCATTTTCTCTGCAAGGGGAATGAAGCTGTCCGGCAGCAACACGCCGTGTTTGGGGTGATTCCAGCGAATCAGGGCCTCGACCCCCGAGGATCGGCCATCGCTGAGAGATATCTTAGGCTGGAAGTGGAGTTGGAATTCCTGCTTGCGCAGCCCCTGCTTGAGCTGGCTCATGAGCCGCAGGTGTTTCGCCGATGGGTTCGTTCGCTTCTCGTAGAATTGGTGGGTCAGGCCGTTGCGTTTGGATATGTACATGGCCATGTCGGCGTGCCGTTCCAGCGTGGCGCCGTCCCTGCCATCCTTGGGGAAGGCGGCGATGCCGATGGAGACGCCGAGATAGAGTTCATTGCCGGCGACGGAGAATGGCGCGTCGAAGCACGCCTGGATCTTCCGCGAGACGGTCAAGGCGGAGTGCCTTTCGTCCTCTTCCGCGGGTAACAGCACGGAAAATTCATCGCCACCGAGCCGAGCCAGGGTATCGCTGTCGCGCAAGGCATCCTTGAGGCGGTTCGCAACCTGCTTGAGGACGAGGTCTCCGGTGGGATGTCCCAGCGAGTCATTGATCTGTTTAAAGCGGTTGAGGTCGAGTGACATCAGGACCACGTGCTTGGCCGGCGTGCGGCGTGCCATGGCCAGGGCTTGAGCCACGCGGTCATGCCACAGGGCACGATTGGCCAGCCCGGTGAGGCTGTCGGTGGTGGCCTGGTGCCGCAGTCTGTCGCGCAGCCGCACGGCGTCAGTGATTTCTTCCATGGTGCCGTCGATGCGCACGATTTTTCCTGATGCATCAGCGAAGGGATGGAAGTGACGTTTGAACCAACGCAGTTTGCCGTCGGGGCCGTTGACGCGGCTTTCGATTTCGACGTGCTTGCCGGTCAGGGCTTCGTGCCAGGCGGTTTCGAGCTTGGGGCGATCTTCCGCGACGGTCCAGGTCAACCAGGGGATGGGGAGTTCGGTGCTGATAGGCGACATCTCCTTGGTCGAGGGACTCAGGTAGATCGGCCGGTTGCCGACGACGTCGATGGACCAGATCGTCTGCGGGAGATTGTTGAGTAAATTGTACATCTGTTGTTGCAGTTGCTCTACCTTGTCCCTTTCCCGCGCGACCGCCGCCGTTGCCGCCGTCCAATAACCCTCGAGCATCATGCCCATGTCGCGCAGCAGCAGTTTGTTGAGGCTGTCCAGGAGCAGGGGACGGTCATCGTCAAGGATTTCGGGGGATTGGTGGACGATGTAAAGAAGGTGTTCCTGATAGAGGTGGTAGGCGCCCATGATCCAGGAAGGTGCTATCGCATGCTGGTGATGGATTGCGCCGATGGCCTGTAATTGCTTAGGATAATCCGGATCATTGACGTTGTTAATCATCGCCTGCATATGCGCCGCCTGCTTTTGCGTGAGCGCGGTTATATCGCCCCCCTGCTGTTGAAAGCGCTCTAGGGCCGTGGCGGTGGCGGGAAATCTGGATAGGTAGGCGTAGAACTTGGTCGCGAAACCGCCCGCATTCCGGGTCAAAGCCTCCCGGTAGCGCAGAACGACCATGAGGCGTAACCGGTCGATTTCCAGAAAGGCATCGAACTCGTCTGAAGGTGTGTTGGTTTTGTTCGCCATGGCCCACCTCCTGTGGTATTTTTTTATCACACCGTTGTTATCGGTTGCCCGCGCCGATACATAAGTTTTGGTAAAATCGGAAGTGGTTCGCTAGGGTGGTCTGTGCCGGGCTGGCAAGGTGTCGAATTAGCCTGTCCCCGCCGTCGGCGTCGACCACGGCCATATGCGGCCGCTCTATCTCACTGATCAACATTCCCACGTAAAGGACAGCGATGAGCACCGAAAAAGACATGCTAAGCAAGGTGCCGGAAGTGACCTTGATCTTCTGGATCATCAAGATCTTCGCCACCACCCTGGGCGAGACCGGCGGCGACACCCTGTCCATGTCGCTTGACCTCGGCTATCTGCTGAGCACCGGGATCTTTGCGGCAATATTTCTCGTTGCGGTAGGAGGGCAGATTTTGATGAAGCGCTTTCATCCCGTAGTGTACTGGGTGACCATCATCGCCACCACCACGGTGGGGACGACCCTGGCGGATTTTGCCGACCGCTCGCTCGGGATTGGTTATGCGGGCGGCAGCACTATCCTGCTGGCATTGCTGATCGCGTCGCTGTTTATCTGGAAACGTACCCTGGGCTCGGTCGCGGTCGATACCGTGCGCTCGCCGCGGTCGGAAATGTTTTACTGGGTTACGATCATGTTTTCGCAGACCCTAGGTACCGCGCTCGGCGACTGGGTGGCCGATTCGGCGGGTCTTGGGTATGGGGGCAGCGCGCTGGTGTTCGGCGTCCTGCTGGCGCTCATCGCGGCGGCATACTACCGCACCCGGATTTCCCATACTGTGTTGTTTTGGGCGGCGTTTATTCTCACCCGGCCCCTGGGCGCCGTAGTTGGCGACTTTCTGGACAAGCCTCTCAGCCACGGGGGGCTGGCATTGAGCCGTTATTCGGCGTCGGCGACGCTGCTGGCACTGATAGTGCTGTTCATTTTCGTCTTTCCCCATCGGCCCGCGCAGCGGGCGCACTGAACGGCATCCGGCGCTTCTGCGCGGAACGATCCCCTAAGGGGTGTATCCCGGCAAAGGACGGTGCGGTGACAAGCCCGGGTCGATCCACTAAGCTGAATGGAGGACGCCGCCCGCTGAGTGCCGGGGGGCGATAGGCAGCGGGCCTGGTCAGGGTGATCACAGCCACGGTTGCGAATGATCCTGCGTCGGTTCTGGCCACGTAGGTGTGGATTCTCGAATTCATGCGCTCAGCCGGAAACCGCTAGCACTTGAGCTGCGTCTATAAGGTGGCCGGTCTCTTGGCGTCATTTATCGTCGTGTATCTTGTTTCACTATCCGCCTGCACCGTGACTAGCCAACGCTCAGACCCGTCCACGCCCGCCCATCACACCGACGACGGCTTTCGCAATCTGTACATAGAGCCCCTGCGGATCGGTTTCTTCGGCTTTTTGCGCCTGCGCTATTTCGGCGACGAGCAATGGGCGGACTACGCGGCCACCGCGGACCGCGTTCCTAAGGTCAAGACGCCGCTCGACAGGATCAACGCCCCGGGACAGCGGCCGCAGGTCACCTGGATCGGCCACGACACGGTGCTGGTCCAGTACCGCGGCGTCAATGTGCTGACCGACCCCGTGTTTTCGCAACGTTCTTCGCCGTTCTCCTTTCTGGGGCCCAGGCGCAGCGCGCCGCCGTCATTGCGTATCGACCAGCTGCCACGCATTGATTTCGTGTTGATATCCCACAACCACTACGATCATCTTGACGCGTACACGGTGCGGGCCCTCGGCGATCGCACTATCTGGGTGGTGCCCCTGGGTTATAAGCAGTGGTTTGCGGAGCGGGGCGTGGCCCGGGTGGAGGAGTTCGACTGGTGGGACAGCCGCGAAATTGCCGGCGCCACGATCACCGCCACGCCGTCCCAGCACTGGACCGGCCGCGGCGTGAACGACCGTTACCGGGCGCTATGGGCGTCGTGGGCCGTGCAGATCGGCGGGTTCAAATTCTGGTTCGGCGGGGACACCGGCTATAACGACAAGATTTTCGTGGAAATCGGTGCGCGCCATGGCCCCTTCGAGCTGGCCCTGATACCGATAGGCGGCTACGAACCGCGCTGGTTCATGAAGAACATGCACGTCAATCCCGAAGAGGCGGTATTGATCCACAAGGATATAGGTTCGAAATATTCACTGGGTATTCACTGGGGTACGTTTCCGCTGACCGCCGAGCCCATTGATGAGCCGCCGCAACGCCTGCGAGCGGCGGCCGCATCAATACGGGATTCCGTATTCGTGACCTACCCCTTGGGTGGGACGGAGAGCGTTCCTTTTCCATAGTCAAATCTCCCCCGGGGGGGCGGCCGTTGCCTCGTTTGTTTCCCCTGACTGTTCGCGGCGGCGGTTCCGGTCCTCTATGGTTCGTGCTGAACCACGTGCCTGGGATGTTGTCTCCCCACTGCAGTGGCGGAGACGACGGCGACGCACAGCCCCGCGATCGCCGCATTGCCAGCAGCGACCGCGTGTGTGGAAAATCCTAATACCCAGGGCGAGATAAGCAGCCATAATCCCAGGATCAGGTTGCTCCATTCCTCCCAATTTTTGATCTTGGGGACAAAAAGGACCCTCACGGCAAACACCACGATGGCGCCGCCGATAATAATAGAATTCCAGGAGGCAAGGGTCTGGTAGGTGTAAGGCTGGCCGGTGAAATACTGCAACAGCCACGGTGAGAAGAACAGCCAAACACCGAATATCAGGTTGAGCCAATCCTGCCAACGCGTTTTCATGGCGTTCCTCCTTTCGCGCGGCACGGGCATAGTGGTCCCATGCCGACACTTTGTCTCTATATAAATCATTAGTCATAGGCTGTGTTGCGGGGTTCCGCATTGAAATCAACCCAGCGCGGATCAGCCGTTACGGCGAAGCGGCCACGGCTCGCGTCGTGGCGAGGTCTCACTGGGCAAAACCTCGGCCTTTCCGTATCCTTGTTATGAGAGAAGATCATTTCCCGTTGCGGAATGAAGGATCGAAACCGGGCCGGGCGCGGCCCACCGCTATGCGCTGACGCTGGGTCGGCGGTGAGGCCGGTCGAGAACCGCCCCCGGCCCCCGTTTTCAGGAGGTGTTATGTCGGAAAAGACCACCGTGATCGCCGTCAACGCGGCCGAGGCGCCGCCGCGCGCCAGGCCTTCAATCTATCCGGAGCCGTACGCGTCGCGCATGGCGGGGCGGGAGAAGCATCCGCTTGGTGAGCTGTTCGGTCTGACGAATTTCGGCGTCAACCTGACTCGCCTGCTCCCGCACGCGATATCCGCCCTTCGCCACGCCCATTCCAGGCAGGACGAGTTCATTTACATTGTGGAGGGCCGGCCGACCCTTCACACCGACGCCGGTCGCATGCAACTTTCGCCTGGCATGTGCGCGGGTTTCAGAGCCGGCAGCGGCGACGGCCATCAGCTGATCAACGAGACGGCGGAGGAGGTCGTGTATCTCGAAATCGGCGACAGGACGGCTGGAGACGAGGCGAGCTATCCGGATGATGACCTCAAGGCCACGTTGGTGGACGGTAGATGGCATTTCACCCATAAGGACGGCTCGCCCTATTGATCTGTCCATTCGCTTGGATCGTCCAACGACAAACATGGGCATGTGTCGTGAGACTTGCTGCTGCCAAGCGCTTCAGCCCCCAGCCGGATGGGGGAGACGCAATCGACGGCCACGGGCGGGTAGACTCAAGACTAACCGAGAAATGGAACCGAAACGAGTTGAAGGCCAAGACGGGGATTTATTGCGCGACCGCTTGAACCCTCAAATTGTTCCGTGTATGTCATGACGATGGAGTGCAGGATAATCAGCCATGGCCTATGTTGATCCGCAGACCCTGGAAGAAAAGGACGTGGCGCTGGTCTATATCGCGGGCAAGACCTCGGAGGCCAAAGCCGTTGAGAATCTGTTGACTGAGAACGGCATTACCTACACGGTCAAGCCGACTCCCTTCATGCGCTCTTCCATCTTCGGCGGGCTGGTCGAGCTGCCTGGCGTGGGCTTCTATGTCCCGACCGGCCAGGCGGAGCATTGCCGAAGCCTGTTGCAGAACCGCAAATTCAAGGTCGGTCTGGTACTGGAAGGCGAGGAGTGAGCGCGGGCTGTTCGCGCGTTCCCGGCGGGACGAGAAGTTTCTTTCCGGTTATCATTCACTTAATTGTACGTGGTGACGTTAAACTCTGGCGGAGTTCCGTGGCGCGGAGATGCCGCGGCGCCTTGACCGGCACCCGGACCGACAATGGACGAGACATCAGGACAGTGCGTGGCGAAAGTGACTGAATGACTTGGCAAGCCTGGTATACCCTGGCGGTGGTGGCCGCCTGCTTCGGTGCGCTCAGCATGAGCCGCATCGCCACGGACGTGGTCATGGTCGGCGGTATGATGCTGTTGTTGCTGGCCGGTGTGCTGACCCCCGCGGAGGCGCTGGCGGGATTGTCCAATGAAGGCATGGTGACGATCGGCATGCTGTATATCGTCAGCAGCGGCGTGCAGGAGACCGGCGCCATGACCGGTATTCTCGCCCGCTTGCTGGGGCGGCCGCGATCGGTGGGTGTCGCGCAGTTGAGTCTCATGGTCCCGGTGGCCGGTGCCAGCGCCTTTCTCAACAATACCCCTTTGGTGTCCATGTTCATCGGTGCGGTGAGCGACTGGGCCAAGAAGAACCACATCGCCCCTTCCAAGCTGATGATCCCGCTCAGCTATGCCGCGGTGATCGGCGGTTCCACCACCCTGATCGGGACCAGCACCAATTTGATCGTCAACGGCATGCTTATCAACGAGGTCGGGCACAAATCCCTCGGCATGTTCGAAATCGCTGTGGTGGGGGCGCCGCTCGTCGCCGCGGTGATCGCGTTTGTTTGGTTGACCAGCCGTTGGCTGCTGCCGGACCGCCAATCGGCGGTGACCCAGATGGAGAATTCCCGTTCCTATATCGTAGAGATGCTGGTGGACGCGGACAGTCCCCTGATCGGTCGGACGATCGAAGAGGCGGGATTGCGCCATCTGCCCGGACTGTTCCTCATGGAGATCGAGCGCGGGGCCAACAGCCTCCCCGCGGTGTCTCCCCAGGAGCGTCTCGAGGCGCGCGACCGGCTGATCTTTACCGGTCTGGCGGAGTCGATCGTCGACCTGCAAAAGATTCGCGGCTTGACTCCGGCGACCGACCAGGTGTTCAAACTGCGGGCCGCCGGCGAACGCTGCCTGGTCGAGGCGGTGGTCTCCGACAGTTGTCCGCTGGTCGGACGGACGGTGCGCGAGGGCCGCTTCCGCACCCGTTACAACGCCGCAGTGATCGCCGTCGCCCGCAACGGCGAACAGTTGCGCCAGAAGATCGGCGACGTCAGTCTGCGGGCGGGCGACACCCTGATGTTGCTCACCCATCCGGCGTTCGTCGAGCAGCAGCGTAATTCGCGGGACTTTTATCTTGTCAGCACCATCGAGAACTCGCGGCCGCCACGGCACGACAAGGCCGGGCTGGCACTGACCATCATCGGCGCCATGGTGGTCGCCGTGACCCTGGGATGGACCAGCATGCTCACTGCCTCGATGCTGGCCGCCGCCGCAATCGTCATCACGGGGTGTACCACCAGCAGTGCCGCGCGTCGCGCCGTGGACTGGCAGGTGCTGTTAACCATCGCGGCCGCACTCGCCATCGGCAAGGCCCTGGACAAGAGCGGCGCGGCGCAGCACATCGCCGCCGAAATCACCGCGGTGGGCGTGGGCGATCCCTGGCTGGCTCTGGTGGCCGTGTATGTGATCACGGTGTTGTTCACGGAATTGATCACCAACAATGCGGCGGCCGCCCTCATGTTTCCCATTGCGATCGCCACGGCGCATACCCTGGGCGTCGATTTCATGCCGTTCGTGATCGCCGTGTTGTTTGCCGCCTCGGCGAGTTTCGCGACGCCAATCGGCTATCAGACCAATCTGATGGTGATGGGGCCCGGCGGTTATCGCTTTGCCGATTACCTGCGGGCTGGTATTCCCGTTTCGGTCCTCGTCGGTATCATCTCCCTGTCACTGATTCCCCTGTTCTGGCAATTCTGAAACCGGCGGATTGAATGCAGTGAAAATGCGGGCGCGGGTCCTGCTTTCGCATTCGCGCCGTTTGCACTAGACTGCAACAGTCGCCGATTGTGCCGCCGGAATGGGACGCATGCGGCCTGGGCTTTTCGCGATCGGGGGTCGGAGTACGGACCTGCTCGGCGCAGTGCACTATCCGGATAATGAGATTACGCCGGCGGGCTGGCAACCGTTCAACCCCGGGCTGCTGGTTCGTCGGGTGGGGCTTCGGGCAAGTCGGTTATGCGGGGTGCATAACGGGAAAAGGCAATGGAGCAAGCGGCGATCGGATTCTTGACCTTGGCGTTGTCGACGGCCGCATATGCCGCGGACAATCTGTCCGAAATCGCGGACGGGCTGCGCCGCTCATCAGAGTCGCTCGAAGCGAGCGTCGCTTACAAACAGGTGACGGATTCACTGTACAAACAAATCAGGCCGCGTGCCTACGTCACCAACAAAAGCCTGAGCGCGCCGCAAATAGACGAGCGGGTTTACGACTATGTCGCCAAGCAATATGTGCCCGCATTGGTAAGCAACTACGCGCATTTATATGCGAGCATGAAGAAGTCAGGCAAGGAATTCTCGAATTGCGACGCGCCGGCGGCGTTTAATGAGGGCGATGACATACTGAAGGCCTTGTGCATCGACCGGACCGACGACGCCGTCGTGGTGAAATACATGACCAATTCCTATGCGCAAGGCTGGCAGAGTACTTCGATGTTCGAGTTCACTCAGGTGTCCGGCAAATATTGGCTCACGGCCATAGACATCTTGATGAAGGAAGGACAGAAGGCGCACGTCGACGGGATTTGATAGGTGAACGTGCTCCTTTATCGAGTTGCTGTCGCTCATGCGGGCGATGGTGCTTGCGCTTTAAGCATCGATCAGCGATTTTGCCCGCAGGAGGCGGACGTGATATATCAAGGCAGTTGTCATTGCGGTGCGATCCGGTTCGAAGTGGAGGCCCCGGCGGACCTGGAGGTGGACGAGTGTAATTGCTCGATCTGCACCAAGTCGGGTTATCTTCATCTGATAGTTCCCAGGTCCAAGTTTCGCCTGCTGGCCGGCGAAGAGCATATCATCACCTACACCTTCAATACCGGCGTTGCCAAGCATCTGTTCTGCGATGTCTGCGGTATTAAGCCCTATTATATTCCCCGCTCGAACCCGGACGGCTACGATGTCAACGTCCGTTGTCTGGATACCAGGCCCCGCACGCTGTCCATCGCGCCATTCGACGGACAAGATTGGGAAAGCCACGCCCGTGAACTCAGGCATAAGAGTCTGGAAACATGAGGGGAACCCGTCGTACGGCTCAGGCACGGGGAAGCGTCGTTCGTCTCGCAGTGTTTTTCCGGTCGGTTACCGCCCATAGTGAAAATGCGCTCAGCAGCATGAATAGCACAATCGTCAGCATCAGCCATTCCGCCGCGATGCCCGCAAACAGGTCCGGCGCCTTCATCAGGGTGGTCATGAGGGACTCCTGATAATAGAAAAACCATTGATGACCCGCGGGGAATATCCAGCTGTGGAATTTGTAGAACATGGCCTTCGCGCCGATCGCCAGGATTGCGCCGGTGACGAGGGCGACAATGGCGGTGAAATAGGCCAGATACCTTCCCAGGGCGGGTCTCGGTGTCGGCCTGAACCGTAATGACGCGCCCACGCCGATGAATACCACCACGCAGCACCAGCCGAACACCTGAAAACCGGACACCAGCCGGGCCACATCCTTGAGGTGGACGATTTCCGGCGCGGTCAGCAGAGTGTCGATGGGACGGCCGTTCGCGTCCCGGTAACGCAGGTTCTTCAGACCGCGCCCGCCGTTTTCCACGCCGCGCACGATGGCGGCAAACAATCGGGCGTGTTCTTCGGCATTGGTGTATTCGAAGCCGTGACGGTTGCGGTTCTGCGGTCCGTAAACGCGTACCGTGTCGCCGATGTCGAGCACCTTATGCCAGACCGGGTAGAGAAAATCGACGGCACTCAGCGCGTGCCAGGCGATGAACAATGCGGTGAAGAAGGCGCTCACGAACAACACCGGCCATCGCGACCGATCCAGTATACCTCCCATCAGCGGCGGCCCATCATGTCGGCCACCACCGGGTCGGCAAATGTCCCCGCTGCATCAAGGCCAGCATGTCCATGCTCAGGGCCACGCTCATGTGTACCGCGGCGCCGCCCCATATGGAGCGCGAGCGCAGCGCCAGTATCCCCAGAAACAGGCCGAACAGGATGGCCCCGGCCGCCTCCGGCCAGGGCTTGGCGAAGTGGATCATCAGGTACGGGACGCACATGACAAATACCGCGTTGGCGCCGAAGGCGGGCCGGCAGGCATGCAGCAGGAAACCGCGAAAGAAAAATTCGAGGAACACGAATTGACTGAGATAGATGATCTCCCAGGCGAGCAGATCGAAGCCGCTGCGGAAGGCGAGCCGGTAAAAAGGATAGGTGTTGAGAAAGTCCTGGCGAAAGCTGGCGAAGTAGGCGAAAAAGACGATAGGGACAGCGAGGGCGATGTACCAGAAGAGATAGTCGCGGGTCTTCTCCAGCCGTAGGCCGTTGTCCATCAGCCGTTGCTTGAACACGAACTTGACCACCAGGGCGGGGATGACGACGTAGCCGATCAGGTGAATTATGCCCCACCACAGGTTGGTATATAAGGCGAAGAAGGGGTCGCGCCACAGCTTTGCAAAGAAGCCGGTCCCTTGATGAGTGACGGCGGCATACAACTCCACAATGGCCCTGAACGAGGTGGTGAATTTCATATAGTGGATAAACAGCAGGCAGACGGCGGTTGTCAGCAGCGCGACGGCGGGGACCGTGTCGAATGTTCCCGGGGGAGCGGGGGAACGTTCCGTCTCCCGGTCGATCGCCTGAAGGGCGGAATAGACGTTTCGCGGGTGGAGTCGCTGCAGCCAATAGTTCATACGCTAATCGCCGAGATTCTGTGGGCAATGTGTCGCGGCCCGATGATCGGGTTCCTCCCCCGTCCGTATGCGCTCGCTCGATCGCAAGGTCCAGCCCCGTGAAGTATAAAGAATTATTGCCCGGTGGGAAGAAGCCCGGGGTGTTCGATGCGGTGGGAATGATTCGCTGGAACCCTGCGCTTGGTATTGCGGTCCCAATGACGGGGTTGGGATTCGATGACCGTATAATCTTGCGCGGCGCAATGTGCGTTCCTCGCTCTGTAAAGAGGTATCCTGTAGCCATGGCGAAATGCGGCATCTCCTTAAGGCGCGTCCTGGCGCTCGCGATCCTGCTGTCGGCGGCACCCGCGCTCCATGCCGCGGGGGTGATGGCGCCCCGCTTCGACCTCTCCGCATTGGACGGGAAAC
The DNA here is from genome assembly GCA_037381915.1 of Gammaproteobacteria bacterium. Classification (GTDB taxonomy): domain Bacteria; phylum Pseudomonadota; class Gammaproteobacteria; order DRLM01; family DRLM01; genus JARRQJ01. The sequence continues at coordinate 119,818 of JARRQJ010000004.1, read as the reverse complement.
GCTATACCGACCGCTACCTCGTCGGCCGACCGACCCTGGTGGTGTTCTGGGCGTCGTGGTGTCCGGTCTGCCAAGTGGAGCTGCCCAAACTCCATGCGCTGTTCGAGGATGTCCGCGGGAGGGGATTACAGGTCCTCGCCATCGCTTTCGCCGATGACGAGGCCAAGGTCCGCCAGTATGTGCGGACGCACGCCGCCATCTTCGACTTTCCCGTATTGTACGATCCGCACGACGCCGTGGCGAAACGATTCGGCGTGTTCGGCACGCCCACCATCTATCTGATCAACGGGCGCGGTGAGATCGAATACGTGACCTGGCTGATCGAGGATCCGAAGCTCGCGGCCCGCCTCGAGAATCTCTTGCCGCCGCGCAACGTGGATTCGCAGGCGCGGAGTGCCCATCGCGTCGGTAACGGCGGCTTGACGGATGTGTCCCTGTCATCGGTGCGCGGCGAGGAGCCCGCGCCGGCGGCGCCCTGATTACCGCCGCTATCATACATACACCAGGGTCTTTTATCCGTGCTGGGGGCACGACGCGATTCAGGCGGCGAACCATTCTAGTGTATACAGTCTGACGGTCCACTGCCGTTATTGGTGGTTCGGCGTCGTGCATTGCCCACTGGATATTGGATCGTGAAGCGGTGCCTGTTGCTGGCGGCGCTTATCCCCTGTGCCGCGGCCGCGGCCGACCGGCAGCAGGTATTCGGCCACTGTGAATACATCGTATCCGTCGACAAGGCCAGTATCGAGCGGTCGAAGGGGAGCACCGGGGCGTGGGTGCAGCAGCATTTTCTTAAGGGAAGGCATTCTGGCAATAGCCTCAACGGATTGAATGCATTCGACTGCAAGCACAAGAAAGTGACGCAATTGCGGGTGGCCGTCTACTAGGACGCTAAGGTGATGGAGTCCTATAAGCCTGATGAGTCGGAAGGCGACCGCCCCATTATTTCCCGGTACGGTGGTATATTTTGCCTGCCGGTGCCTGTGCCCCCCGGAAAGAAATGATCATTCTCTCCCGGCATGGAGAGGGGGCTGTGACAATCCCGCTTTTCCGGACATTGACGGCGGGGTGCTCCCGGTGGCGCTGTTTCAGTTTTGATTATAGAATCAACATGAAGCGGCGTGCGGGAGGGCGGCTGGACGCGAAAGCTCGGGCTTGCCGCTGAGTGCGTCGAGGTGCGGACCGTCATCCGGATGGAGCAAAGGAGAAAGCAATGGCAAGTGTCGGTTATCACGAACCCATCGAAGAGTTGTCCCAGGAGACGCTCGACATGCATAGGGCGATCGTGTCCCTGATGGAAGAATTGGAGGCCGTCGATTGGTACAACCAGCGTGCCGACGCCTGCAAAGATCCGGAGCTCCGAGCGATCCTCGAACACAACCGCGACGAGGAGAAGGAGCACGCCTCCATGGTGCTGGAGTGGATCCGCCGCAAGGACCCCAACTTTTCCAAGGAATTGAAGGACTACCTGTTCACCGACAAGCCCATCGCGCATAAATAAATACAAATGATGCGGCATGACGGTATTTTCCCGGGGACGAGGCAAATCCATGACGCAGGTCGACAGGGACCGCCAGCGTCTATTTTTTTCGAATTAACTGCACGCCGTCGCGAACGCTCAGCAATACATTCTCGACGCGCTCGTCCCGGGTGACGGTGCGATTGAGCTCCGCCACCGCCCGCGCCGCCTCGTCTTGCGGGTCCAGTACCCGTCCTGAGAGGAACATGTTATCGATGACGATCACGCCGCCCGGCCGGGTGCGCTCGACGATTTCCTGGTAATAGGCCGGATAACCCTTTTTGTCCGCATCGATGAACGTAAAATCTATCCGTTCATCGATCTGGCGTATGGTTTGCAAGGCCGGCCCCATCCTGATTTCGATCTTGTCGCCGTAGGGACTGGCGTCGAACGCGGCCTGGGCGATGGCGCGAGCCTCGGGATCGATGTCGCAGGTGATGAGCCTGCCCCCTTCCGGCAGGCCCTCCGCCATGCATAAGGCGGAATAGCCGGTGAACATGCCGATTTCCACCACCAGGTGGGGCCGGGTGATCTGCACCAGCAATTTGAGCAATCGTCCCTCCATGCGTCCGGTCAGCATCTGTGGATAGTCGGTCAGCTCTTGGGTGGTGGCGATGAGCTTGAGTAGCAGCTCGGGTTCCGAGCGGGTGTGTTGGTAGGCGTAGTCCTCGATTTCCTTCGCAATGAACGATTCCACGGCACTCTCCTCAGGCTGGCCGGGCAGGGGGATTTCGCAGGATGGCCCGGACCCGATAGACTGCCCCATGTGGCAGGGACATTCAACAGCGATAGCACCGATTTTTCCGGTCGATGGAGAATCATGGTGGGAAGGGATCGCGAGTGACGGATGGACGTATGGAAAGCATGTGCCGCTTGACCACGCCGGAAGGTTCCAATGTGATCTACCTGCGTCGGCCGGGAAAGGTCGCTTCCGGTTTGTCGCCGCTGCTTTTGATTCACGGCGCGGCGAGCAACATGACGCGTTGGACGGAATTTACGCAAACGACGGCCTTGACGGCGAACCGCGATGTCATAAGTATCGATTTGCGCGGTCACGGGCGGTCCTTGTATCGCGGCCGGATCGGCTTGGAGATCTGGGGCGACGATATCGCCGCCTTGCTGCATCGCGAGAATTGTCCACGGGCGGTTTTGATCGGGCATTGTCTGGGGGCGAACGTGGCGATGATGTTCGCCGCGCGCCACCCGCGGCTTACCGCCGGCGTCGTGCTGGTGGAGCCCATGCTGCGCCAGGCATTCATCGGGAAATTGGCCCGCTTGAGTAGGATGTCGCTGCCGGTCAAGGCGATGATCGCCGTGATCCGTATCCTCAACAGTATGGGCCTCTATCGGCGTCGTCTGGCGTCACTGGATCTCTATGAACTCGACAAGGTTTTCCGCGCCGGGCTCGAGCAGCCCGGCGGCGGGGCGGCGCTGGAACGGCGTTATGCATCGGTTTGGCACGACCTCAAGATCATGCCCAGCGCCAATTATCTGCAGGACTTGCTGGAGGTGACGCGCCCGTTGCCGCTCGACAAGATGCGCGCGCCGTTTCTGGCCCTGCTCTCCACCGGCCGGACCTTTGTCGATCCCGATGTCAGCGCCGCCCTGCTATCGGCCTTACCGTCGGGGGAGATTCATACCTTGGACGCCAAGCATTGGATTCCGACCGAGCAGCCGCGGCTAATGCGCGAGTTCATCGATGCCTGGGTGGCGAAGCTGACGGTGTAGTCCGCCGCCAAGGCTGGGACGGTGTGGCGGCCGTGTCCTGTTTCGTTAAGGCTCCCGGCGTCAGCGCGTGGCCGTGTCCGCGAGTGCGGTCATGACGCGCGGAGGGGAGTTCAGGCGGGCGAGGCGCTGTTAGGGATAGCGATTTATTTTGAGCCCCTGGTATGTTGGGGGGATAGCGACGGCCTGTTTGTGGGCCAAGGTCCCCAACAAGGTGCGCTGCAATACCAGGGCATCATTGCTGGCGCGATGCCGTATATTCTCCAGAGTGTGCAGTGCGGCTGCCTTCTCCGCCTGCCAGTAATCCAGGTGATCCTCTTCCAGCAGGCAACGCAAGGATTCCACCCTAAACCGCCGCGGCAGGCCCGCCGTCTCAAAGAGCAGTGCCAGCCACGACTGGTCGTGTCCCCAAGCATCGCTGTAGACCAACTTGTACAGCAACAATTCATTAAGTTGCTCAGCCACCTCTCGCGGCGCTTGGCCGTGCTTGATCAGCAGTTCCCGGGAAATGCCGTGCATGCTTTCCGCGGAGCTGTCCCAGTGCGTCCAATCGGTGGCGGGCCGGATTAGAAAACAACGGGTGGAACCGTCCTCCATCGCCACCCCCACCTCGATGGGGTAACTGCCGCGGCCGAAGCCGGAGGCCTCAACGTCGATGATGATCGGTGTGTGGAGTGGCGGCGTTTTGAGCATGATAGTCGTCTTTTCATGTTGATAGGCAATAGTCTATTTGCAGTATTCCAGGCGCCGCAGTAACTGCACGATGGTCGCAGCATCGGGCCGGTGCCGTTTTTCCATAACATGCGCATGGTTATGTCCAGGCGCCCGTTCATAGTACCCAACGGCGTCCCCATCGCCAAGCCGGGGCGACGCAGGGGCGCGCGCGACAATTTGCGTGACATTGTCCGGGCAGGCACGATAATGCATGCATGGATAGCTATGATCGGGAAATCAGCGAGGCCCTGCTGGCCATCGAAGCGGAGTTGCGCTGTCTGTCCCTGTGGGAGAGCGCGCCGCCGCCCGCCGCCGACTTGCTCAGTGACCAGCCGTTTTGCTGCGACACCCTGGACTTTCCCCAGTGGGCGCAGTGGATATTGTTGCCGCGCATGTGGGACATCGTCAGGCAATCCGGTCCATATCCGACCCGCTGCGGTATCTATGACTACGCCGAGGAATGGTCCATGCACCAGGATGCCGATTGTCTTGCCTTGCTGAATCTGATCAAACGCTTTGACGCTTTGGTCGAGTCGCGCTCCATGGGGCGGCGGCATTGATCGACTTGGCGCAAGGCATGTCGAGGCGGGTTCTCCGTGCGGCGCTTCCGGTGCCGCCGAACCGCGGTTAGCGGAAAATTCTCTTTCATGGCGCCGATGTCAGCAGGTGCGGGCATGACAGCCAAGCCCGCGCACTGGTATGCTTGGCCTGCATTACCGTGGGGATTGTTCCTTTAAAATATTAGGGGGTTAGCTTGATACGAGTCGCAATCAGCGGTGCCGCGGGGCGCATGGGCCGCAGTCTGGTGGAGGCGTGCCACAACGCGCCGGGACTCAGCTTGAGCGTGGCAGTGGAGCGTCCGGGCAGTGCTGCGCTCGGCAGCGACGCGGGTGAACTTGCCGGGGTCGGTAAACTGGGCGTGGCGATCGGCGATACCTTGGCGACGGATGCATTCGACGTACTGGTGGATTTTACCCATCCGGAAGTGAGCTTGAACAATCTCGCGACATGTCGCGCCGCCCGCAAGAAGATGGTAATCGGTACCACCGGCTTCACCGGCGCGCAGCGCGACATCTTGACCGATGCCAGTGCCGAGATTGCCATGGTCGTGGCGCCCAATATGAGCGTGGGCGTGAATCTGTGCTTCAAGCTGCTGGAGACCGCCGCCAAGGTATTGGGCGATGAGGTGGACATCGAGATCATCGAGGCCCATCACCGCCATAAGGTGGACGCGCCTTCCGGAACCGCCTTGCGCATGGGGGAGGTGGTGGCGAGCACCTTGGGACGGGATTTGAAAACCGATGCCGTTTACGGCCGTGAAGGTCACACCGGCGAGCGCGATCGCAAGACCATTGGTTTCGCCACGGTGCGCGCCGGGGATATCGTCGGCGATCACACCGTATTGTTCGCCGGTATCGGCGAGCGTGTCGAGATCACCCACAAGGCATCTAGCCGCATGACCTTCGCCAACGGTGCCATGCGGGCCGCCGCGTGGATCATGAAACAGGATGGCGGTCTCTACGATATGCAGGATGTGTTGGGTTTGCTGTAACCCTTTCCAGTATTTCACTCCTCGTCTGAAGCTGTAGTAGCGGAACTGGCACAAATGGTGTCCCCTGCGGGAACAAATGAATTGCGGGCGGCATGCAGCGCCGCAGGCGGGCAACTTCCTTTTAGCTGGGCAGAAGGAAGTTGCCCGGGTTCGCGAATGGTTCCGCATTTCAATTCGATAATGCTGCAGGCGATTCGAGCGTCCTATCCATGATTTCTCTGGTACTCATTAGCCGTTGGTATTGCTGATCAAAACTTTTCAAAGAACCTTTGCGACAAAAAAAGGTCTTTAGAAGTACGCCATGTTCAATTTCTTGAACGGAGGGCTTTGACATGAAACGCTTCATTGTCATGATTGCTCTTGCAGGCTTAGCTGCGATCTCCACTCCAGCCAGTGCCATACAGCGACAACATAATGATTGTCGTGCCACCCCGATTTCTCCAGGCGTTTTGAATGCATTATCCGAACCTGTGGGGAATGCGATCTATTCTGAGACCGCTGACGCGTACTGGGAACATGCCCGGGCCGTGGGCGATCGGGACATAGAATACAGCGACGTGGAGTATAGGAACAACGGACGCGTCGATCACGACTACAAACTGGCTTCCCCGCTGATCGACGCCAAGTACTATATCGTCAGTGCCGAAATAGAGCAGGTGGTAAATCGTAGGCTAACGTCGGCGGTCAATGATCTCAACGCCGCGCGGGGCGAACTCGATCGGGCGCTGGAGGTGGCCCGGCCCAAACAGCGGCCGCTGCTTGACGCGCTATGGGATAGTTTAGAGCGTACCGATCTGGCCACGACCTTGTGCCACGGCCAATCCCGCGGTGAGGATCGTTATCAGTATCTACGCCTGGAGGCGTCGTTGCGCCGTGAGATACACACTTTCTAACCGTTTCACGGCCAGATTCCGGCAGTAAGTCGGCGTCGGGGTATCAAGTTGTGCCCGGGGCGAGTAGCGGCTCCGTGACGTGGCCCGCTTGGATACATTGGGTTTTAGGCGACCTCATTGCACCCCCGAAAAGTGCTACTATCCCATTAGCCATAATATAAATAACGGCAATGCTAGAGCGGTAGTGATGGGTTGGGCGGTGGAGAGGGGCCGTATAAGCAAGCCATTGTCCGAGGCCTGGAACGGTGTGCTTCGCGCGATGTCCGTGTCGAAGTCGTGGGCCATTATGATTGCCGTGATGGGCGCCGTATGCTCAGTCATGCCGGTGCCGACATACGCGGCAGTTCCTACATCTGTGTCCATCACCTCATCCGCCGATGCCGTTGCGTCCGGTGAGAGTTTTCTGTTGTCCATTTCACTCAATGCCTCGACGGCGAGCGGAACCTTCACGCTGTATGACGGCTCGATTCGACTCGGTGTTTTCAACATCCTTACGGATGCCGGCAACACTGCAGCTCAGGTGCAACTCACCCTGACGCCACAGTTGGCGGGACCGTATACCTTTGCCTTTTCCGCGGTATACAGCGGGGATAGCGTATTTGCATCGGGTGTTTCGCCAATCCTGGACGTGGATGTAACTCAGGGTACTGCGGATGCGGGTGGAGAAACTATTCAAACCCTATGGCTGGGCCAGGCAGTTACCACCGGGTCCACTGGAACCACTTCGGGCTTTAGCGGATATGCTTCCTCCGCCGCTGTCAGTTATTCCAATCAAACGGAGACGGGTCCATGCAGTTTCTATTGTGATCAAGTTGACATGGGGCTTGCTGCAGCCCCCGATACGGTTGCCGAGGACCAGGACATAGAGTTACGGGCGTCGGTTATTGATGTCGGATTCGGCACGCCTCCGGTGTTTGCGTCGGTCCAGTCAGGAGATCCCAGCGGTACCGTGACGTTTCGTGAGGGTGTGACCATTCTGGGGAGCGCGGATTTGTCCAGTGTGACGGATAGTGCCGGCAAAGTGACTTCCCAGGCTTCCTTGATCTTGTCCACGCTTTCGCCCGGCGAGCACCGCATTACTGCTGACTACGGTGGAGACGGATTGCATGCGTCGGGAAGTTACCTGAACTGCCGGTGACGGTCTATGCTCAGGCCGCGGTGCCGCCGGCGGTCTCCGCGCCGGCCGTTCCACCGGTGGTATCCTTCAGCGGGCCGACCGCGACGGGCAGCGGCGTGAGCAAGCTGGAACTCAGCGGGGGCGGCGAGGAATGCACTTTCAGCAAATCCGCCTATCTGCCGGCGCCGGACAATGCCAGCACCGCGGTCGGCGCGTTGACCGACATAACGCAGTTTAATTTTCCCCATGGCTTAGTGGATTTCACTGCGAGCGGTTGCGTCGGCGGGGCTACCCTCAAATTTACTCTGACCCTGCCCAGCGCGGCACCGGCCGGCGCAACTCTGTATAAGTATGGTCCAAGCTTCGATGATACAACGCCCCATTGGTACGCGTACCCGGCCAGTTTTGACGGCAAGACCGTCACCTTCAGCGTCACCGACGGCGGGCCGGGCGATGATGACTTGACGGCCTACGGCGTCATTGTGGATCCCAGCGGTGTGGCTGTTCCCGGGGTGGCGGCGGGGGCTACCAATTCCACAACGCCGAGCACGGCTAACGTAAACCCTTCTTCATCGGGTGGTGGAAGCTTCGATCTATTGAGTCTTTGGACGCTGCTGATTAGCGGTTTGCTACGCCGCGCGCACTTTCATTGTGCATGCGCCGTTCCGCGCGCCCGCTTATCTAGCAACACCTGAAATCCCGTGCCTTACATGGACACCACCCCTGCGCTTACGTTACAATTCGGTCCTGCATACAGTTGTAGTCTGTCCGTTTTTTGAGCGGGAGGCGGCTTTACAAAGCTCCCTCCCGCTTTGTATATGCAGATCCGGAGGTTAAACGTGCGTCACTCAGCCCTGTTGGCCCTAGAAGACGGGACTGTCTTTCGCGGGGAGGCCATTGGCGCCTCGGGGCAGACCATCGGTGAAGTGGTGTTCAACACCGCCCTCAGCGGTTATCAGGAAATACTCACCGATCCATCTTATTGCCGTCAGCTCGTTACTCTGACCTATCCCCATATCGGCAACGTCGGTACTAACAGCGAGGATGAAGAGGCGGCCCGGGTTTTCGCCAGCGGTCTGGTGGTGCGTGACGTGCCGGTGGTTGACAGCAACTGGCGGTCACGGGAGTCTCTGGGCGATTATCTGCGCCGCAACCAGGTGGTGGCCATCGCCGGCATCGACACCCGGAAACTTACCCGCATTCTTCGCGAAAAGGGTGCGCAAAACGGCTGCATCGTGGCGGGTGATGATCTGGACGAGCAGGCGGCTCTGGCCGCCGCGCGCGAATTTCCCGGTTTGAAAGGCATGGATCTGGCCCAGGTGGTCAGCGTGGAGGAGCGTTACGAGTGGCAGCAGGGTAGTTGGACTCTCAATGGTGGCCTGCCCGAATCGCCGCGCCCGGTGGAAGAATACTTGTTTCACCACATCGTCGCCTACGATTTCGGTGTCAAGCGCAACATTCTGCGCATGCTGGTGGATCGCGGTTGCCGTTTGACCGTGGTGCCGGCGCAGACACCGGCCGCCGAGGTGTTAGCCATGCAGCCCGACGGCGTGTTCCTGTCCAACGGTCCCGGTGATCCGGAGCCCTGCGACTACGCAATTGCCGCGATTCGCGAGATCGTCGCCACCGGTTTGCCGGTTTTCGGTATCTGCCTGGGTCACCAACTCCTGGGTCTGGCCGGCGGTGCCCGGACCGTGAAGATGAAGTTCGGCCACCACGGTGCCAATCATCCGGTCCTGGACATCGCCTCCCAGCGGGTGATGATCACCAGCCAGAACCATGGCTTCGCTGTGGACGAGGCCAGCCTGCCGGGCAATGTACGTATCACCCACCGCTCCCTGTTCGACGGCACCCTGCAGGGACTGCATTACACCGACAGACCGGTGTTCGGATTCCAGGGACATCCGGAGGCCAGTCCCGGTCCCCACGACGCGGCGAACCTGTTTGACCATTTTGTGCAATTGGTCAAGGACCACAAGCAACACGCTAAAACACCTGAAGAGTATGCCTAAACGTAATGATATAAAAAGTATTCTTATTGTTGGCGCCGGTCCGATTATCATTGGCCAGGCCTGCGAGTTCGACTATTCCGGGGCCCAGGCCTGCAAGGCGTTGCGCGAAGAAGGCTATCGCGTGATCCTGGTGAACTCCAATCCCGCCACCATCATGACCGACCCCGATACGGCGGATGCGGTGTATATCGAGCCGGTGCACTGGCAGACGGTGGCCAAGATCATCGCCAAGGAGCGTCCTGACGCCGTGTTACCCACCATGGGGGGGCAGACCGGACTGAATTGCGCCCTGGATCTGGCCAGGCACGGTGTCCTGGACGAGTTCGACGTGGAGCTGATCGGCGCTTCCCGGGATGCCATCGATATGGCGGAGGACCGGGAACGTTTTCGCCACGCCATGACCGACATCGGCTTGGAGACGCCGCGCGCCGCTATCGCCCATAGTATGGAAGAGGCGCTGCAGGTCCAGGCACAGATCGGTTTTCCCACTATTATCCGGCCGTCCTTCACCCTGGGCGGCAGTGGCGGCGGTATCGCCTATAACCGCGAAGAGTTCACCGAGATCTGCGAACGGGGTCTGGACCTGTCGCCCACCAACGAACTGCTCATCGAGGAATCGGTATTGGGCTGGAAAGAGTTCGAAATGGAGGTGGTGCGCGACCGCCGGGACAATTGCATCATTATTTGCTCCATCGAGAACTTCGATCCCATGGGGGTCCATACCGGCGATTCCATTACCGTGGCGCCGGCTCAGACCCTTACCGACAAGGAATATCAGATTATGCGCGACGCCTCCATCGCGGTGTTGCGCAAGATCGGCGTCGATACCGGCGGCTCCAACGTTCAGTTCGGCATCAATCCACGCGATGGGCGCATGGTGGTGATCGAGATGAATCCTCGCGTATCTCGCTCCTCGGCCCTGGCCTCCAAGGCCACCGGCTTTCCCATCGCCAAGGTGGCCGCCAAACTGGCAGTGGGTTACACCCTGGATGAATTGAAAAATGAGATCACCGGCGGCGCCACACCCGCTTCCTTCGAGCCCAGCATCGACTACGTGGTCACCAAGGTGCCGCGTTTCACCTTCGAGAAATTCCCGGAGGCGGAGCCGGCGCTTACCACCCAGATGAAATCCGTGGGCGAGGCCATGGCCATCGGCCGTACCTTTCAGGAGTCGCTGCACAAGGCGCTGCGTAGCCTGGAGACCGGCGCCGACGGTTTTAATGAGAAGCTCGAATTGAGCGCCGAAGGCGCCATGGATACCCTGCGCCATCACCTCCGGGAACCGGGCCCCGAGCGCATCTGGTATGTGGGCGACGCCTTCCGTGCCGGAATGACGGTGGAACAGATCTACGAATTGACCAACATCGATCCCTGGTTCCTGGCGCAGATCGAGGATTTGATCAAGCTCGAGGAGCAGGTGAGGAACAAGGCCTTTCCTCTTGATTACGATGGTCTTTATCTGCTCAAGCAAAAGGGTTTCTCCGACCGCCGCCTGGCCGACTTAACTGGGGACTCCGAGCCGACGGTGCGCGAACAGCGCCACCGGCTGGGTGTGCGGCCGGTATACAAGCGGGTGGACACCTGTGCCGCGGAGTTCGCCTCCACTACCGCCTACATGTATTCCACCTACGAGGAAGAGTGCGAAGCGGCGCCCAGCGGGCGGGACAAGATCATCGTCCTGGGCGGCGGTCCCAACCGGATCGGCCAGGGCATCGAGTTCGACTATTGCTGTGTGCATGCATCCTTGGCACTGCGTGAGGACGGTTACGAAACCATCATGGTCAACTGCAATCCGGAGACGGTCTCTACCGATTACGATACCTCCGACCGACTTTATTTCGAGCCGCTGACCTTGGAGGACGTCCTGGAGATCGTGCAGCTGGAGCAACCCAAGGGTGTGATCGTGCAATACGGCGGGCAGACGCCGTTGAAGCTGGCCCGCGCCCTGGAAGCGGCAGGTGCGCCCATCATCGGCACCTCGCCGGATTCCATCGATCTGGCCGAGGACCGCGAACGGTTCCAGAAGATGATCCACAAGCTCAAACTCGTCCAGCCGGCCAATGCCACTGCCCGCGATACGGAAGAGGCGGTCAAGCTGGCCACCGATATCGGCTACCCCCTGGTGGTGCGGCCTTCCTACGTGTTGGGCGGGCGTGCCATGGAAGTGGTATACGGCGAGGAGGATCTGCGCCGCTACATGCGCGACGCGGTGCAGGTGTCCAACGAGTCGCCGGTGCTGCTGGACCACTTTCTCGACAACGCCGTGGAACTGGACGTGGACGCCATCTGCGACGGTACCGACGTGGTGATCGGCGGCGTCATGGAACATATCGAACAGGCGGGCGTGCACTCCGGCGATTCCGCCTGTTCGCTCCCGCCGTATACCTTGACGCCGGAGGTGCAGAAGGAACTGCGTGAACAGGTGCGCAAGATGGCCCGCGAACTGAACGTCGTGGGGTTGATGAACACCCAGTTCGCCATCCAGGATGGGGTGATTTACGTCATCGAGGTCAATCCGCGCGCCTCCCGCACGGTGCCCTTCGTTTCCAAGGCCTGCGGTCAGCCCTTGGCCAAGATCGCGGCCCGGTGTATGGCGGGTACCAGCCTGGCCCGGCAGGGTTTCACCCAGGAGGTGGTGCCGGCGTATTATTCAGTCAAGGAGGCGGTGTTTCCCTTTATCAAGTTCCCGGGCGTAGACCCCTTGCTCGGACCGGAGATGAAATCCACCGGCGAGGTGATGGGGGTGGGGTCGAGTTTCGCCGAGGCCTTCGCCAAGGCGCAGTTGGCGGCGGGGGTGGTGCTGCCGCGCAGCGGCAAGGCCTTCGTCAGTGTACGCGATGCCGACAAGCCGCGGGTGGTGGCGATGGCGCGCCGTCTCGCAGAGCGGAGCTTCGAGCTTTACGCCACCCGGGGGACCGCGGCGGTCCTGGAGGCGGCGGGCGTGGCGTGCCTGCGGATCAACAAGGTCACCGAGGGGCGGCCGCATATCGTGGATATGATCAAGAACAATGAGATGAACTTGATCATCAATACGGCGGAGGGCAAACAGGCGATCAAGGATTCCTTTGCGATCCGCCGCGAGGCCCTCCTGCACAAGGTAAGCTACACTACTACTATGGCCGGAGCCGAGGCGACGAGTCTGGCGTTGCAATATCTGGATGCGGAAGAAGTCCGGTCGCTGCAACAGTTACACAAGGACATTGCATGATGAGTAAGGTACCTCTCACAGCCGCGGGCGCGGTGAAGCTCCGCGAGGAATTGCAACGACTGAAGTCCGTAGAGCGGCCGCGGATCATCAATGCCATCGCCGAGGCGCGGGCCCACGGCGATCTGAAGGAGAACGCGGAGTATCACGCTGCGAAGGAACAGCAGTCTTTCATCGAAGGCCGCATCAACGACATCGAGTCGCAATTGAGCACCGCGCAGATCATTGATGTCACCACCTTGAACGCCAACGGCAAGGTGGTGTTCGGCACCACCGTCGATCTGACGGATGAAGAGAGCGGCGAGCAAGTCACCTATCAGATCGTCGGCGACCTGGAGGCGGACATCAAGCAAAACAAGATCTCGGTCAGTTCGCCCATCGCCCGGGCCTTGATCGGCAAGGAAGAAGGTGAGCTGGCGGTGGTCAAGGCCCCGGCCGGTGATCGTCATTATGAAATCGTGGCGGTGCATTACATCTAAGGCTCGCCAGGGAACGCCCGGGCCGACGACTCAACGCTATGCGTCATTTCTATATTGGTGAACGAATTATCCTCACTCTGTGGGTGGGAGGACTGTGGGCCATCGGTTTCCTTGCGGCGCCGGTGCTGTTCCACACATTGGACCGGACCCTGGCGGGGGAGGCAGCCGCCCCCATGTTCACCATTATCAACGGCATCGGTTTGGTGTGCGGGGCCCTGTTGATCCTGGGCGCGGCCCTGGGGCGCGGGCGGGGCTGGTATCGTTCATGGCGGGTCGGGGTGATCGCCCTCATGATGCTGGGCATGGCGGTGATCCTGTTCGTGATTCAGCCGCAGATGGCGGCGCTGAAGACCCAGGTGGCGGCGGCGGGCGGGTCCTTGGGCCCCCGCTTCGGCCGCCTGCACGGTATTTCTTCGGTCATCTATCTGGTGGTGAGCGTGTTGGGTCTGTTGCTGGTGGCCGCTACGGGTGGTCGCCCCGCGGGACGGTGATGGACTGTTCTAAATATGATTCTATTCAAGAGGGCAGCGTGACCCGGGGTTTTTTCGGGTTACGGCGGTAGAGCAAGGCGATGTTGCCGATGCGCTGTACCAGTTGCGCGGCGCTGTCGGCGCACATTTGCTCGATCAACGCGTCCCGCGCCGCCCGGTCGCCGACGCTGACCCGCACCTTGAGCAGTTCGTGGCGGGACAAGGATAGATCGAGTTCATTGCGCACCGCCGGGGTATAGCCGGCTGTGCCGACCATGACCACCGCGCCGAGTGTGTGGCCCAGGCCGCGCAAATAATGTTTCTGTTTTTCCGTGAGTGACGACATTGCCGTGATGGGTTCGAGGTTGAAAAGGCCGCAAAGTATAGCACCGATCACCGTTCGGTCCGGAATGGGACGCAAGGTTCTCAACATCGGAAAGGACGGGACGGGCGTGACCGTTGCCGGGCCGGTGCGTGGCGGGTCGTGCCCCGACCCTTGTCCTGGATGTGACAGGGGCCATGGCCCGGTCTAAGAGCAGCGGGCGCTGGTTGCGGCGGCACTTCGACGATCGCTATGTGCATCAGGCTCAGCAGGCGGGTTATCGCTCGCGGGCGGCGTTCAAATTGCTGGAGATCAACGACCGTGACCATATCCTGCGCCCGGGGATGACGGTCATCGACCTGGGGGCGGCGCCCGGTGGCTGGACCCAGGTGGCGGCGAGCGGCGTCGGCGCCCGGGGGCGGGTGATCGCCCTGGATATCCTGCCCATGGATCCCCTGCCAAGCGTGGGGTTTATTTGCGGGGATTTTCGTGAAGAGGTGGTTTTCGCGCAACTACTGGATTTGGTGGGGGAACAGCGGGTGGATCTTGTAATTTCCGATATGGCCCCCAATATCTCTGGTATGCGCGCCGTCGATCAGCCGCGGGCGATGTATCTGGCCGAATTGGCCCTGGATTTGGCGAGAAAGGTCCTGGCCCCCGGCGGGGCCTTACTTGTGAAGGCTTTTCAAGGGGAAGGCATCGATGAGTTCAGGCGTGAATTGCAGTGTTCCTTTAAGACGGTGGTAACACGCAAGCCTAAAGCGTCACGCCCTTCAAGCCGAGAAGTTTATATGCTAGCCAAGGACTTCGTTTTGTAATAAGGTCTAAATTTGACGATATTGCCGATCGCGGTCGTAGGGGATGTTGGGGCCAAGACGGCGTGTTTATGAGAGGTAGCGACCTTTGAGTGACATGGCAAAAAATCTCATCTTGTGGGTGGTCATCGCGATTGTGTTGATGTCCGTCTTCAACAGCTTCGGACCGCCGCAGATCTCGGCCAAGCAGGTTCCGTATTCCGACTTCATCCAGGAAGTGCGCCAAGGCCAGGTTAGCGAGGTCATGATCGAGGGCCATACCATCCAGGGCAAGCGCCTGGGCGGAGGCGACTTCGTCACCTACAGCCCCGGCGATGCCGGTTTGGTGGATGAATTGCTCAACAAGGGCGTGGTAATCAAGGCCCGCCCGCAACAGCAGCAGAGTCTGTTGATGCAGATGTTCATTTCCTGGTTCCCCATGCTGCTGCTCATCGCCGTGTGGATTTACTTCATGCGCCAGATGCAGGGCGGCGGCGGCGGTCGCGGCGCCATGTCCTTCGGGCGCAGCCGCGCGCGCATGCACGGCGAGGATCAGGTCAAGGTGACCTTCGCCGATGTGGCCGGCGTGGAAGAGGCCAAGGAGGAAGTGGGCGAACTGGTGGAATTCCTCCGCGATCCCAGCAAGTTTCAGAAGCTCGGCGGCAAGATCCCCCGTGGCGTATTGATGGTGGGTTCCCCCGGTACCGGTAAGACCCTGTTGGCTAAGGCCATCGCAGGCGAGGCCAAGGTGCCGTTCTTTTCCATCTCCGGTTCGGACTTCGTGGAGATGTTCGTGGGCGTAGGTGCGGCCCGGGTCCGCGATATGTTCGAGCAGGCCAAGAAACACGCCCCGTGCATCATTTTCATCGACGAAATCGATGCGGTGGGCCGTCATCGCGGAGCCGGTCTGGGCGGCGGCCACGACGAGCGCGAACAGACCCTCAACCAGTTGCTGGTGGAGATGGACGGTTTCGAAGGCAGCGAAGGCATCATCGTCATCGCCGCCACCAACCGCCCCGACGTGCTCGATCCCGCCTTGTTGCGCCCCGGCCGTTTCGACCGTCAGGTGGTGGTGCCCTTGCCCGACGTGCGCGGCCGCGAACAGATTCTCAAGGTGCACATGCGCAAGGTGCCCATCTCCGACGACGTACAGCCCAGCATCATCGCCCGCGGCACGCCTGGATTTTCCGGCGCCGATCTCGCCAATCTGGTAAATGAAGCGGCCTTGTTCGCGGCGCGCGCCAACAAGCGCGTGGTGGACATGCTCGACTTCGAAAAGGCCAAGGACAAGATTATGATGGGCGCGGAACGGCGTTCCATGGTGATGAACGAGGAAGAGAAGAAGCTTACCGCCTACCACGAGGCGGGACACGCCATCGTCGGCTTGTCGGTGCCGTCCCACGATCCGGTGCACAAGGTGAGTATCATCCCCCGCGGGCGTGCGCTGGGCGTGACCATGTTCCTGCCGGAGGAGGATCGTCATAGTTACAGTAAGCAGCGTCTGGAAAGCCAGATCTCCAGCATGATGGGCGGGCGCCTCGCCGAAGAACTGATCTTCGGTGTCGACGCGGTGACCACCGGCGCTTCCAATGATATCCAGCGTACCACCGAAATCGCGCGCAATATGGTGACCAAGTGGGGCCTCTCGGAACGCCTCGGCCCACTGACCTACAGCGATGAGGAAGGGGAGGTGTTTCTGGGCCATTCCGTAACCCAGCACAAGATGATGGCGGACGAGACCGCCAAGGCCATCGATGAGGAGATCCGCACCGTCGTTAACCGCAATTACGAGCGTGCCAAGCGGATTTTGACCGAGAACATGGACAAGCTGCATGTGATGGCCCAGGCCCTGATCAAGTACGAGACCATCGACAGTGACCAGATCGCCGACATCATGGCCGGCCACGAACCCCGTCCGCCCAAGGATTGGGGTCCGGACTCGGGTTCTTCATCCGGTCGCGGGGCGCCGGTGTCCAGTCCCGGGAAGAGCAGCGGCGACGTGGATGGCGGCAAGATCGCCGGGCCACCCGCTGAGCAACATTAATAATGGGCTGAGAGCTGATACCCCCAATATTATAAGCGACGCCCCGCGATGCGGGGCGTTTTGTTTTTGGCGTTGGGCTCGGGATGTCTTAGCCGCAAAGACGCCGAGTCATTTAAGTACGTATCGAGTCGGTGGTCATTCAGCCGCGACATTATGTTCCGCAGCCGCTAGCGAGTGAACGATGAATACGGTTCTCGACTGCGCCGGTAAAAACCTGGATTTGACCCGGCCCCAGGTGATGGGGGTGCTCAACGTGACGCCGGATTCCTTTTCGGACGGCGGGCGCTTCGTCACGCCCGAGGCGTCGCTGGCCCAGGCCCGGCGGATGGTGGCGGAGGGGGCGGCGATCATCGATGTGGGCGGTGAGTCCACCCGTCCCGGCGCGGCACCGGTATCCGCAGAGGAGGAATTGCGGCGGGTCATTCCGGTGATCGCGGCCATCGCCGACGAACTGCCGGTGGTGATCTCTATCGATACCCGCAAGCCGGCGGTGATGCGGGCGGCGGTGGCCGCGGGCGCGGGGATGATCAACGATGTCCGCGCCTTGCGGGAGGAGGGGGCCGTCGCGCTCGCCGCGCAGCTGGAGGTGCCGGTGTGTCTCATGCATATGCAGGGCGAGCCGCGCACCATGCAGGCCGCGCCGCATTACAGCGACGTGGTGCGTGAAATCGGTGATTTTTTACGGCAACGCGTGGAGGCCTGCGAGCAGGGGGGGATCGCCCGCCGGCGTTTGCTGATCGATCCGGGGTTCGGTTTCGGCAAAGGCTTGGAGCATAACCTGCAATTGCTCAATCACCTGCAAGAGTTCAGTGCCCTGGCATTGCCCATGGTGGTAGGGGTGTCGCGCAAGTCCCTGATCGGGGCGGTGGTGGATGTGGGGGTGGCGGAACGGCTCTATGGTAGTATTGCCCTCGCCGCCATAGCGGTATGGCAGGGGGCGGCGATAATCCGCGCCCATGATGTGGGCGCTACGGTGCAAGCCATTGAGATGGTCGCCGCCGTCAGATCGGCGTCGTAATAGGGGTTTGGATTTACCGGCGCCGAGACGTTATGTACACAATGACAAGATGCGTTGTTGCTATTTCGGGCCGCTTCCCGTTTCTCGGATGCCCACGATGAAAATTCTTTAACTTTCCAGAGGGAGGGATAAGCATGGCAGAGCCCTCGCGCAGGCGCTATTTCGGTACGGACGGTATTCGTGGCAGGGTGGGGGAATCGCCCATCAACGCCGAGTTCGTTCTCAAATTGGGTTGGGCGGCCGGCCGGGTGCTGGCCAAGACCCAGGCCGGGGCGAGTAAGGTGCTCATCGGCAAGGACACCCGTTTGTCGGGCTATATGTTCGAGTCCGCCCTGCAGGCCGGTTTGTCGGCGGCGGGCGTAGACATCCGCCTGTTGGGGCCCATGCCCACCCCGGCCATCGCGTATCTTACCCGCACCCTGCATGCCCAGGCGGGGATCGTCATCAGCGCTTCGCACAACCCCTATTACGACAACGGTATCAAGTTCTTTTCCGCGCAAGGGGTAAAGCTCGCCGACGAGATCGAGGCGGCTATCGAGGCGGAGTTGGACCGACCCATGCACACGGTGGATTCCGCCGAATTGGGCAAAGCGGAGCGGGTCAGCGATGCGGCGGGACGCTATATCGAGTTCTGCAAAGGCACCATTCCCTCCGCCACGGAGTTTCGCGACATGAAAATCGTGGTGGACTGCGCCCATGGTGCCACCTATCACGTGGCGCCGAGCGTCTTCGAGGAATTGGGGGCGGAAGTGATTCCCATCGGCGTCAATCCGGACGGATTCAACATCAATCAGGAGTGTGGTTCCACCCATCCCAAGGCGACCCAGATGGCGGTTCTGGAGCATGGCGCCGATTTGGGGATCGCCCTGGACGGCGATGGTGACCGCGTAATGATGGTCGACCACAAGGGTGAGGTGGTGGACGGTGACGAGTTGCTGTTCATTATAGCCCAGTCCCGTTCCCAGGCCGGTATTCTCAACGGCGCGGTGGTGGGGACCTTGATGAGCAATTTCGGTCTGGAGCAGGCCTTGCGCAGCCTGGGCATCGAACTCAAGCGGGCGGCGGTGGGGGACCGCTACGTCATGGAGATGCTGCGCGCCGGCGGCTGGACCCTCGGCGGGGAATCCTCCGGCCATATCATTTGCCTGGACCGGACCAGTACCGGTGACGGCATCGTCTCGGCCCTGCAGGTGCTGGTCGAGATTCTCAAGAGCGGCCGTTCTCTGTACGAATTGAAGAAAGGGATGATTAAATATCCCCAGTGTATGGTCAACGTTCCGGTTGTGCCGGGCTTCGATGTCGCCAAATCCTCCATGATTCAAGAAGCTTATCAGGATGTGTTGAGTGCGCTTCACGAAGAGGGGCGGGTCTTGCTGCGTCCCTCGGGTACGGAGCCGGTGATCCGTGTCATGGTGGAAGGGCCGGACTCGGGGCAAGTGCAGTCCTTGGCTAACCAGCTGGCCGACGTGGTGGCACGCGCGGCGGTCAACGGCTGACAGCGCCCCTCTTGCCGACGGGGCCTGGGGGCGGCGTCAAGGCAAAATTGATTTCTAACAAGCGTATGGGTATTCTTGAGCGCCATTTTTGAGCTTATGGGGGCGTGATGCGACAGACACTGGTCGCGGGAAATTGGAAAATGAACGGGACGCGCAGCAGCGCCACCGATCTGGTCGGGGCCGTCAGGCAGGGTGTGACGGCGCTAGGGGCCGTTCAAGTGGCGGTGTGTCCGCCTTTCGTTTATTTGGCGGAGGTGGCGAAACTGCTCCAGGGGACACAGATCGCCCTGGGCGGACAGGACGTGTGTCCGGAGACTGGGGAAGGGGCCTATACCGGCGAGGTCTCCGGCGCCATGTTGCGGGATGTGGGATGCAGTCATGTGATTGTCGGTCACTCCGAGCGGCGCGCTATGTATGGCGACAGCGACGAGATCGTGGCCAGAAAGTTTTTTGCCGCCCAAGCGGCCGGTCTCACCCCCATTCTGTGCGTGGGTGAACAACTAGAGGAGCGCGAGAGCGGAACGACGGAGGCCGTGGTGGCCCGGCAGCTCGACGCAATCCTGGCGCAGGAAGGCGGAGCGGCGGCCTTAGGCGAGGCTGTGATCGCCTACGAGCCGGTGTGGGCCATCGGTACCGGCCGGACGGCGACGCCGCAGCAGGCGCAGGACGTTCACGCCTTTATCCGGGAACGCGTTGCCGGACATGATGCCGCAGTCGCCGCCGGTGTGCGGATCTTATATGGCGGCAGTGTCAAGGCCGGTAACGCCGCCGAGTTGTTCTCCATGCCGGATATCGATGGTGGTCTGATAGGCGGCGCCTCCTTGGACGCCGAGCAGTTCTTGGCTATCTGCCACGCGGCGCAATAGTTCGAGAGTAATCAAATAGGGTGTAGTGATGCATACGGTTTTGTTGGTTGTGCATATTCTGGTGGCCGCGGCGCTGATCGCCTTGGTGTTGATCCAGCAGGGAAAGGGCGCGGACATGGGTGCGGCGTTCGGCAGCGGCGCCTCCAGTACGGTATTCGGCAGCCGCGGTTCCGCCTCGTTTCTGACGCGGGCAACCGCGGTCTTGGCCATATTGTTCTTTGTGCTTACCGGATTACTGGCGTTTTCCTCGACCCAAAAGCGAGAAATAAAAAGCGCGACGGAACTGGTCGCGCCGCAGGCTCCCACGACGCCGGCGACTAAGACACCGGCGACCAAGCCCGAGTCGTCTTCTCAGCCGTCCCCTGCCGGTTCGACAACGCAGACTAAGCCGGGGGATGTGCCGGTTGTACCGGACAAATGATGGTACGTAACGAGTGACGGCATAGTTAAAACGTTGTTTTCAACTCGAAACTCGCGATAATAAACAAGAAACGAAAAAATTGCCGACGTGGTGGAATTGGTAGACACACCATCTTGAGGGGGTGGCGGCGCAAGCCGTGTGAGTTCGAGTCTCACCGTCGGCACCATGTTTCTTGTTCAAGCAGCGTATTTGTGTATAGCGGTGACGTTATAACCGCATGAATTAAAATAATTTAGCGTCTTAATCCTTGCTTGACACAGTGTTTGCTTGTGGCCTAGACTCCAAATCTCTTTTTGATGGGGTTAGTCGGGTTTGCCGCGTGGTGTCGGGGCTTGCAAAGCGTGGTCTTTGCAAGAGTGGTAGAGACCATAACGAGTGGATGTTGGCCGCTGCAAATGTTAGAAAACTACCTGCCAATTTTGATTTTTCTCGTAATGGGCGCCGTTTTTGGCGTTGTCCCGGTGATATTGGGCAGATTGGTCGCCCCGCACCGACCGGACAGCGATAAGCTCGCCCCGTATGAATGCGGCTTCGAAGCCTTCGAAGATACCCGCATGAAATTCGATGTGCGGTATTACCTCGTTGCCATTTTGTTCATTATCTTCGATTTGGAGATCGCCTTTCTTTTTCCCTGGGCCGTGGTCCTCAAACAGATCGGGATGTTCGGTTTTTTGGCGATGGTGGTATTTCTCACCATTCTGGTGGTGGGGTTTATCTACGAGTGGAAGAAGGGGGCTTTGGAATGGGAATAGCGGTCTGTATCCCGCGCTGAGCCGGGACTGCAACCGTCGGCGATACTCGCTGTCAGAAAAATTATAAATGCAAGATGTTTTATTCTTGTGACTGATGCTGAAGGGGGCATATTGTGGGGATTGAAGGGGTACTGGAACGAGGCGTGGTGACCACCACGGCGGATAAGCTCATCAATTGGGCCCGCACCGGTTCCCTATGGCCCATGACTTTCGGTCTGGCCTGTTGCGCAGTGGAGATGATGCACGCCGGTGCAGCGCGCTACGATCTGGACCGCTTCGGCGTGGTGTTCCGCCCCAGCCCGCGGCAATCCGACGTGATGATCGTTGCCGGGACCCTGGTCAACAAGATGGCGCCCGCCCTGCGGCGTGTCTACGATCAGATGTCGGAACCGCGCTGGGTAATCTCCATGGGTTCCTGCGCCAACGGCGGTGGTTATTATCATTATTCCTACTCGGTAGTGCGCGGCTGCGATCGGATCGTGCCGGTAGATATTTACGTGCCGGGCTGTCCGCCCACCGCTGAAGCGCTGCTCTATGGGGTGATTCAACTCCAAAACAAGATTCGCCGAACCAACACCATCGCCCGCTAAGAGAAGGGAAGTAGACTCATGTCTGACAGCAACCAAGACTTAGCGGCACGCCTTCAGGCGCGTTTCGCCGGCGATGTGAGCGAGTGTACCGTGGCGTGCGGGGAGACCTCGCTGGTGCTCCCTCGCGCCAAGCTGCTGGAGATTGCCAAGGCGCTACGCGATGAGCCGGATTTCGCCTTCAAGATCCTCATCGATTTATGCGGCGTCGATTATGCCGCCTACGGCAGAGAGGACTGGGAACAAACGGAACACACCGTCTACAACCGTGTTCCCGGCGTTGATGAGGAAAGCGCGAGCGAACGGCCCGAGGAGCGTTTCGCGGTGGTCTATCATCTGCTATCGGTCGCGCGCAATCAGCGTCTGCGGCTCAAGGTATTGCTGGAAGAAGAAGTACCACGGGTGGATTCCGTGGTGGAAGTCTGGAACAACGCTAACTGGTATGAGCGCGAGGCCTTCGACCTGTTCGGGATTCTTTTCGATGGTCACCCCGACTTGCGGCGCATTCTCACCGATTACGGCTTCATCGGTCACCCGTTCCGCAAGGATTTCCCGCTCATCGGCAACGTGGAAATGCGTTACGATCCGGAGAAGCGTCGTGTCGTCTACGAACCGGTGGGTATCCAGCCGCGGGTGCTGGTGCCCCGGGTGATCCGCCATGACAGCCGCTACGAAGGGGATGTCCCCGAACGGGCGGGAGGCGACCGCAATGGCTGAGATCCGCAACTACACCATGAACTTCGGCCCCCAGCACCCTTCCGCGCACGGGGTGTTGCGTTTGGTGTTGGAGTTGGACGGCGAGGTTATCGAACGCGCCGATCCCCATATCGGCCTGTTGCACCGCGCCACCGAGAAGCTGGCGGAGAGCAAACCCTTCAATCAAAGCATCGGCTACATGGATCGCCTCGACTATGTGTCCATGATGTGCAACGAGCACGGCTACGTGCTGGCCATCGAAAAGTTGCTGGGCGTCGAACCGCCGCTACGTGCCCAGTATATCCGGGTGATGTTCGACGAGATCACCCGCATCCTCAATCATCTGTTGTGGCTGGGCGCCCACGCCCTGGACATCGGCGCCATGACGGTGTTTCTCTATTGCTTCCGCGAACGCGAGGATCTGCTGGATTGCTATGAGGCGGTGTCGGGCGCGCGCCTGCACGCCACCTATTATCGTCCAGGCGGTGTCTACCGCGATCTGCCTGACGCCATGCCCCACTATCAGGCTTCCAAGTGGCACGACCAGAAGGAAGTGGAAAGGCTCAATCACAATCGCCAGGGATCCCTGCTGGATTTCATCGAAGACTTTACCGAGCGCTTTCCCAAGTACGTCGACGAATACGAGACCCTGCTGACCAACAACCGTATCTGGAAACAGCGCACGGTCGGTATCGGCGTCGTCTCGCCGGAGCGCGCCATGCAGATGGGTTTTACCGGCCCGATGCTGCGCGGTTCGGGCATCGAATGGGACCTGCGTAAGAAACAGCCGTATGAAGTCTACGACCGTATGGACTTCGATATCCCGGTGGGCGTGAACGGTGATTGCTACGACCGTTATCTGGTGCGCGTGGAAGAAATGCGCCAAGCCAACCGCATCGTCAGGCAGTGCGTGGACTGGCTGCGCCGCAACCCGGGCCAGGTGATGCTGGATAATTACAAGGTCATCCCACCGAAACGCGAGACCATGAAGGCCGATATGGAGGCCTTGATCCATCACTTCAAACTGTTCACAGAGGGTTATTGCGTGCCCGCGGGCGAGGCCTATGCCGCCGTCGAGCATCCCAAAGGCGAGTTCGGCGTATATCTGATTTCAGACGGCGCCAACAAACCCTACCGCATGAAAGTCCGCGCGCCGGGGTTTGCCCACATCGCCGCCCTGGACGAGATGTCGCGCGGCCATATGATCGCCGACGTGGTGGCGATTATCGGTACCCAGGACATCGTATTCGGAGAGGTGGACCGGTGATGGCGACAAAACGCAAGACGGATTTGCTCTCCGCGGCGGTGCGCGCGGACATCGATAAATGGGTGGCCAAGTATCCACCCGAACAGAAACGTTCGGCGGTGATGGCGGCCCTGCGCCTGGTGCAGGAAGAGCAGGGCTGGCTCAGCAACGAAATGATGGACGCGGTGGCGGAATATCTGGAGATGGAACCGATTTCCGTCTATGAAGTTGCGACCTTTTACAGCATGTACGACTTGAAGCCGGCGGGGCGCTACAAGATCAGCGTGTGCACCAATATCTCCTGTATGCTGTGCGGTTCGGCGGAGCTTATGGCCCATCTGGAGAAGAAGCTGGACATCAAGCGTGGCGAGACCACCGCCGACGGCAAGTTCCACCTGAAGGAAGTGGAATGCCTGGCGGCCTGCGCGGGTGCGCCCATGTTCCAGATCGGCAAGACCTATTACGAGCATTTGACCCCGGAAAAGGTCGATGCCATTTTGGACGGACTGGAGTAGCGGTGATGGCGAACGAAGTCTGCTTTCAAACCCTGCAATACGACGAACCTCACAGCTTGGAGACCTATCTCAAGGTGGGCGGTTATCAGGCCTGGCGCAAGATTCTCACCGAAAAGACAACACCGGAAGAGATCATCAGCGAACTCAAGGTATCGGCCCTGCGCGGCCGCGGCGGTGCAGGATTCCCCACCGGCCTGAAGTGGAGCTTTATGCCGCGCAACGCCCCGGGGCAGAAATATATCGTGTGCAATTCCGACGAGGGTGAACCGGGCACCTTCAAGGATCGGGATATCCTGCGCTATAACCCGCACGCGGTGATCGAGGGCATGGCCATCGCCGGTTACACTATCGGCGCCTCCCGGGGATACAACTATATACGCGGCGAATTCTGGGAACCCTATGAACACTTCGAGGCCGCTCTGCACGAGGCGCGCGCGGCCGGTTTTCTGGGTAAAGACCTGCTGGGCAGCGGCGTGGATTTCGATATCGAGACCCATCTCGGCGCCGGGGCGTATATATGCGGCGAAGAAACCGCGTTGCTGGAATCCCTGGAGGGCAAGAAGGGCCAGCCCCGTTTCAAGCCGCCGTTCCCTGCCAGTTACGGATTGTACGGCCGGCCGACCACCATCAATAACACCGAGACCCTGGCGTCAGTACCTTGGATCATGCGCAAGGGCGGAAAGTGGTTTCTGGAACTGGGCAAGCCGAACAACGGCGGCACCAAGATCTTTTCGGTGTCCGGACATGTGAACAAGCCGGGCAACTACGAGGTACCGCTGGGCACGCCGTTCGCCGCCTTGTTGGAGATGGCGGGCGGTATGCGCGGCGGCAAGAAACTCAAGGCGGTGATCCCGGGCGGCTCATCGGTGCCGGTATTGCCGGGCGAGGTGATGATGAAGACCGACATGGACTACGATTCCATTGCCAAAGCCGGTTCCATGCTGGGGGCGGGTTCAGTGATCGTTATGGACGAGGACACATGCATGGTCGGTGCCCTGGGTCGCATCTCCCACTTTTATTACGAAGAATCCTGCGGTCAGTGCACGCCGTGCCGCGAGGGGACGGGATGGTTGTCCCGGGTGCTCCATCGCATCGAACACGGCCATGGCGAGGCGCAGGATCTGGGGGTGCTGGAGAACGTTTCGCAGCGCATCATGGGGCGGACGATTTGCGCGCTGGGCGACGCCGCCGCCATGCCGGTGGCGAGCTTCGTCAAACATTTTCGCGACGAGTTTCAGTATCACATCGACAACGGCAGATGTTTGGTGGGTTCAGGCAGCCACTGAGCTGTGGAAATGCAACGCAACACTTCTAGAGATTGACAGGCAATGACGACAGAAGCGGAATGCGCCATGGTTAACATTCACATCGACGGGAAGCTGATCCAGGCGAAGCAAGGTGCCATGATCATAGAGGCGGCCGACGAGGTCGGGATTCCTATCGCCCGCTTTTGCTATCACAAGAAACTGTCGGTGGCGGCCAATTGCCGCATGTGCCTGGTCGAGGTGGAAAAGGCCTCCAAGCCCCTGCCGGCCTGCGCCACGCCGGTCACCGAAGGCATGAAGGTATACACCAAATCGCCCCGCGCCCTGGATGCGCAACGCGGCACCATGGAGTTCCTCCTGATCAACCATCCCCTGGACTGTCCCATCTGCGATCAGGGCGGCGAATGCGAGTTGCAGGATGTGGCCCTCGGCTACGGGGGTGACAAATCCCGCTTCCAAGAGAAGAAGCGCGTGGTGAAGGACAAGGAACTGGGATCGTTGATCTCCACCGACATGACGCGCTGCATTCATTGCACGCGCTGCGTACGGTTCGGCGAGGAGATCGCCGGCATCAAGGAACTGGGCGCCACCGGACGCGGCGAACACATGGAGATCGGTACCTATGTGACGCGCACGGTCGACTCCGAGATGTCGGGCAACGTTATCGATCTGTGCCCGGTGGGGGCCTTGACTTCTAAACCCTTCCGTTACACCGCCCGGCCGTGGGAGTTGAATTCCGTTTCCGGTATCGCACCCCATGACTGCGCGGGTTCCAACATCTACCTGCACTTGCGGCGCGGCGAAGTCATGCGCGTGCTGCCCCAGGAGAACGAAGCGATCAACGAGACCTGGATCTCCGATCGCGATCGTTTCAGTTATGAAGGCCTGCATAGCGGGCAACGCCTGCGCACTCCCATGCTCAGGCGCGACGGTCAGTGGCAGGAGACCGATTGGGAAACGGCCCTTGATGCCGTGGTAACGGGTTTCCGGCAAGTATTGGGCAGCAAAGGCGCCAGTCAGCTGGGGGCCCTGGTATCACCCAACGCCACCCTGGAGGAGATGTACCTTACCCAAAGGCTGCTGCGCGGCCTGGGCAGTGCCAACGTCGACCACCGCTTGCGCCAACTGGATTTCAGCGATCAAGACGCCAGCCCGGCCTATCCGTGGCTGGGCATGTCCATTGCGGACTTGCAGGATCTTGACGGCGTGTTGCTGGTCGGCGCCAATATCCGCAAGGATCAACCCATCATCGGCCACCGGGTGCGCAAGGCCGCTATGGCGGGCGCCAAGGTCGGTCTGATCGGCAGCGTGGATTATGAATTCCGTTTTCCGGTCGAGTCCAAGGTGATTACCACGCCTGCCGGGATGGAACGGGCGCTCGCCGGTGTGGTGAAGGTGCTGTTGGAGGGTAATGACAGTTTGTCGCCCGCCGTAAGCGAGTTGCTGGCGGACGTGACGCCGGATAATCAGTCGCGGGCCATCGCCAGTCTGTTGCGTCAGGGCGAGAAGAGCGCGGTGCTGTTGGGCAGTCAGGCCGCCGCCCATCCCGGTGCCGCCAGGCTGCGCGCCCTGGCGGCGATGATAGGTGAATTGAGCGAATCGACCCTGAGTTTCGTCAGCGACGGCGCCAATAGTACCGGCGCTTGGTTGGCGGGGGCGGTGCCGCATCGTGAGGCCGGTGCTGCCGCCGCGTCACGGCGTGGCCTGGACGCACGGGCAATGTTGGAGGCGGGACTGAAGGCCTATATGCTGGTGGGTGTGGAACCGGAGTTGGATTGCACCGATTCCGCCGCGGCACTGCGCGCATTGGGCCAGGCGGATTGCGTGGTGGCCTTGACCAGCTTCGTCAGCGATGCGATGCGTGACTATGCCCAGGTGTTGCTGCCCATGGCGCCGTTTTCGGAGACCTCGGGTACGTATGTAAACATCGAGGGCAAGTGGCAGAGCTTCACGGGTGCGGCGACGCCGGTGGGTGAGGCACGCCCGGGCTGGAAGATACTGCGGGTGCTGGGCAATCTATTCGGCATGACCGGTTTCGATTATATGTCTTCCGCCGAAGTGCGCGACGAGGCGGCCAAGGCCGCCGCCGCGTTAAAGCCGGACAACCGCGTGGCCTGGCTGAGCCCGGATCACATCAGCGAAGAGCCTGCGGGCGTCGTGCGTTTAGCGGATGTGCCCTTGTACGCCGTCGACAGCGTCGTACGCCGCTCCGAACCCTTGCAGAAGACCGCGGACGCGGCGCAGGCCGCAGTGTATATACACGAGAGTACGGCCAAGGATTTGGGTCTCGCGGATGGGCAGCCGGTGAGCGTGCGTCAGGGCGACGGCCAACATAGCTTGGACCTGATAATAGACAACCGCATCGCGTTGGGCTGCGTCTGGATTCCCGCCGGGGTGGCGGGCGCTGCGGGCCTGGGAGCCCATGGCTCCACCATCGACATAACACAGGTTTGAACTGGATCATGATCGAGTCACTGGAAACGAGTTTGGGCGCGCTGCCAGGAATTTTTCTCATTCTTGCCAAGATTACGCTGATCGTGGTGCCGATTATGCTGTCGGTCGCCTATCTCACCCTGGCGGAACGCAAGGTCATCGGCTACATCCAGGTACGTATCGGTCCCAACCGCGTCGGGCCGCGGGGTCTGCTGCAGCCCATCGCGGACGGTTTGAAGCTCTTGATGAAAGAAATCATCGTTCCCACCAACGCCAACCGTTACCTGTTCGTCGTCGCACCCATCCTGGCCCTGGCGCCGGCCCTGGCGGCGTGGGCGGTGATACCGTTCAGCGACGGCATGGTGCTGGCCAATATCGATGCCAGCCTGCTGTATATCCTCGCGCTCACCTCCATGGGGGTCTACGGGATCATCATCGCCGGCTGGGCCTCCAATTCCAAATACGCCTTCCTCGGCGCTCTGCGTTCCGCCGCGCAGGTGGTGTCCTATGAAATCGCCATGGGTTTTGCGCTGGTAGGGGTGTTGCTGGCCGCAGGCAGTTTGAATCTCGGCACGGTGGTGACGTCTCAGGAGGGCGGCATCCTGCACTGGTTCTGGCTGCCCTTGCTGCCTCTGTTTCTGGTGTACTTCATCTCCGGTGTGGCGGAGACCAACCGCGCGCCCTTCGATGTGGCGGAAGGTGAGTCGGAGATCGTAGCCGGTTTTCATGTGGAATATTCCGGCATGACTTTCGCCCTGTTTTTCCTGGCCGAATACGCCAACATGATCCTAGTGGCGGCCCTGGTGTCCCTGATGTTCTGTGGTGGCTGGCTGTCGCCGTTCCAGGGCATTCCCGGGCTGGAACAGGCGTTCGCCTGGGTGCCGGGCCTAG
Source organism: Gammaproteobacteria bacterium (assembly GCA_037381915.1). GTDB lineage: Bacteria > Pseudomonadota > Gammaproteobacteria > DRLM01 > DRLM01 > JARRQJ01. The sequence goes on along the minus strand of JARRQJ010000004.1, from coordinate 90,786 downwards.
TGTGGTTTCTGGCCAAGATGGCCTTTTTCCTGTTCATGTTTTTATGGTTTCGGGCCACCTTTCCCCGTTACCGCTATGACCAGATCATGCGTCTCGGCTGGAAAGTGTTCATCCCGATCACCATCGTGGCTCTGCTGGTCATCGGCGCCGTGGTGGTGACGAAGATCAGCTACCTGGCGGTGGGGATTTTCTGGCTGGTGCTCGTCGCGCTTGCTTCAATCTTGCGCATGATGCCCACCCCCGCGGCTAAAGGAGGCCCGGCATGAGAAACATGGTCAATTATTTCAAGAGTCTGCTCCTGTGGGAGCTGTTTATCGGTCTGAGACTTACCGGCAAGTATTTCTTCGCCAAGAAGATCACTGTGCAATATCCCGAGGAGAAAACCCCGCAGTCGCCGCGCTTCCGCGGCTTGCACGCCTTGCGCCGCTATCCCAACGGCGAGGAGCGCTGCATCGCCTGCAAACTGTGCGAAGCGGTATGCCCGGCCCTGGCGATTACTATTGAGTCGGAGCAGCGCGCCGACGGAACGCGGCGGACCACCCGTTACGATATCGATCTGTTCAAATGCATTTATTGCGGCTTTTGCGAGGAATCGTGCCCGGTGGATTCCATCGTGGAGACGCGTATCTTCGAATACCATTTCGAGAAGCGCGGTGAAAATATCATGCACAAGCAGGATCTGCTCGCGGTGGGGGACAAATACGAGAAGCAGATCGCGGCGGACCGCGCCCAGGACGCGGCATACCGCTAGATAACAACGGATATAAAGAACTCGGCATAACAACTATGGGTATTGAATCGATCCTGTTTTATTTCTTCGCCGCGATTCTGGTGGCGGCGGCCACGGCGGTGATTACTATTCGTAATCCCGTGTACGCCGTGTTGTTCCTGGTGCTGGCGTTCTTCACCAGCGCGGCGCTGTGGTTGCTGCTGGAAGCCGAATTTCTCGCCATCGCACTGGTGCTGGTTTATGTCGGCGCGGTGATGGTGCTGTTCCTGTTCGTGGTGATGATGCTGGATATCAATCTCGCACCGCTGCGCGAAGGCTTTATCAAATATCTGCCGGTGGGCGCCCTGGTGGCGGGCATAATGTTCGTCGAGATGGCGGTCGTGGTGGGGGCGAAGCGTTTCGGTTTCGACAGCTACGGCGTGGGCATCAAACACGCCGCAGATTACAGCAATACCAAGGAACTGGGCGGGGTGCTGTACACGGTGTACGTCTACCCGTTCGAGATCGCCGCGGCGATCCTGCTGGTGGCCATCGTCGCGGCCATCGCCTTGACCATGCGGCGGCGTCCCCAGACTAAGTATCAAGATCCGGCTCAGCAAGTGATGATCAATCGCAACGAGCGGGTGCGTCTGGTGAAGATGGCCGCGGAGAAAAAGAGCACCTCGACTACGCCGGCGCGCGCTGAGTGAAACGGAGCAACGAGCCGCCGCCTGCGAGTGGGGCGTGGAAATGTTTTGTTGGGATGCCAAGGGGGGTAAAGGGGAATAATGGTCGCATTGTCTGATTTCCTGGTTCTGGGGGCGCTGTTGTTTTGTCTCAGCGTGGCCGGGATCTTCATCAACCGTAAAAATGTGATCATCCTGCTGATGGCCATCGAACTGATGCTGCTGTCGGTGAATATGAATTTCATTGCCTTTTCCCATTATCTGGGGGACACCGGCGGGCAGGTGTTCGTGTTCTTCATTCTGACCGTGGCGGCCGCCGAGGCGGCGATCGGTCTGGCGATTCTGGTGGCGCTGTTCCGCAACCGCCGCACCATCAATGTCAGCAACCTGGATACCTTGAAAGGTTAGGTATGGAAAAAGTCTATCTGGGAATCGTGCTGGCCCCGCTTGTCGCCTCCATCATTGCCGGCCTGTTCGGGCGGCAGATCGGACGTGCCGGCGCCCACTGGGTGACGATCATCGGCGTGGCCGTATCCTTCGTACTGTCCCTGATGGTGTTCAAGTACCTGGTCATCGATGGGCATCCGGTTTTCAACGGCACGGTATACACCTGGATGGTAAGTGGCGGCGTGCATCTCGAAATCGGTTTTCTGGTCGACCAGCTCACCGCCTTGATGCTGGTGGTGGTGACCTTCGTGTCGCTGATGGTGCATATCTACACCATCGGCTATATGCACGATGATCCGGGTTATCAACGTTTCTTCAGTTATATCTCGCTGTTCACCTTTGCCATGCTGATGCTAGTGATGTCCAACAACTTCCTGCAACTGTTCTTCGGCTGGGAAGGAGTGGGCCTGGTCTCCTATCTGCTTATCGGTTTCTGGTACCAGAAAGAGTCGGCGATCTACGCCAATCTCAAGGCCTTTCTGGTCAATCGTGTCGGGGATTTCGGATTCCTGTTGGGGATCGCCGCGGTGCTGATGTACTTCAACAGCCTGGATTATGCCGACGTATTCAACGCCGCCCCGAATATGAAAGACGTCACCATCCACATCTTCTCCGCGGACCGGTGGAATCTGATGACGGTAATCTGCATCCTGTTGTTCATCGGCGCCATGGGCAAGTCGGCGCAGGTGCCCCTGCACGTGTGGCTGCCCGATTCCATGGAAGGCCCGACGCCGATCTCCGCGCTGATTCACGCGGCGACCATGGTCACTGCGGGCATCTTCATGGTGGCCCGCATGTCGCCGCTATTCGAACTGTCGGAGACCGCGCTCAGCTTCGTAATGGTGATCGGCGCCATCACCGCCCTGTTCATGGGTTTCCTCGGCGTTATCCAGAATGACATCAAACGGGTGATAGCCTATTCGACCCTGTCCCAGCTCGGCTACATGACCGTGGCCTTGGGGGCCTCCGCCTATGCGGCGGGGATCTTCCACCTCATGACGCATGCCTTTTTCAAGGCCTTGCTGTTCCTGGCGGCGGGGTCGGTGATCATCGCCATGCACCACGAACAGGATATCCGCAAGATGGGCGGGTTGCGCAAGTACATGCCGATCACCTATATCTGTATGCTGGTAGGGTCCTTGGCCCTGATCGGCTTTCCCGGCTTCTCCGGCTTTTATTCCAAGGATGCGATCATCGAGGCGGTGGAGGCATCGCACGTGACCGGCTCCGGCTTCGCCTATATCTGCGTACTGCTGGGGGTGTTCGTCACCGCCCTTTACACCTTCCGCATGTTCTTTGTGGTGTTCCACGGCGAGGAGCGCATGGATCACCATACCAGGGAGCATCTGCGTGAATCGCCCTTGGTGGTGACCGTTCCCCTGATTCTACTGGCGATTCCCTCGGTGGCGGCCGGTTTTCTCTACGCCGGGCCGCTCTTGTTCCACGGTTATTTCGCCGACAGCATTTTCGTGCTGCCCACGCACAATGTATTGGGCGAACTCAGCACCCACTTCAACGGCTCGGCCAGCTTCATCCTGGCGGGGCTCACCGGCCTGCCGTTCTGGACCGCCATGGCCGGGCTGGCCGTCGCCTACTATTGCTACATGGTCAATCCGGCCTTGCCCGAGGCCCTCAAGGCGCGCTTCAGCGGGATATACAACATCCTCGATCGCAAATACGGCTTCGATGATTTCAACGACAAGTTCTTCGCCGGAGGCGGACGGGCTACGGGCAGGATGTTATGGCAGGCCGGGGACGTCACCATGATCGATGGCGTCATGGTCAATGGTACGGCCAGGACCGTGGGGTTCCTTTCGGGAATCGTCCGTACGATTCAGAGCGGTTTCCTATACCATTATGCCTTCGCCATGATCATCGGGTTGTTGTTGCTGTTGAGTTGGTTCGTGCTGGCATAACAAACATATTGAGGAGCGATCGTCCCGGGTACTGCAAAAATGGGGATAGATAGTTGATCCCTGCATACTCTCCAGGGGAAGGGGATGAGCGCTTTGGCGCCGGACGGTTTTTAGGTTAACGAGGGAATAAGAAACAAGGCTGCGTACGCATGTTTGCTGATTTGCCGTTATTGAGTCTGGTTGTGTGGGTGCCCATCATCGGGGGGGTGGTGGTGCTGGCCTCCGCCAATACAGGTAACAACACACTGGTGAGATGGTTATCGCTGGTGTTCGCAGTGGCGGCGTTCGTCCTGTCCCTGCCCTTGTACAGCAATTTCAACAGTGGCGCTTCCACCATGCAATTCCAGGAGATGATGCCCTGGATCAATGTGTTCAACATCAACTATCACCTGGGTATTGATGGTATTTCCTTGTTGCTGATCATGCTCACCACTTTCACCACGGTGCTGGTGGTGATCGCCGGTTGGGAAGTGATCCAATACAAGGTGTCGCAGTACATGGCGGCCTTCCTGATTATGGAAGGCTTGATGAACGGGGTATTCGCTGCCATGGACGCTGCGTTGTTTTACGTGTTTTGGGAGGCGATGCTGATTCCGATGTTCCTGATCATCGGAATCTGGGGCGGCCCGCGCCGGGTCTACGCGTCCATCAAGTTCTTTCTCTACACCTTTCTCGGCTCGGTGTTCCTGCTGATCGCGATCCTTTACCTGTTCTTCCAAAGCGACAGTTTCGCCATCGCCGATTTCTATAAATTGCCTCTGAGCCTGCATGAACAAGTATGGCTGTTCCTGGCCTTCCTGCTGGCTTTTTCGGTCAAGGTGCCCATGTGGCCGGTACACACCTGGCTCCCGGACGCCCACGTCGAAGCACCCACCGGCGGCTCGGTGATTCTGGCGGCCATCATGTTGAAGTTGGGCGCCTACGGTTTCGTGCGTTTCATTCTGCCCATTACCCCCGATGCCTCCAGCCATCTGGATTGGCTGGTGATCGGCATGTCCTTGATAGCGATCATCTACATTGCCTTGGTGGCCCTGGTGCAGGAGGACATGAAGAAACTGATCGCCTATTCGTCCATCGCCCACATGGGTTTCGTCACCATGGGTTTCTTTCTGGTGTTCAGCATTTTCAAGCAGACCGGCAGCGTACAGGGCGCGGTCATGGGCTTCGAGGGTGCGGTGGTGCAGTTGATCTCGCACGGATTCATCTCCGGCGCCTTGTTCCTGTGTGTGGGCGTCATGTACGATCGGCTCCACAGCCGTCAGATCAGTGACTACGGCGGGGTGGTGAACACCATGCCGGCCTTCGCCGCCTTGATGGTGTTGTTCGCCATGGCCAACGTCGGCCTCCCCGGCACCTCCGGCTTCGTCGGGGAATTCATGGTCATCATGAGCGCCTTCAAGGCCAACTTCTGGCTGGCGTTTCTGGCGGGCATGACCTTGATACTCGGCGCGGCCTACAGCCTGTGGTTGGTGAAGCGGGTGGTCTTCGGCCCGGTGGTTAACGAGGGCGTTGCTTCCCTGCAGGATATCAATGCCCGCGAAGGCTTGGTGCTCGGATCCCTCGCCATCGCGGTATTGTTCGTCGGAGTATGGCCCGCGCCGGTGGTGGACGTGCTCCACACGTCGGTGGGTAATCTGCTGCAACACGTGGTGGTGTCGAAACTGTAACGGCACCTGGAATTAACTGGATGGTAGGCGAGTAGCGATGATGGGACAAGTGGCGAGCACGACATTCAAGATGCCGGATGCGATTCCGGCCTTGCCGGAGATCTTTGTGCTGACCATGGCATGCGTCATCCTGGTCTACGATCTGTTTCTCACCGACCGCAATCGCGTCGTCACCTATTTGATGTCCATCGGTACTCTGGTGGGTGCCGCGATCCTGACGTATTACTATCACGGTGCGCATACCGATCATCCGGTGTGGACCTTCTCCGGCACCTTCGTCAGCGACAGCATGGCGGACGTATTGAAGTTCTTCATCTATCTCGCCACCGCCGGCGTGTTCATCTATGCCCGCAGCTACTTGCTGGATCGCAATCTCTTTAAGGGCGAGTTCTATGTGCTGGGGCTGTTCGGCGTGCTGGGCATGATGGTGCTGGTGTCGGCCCACAGCCTGCTCACGATCTATCTTGGTCTGGAACTGTTGGCGCTGTCCCAGTACGCCATGGTGGGCCTGCATCGTGATTCCGGCGCGGCTTCGGAAGCGGCAATGAAATATTTCGTGCTGGGTGCCCTGGCTTCAGGCATGCTGCTGTACGGCATTTCCATACTCTATGGCGTGACGCGCAGCCTGGACATCGGCGATATCAGCGCGTATCTCGCCCACGGGACGGGCGATAGTGTGGTGATGATGTTCGCCGTGGCGTTTATTGTGGTGGGGATCGCCTTCAAATTGGGCGCGGCCCCGTTTCATATGTGGATTCCCGACGTCTATCACGGCGCGCCCACCGCGGTGACCCTGTATATCGGTACCGCGCCCAAGATCGCCGCATTCGCCATGCTGATGCGCCTGCTGGTGGAGGGCCTGGGTGACCTCCATGCCCAATGGCAGGGGATGCTGATCGTGTTGTCCATACTTTCCATGGCCGTGGGCAACATCATCGCCATTTCCCAGACAAATCTGAAACGCATGCTGGCATATTCCACCATCGCCCACATCGGCTTTCTGTTACTGGGTGTGCTGACCGGCGACAGCGGCGGTTATGCTGCCTCCATGTTCTATGTGATCGTCTACGCCATTATGGGACTGGGGGGATTCGGGATGATCATCCTGCTTAGCCGCGCCGGCTTCGAGGCTGACAATCTGGATGACTTCAAAGGCCTCAACGAACGCAGCCCGTGGTTCGCGTTCATGATGGCGGTGCTGATGTTCTCCATGGCCGGTGTGCCGCCATTCCTGGGTTTCTGGGCGAAGTTCGCCGTGCTGGAGACCGTGGTGCGGTCCGGCCTGGTATGGTTGGCGGCGGTGGCGGTGATTTTCGCCATCATCGGTGCTTACTACTACCTGCGCGTGATCAAGCTGATGTATTTCGACAAGCCGGAAGACAAGACGCCGTTGACGTCGTCTTTGGACATGAAGGTGGTCATGAGCGTCAACGGCCTGGCAGTGCTGGGCCTGGGGATTTATCCGAGCGCGCTCATGACACTGTGCGCGGCGTCCCTTGCCGGTTCGAATATTTAACGGTTCCTCGCGAACCGCAACGGGGGTGCGTTTCTGTTGATCGTCGCGGGCGGCAAGCTTTAAACGATAGGGTGAGTCCGTATTCCTGAAACGACGACTCAATCCTTCTCCGAAGACTCCTCCGTACCTCCAATTAATACAAACGGCAGCGGTGCCGGGATGCGGATGAGCACTATCCGGGTTCAGCTCCGGGTCTGGGTTTCGAAGATGCTCTTGAAGGGAATGTGGCGTCGATCCATGCGTGCCCGCGTGGGGTCATGGATGAACGGAAAGCTCAGCGACACGCGCGGGCCGTTGCCGTTGGTGACATGGTGGAAGGTGTTCGGGGGCATGTAGATGACGCTGCCGGGTGTCAGCTCGGTGCGAAAGTCGACCTCGAGATTCTTTTCCGCATCCTCGATGCTCATGGCCACCGGGTCCGCCCTGCTCTTGTAAATGGTCCAGTTGGTGCAACCGATCAGCTGCAGATAGAACTTATGCTGCGGACTGTCACGATGCACGTTGTAGGCGGTCGCGCCGGGGCGGGGTGAGACGTAGATATGCAGGTCGGTGTGGAAATCGGGAAATGCGTTTTCGATCGAGTCGGCCAGTTCCGCGATGCGGCGGTTGATCTGGGTCATATTGTGCATGACGAAACTGTGATGAGTGACCAGTTTGTCGAGGACGAATTCTTTTTTCATTGCGAACGGTGACCAATACACCTGTTTCGCATAATTGTAAGTCGATTCAAACGGCATCTTCGTACCGTCTTTACCGATAAGGCTGAGGTTCGTCAGGGTTGCGCAACCGTCGTTGAGCCTTTGCTCTATCTCCTCCAGGCTGAGGAGGTGCGCAAAGGGATTACTCTTACGGGTAACGGCCACCGAGGTCTTGCCAAAGATCTTGGCGTTGAACTCGCTTACGGCAAGCGGCGCGAGTAAATCGGCGATGTTCATAGATTTTCCTTATATTTATGCGTATTAATACCTTGCTATAACCATCCCCTCCATCTGTTAACAATGATCCAATTTCCAAAAAACGAAATCTTCCAAGAAAACGCCATGCAACTGGACACAGGTCCTGTGCTTACAACGATCTTATGCCATGCAAATGAACGAGAGCTGAACAGCCTGGGCCTGATTATTGTGGAGCGGGTGTACGGAATTGAATTTATGTAAATCAGGGCTTTACCATTTTTATGGCCGGCAGGGTGACTTCGAAAAATACCTTCCCCTCCATGCGGTAGCGGCCAAGCCCTTCATACGAATCCTCGGGCGCACGTCCTGGGGTGCAGTTCGACGGCATGGAACCCTCTGAAACTCGCGTTTTTTTCAGCGAACTGCACCAGACCTGATCCGATGCCGTTTCGCCGTAAGAGGGGGGGAAACCGCCATTTGCCTAAGCTTGACACGGGCTTGGGAAAGGGGTTTGAGCAGGACCGAACCCACGACCGAACTATCCTTTTCGAGCGCGGCGATATGGCTTTGGCGGTCCTCGTCCTTCTCGTCCTCCTGACCCAGCCTGAGACCCAGGGGCAATCTCAAGGTCTCTTTGCGAAAGCGCCGCATCGCATCGTACTGTACCGAAGCAAAAGGGATTTCTTTGATGGTCATGGCGGAGTCGGTATCGATGTGGCCGGATCCATGTGCTTGCGGGTTGCCCATAGTGACTATATGCCCTTGCGTACCCCGTTCCCCGGCTTGGTCAAGAGTGGGTCCCCTGTATGACGATTGCGGCAGGGTGTCGGAAAATTTTACATTAATGGAAAAATGTAGGCGTTCTTAATGGCGTATGAGTTTTTTTAATTTATTATTCAAGACGATGTGCTAATTGGCTAATATATTGCATTAAATTGCATAGTTTTTCCGAAGACTAGTAAAGAACAAACAGCTTGTAGGTGCGAAGGGTTAAATCATGTCTACTAAGAACTCAATGATAGCTGCATGTCTGTGCGGGTTGATGTGGGCGGGGACGGCGCAGGCGGGATTTTTGAATAAATCCCTCGAGTTGTCGTTCCTGGGCGATCTCATGGGCACTCTACCTACGACCGTTACTGGTGGGAATTCGTATAGCGGGAGCGGCATACCGGACGGGCTCAGCGTGGACATAGGCGATACCTCGGTAGCGGTAACGGTGCCGAAAACCGCTGACATCACCAACTCAATCGGTGTGAAACTCAGCGACCTGACAGACAACGTTGATCCCATCACCGGCGCAAGCGGTTACGGTACGAGCTCCACCACCAATACGCTGAGCATTGAAAATCTCACCGGTCCCGGAACCTATACCGCTGACGTCACGTTTGCAAGCGTGCCGGAGCCGGGTGCGCTGTATCTGGTAGCACTGGGCTTAATGATTTTGGGGATGAGCGTTTATCGGCGCAGGCAGGCGGTCGAGGCCTAAGCTCGGACGTGCGGCTACACCCCCGATCAGGGGGTGTAACGCATGGATAATAAAAACAGGTTCACGTTCGATTTGCCGGTGGTGTTCTCATCCCCCACGTCGAAATATCTTTCCCATTCGACACGCGCGCCGAGTTTGCCGGTAAAGGCATAATCGGCGCCCAGCCCAAAGGTGGGGCTGGTCCCCTTTTTATCCGTGGACGCGCTTTGTGACGAACCCGCCGCCGTGGCGGTAGTGCTGCGCTTCGCGTCCCAATAAAGCAATCCCGGTTTGGCGAACACGCTCCAATGGTCGGAGAGGGGGGCGCCGAGCAGGGCGGCCGCGCCAAACCCGCTGACCTTCAACGCACTGTCCAAGGTGAAGTTGACCGTGGAGGAAGCGTATACACCGCTGCCGGTGGCATTGCGGGTGAATTTACCGAGATTGGTATAGAAGGCTTCGGCTGCTACATGCGGATTGAAGCGGTAGCCGCCGTAAACTTTCCACGCAGTGTCGGATTTGCTTGATCCGTTTTGAAAGCTGTTAAGCGACGTGAAACCGAGGTCGAGGATATCCTGTCTTGTAATTTCCGCGACATTGGCACTGGATCGTCCCACACCCAGTCCCGCATAGAAACCGTGGTCGCGCGCGCTGGCGGCGGCGGCGTAGGATAAGGAGATTAGAGTCAGTAGTAAAAGGCTTTTATTCATTAGTTCACCTTGACGCTTGCATATTGGTTGTGCCGTGACTGTATGCCAAACTCTGGCACTGTAACACAATCGGGCCCTCGCTCAAGAGGGGGCGGACTCCTGGATTACAGCCCACGGTAACGGCCGGCTGCTGAATTTCATTATCGCGCGGTGGATATCCGGCTTCTAACAGCGAGCCCTATTGCGCGTAGTGGTTATAAAACTGCCGGGCCACCCGCCCGCTGCGCCCGCCACGGGCCAAGGCGAATTGCTTGGCGGCGCTGTGCAGGGCCTCGCGGTCGCCGCGGTAGTCGGCGAAGTAATGGTCGATGATGGCCAGGTATTCGTCCTGGCCGATGGGATAGAAAGACAGCCACAGCCCGAAGCGGTCCGACAGGGAGATCTTCTCCTCCACTGCTTCGGGGAAGTGAATCTCGCCGCCCACCGGTTTGGCCGCCTGATTCTCGTCCAGGTATTCCGGCAGTAAATGGCGGCGATTGGATGTGGCATAGACCAGAACGTTGTCCGGCGGCAGCTCCACGGAACCTTCCAATACGCTCTTCAGGGCCTTGTAACCCGGTTCGTCGGCTTCGAAGGAGAGGTCATCGGAAAATACCAGAAAGCGCTGGGGGAGCTCGCGGATATCGTCGACGATCTCCGGGAGATTGACCAGGTCGTCCTTGTCCACTTGGATCAGGCGCAGTCCACGGTCCTGGTAACCGTTGAGCAGGGCCTTGATCAGCGACGATTTGCCGGTACCGCGCGCGCCCCAAAGCAGGGCGTTATTGGCGGGCAATCCCTCGAGAAAGCGCTCGGTGTTGCGTTGCAGCTCCTGCTTCTGCGCGTCGATTCCCAGCAAATCCTCGAGCCGGACCGGGTCTCTGTGCCGTACCGGACGCAGATAGTCTTTTCGCGGCCGCCACACGGCGGCCTTGGTGTTGTTCCAATCGATGTTCATGCGGTTGCCCATTTATTAAGCTGATGTCAAGGGCGCGTGCTCCAGCCATTCCGCCGCGACCATGAGGTGTTCGTCACGGCACCGAACCGAGGTTGATGTCTCACTGAAACAGGGGCTTGCAAACATAGTGTATGCCAGCCGCGCACCACGGGCGAGTGTGGTGCAGGCCTGTCGCTGTCGGATTTCTTTCGCGCGCTCGCTCCTACATTATGCCGATTTCAAGTATGATTACACCCTCGGGAGTGAGGGGATCCGAAGGTGGTAAGGCTTTTCCGGCATGAAGATTTTAGTCAGTAACGACGACGGCTATCGCGCGCAGGGGCTGGCGGCACTGGCCCGGGCCATGGCCCAGCTGGGAGAGGTGAGCGTCGTCGCTCCCGAGCGCAATCGCAGCGGCGCCAGCAATTCCCTGACGCTCGAGCATCCCTTGCGGGTGCAGGTGGGTGACAACGGCTACTTCTATGTGGACGGGACGCCCACCGATTGCGTGCATCTGGCCATAACCGGCCTGTTAGAACAGGAACCGGACCTGGTGGTGTCGGGGATCAATGCCGGTGCCAATCTCGGTGATGACGTAGTGTATTCGGGGACGGTGGCAGCGGCGGTCGAAGGACGATTTCTCGGTTTACCCGCCATCGCCGTGTCACTGTTGGGTGTCGAGCCCCAACACTACGCCACCGCCGCCGAAGTGGCCAAGCGTCTGGTCATGCGCTTGCAGCACCAGCCCCTGCCGGCGGATACCATCCTGAATGTCAATGTCCCGGACCTCTCCTGGCAGGAGCTGGCCGGTTTTGAGGCAACGCGTCTCGGCCACCGCCACAAGTCGGAGCCGGTGATCAAATCGCGGGATCCCCGCGGCCGGGAGATCTACTGGGTAGGCGCGGCGGGGCCGGAGGCAGACGCCGGGCCCGGTACCGATTTTCATGCGGTTTGCCATGGGCGGGTCTCCATCACGCCCTTGCAGGTGGACTTGACCCGCTACAGCGCCCTGGAGACGGTAGCGAGTTGGGTGGAGGGACTTGAGGCTTGAGCGGCATTAAATATCGCGGTATCGGCATGACCTCGCAACGCACGCGGGACCGGCTCATTCAACGTCTCAAAGAGGAAGGGATCGCCAGCACGATGGTGCTGGAGGTGATACGCAACACTCCCCGCCACATCTTCGTGGACGAGGCTCTGGCCAGCCGGGCCTATGACGACACCTCTTTGCCCATCGGCCACGGCCAGACCATCTCCCAACCCTATGTGGTAGCACGTATGACCGAGTCCCTGCTGCGCGACGGTCCCTTGAATAAGGTCCTGGAGATCGGCACCGGTTCGGGTTACCAGGCGGCGGTCCTGGCCCAGGTGGCGAACGAGGTGTTCACCGTGGAACGTATCGCGGTGCTCATCAGCAACGCGCGGCAGCGCTTTCAAGGACTGCGCCTGCGCAATATACGGGTCAAACACGCCGACGGGATGATCGGGTGGCCGGATCAGGCCCCCTTCGACGGCATTCTGGCTACGGCCGCCCCCGAGGGGATACCGCCCGCACTGTTGGCGCAACTGGCCGTGGGGGGGCGCTTGGTGATCCCTGTGGGTGATACCAATAATCAGACCTTGGTGATGATCACGCGTACTCCGGAAGGTTACCGCGACGAGGTATTGGATCAGGTGACCTTTGTCCCCATGCGCGCGGGCACGCAGTGAAGCTATTTTCCGCCCTGTACGTGCGCGTGATGCGCTGGGCGGCCCATCGCCACGCCCCCTGGTTTCTAGCGGCGCTCAGTTTCGCGGAAGCCTCTTTTTTTCCCATCCCGCCGGATGCCATGCTCGCGCCCATGGCGCTTGCCAAGCCCAGGTCGGCATGGGGCTATGCGGGCCTGGCCCTGGTCGCGTCGGTATGCGGCGGAATGCTGGGATATGCGATCGGCGTGTTCGCCTTTGAGATGGTGGCGCCGTGGTTGCACGGCGCGGGTTATTGGCCCGGTTATCTGCGCGCGGAGCAATGGTTTCACCAGTGGGGGGTATGGGCGATAGTGGTAGCAGCGTTCTCACCGCTGCCGTATAAGCTGTTTACCATCGCCGCCGGTGCCGTCGCCATGCCGTTTCTTCCCTTTATCCTGGCCTCCGTCATCGGCCGCGGCTCCCGGTTCTTCCTGGTGGCGGGCCTGATGCGCTGGGGCGGTGAAGGCATGCAGCGTATCCTGCATAATTATATAGATCGTTTGGGTTGGATCATGGTGTTTGCGGTGTTAATACTCTATTTTTCCTTGTGAGCAGAGATGATGACAAGCTTAGCGCCAGGGCGGGTTCACGGAGAAAATTAGCGCGCTTGCCGCTGCTGGTCGTGATGATGGTATTGGCGGGCTGTGGCGGTTTTGTTTACCACCGCGTGCAGCCGGGGGAGACCCTGTATTCCATCAGCTGGCGCTATGGCCTGGATTACCGTGAAGTGGCGGGTTGGAACCATATCCAGCCCCCGTACACCATTTATGACGGTCAACTGTTGCGCGTCTTGCCTCCCACAGGTCGGGAACGGGAACCCGCACCCGCATCGGCCGGCTCGAATCCGGTCCCCGTCATCCATGCGCGCGCGGCGACGCCCTCGACGGGGGTCGCACCGGTCGATTCCAGCACGGCGCCGATAAAATGGCTGTGGCCCGTCCAAGGCCACGTGCTCCACACCTTTTCCAAGACCGACCTGGGCCGCAAAGGCATCGACATCGGCGGCAAGCCCGGGGAGCCGATCCGGGCGGCCGCGGCCGGCCATGTGGTTTATGCGGGAAGCGGCTTGTTGAGTTACGGCAAGCTTATTATTCTCAAGCATGATGAAAATTATTTGAGCGCGTACGCCTACAACCGTGATTTGCTGGTCAAGGAGGGCGATGCGGTTGCGGCCGGCCAGCACATCGCCGACATGGGTAATAAGACCAGCGGCGACGCCATGCTCCATTTCGAAATCCGTTATGACGGCCGGCCCATCAATCCCTTGAGCTACCTGCCGAGGACGCGTCCGTAATGCGCGTATCATATTGTCGGAGATGAATTTTTTATTTGCCTCTTGATACTTTTCGATAATAGGATCAATCTGATCATGACTGATCGTTACGCTCTGGAGGGGGTTCCCCATGGACGAATTCGAAGAGCAGTTGCCAGTAGAGGAAGGATCGGTATCAAACATCCTGGAACGATGGTGGGCGATAGGGGAATCGAGTCGTGATTCCGAGGAAGAGACGCCGCAGTCGTCCCGTGTCCATACGCCGGTCAAAGACCCGACTCACATCTATCTGAGCGAAATCGGCTACAGCCCCTTGCTCAGCGCCGAGGAAGAAGTCTACTACGCCCGTCTGGCGCAACGCGGTGACGAAAGCGCGCGTAGTCGTATGATAGAAAGCAACCTGCGGTTGGTGGTCAAGATCGCCCGTAATTATCTCAATCGCGGCTTGGCCTTCCTCGATCTGATCGAAGAAGGAAATCTGGGATTGATTCACGCCGTTGAAAAATTCGATCCGGAAAGGGGATTCCGTTTCTCCACCTACGCGACCTGGTGGATACGCCAGACCATCGAACGCGCCTTGATGAACCAAACCCGCACGGTGCGTTTGCCGATTCATATCATCAAACAGATCAACACCTATGTGCGCACCTCGCGTTCCCTGGCGCAGCGGCTCGATCACGAGCCCAGTTTGGAGGAGGTGGCGCGCGTGGTGCACAAGTCCGCCGCGGAGGTCGAACAGATGATGAGCCTTTACGAGCGGGAGGTCTCCATCGATTCGGCGGGCACGCAAGATCGCACCTTGCTGGAAACCCTTCCCGACGAGAGCTGGTCCGACCCCAGCGAAATCCTGCAGGATGCCGAGGTGTCCGCCAATATCGATGTCTGGCTGCATGAACTGAATGATAAGCAGCGCGAGGTCGTGGAATATCGCTTTGGTTTGCACGGCCGCGAGGCCGCCACCCTGGAAGAGGTGGGGGATCGCATCGGCGTCACTCGTGAACGCGTGCGTCAAATCCAGTTGGAGGCCTTGCAGCGCCTGCGGCAAATCATGGAGCGCGCCGGCACTTCCGCGGATACCATCTTTGGTTGATCGTTGAGCGGGCGAGGACAAGCGCGGCTTCGCTTGACGCTTTTCTGCCAACAACAATCTGAATAGGATTACGCGTTGGCTACGATGCGCGGCCTCGTGAACTTTCTTTACAATTGCGTGTTCTTATGGAGTAGATCATTCCCGCCGGGAGCAAGCCTGGGTTACAATCCAGGCGCTGTCCCGCCGTCTTCGTCGGGCATGCTCGGCGTTCTTTAGGTGGAGGTCTTTCCCATGCGGCGATTCTTAGTTATGTTCGTTGCGTTGACCTTGAGCGCCTGCGTCACGATGCCGCAGGAACTGCAGGTCGGCGAACCCTTGGCCGCCATTACGCCGCAGCAGGCGCAGTCGGGAAAATACGATGGTGAGCGAGTACGTTGGGGCGGCGTGATCATCCAGACCACCTCCCGTTCCAACCAGACCTGCTTCGAGGTCATGGGACTGTCATTGGACAGCAACGCCCAGCCGCAGGCGAACGACCAATCACTGGGGCGGTTTATCGCCTGCGCCAAAGGTTTTTATGAACCAACCTTGTACGCCGCGGGCCGCGAAGTCACGTTTGTAGGCCGCATCCACGGTACCGAACAGCAAAAGGTCGGCGACTACGATTATCAATTCCCGCGGCTGGAGGTAGAGGCGGTGCATCTCTGGCCGAAGCGCAGTAACATCATCTACGTGCCCTATTACGATCCATTCTGGGATCCGTTCTGGGGTCCGTACTGGGATCCGTACTGGCCCTATCATTATCATCCCTATCGTCGCTGGTGAAGACCATGCCCGTCCGTTCTGCCATGTTCGCCTGTATGTTGGTGCTGTTGAGCGCCTGCGCGGTCACGCCTCCCTTTTCCGACGAGTTGCTCCACGGCGTCAATCTCAGCCTGAATCCGGAACAGGCGGTCAAGCAGAACGTGAAGGATACCGAGGTGATGTGGGGCGGGGTCATCGTCAATGCCACCAATACCCCGGATCATACCGACTTCGCCGTGCTCTACTATCCGCTGGACAGTTCGCAACGGCCCGACCGGCAACAACCGGCCAAGAGCCGGTTCATCGTGCGCTATCCTGGTTATCTGGAGACCATGGTTTACGCGCCGGGCCGGGAGATCACCGTTCTCGGCAAGCTGCAGGGCGTGGAGGACGGCAAGATCGGTGGCGCCCCATATCGCTTTGCGGTATTGGAGGCGGACAGGATCCATTTGTGGCCGGTAGGCGACGGGGATTCCAGGGTACGCTTCGGTGTCGGTGTGGGGATCGGGGTGCACATGTAAGAGACCGGGCCCCTCCTGTACGATGCCATCGCAGTCTGAAGGTCAACGCTGGCCATGAAAACCGAATCGGGCACCCCGTTGCCGCTTGGCGCTCATCTCCGCGGCGACGGCGTCAATTTTGCCGTGTTCAGTCGCCATGCCTCCGCCGTCAGCCTGCTGTTGTTTGACAATCACCAGGATGAGCTGCCCAGCGCCAGCGTGTCGCTGTACCCAGGCCGCAACCGTACCGGCGATATATGGCATGTGTGGATCGGCGGTCTGGCCCCCGGCTGTCTGTACGCCTGGCGAGTGGACGGGCCCTATGCGCCGGAGCGCGGCGAGCGCTTCAATGCGAGGCTGGCCTTGCTTGATCCCTACGCCAAAGCCGTCGTGGGCAGCGAGCACTGGGATTTCGCCCGGTTGCGGGATATCGAGACCTGGGACGGGACGGTCGCGGCGCAAGCCAAATGCCTGCTGCCCGCCGGTAATTTCGATTGGCGCGACGACCGGCCGCCGCGCCACCCGTGGTCCGCCACCATCATCTACGAGACCCACGTGCGCGGATTGAGCATGCGCCATAGCGCCGTACGTCATCCCGGCACCTATTTGGGTGTAGTGGAAATGATCCCTTATTTCCAGCATCTGGGGATCACGGCCGTTGAACTGTTGCCGGTGCAGGAATTCAACGAAAACGAGACGGTGCAAACCAATCCGCTGAGCGGCGAACGCCTGCGCAACTACTGGGGATACGACACCGTGGCGTTTTTCGCGCCCAAGGAGAGTTATGCCAGTCGTTGCGACGCCGGCTGCCAGGTTGATGAATTCAAGACCATGGTGCGGGAACTGCATAGCGCTGGCATCGAACTCATCCTCGATATCGTCTTCAATCACAGCGCCGAGGGCGATCACAGCGGGCCAACGCTCAATTTCCGCGGCTTGGATAATCGCATCTATTATCTCTTGGAGGATGATCGCCGCTACTACAAGAATTACTCCGGTACCGGCAATACCCTGAACTGCAATCATCCGGTGGTGCGCGACTATATCCTCGACTGTCTGCGTCACTGGGTGATGGAGATGCACGTAGACGGCTTCCGTTTCGATCTGGCGGCAATCATGGAAAGGGATGAGCATGGCAACATCCTGCCCAATCCCCCCTTGCTGGAGCGTATCGCCGAGGATCCCATTCTGCGCGACGTGAAACTCATCGCCGAGGCATGGGACGCTGCGGGGGTTTACCAGGTGGGCCGTTTCCCCGGGCGACGCTGGTCGGAATGGAACGGCCGCTACCGCGACGAGGTGCGGCGCTTTTGGCGCGGGGACGCGGGGATGATCGGCTTGCTGGCCAGCCGCCTGTGCGGCAGCGCCGATCTCTACCAGCAGTCCGACAAGGAGCCGCTCAACAGCATCAACTATATAACCTGTCACGACGGGTTTACCTTGAATGACGTGGTGAGTTACGCCGCCAAGCACAACGAAGTCAACGGGCATGACAATCGCGACGGCGCCGATGAAAACTTCAGCGCCAACTGCGGCGTCGAGGGACCCAGTGACGACCCCGGGATCGACCGGCTGCGCCGGCGCCAGATCCGGAACATGCTCGCCACCTTGATGTTGTCGCGAGGCGTACCCATGCTGCTCGGCGGCGATGAATTCCGCCGCAGCCAGGCTGGTAACAACAACGCCTATTGTCAGGATAACGAGGTTTCCTGGTATGACTGGCGCTTGCTCGACAAGGAACACGAAATATATGAATTTACGCGCGCCGTTATCGGGCTGCGGCGGCGCTTTCCGTTGCTGGCGGAAGAGCACTTCTATACGGCGGCGGAGGTGAGTTGGTTCGGACTCGACGGTGCACCGCCGGATTGGGGCGCGCCCGTGCGGAGTCTGGGTTGTCATCTGCATCCCGAGGCTTACGATGACGAACTCTGCCTATTGTTCAATGCCGAACGCTATGGAGCGTCATTTTCCTTGCCGCAACCGCGGGGCGGTACGGGGTGGCACTGCGAGTGCTACAGCGGAGATGACCGTCCGCGGAGCAACGGGATCGCAAGCGGAACCTGGTGCATGCAGGCCCGTAGTTTGGCGGTTCTTTCCGCGCCTCGGAGGGTTTGAGGTCCTCGCGTTGCGGTGCGTTCAGTGCCGTTATTGGGACGACTTCATGGCTGCCACCGATCCCCGTCGCGGTGGCGCTGGCGATATAAGTTGGCACGACAACGACGGCCCAGGGGAAGATTGAACTCTGGCTAAAGCCCGGCCTCTCAGATAGAGGCGGCAAAGTCACGCTGATCGGCAGCGTAGCCCTTTGCGGAAACCTGCAAACCTCGTTGGTGACCGTCATGATACAGGAACGTCCATGGATGAACCGTCTTTCAGGCTTTATCTAATCCGTCATGGGGACACGGCGTGGTCGGAAGCGCACCGCCATACCGGACTGACGGATGTGCCCCTCACTCAGCGTGGCGAGCATCAAGCGCAGCGGCTTGGCCGGCGACTCAAGGGGCTGAGATTTGCAAGGATCTTTACCAGCCCTTTGCGACGGGCCCGGCGAACCTGCGAACTGGCCGGCTTCGCGATGGGGGCGGAGCCCGATCCGGACCTCGTGGAATGGGATTATGGTGATTATGAAGGTCGCACCACGGCGGATATTCGCCGTGAACGCCCCGACTGGGATCTCTTTCGCGATGGGTGCCCCAACGGCGAGATACCGCAAGACGTGGCCGAGCGCGCCGAGCGTTTTATCAAGAAGGTACAAGGCGAACGGGGCGATGTGCTCGCGTTTTCGAGCGGGCACATTATTCGCGTCATTGCCGCGCGCTGGTTGACCCTTGGACCCGAAGCGGCGAAATATTTTCTCAGTTCGACGGCCAGCATCGGGATGCTCGGTTATGAGCACGCCAGCACCGAGCCCGTTATCCATCTGTGGAACGCCCACGGCGAATTTGATTGACTATGGTCAGCTGTAGACTATTCTTCGAGGAGCATACATAGGAAGAGCAAAGAGCCTGATAGCGGGCTTGATATGCCTGCAGGGTCGGCGCGATAACCGCGGTGAAGCTGAAGTCCGAGAGTTCTCCGGCTGTCAAGCCATTGGGTCAGTCAAGCTGCGCCGTGGCCCGCTATGCCGGGGGTATCCACTCAGTCTGGGGGCATTATGCAAATCAGCCATTACTTACCCCGCGCCTTGCCGGAATCCTTGCAGGGCCTGGCTACGCTCGCACTGGATTTGCGCTGGAGCTGGCATCATGGTGCGGATGACTTATGGCGGGCGGTTGACCGCCAACTGTGGGACGCGACTGAGAATCCCTGGTTAATACTCGAAACCGTTTCGGATCGACGTTTGAGCGAACTGGCCGGGGACAATCGGTTTTTGTCGGCGTTGCAAGAGCAGCTTGCCGCGCGTGAGGAACATTTCCAGAGCCCGGCGTGGTTTTCGTCTCGCGAGCAAAATGTCTTCACCGGCCAGATCGCATACTTCAGTATGGAGTTCGGGCTCAGCGAGTCGCTGCCTATCTACTCGGGTGGACTGGGGATCCTGGCCGGAGACTACCTGAAAACCGCCTGCGACCTGGATGTGCCGCTGGTCGGTGTGGGATTGCTCTACGAGCAGGGCTATTTTCGTCAGGTATTGGATGTGCGTGGCGAGCAATTGGAATTCTATCCCTTCAACGATCCGACCATGTTGCCGGTAGTACCCTTACGGGATGACAAGGGTGAGTGGGTGGTTATCAAGCTTGAGCTGCCCGGACGGTCGTTGCGGCTGCGTACCTGGCACGCACAGGTGGGACGGCGCTCTCTGTTACTGCTCGACAGTAATGATTTGCTCAACGCTCCAGGCGATCGCGGTATTACCAGCGAGCTCTACGGCGGCGGAACCGAGATGCGCCTGCAGCAGGAAATGGTATTGGGCATTGGCGGTTGGCGCTTGCTGGAGACGCTCGGCTTGGATTGTCCGGTATGCCACCTGAACGAAGGGCATGCGGCCTTCGCGATCCTGGAGCGTGCCCGCCATTTCATGGTTGGTACCAGCCAAGCCTTTTCCGTGGCCATGTGCGCCACGCGCGCGGGCAACCTGTTCACGACGCACACACCGGTGGAAGCAGGCTTCGACCGCTTCCCACCGGATCTGTTCACCTTATACTTTCAAGATTATGCACGCGAACTGGGTTTAGACCTGGATGAACTCCTGGCGCTCGGACGCATTACCGGCATGGCCGATGAGCCGTTCCACATGGCCTATCTGGCGGTGCGTGGCTCGGGTGCCGTCAATGGCGTGAGCCGCCTGCACGGCGAGGTCAGTCGACATATCTTTCAACCGCTGTTCCCCCATTGGCCGCGCCATGAGGTGCCCGTGGGTCACGTGACCAACGGGGTGCACGTACCGAGCTGGGACTCGGCTGGCGCGGATGCGCTGTGGACCGATGCTTGCGGAAAGTCGCGCTGGCGAGGTGCCTTGGAAACAGTGGAGGCAGATTTGCGACAGCTGGATGACGATCTCTTATGGCACTTCCGCTGTGAGGGTCGCCAGCGGCTGGTGGCGTTCCTGAGAGACCGCGCGGCGCGCCAGCAGGGCGCGCGCGGGGTCACCATGACCCAGGTTGGCGAATTTGACGGCAATAGCCTGCTGGATCCCGATGTACTGACTCTGGGCTTTGCGCGTCGTTTTACCGAGTACAAGCGCACCAACCTGTTGCTGCGTGACGGCGAGCGCCTGCTGCACCTCCTCTGCAGCCGTGACCGGCCGGTGCAGCTGGTTATCGCAGGCAAGGCACATCCGCACGACGCGAAAGGCAAGGCCATGTTGCGTGAGTGGCAGGTATTTCTGGCACGGCCCGAAGTGCGCGGGCGGGTGGTGTTTGTGGAAGACTACGACCTGGTCGTTGCTGGACAGCTTACTCAGGGGGTGGATGTGTGGATTAATACCCCCCGTCGGCCTTGGGAGGCCTGTGGTACCAGCGGCATGAAAGTGCTGGTCAACGGTGGCTTGAATCTCTCGGAATTGGACGGCTGGTGGGCGGAAGCCTTCGCACCCGGGGTCGGGTGGGCGTTGGGCGATGGCCGCGAGCATGATGATGCCGCGGCGTTGGACCTTGCTGAAGCGGAACAACTCTATCGCATGCTGGAAACCGAAGTGGTCCCCTGCTACTACCGGCGCGACGAAACCGGGCTCCCAAGAGAGTGGGTCAGCCGCATGCGTGAGAGCATGGCATGCCTGACCACACAGTTTTCGACCAACCGCATGCTGCGGGAATACGTGGAGAGATACTACGCACGGCTGGCCGAGTCCTACCGGCGGCGCGCGGCAGGCACAGCGGTCGAGTTACACAACTGGCAACAGCAATTGGTCCAACACTGGCAGCGAATACATTTTGGCAACGTCTCCTCGGCCCCAACAGAGAGCGGATATCATTTTGATGTGCAAGTGTATTTGGACGAGCTGCCATCAGAGGCAATACGCGTGGAGTTGTATGCTGACCCGATTGAAGGCGGGGAGCCGTTCCGCCAATCCCTGAAGCGCGGGGAATCGCTTGCCGGTTCGGCCAATGCATATGTCTATCAAGGCAGCGTATCGTCCGAACGGCCGGCCTCGGATTATACGCCACGCATCGTTCCTGTCCATGACGACGCCTCGGTACCGCTGGAGACGGATTTTATCTTGTGGTATCGATAATCGCCGCCCGGAACGCGGGGTATTCGAACTCGCATTTTGGGGGAACAGCCGTCCCCTTGTGGCCTCTGCGTTCTGTACAGGCTGCAATCCCAGAGGACTTTCGGCACTCTGTTGAGGTATTGAATACACTACTAATTCGATCTCAGCCAGATGAGACGCGCGCGGAGGCGGCGAGGTGGTAATAGCGCGTCAGCAGATTTTCATTCGTGTCTAAACTGTCAAGACAGACGATGACATCCGTCAACACCGTTCAGATTGAGCGATAGATCGGCTACGACCGCGTCGTGACTTAAAGCCTTATCGCTCCACTTGGTCTTATGTATCGGGGCATGCAAGAGCTGGATGCCGACGGGCGAACAAGCGGCCTGAATTTTTCATCCGCGATCAGGTCGAAGCTGGCATGTACATACGCTGTTGAGGGAATGGCGATGCAGCGCACACTCGCCCGGCAATTCTTCTACGACATGACCCTGGCGCGGCAGTTCGAGCAAGCTGCGGCGCAGCAGTACGCACAAGGGAATATCGGCGGCTTCCTGCATCTCTACCCCGGCGAAGAAGCGGTGGCAGTCGGCAGCCTGCGTGCCGCCGAGCAGGGTGATTACGTGGTAAGCACATACCGTGAGCATGTGCACGCGATGGTCTGGGGAGTCAGTCCACAGACCGTGATGGCCGAGCTGTTCGGTCGAGCCACCGGGTGCTCCGGCGGCTATGGAGGCTCCATGCATCTATTCAATGCCGAGCGCCGCTTTTTTGGCGGCTACGCAATTGTCGGCGAAACGTTTCCGATCGCCGCCGGCATCGGCTATTGGCTCCGCATGCATGATGCGCCTGAAGTCGTTCTGTGCTATTTCGGCGACGGCGCGGCCAATCAGGGAACGTTCCACGAGACGCTCAATATGGCCGCGCTGTGGAAGCTGCCGGTGCTGTTCATCTGTGAGAACAACCACTATCAGATCGGCACAGAGATCCACCGCCACTCCGCGGTAGCGGAGATCTATCGGCGTGCGTCGGCCTATGGCATCGACGGGCGACGTGTCGACGGCATGGATGTCCTGGCTGTGTATGAGGCGACGCACGCTGCGCTGGAGCATGTACGCGCCGGCAACGGACCTTATTTGCTCGAGTGCGAAACCTATCGTTACCGGGGCCATTCCATGGCCGACTCCGGTGCCTACCGCTCGGTGCTGGAAGTGGCCGAGCTGCGTGCCCGCGATCCGCTGAAGTCTTTCCGCGAGCGGGCGCTCAGGGAGTCCTGGTTGAGTGAGGCGGACTGCCGAGGAGTCGAGCAAGGGGTGCACGCCGTGCTTGAGGAGGCCGTGCGTTTCGCCGCCGAAAGTCCGCCGCCGAGGGAGCTGAGCGCGAATGTCTACAAGGAATCGCTTGATCTGTACGGAGGGCGGCCATGACGCCGCAGCGCAATGACAATCTGGGGGGTATTGGAACCGCTCGGGCGGGGTCGGAATTGCAAGTATGGGAGGCCCTGAACGTTGCCCTGGATCAGGCGATGGAGCGTGACGATGCGGTGTTCGTCCTCGGCGAGGACGTCGGACTCTTCGGGGGCAGCTACCGTGTGACGCAGGGTCTGTACGCCAAGTATGGCGAGTGGCGCGTGCGCGACACGCCGATCTCGGAGAACAGTTTCGTCGGCTTGGCCGTAGGTGCGGCGCTGGCGGGCGGGCGCCCCGTGGTCGAGATCATGACCGTCAATTTCGCCCTGCTGGCCTTGGATGCCATCATCAACCTGGCCGCCAAGTTGCGTTACATGTCGGGCGGCCAGCTGCAGGTGCCGTTGGTGGTACGCATGCCGGGAGGGGTGGCGAAGCAGCTCGCGGCGCAGCACTCGCAGCGGCTTGAACACGTTCTCATGAACGTGCCAGGATTACGCGTCGTGGCTCCGGCCACCCCGCAGGATTCCTATTGGCAGCTTTCCCAGGCGATCACGGCAGACGACCCGGTCATCGTGCTGGAACACGAACTACTATACTTCACTAAAGGACCGTTTGATGTCGCTGCCGCGCCGCCCCCGATGCACGCGGCGACCCTGCGCCGGCGCGGAAAAGATGCGACAGTGATCGCCTGGCACCGCATGGTGCCCGTGGTCATGGAAGCGGCGGGGGAGCTTGCCTCGAACGGTATCGAGGTCGAGGTCATTGACTTGCGCAGCCTGAGGCCGATCGACCTGGGGGCATTGCGCGAGTCGCTGGCGCACACGCATCGCGCGATTGTGGTGGAAGAGGACTGCCGCTTCGGCGGCGCCGGCGCCGAGATCGCGGCGAGCCTGAACGAAACGGCGTTTTTTGAGCTTGACTCGTCGGTGCGGCGCCTGGGGGCTGCCGACGTGCCGACACCGTACAACGCCGAGCTGGAGCGGGCGTCGATTCCGCGGCCGCAGGATATCAGCCAGGCGGTGCGGGAAATGCTCGGGGCGCGGAAAGGCTGACGTCGCCGAGCGCAGCGCCGATGACCGTTTGGATGCGCCCAAACATTCCCGGTGTCTATATCCGGGTCTGCGGCGGCGGCGCTAGTCTTGGGCAGGCGCCCAATAAACCGATCAAAGGCGGACGCGGCGTCCGGCCGCATCTGTAAATTGGCAACGGAGGCAATCAATGGATAAAGAGCAACGTTTCATCCGTTATTTCGAAGAGATCGGCATCGATGATGTACCCTCGGTAGGCGGCAAGAATGCGTCATTGGGCGAGATGTACCGCGAATTGACCCCCAAAGGCGTCAACGTCCCCGATGGCTTCGCGGTCACCGCTCAGGCCTACCGCTATGTGCTCGATCAGGCAGACGCGTGGACTAAGCTACACCAGGCGCTGGACGGCCTGAATGTGAATGATGTCGATGATCTGGCGCGCCGCGCACGCGTAGCGCGTGAGATTGTCTACGGCGCGCCCCTGCCTGAGAATCTTGCCAGGCAGATAGTCGAGGCTTACCGCAAACTTGAGGACGAGTACGGGCCGCAGCTCACCGTTGCGGTGCGCAGCTCCGCCACCGCCGAAGATCTGCCGACCGCCAGTTTCGCCGGCCAGCACGAAACCTTTCTGAATATTAGTGGCGAGGCCAAGCTTCTCGACGCGGTGCGGCGCTGTTTTGCCAGCCTGTTCATGGACCGCGCGATTCGCTATCGCATCGACAATGGGTTTGATCATTTCAAGGTCTTGCTGTCGGTGGGCGTGATGAAAATGGTGCGCTCGGATCTGGCGGCGAGCGGCGTGATCTTCTCCCTCGATACCGAGACCGGCTTTCGTGACGTGGTGTTCATCACCGGCGCCTACGGCTTGGGCGAGAACGTCGTGCAAGGAACCGTCGACCCGGACGAGTTCTATGTCTTCAAACCGACCTTCAAGGCAGGTCACCGCGCGGTATTGCGCAGGTCGCTTGGCGGCAAGGAAATCAAGATGGTGTATGCGGAAAGTGCCGGCCGCGACACGACCCGCAACGTGTCCACGCCGAAGGAGGATCAACGGCGTTTCTGCATCGGCGATGACGAGGTGTTGCAGCTCGCCGATGCGGCGATCAAGATCGAAGCACACTACAGCGCCAAGGCTGGGCATCCCGTGCCCATGGATATGGAATGGGCCAAGGACGGCATCGACGGCAAGATCTACCTGGTGCAGGCACGACCGGAAACGGTGGCCTCGCAGAAGGCGGTGAACGTCCTCGAAGAGTATGAACTGCAAGGCAAGGGTGAGGTGCGCGCCACCGGCCGCGCCGTGGGTGGGAAGGTCGCTGCCGGCAAAGCGCACGTGATCACCGATGTGGCGCAGTTGGACCGATTCCAGCCCGGCGAGGTGCTGGTGGCAGACACGACGACGCCGGACTGGGGCACGGTGATGAAGACCGCGGCGGCGATTGTGACCAACCGCGGCGGACGCCGCACCTGTCACGCGGCCATCGTTGCGCGCGAACTGGGGGTGCCGGCGGTGGTCGGCTGCGACGATGCCACCGAATCGATCCAAACCGGCGAGGAAGTGACCGTCTCCTGCGCGGAAGGCGATATCGGCCACGTGTATGCCGGACGCATCCCGGTGAAAAGCGTGCGTACCGATCTATCCACTCTGCAGAGGCCGCGGACGCACGTGATGGTCAACATCGGCAATCCGGACGTTGCTTTCCAAGCACGGTTACTTCCCAACGACGGCGTTGGATTGGCACGCATGGAATTCATCATCGCCGAGGACATCAAAGTGCATCCGATGGCACTGGTACACCCTGAGAAGATCGACGATCCCAGGGTGCGCGCCGAGATTGACGAATTGACCCATTCCTTCGAACGGCCGACCGACTATTTCGTGAGCCGCCTTTCCGAGGGCGTGGGAACCATCGCCGCGGCGTTCTACCCTCGCCCGGTGATCGTGCGCCTGTCGCGAGCCGCAGGAAGACAACCCCATGCTGGGCTTTCGCGGCGCCTCCCGTTATGCCCACCCCGCGTACGCCGAGGGCTTTGCCCTGGAGTGCGAAGCCATGAAGCGGGTACGCGACGTGATGGGTCTGACCAATGTCAAGCTCATGGTCCCGTTCTGCCGCCGGGTGCAGGAGGGGCAGAAGGTGTTGGAGGCGATGGCAGCGCACGGTCTCAAGCGCGGTGAGAACGACCTGGAGGTCTACGTCATGTGCGAGATACCGAATAATGTGGTGCAGATCGACGCCTTCGCCAAGCTGTTCGACGGGTTTTCCATCGGTTCCAACGATCTTACCCAGCTCACTTTAGGCGTGGATCGTGACTCTGAGATTGTGGCCTTCGATTTCGACGAACGCGATCCCGGCGTCAAGGAGTTGATCCGCCAGACGGTGGAGGGGGCACGGCGCAACGGCCGCCACTCCGGCATCTGCGGCCAGGCGCCGTCCGATTATCCGGAAATGGTGGAATACCTGGTGGAGATCGGTATCGATTCCATCAGCCTCAATCCCGACACGGTGCTCAAGACCACCCGTAAGATATTGGAGGAGGAAAAGCGCCTCAAGCACCCAGTGCGCCGAGAGGCATCATGACCGTTGCGGTACTTGCTAAGTGCGCCGACACGGGTGTGGGTGTGAAAGCGAATATATGACCTGAAGGAAACCGGAAACATGGAACGCATGAACGACAGGGTATTAGAAGTGACGCGTCTGACAGACCGACTCAAGGATAAATATCCCTCAGAGATCAACGCGTTTTTCAATTTCATGAAAAAGGCGGAGGGCGGGACGGCGCTCAGCGCCAAGCACAAGGAACTCATCAATGTGGCGTTGTCGGTGGCAGGACAATGCGAATGGTGCATCGCGGTTCACGTGAAACATGCCGTACGCACCGGGGCCTCCCGCGACGAAATGGTGGAGGCGGGATTCCAGGCTGTGCTGATGCATGGCGGGCCGGCCTTGATGTACCTGGTGCCGTTGTTCGAGGCGCTTGACGAATTCGCACCAGAAAAGCCTGAACCTCACGACGCGTGATCCGCAGGATTTTGCGAGGCGAGGGGAAACCGACGTGAACCGAGAACATGCCGCTATGCCGCAGCGTATGGGCGAGATACTGGATCTGGCTCGTGGCCTGGAGCCGATCCCGGTGACGGTCGTCGACGCCGCGGAAGAGCACGTGCTGGCCGGGGCGCATGAGGCCGCGCAGGCAGGAATGATCGAACCGGCCCTGATCGGACGAAGCAGGGATATCGAGCCTATCTGCGAGCGGCTGGGGATTGCGTACAACACTTATCCGATTATCGAGGTGGACTCGGATGCAGAGGCGGCACAGTGCGGTGTGCAGCGGGTGATCGACGGCCAAGCGGCGGCGCTCATGAAGGGTTGGATCCATACGGATATACTGATGCACCCGGTGCTGCAGCGCATCAGGACCTCGCGGCGCGTCAGCCATGTATTCGTGGTGGAGTTGGCCAGTTATCATAAACTGCTCTTCGTCACCGATGCGGCGATCAACATCGACCCCGATCTGATGACGAAGGCCGCGATCGTGCAGAACGCCGTGGACCTGGCCAGGTTGCTCGATGTCGAGGTACCGAAGGTGGCTGCATTATCGGCCGTGGAAGTGATCCAGCCTGCTATTGCTTCGACTATCGACGCGGCCTGCCTGAGCAAGATGGCGCAGCGCGGGCAGATCCGTAACGCCATCCTCGACGGCCCCTTGGCCTTCGATAACGCCATCTCCCGCGATGCGGCCCGGACCAAGCGCATCGACAGCGACGTCGCCGGCGATGTGGACATCTTGCTCACCCCCGACCTTACCGCCGGTAATATCCTGGCCAAGGATCTGGAATACCTGGCCGCTGCCACTCTGGCGGGTATCGTGATCGGAGCCCGGGTACCGATTGTCCTGCCCTCGCGTTCCGATCCACCCTTGGCGCGTCTGGTCTCGGCGGCCATCGCGGTTCTGATACACCACCGCTGGGGTGGTGATATTGCGGCAGCCCCCGGCAGGAAATGACTTTAAGACACGCACAAGCAATCGTACGGAAAGGAATCGATCATTATGGCAACGCAATCTACGCCGAAGTTACTTAATAAGGAAGACGCCGAGAAGATGAGTGCGGAGGACCTGTTCAAGGAGTTGGACAGCTCCGCTGCTAGGGGCCTTTCCAAGCAAGCGGCGGCGAAGCGGCTCGAGCGCTACGGGCCCAATGCCCTCGAAGAGAAGCACGTCAACCCGCTGCTCAAGTTTCTCGGCTATTTCTGGGGTCCGATAGCCTGGATGATCGAAGCCGCAGCAGTGCTCTCCGCCGTGATCGGTCACTGGGCGGACCTGGTTATCATCCTGGTGTTGCTGGTGTTTAACGCGGTGGTTGGATTCTGGGAGGAATATCAGGCCGGAAACGCGATCGAACAACTCAAGAAGACCCTGGCCCTCAAGGCCCGCGTGCTGAGAGACGGCGAGTGGGATGATATCGACGCCAAAGGGCTCGTTCCCGGCGATATCGTGCGCCTGCACCTCGGGGTAATCATACCCGCGGATATCAAGCTCTTCGATGGCGATTATTTGAGCGTCGATCAGTCGGCCTTGACCGGAGAGTCTCTGCCGGTCGATAAAAAGACTGGTGACGTTGCCTACTCAAGCTCCATCGCGAAGCAGGGGACCATGCTCGGGCTGGTCGTCGCGACCGGGATGAACACCTTCTTTGGCAAGACCGCCCAGCTCGTCGGTGAAGCCCAGCATGTTTCACACTTCCAGCGGGCGGTGACGACCATCGGTCGCTATCTCATCTATATGAGCCTGGCCCTGGTGGCGATTCTGGTAGGCGAGGAGATATATCGCGCGACGCCGTTTTTCCGTGTGCTGGAGTTCGCGCTCATCCTCACCGTGGCCTCGATCCCGGTGGCGATGCCCGCCGTGCTCTCGGTGACGATGGCGGTCGGTGCCATGGTGCTGTCGAAAATGAAGGCGATCGTCTCGCGGCTCGACTCCATCGAGGAGATGGCCGGGATGGATGTGCTGTGTTCGGACAAGACCGGCACTCTGACGCAGAATAAGCTCACTCTGGGCAAACCGGTGTGCTTCGGTGATACGGATGAAAAAGAACTGATTCTACTGGGAGCGCTCGCGTCGCCTGTGGACGACCGCGACCTGATCGATCTAGCCGTGGTCAAGGGGCTTGAGGACGAGCACGTGTTGGAGCGCTATACGCAGAAGAAATTCACGCCTTTCGATCCGGTGAACAAGCGCACCGAGGCCGCGATTGCCGACGCCGAGGGCAAGTCCTTCAGAGTGAGCAAGGGTGCGCCGCAAGTCATCCTGGATATGGCACGACCCGGTGCCGATCTCAGAAAAGAGGCCGAAGCGCAGGTTGAGAAATTCGCTTTGCAAGGTAACCGCACGCTCGGCGTGGCGCGCAGCGATGACGGAGAGAACTGGACCTTTATCGGGTTGTTGCCGTTGTCCGATCCCCCCCGGGAAGATGCCAAAGAGGTGATCGATCAGGCACGGCGCCATGGCCTTACAGTGAAAATGGTCACCGGGGACAACGTGGCTATCGGACGGCAGATCGCAACCGAGATCGGTCTGGGCGGTAACATCCTCAAGGCGCAGGCGTTGGTCGAGGGCGCCAAGGAGGGTGAACTCGATGCCGCTTCCGTACGGAAGATCGGTGAGGCGGACGGCTTTGCCGAGGTGGCCCCGGAGCACAAGTATGCGATCGTCAAGGCGCTGCAAAAACGGGATCATCTGGTCGGCATGACCGGCGACGGCGTCAATGACGCGCCCGCCCTTAGCCAGGCGGAGGTGGGCATTGCGGTATCGGGAGCGACCGATGCGGCGCGCTCCGCCGCGGCGCTCGTGCTCACCGAACCCGGACTCGGGGTGATCATACGCGCCGTGGAGGAGGCGCGCCGCATCTTCGAGCGCATGAACTCGTATGCAATCTATCGCGTCACCGAGACCATACGTATCATGATCTTCGTGGTGCTGACGATTGTGCTCTACAAGTTCTATCCGATCACCACGGTACTGATTATCCTGCTCGCCCTGCTTAACGACCTGCCGATCATGACCATCGCGTATGACAATACCTGGCTGAGTCCGGTCCCTGCCCGCTGGAAAATGAGACGTGTGCTCACGGTGGCATCGACACTCGGCATCATCGGGGTAGTGGAGACATTTGGGCTGCTCGTAATTGCGATGCACTTCTTCGACCTCACCCAGGCGCAACTGCAATCACTAATTTTCCTAAAGCTGGCGGTGGCCGGACACCTGACACTGATGGTTGCGCGTACGAAGCGGCGCTTTTTCCAGAAGCCCTATCCTTCTCCGATCCTGCTGGGAGCGGTTCTAGGGACGCAAACCGTCGCAGCGCTGATCGTGGGCTTCGGTTTGTTTGTCGCGAAGATACCCTGGATTGATGTCGGCCTGGTATGGGCCTACGCCCTGGCATGGATGCTGGTGGAGGACGAGGCCAAGATGCTGGTCTATCGCCACTTGGGTGAAGGCGGACCGGAAACCGGGCACATGGGTCATACCGGAGGCGGCGAGCCGCTTCGTCGGGGAAGGTCTGCCGGTGCAACCGGTCAGGCGCGGTAGCACGCCTCCGAGAAGCTTGCATTTGCGGCAGCACCGAACAATATTCTGATCAAATCAGAAAGGCAAAATGCTTATAAGTATAAATGGAAGGCCGGCAAGCGGCACGAAGTCGCCGATTGCCGGCCTCTTAAACAAGCGCGGCCCTCAGGCCTTCGCGACGGATGTGGGCGGCTGACTTCCCAGCGCGATCAGGGAGAGCACCGCCACGACCACGCCCACGGCCACGAGGTTCCAGGTGGCGAGTGCGTGGGTGGAAAATCCCACAGCCCACGGCGCGATGATCAGCCACAATCCCAGGATCAGGTTGGTCCATTCTTCCCAGGCCTTGGGGGCGAAAAGGGCCCACACGGCGAAGACAACGATAGCGACGCCGAAGACGAAGGAATTCCACGACGCGGCGCCCAGGGTCGTGTACTTCAACAGCCAGGGCGAGAAGAACAGCCACGCCCCGAATATCAGGTTAATCCAGTCTTGCCAACGCGTGTTCATAGCGCACCTCCTTTGAGGTAATCCATTAATGCACAAGCGAACTGCTTGTCCCCGATCTCCGGTATCCTGTCGCGGCCAAGAGTCCGCAAGCGATGGGAGTCAAATGCAAGCAGGAAGTTTTTCCGTGTCTCGCCGAAACGAGCGGCGATGTCGGAGACCGAGGCTTTTAGCACCCCGAAATCTTTCAGACGAACCATGAGCATGGTGTTAATCTCCGTGCGAGAGTTACACCGATGTTCCCTTTTCACTCCGGCCGGTTTGTAGTGCCCCAGCCGCGGCCGCGCAGTCACCGAGCGGCCATACTCCTTAGGCAAGAGCATGGAAGAGCGGTTCCCCGGTACCTGCCGGGCTATCACTTTTTGACTTACCTAGGGTCGGTCGGTGTGCCATATTCTTCCTGAAATATGGCAGTGCGTTCAGGAACACACCTGCTAAATAATCGTTTTCAGGTGACAATTGAGAATCTGCCGAATGCGGGCATGTCAGCTGAATTCTCAATACCGGGATGAGCAATTTATGGACCAGTTCAAGCGAACAAACGATTTGAATCTTTCATCCATAATCAGGTCGAAGAATGCATCTAATAGCATTCCCAACGGTGAGCAATGATTCTCCCCAGGGGGACGACCATTCGGGAGTCCATGTTCGACGGCACGGAATTAAGGAAGACACCATGCCAACCATTATGACTTCGCCAGTGGGATGTCGATGGGATACCAGCATACAGATCTCGGTAAAACTTGTGGTTCACACCGACGACGGAGGGTCTTATGACTGAGGCCAAAGCATCGCAGCACATAGCCGGCGGGAATTGACACCCGGGTGTGTAGCGGTGCATTTACGTTTACAAGGAGCGTGTCATGACACTGCCAAAGCATCCATCTAAGAAGCGCCGCCTTATACTTGCGTTATATCCAAACAAGGAGGCCGCGCAGCACAGTATTGAAAAACTCATCAAAGACGGTTTCGTTATGGATGAAATTTCCCTCGTGGGGCGCGCCGGCGAGGGATCCGGAGACGACCTGCTTGGCATCTCCTACCGCGGTCCTGGTGAGAGGCTCATGGTGTGGGGCGGCCACGGTGCCTTCTGGGGAGGGATCTGGGGGCTGCTCGCCTCGGCGTCAGGGTTGTTCTTCATCCCCGGCATCGGCCCCGTGGCTGCGGCGGGCTACGTGGTGGGTGCAATGTTGGATGTGATGGCGGGGACGGCGGCCGGGGCAGTCGTCGGTGGCGGCGCCATGTTAGGTGCAGCCGCGGTCTCTCAGCTAACGATGGCGCTCCATCGTCAA
Source organism: Gammaproteobacteria bacterium (assembly GCA_037381915.1). GTDB lineage: Bacteria > Pseudomonadota > Gammaproteobacteria > DRLM01 > DRLM01 > JARRQJ01. Next base: position 58,070 of record JARRQJ010000004.1, on the reverse strand, counting down.
GGTGTGCCTAAGGAAAAGCTCCAGCATCTGCATGATGCAATCCGTGAGGGTCGCTATCTGGTAATGTTGCGCTGCGGAGCGAACGAAGTGGACCACTGGCGGGGCAAGCTGGACAGTGACAAGGTTGATGAAATCAACGATTATCCCTATGTGAGTTGAAAGGCAGGTGCTCAAAGTCGTGCCGCCATCTCATTCGCAGCGCGGGATCAGGCCGCGGTCGTAACTCAGGGCGCACCAACGCATGTGTCGTCCATCTTTGCACTGGATGATTATGCTGGGCATGGGGCTCGCCTTCATGCTCAACGCTGCGCACGGACAGGGCGCGTTTTTGGCCGTGGCCCGGGCGTGTACGGCAAGCGATACCGGCACTTTCGCTTATCAGCGCTTGCGCATCACGCGGCCAAAGGACAACAGCGCGTTTTGGAATACGGCCGGAGACGTCGTGATCAGAGTACAGGTCTCACCGCCTTTATGTCGGGAGCGAGGTGACCGGATCCGGATATATCTGGATGGGAAACTCGCGGGAGCGGGCAGTGAACTGCGGGTCACCGATGTCGTTCGTGGAACCCATGAGCTATATGCCGAGGTGGTCGACAGACATGGCGGGCGCCTGCTATCCAGTCCCGTCGTCCATTTTACCCTGCACCGTCATTCCATTTTGCTGCCGCGATAGGCTTCCGCCCAGCTGCAACGGGATAGTCAATCCCATCCGGAACTGTCGCCAAGCGGAATTGTCAATGTTCATGTCATTTCAAGTCTCCGAGGGCCGACCTCAAACGTAAAACTTGCGATCGGTCTCTGTCAGCTATCAAGAAAATTCTCATCGTTAAAGGAACAGAATCATGGAACTGAGACGCCGGAGCATCGTCGGGATATTTATCTTCATTGCGTATATGAGCTTACCGGTGGCCCGGGCGTCGGCGACATGGGTGGAAGGGGCGGCGCATCCGAGTCTGGCGCCCATGCTTAAGCAAGTGCTGCCTGCGGTGGTAAACGTTTCGACCAAATCGCTGATTCGTGTGGAACAGAGTCCTCTGTTTGCAGATCCCTTCTTCCGTCGATTCTTCAATGTTCCCCATCGCCCCCAGCAAGAAGAGCGACAAAGCTTGGGTTCCGGCGTCATTGTGGATGCCAACAAAGGTTACGTACTGACTAATTATCACGTCATCAAGCACGCGCAGGAAATCAGCGTGACGTTGCACGACGGCCGCCACTTCCCCGCCACGGTGGTGGGCAAGGATCCCGAAGTGGATCTGGCGGTACTTCACATCAAGGCCGACAATCTGAAGGCGTTGCCGTTCGGTGACTCATCCGCTCTGCAGGTGGGTGATTTCGTCGCGGCGATAGGCAATCCCTTCGGTCTCGGGCAGACGGTGACCTCAGGCATCGTTAGCGCTCTGGGACGCAATGGATTGGGTATAGAAGGGTACGAGGATTTCATTCAGACCGATGCCGCGATCAATCCCGGCAATTCCGGCGGTGCCTTGGTAAATCTTGCTGGTCAACTTGTGGGTATCAACACCGCTATCATGGGGGCAGAAGGCGGCAATGTGGGCATCGGTTTCGCCATCCCCAGCAATATGGCCAAGGATGACATGGAACAGCTGATACGTTACGGCAACGTGCGTCGCGGCCAGTTGGGTGTCTATATTCAGGATGTCACACCGGACCTGGCCAAGGCCCTCGATCTCCAACGCAGCAGCGGCGCGGTGATCAGCAAGGTAATGAAGGGCTCTCCTGCCCAGCGGGTGGGGCTGGAGGCAGGTGATGTGGTTATAGCGGTTAACGGCGAGGAGATCAAAACGGCGGACCAGCTGCGCAATACCATTGGATTGTTGCGTGTCGGGAGTGAAGTGACGCTGACTGTCCTCCACAACGGCGAGCAGCGCGAACTTCGTGTTGTGATCTCCCAACCCCGGCAGGCAAAGGTGGACGCGGGCCGCCTGGACAAGCGCCTATCCGGTGCGAAACTGGGTGATATCGAGCCGTCTCATCCCGTGGCCGGGCAGGTAAATGGGGTCGAAGTGCTCGGGGTCGAAGAGGGCAGCCCGGCCTGGGCCGCGGGTTTACGCAAAGGCGATGTAATCGTCTCCGTTAATCGCCAGCCGGTGGCGAACACGGAGGAATTTGAGAGCGCCGTTAAGAAGAGCAGTCACCGGATACTCCTTAATATTCGACGCGGGGAGGGGGCGTTGTTCATCCTTATTCAATAGGCGATACCGCAATGTCAATCACTAGCGGCGCTGCGCCAAGGCGGCGACTAGCCTACGCCGCAGCTCGCAGCGCATCACAGTGCACGTTCTCCGGATGAGGAGTCTGTCTCCGACGTTTCCATGAAGCACTGCTGAGCGGGCGCCGTTCGGCGCAGACCTCATGCAAGTCAGAGCAACTGGCCCCATCAATGGCGCACGCCGCCGCGGCAACGTTTCCGGTTGAGCGCCCAGCGGAACAACCAGACGGCGACGCCCACCCCGCTCACCGCGCCCAGGATTTCCTTTTCATAATGGTGGATGTCACCCAACAGCAATTCCAGGCCCTGACCGAAGGTGAATCCAAGAGTACCGATGAGCGTGGCCCAGGCGGCCGCGCCGATGATATTCAGCAAGACGAACTGCCACGCCGGGATGCGGCTCATGCCGATCACGAAAGGGCTAATAGTGCGAAAGCCGTACAGAAAACGAAATCCGATACAAACGGGGACTCGATGGCGTTCCAGCATGTGGCGGACCTTTTGTGCGCGTCTGTGCCATTGAGGGCGTTTCAGCAGTAGGGCCTGTCCGTGCCGCCGCCCCAGAAAGAAGAACAGCTGATCACCGGCGAGGGTGCCGATGAACGCGGAAACGATGACCCAGGGTAATTTCAGGTAACCCAGCTTGGCGGCGATGCCGCCCAGAACCAGCACCGTTTCGCCCTCCAGAAAGGTTCCGATGACCAGGGCGGCGTAGCCGTAACTGTCGATGATATGCGCGAGGGTCATGGGGATGTGGTCGGTGGTTCTCCGGCGATGCGTGCGCGGGAAGCTAGCGCTCAACGGCACGCCGGCTTATCCAACATGACCTGGAGGGGGCGTTCAGATCATCAACAGAGCCGCCGCTACCCGCCGCCCGTCACCCATGAGAATATTGTAAGTACGGCAGGCCGCGGCGGTATTCATGACTTCGTAACCGATGCCGGCGTCGGCCAGAGGGGCGATCACCGACGAGTCCGGCCATAACAGGCTGTTGCCCGAACCCAGCAGGACGATTTCCGGTGCCAGCTCGAGCAGAATCCCCATGTGCTCCGGGCGCAACTCGCCGAAAGACTGAGGGGCCCAATCCCGCACCAGGCGGGTGGGCGTGACGACGGCGCTGCGGGTGAGGATCTCCTGTCGCACACGGCTCGATTCCGGACCGATGGCGTCCAGCGCCCGAGGGGCCGGGTCGTCGTTGTCGCGGGGAATCGTCACGGTGACCTCGCCGGGTCCATAGGAGCGGATCACGTGGTGGCTGTGGTCGATTTCCAGGTTGAACTGCATATAAAGACTATTTTAGATTAAATACTAAGATAATCAATGAAGTGCATTGCACTTAATTAAATAAGCACCATCCTTTATGACTTTTGTGTTGCCTGGTGCTATTGGGTCAAGTCACTGTTATTAACAAGCTTACGGGAACCTTAAAACCCTGTCATCAAACAACCCTAACACCAAGATAGCAGACAGGGCGGGAACCACAACCACCATTGATCCATCAAACAGCCCCAACACCAGCCAGGACAGGAACATGCGTATACTTGATATGTCTTATGACAAGTAAATTTCGTTATCCAAATATTCAAAAATTAAGTAGGGTTAACCGTGAGACCGGACAGAATAATCATATTGATTTCATTGTTGGGCTTAGCAGCTTGTACTACTACGACAAAAATGGATTCCCTGAGCCTTGGCATGAGTAAGTCAGCAGTTATAAACGTCATGGGGCAGCCTGATAGCACCGCTGCAAAGGGCGATATTGAAGTTCTACGCTACGAATTGTGCCGCAACGGATGCATGGAATTTTATAATTACTACGTCAAACTCAAAGACGGAAAAGTTGATAGTTATGGGAAGATGGGGAAAAAGACTCTACACATGACCTCAACGTCGGCAACTGGTACCCGCTAGGAGCCTTTAACGTAAATTGCGGTCCCGGACGGCTGCAGCCGCAACGATTATAGACCGCACTAGCCACCCAACGGTTTCCGGCGTTTCCCCAACGCTAGGGATCGTTAAAAAACGGTGGACACAAATTTCTCACCGGGAGATTTTTAGTGGTTCGATGAGGAAAGCCTTGACGGACGCGCCATGATACCGTCCAGGGATGAATCCGGCCAAGAAAGACCGCAATTGGATGCCTGCAAGCCTGATTAGGGGATCAGCAGGATGGGGCGGAGGGTGTTCATGCAGGATACAGTGGGCTGCTGTCGTGATCGGTAAATAGATGATCATCGACATCCTTACTTCAGCCGTTGACTGTCTACCAATGGGGCAGGCTTCCTGTGATCCACGATAGCCACATAGCCTTTTCCGCAGTGGGAGTAAATAGTGCAAAACGACCGTGGTGACTGTCTGGAGTTGAAGGGTACGGTTGGAGAGGGTAGGAGAGCGTTGCTGAATTCCAGGTTAAATTGCATAAGCGAAGGACGATAAACAGCTAATGGCGAAGGACGGCTTACCGCATAGCCCTCTGTTTCTATGGTGCAAGGCTTTGTCATAGCCGGTCGATTGACAGGGTTTTTGGCGCCGGGTAATGTGTTTCCTTTTGGCGCGCCCTTCGGGCGCTTTAGTTTATGTTTTGAGCCGAGTTTCCCCGGTTTGCGATTTCCGGATTATTACCTTGAAAGACGAATTCCCTAGAATAAAGCGCCTGCCGCCCTATGTCTTTAATATCGTCGGCGAACTGAAGGCAAAGGCCCGCGCCAGGGGGGAAGATATCATTGATTTCGGCATGGGTAACCCCGATCAGCCGACGCCGCAACATATCGTCGATAAACTGGTCGAGGCCGCGCAACGGGACGATACCCATCGTTATTCGGTGTCCAAGGGTGTGCCGCGACTGCGTCGCGCCATTACCAGATGGTACAGGAATCGCTTCAATGTGGAGCTGGATCTGGATACCGAGGCCATCGTCACCATCGGCTCCAAGGAGGGTCTGGCCCACCTGGCTCTGGCGACCATGGGGCCGGGCGACGTGGCCTTGGTGCCCAACCCGTCCTACCCGATTCATCCTTACGGTTTCGTCATCGCCGGGGCGGATATCCGCCATGTGCCCCTGGTCCCCGGCGTAGATTTTTTCGAGGAGCTGGAAAAGGCCATTAAAGCCTGCTGGCCACGGCCCAAGATGCTGGTGCTGAATTTCCCCGGCAACCCCACCACCCAGTGCGTGGAACTGGAGTTCTTCGAAAAGGTGGTGGCCATTGCCCGCGAACACGAAATATGGGTGGTCCACGATCTGGCCTACGCGGACATCGTATTCGACGGCTATGTAGCGCCGTCCATTTTGCAGGTGAAGGGCGCCAAGGACGTGGCGGCGGAGTTTTTCACCCTGTCCAAGAGCTACAATATGCCGGGATGGCGCGTCGGTTTCATGTGCGGCAATCCCAAGCTGGTCGCGGCCCTGGGCCGCATGAAGTCGTATATGGACTACGGGATGTTCACACCCATTCAGGTGGCGGCCATCACCGCGTTGGAGGGGCCACAGGAGTGTGTCGCCGAGATCCGTGAGTTGTACCGGAGCCGGCGCGATACCCTATGCAAGGGTTTAAATTCCGTCGGCTGGGAGGTGACGCCACCCAAGGCCTCGATGTTCGTCTGGGCGCCCATACCAGAGCCTTATCGTCACCTGGGCTCCCTGGAGTTCTCCAAAAAGTTGCTGAGCGAGGCCAAGGTGGCGGTATCGCCGGGCATCGGTTTCGGTGAGAAGGGTGATGATCACGTGCGTTTCGCCCTGATCGAAAACGAGCACCGCAGCCGCCAGGCGATACGCGGGATCCGCGACATGTTTCGCCGCGACCACGGCCAGTTGAGCGCCGCCGGCGGCGGTAAATGAGACGCCCATCGCGCTCGATTGGGGCAAAGAACCATAAGGAGAATTGAGAGTGAAGCCGGTCAAGGTTGGCTTATTGGGCTTGGGGACGGTGGGCTGCGGCACGGTGAGCGTGCTGAAACGCAATGCCCAGGAGATACAGCGTCGCGCCGGACGGGGGATTGTCATCGCCCAGGCTGCGGCCCGGGATTTGAACCGGCCGCGCATCTGCGATGCGGCGGGAATAGAATTGACCACCGATGCGGCGGCGGTAGTCGACAATCCGGAGCTGGAGGTCATCGTCGAATTGATCGGCGGCACCGGTATCGCGCGGGAACTGGTGAGCAGGGCCATTGCCAATGGCAAGCACGTGGTCACCGCCAACAAGGCGCTGATCGCCAAGCACGGCAATGAGATCTTCGCCCAGGCCCGCGAGCAGGGCGTGATGGTGGCCTTCGAGGCGGCGGTGGCGGGCGGCATTCCCGTGATCAAGGCGATACGCGAAGGCCTGGCAGGCAATCGCATCGAATGGCTGGCGGGGATCATCAACGGCACCGGCAATTTCATCCTCACCGAGATGCGCGACAAGGGCCGCGACTTCGCCGATGTGCTGGCGGAGGCACAGCGTCTCGGCTACGCCGAAGCGGATCCCACCTTCGACGTGGAAGGCATTGACGCCGCCCACAAGCTGACCATCCTGGCCTCCATCGCCTTCGGCATCCCCCTGCAGTTCGATAAGGTCTATACGGAGGGGATCAGCCATGTCACCGCCGAAGACGTGCGATACGCCGAGGAACTGGGTTACCGCATCAAACACCTTGGGGTGGCGCGGCGTACCGCCGCGGGCGTGGAACTGCGCGTGCATCCCACCCTGATCCCGTATCGGCGTCTCATCGCCAACGTGGACGGGGTGATGAACGCGGTCCTGGTAAAGGGCGATGCCGTGGGACCGACCCTGTACTACGGTGCCGGCGCCGGGTCGGAGCCCACCGCCTCGGCGGTGGTGGCGGACCTGGTGGACGTGGTGCGCGCCCTGACCGCCGATCCGGAAAACCGGGTACCCCACCTCGCCTTCCAGCCCGAGGCCTTGTCCGATATCCCCATCCTGCCCATGGCGGAGGTGGACACCGCCTACTACCTGCGCCTGGAGGCGGAGGACAGCCCCGGGGTGCTGGCGGAGGTCACCCGCATCCTGGGCGAGGCGGGCATCAGCATCGAGGCCATCATTCAGAAGGAACCGGCACCCGAGGCCGCCCACGTGCCGGTGATCTTGCTCACCCACGTGGTCCGGGAGGGTAAAATGAACGACGCCATCCAGCGCATCGAGGCCCTGGGTTCCATCGGTGGCCCGGTGACGCGCATCCGCGTGGAATATTTGAACAAGAATTAACGCTTTTGCATGTAAGGAGTCGTAAATGCCGTTTCGCCCCCGTTATACCGGGCTCATCGATAAATACCGCGATCGTCTGCCGGTGCACGACGATACCCGCGTCATCAGTCTCGGCGAGGGCAACACCCCGCTGATCCGGCTCAACAATATCCCGCGGGAGTTGGGCAGGGACGTGGACATTTACGTCAAATACGAAGGCCTCAATCCCACCGGCTCCTTCAAGGACCGCGGCATGACCATGGCGGTGACCAAGGCCGTGGAAGAAGGCAGCCGCGCCATCGTGTGCGCCTCCACCGGCAATACGTCGGCGTCCGCCGCGGCCTATGCCGCGCGCGCCGGCATCACCGCGTTCGTCCTCATTCCCGACGGCAAGATCGCACTGGGCAAGCTGGCCCAGGCCATCATGCACGGTGCGGTGGTGATCCAGATCAAGGGCAATTTCGATGCCGGGATGCAGTTGGTGAAGGAGATAGGCGACGAGGCGCCCGTGACCATCGTCAATTCCATCAATCCCTATCGCCTGCAGGGGCAGAAGACCGCGGCCTTCGAGATCGTGGAGGAACTGGAATGCCCCCCCGACTATCATTGCCTGCCGGTGGGTAATGCCGGCAACATCTCCGCCTACTGGATGGGCTACCAGGAATATCGACAGCACGGCATCGTCAACAGCGCGCCGCGCATGGTGGGTTATCAGGCCTCGGGCGCCGCGCCGTTCCTGCGGGGCGGCCCGGTGGCGGAACCGGAAACCGTCGCCACCGCCATCCGCATCGGCAACCCCCAAAGCTGGGACAAGGCCTGGGCGGCGCAAAAGGAATCCAACGGCTGGTTCGATGAATTCAGCGACGAAGATATCCTGGCGGCGCAGAAACTGCTGGCCTGCAAGGAAGGCGTGTTTTGCGAACCGGCCTCCGCCGTTTCCGTGGCCGGCGCCATGCGCGACATCAAGAACGGTAAAATCCCCGAGGGCAGCAAAATCGTCTGCACCTTGACGGGCCATGGCCTGAAGGACCCGGATGTGGCCATCAGGCAGAGTCGGGGCCAATTATTGACGGTGGACGCCACGCTGGATGCCGTGAAGACGGCAATCTTGAGCAATATGACCTAGAATAGCCCGGGCAAGGGGACTGCCTGGCATCCCCCGGCGAGAACAAAGGGACTTCCCGATCAGCGGAGGTGCCGCTGGGATATCGTCGTACTCGCGTCACTGTGTTATGCTGTGCATGTTTCTCTTTAAATGGACGAAATAGGTCACGGAATAATTGACAAATTTAAATATAGTACCGTCACCAATAAGTCATCCGCCTAGGGGGTTAGACATGAGAACAACAAGTTTCGCCGTTATCAGCGCCTTCGCTATCAGCCTGCTCATAACCGCCACCGCCGCGGGGGGCGTAATCCGGCCGCAAGGCAAGGGAGGGCAAGATTATGTGCCGACCGGGAAGGGTTGGGGCGTCCCCGATCTGGGGAGTAATCCCGGCCAGAAGGGCGGCAAGGGAGGTGGCGGTGGTGGTGGACACAAGACCTCCTCCAACGGTATCAACTATCACGGCGGGCCGGTGATGCTCGGGACCACGAATATCTATTACATCTGGTACGGCGACTGGAGCTACAATCCCGCCGCTGCAGGCATACTCAACAATCTGGCCCTGTCCCTGGGCGGTTCGCCGTATTTCAACATCAACACCACCTATTACGACGGTAGCAATAACAAGGTCAGTAATGCCGTCGCCGCGCCAAGCAGTACCGTTGACAATTATTCCCGTGGCACCGCGCTGGGCGACGCCGATGTTCAAGGCATCGTATCGGACGCCATCTCATCCGGCTCTCTGCCCAAGGATTCCAACGGCGTCTATGTGGTGCTGACGTCCAAGGACGTCAATGAGACCTCCGGTTTCTGCACCCAGTACTGCGGTTGGCATACCCATGCCAGCATTCTGGGCATGGACACCAAATTCGCCTTCATCGGCGACGCGGCGCGCTGTCCCAGTGCCTGTTCCGCCCAGAGTGCCGCCAGTCCCAACAACAACGTCGGGGCCGATGCCATGGCCAGTGTCATTGCCCACGAGACGGACGAAATGGTGACGGATCCGGATCTCAATGCCTGGTACGACCATCGCGGTTATGAGAACGCCGATAAGTGCGCGTGGAAGTTCGGGACGGTTTACCAGACGGCCAATGGTTCCTACGCAAATATGAATCTCGGCGGCATGGATTATCTCATCCAGCAAAACTGGGAAAACGCCAACGGCGGAAATTGCGTCCTCTCTTATCCGTAGGATAAACCGGAGCGGTGGTGGGGCCTCCTTCGCCGCTATATCGGAGATAAGAAATGCGAAGGATCCTGTTCTTAGCTCTGTTGTCGACGATCACTGTTTCCATGTCTGGCATGTCAGCGGGGGTGTCCGCTGAGGAAGGCGTCGGGCGGATACCGACCGTCACGCGCCTGGTGAGCCTCTTTTACCAATTGGAGGACGAACTCAACGGGGCGGTGGAAAAGCGGGACATGTCCGCAGTAGCGAGACTGCTCAGCAACGACTTCGAGATGCGCGTGGGCGCCATGCCGGGCAACCCCATACCCCGCGCCGCCTGGATCAAGCGCTCGTTCGGCGAGCCCAAGTCGACTTCGATCAGCGAACAAATGGCCGTCCACGATTTCGGCAAGATCGCGATCGTGAGCTTTCTCTGGAAGATCAAGGCCGCAAAGTCCAAGATGGTGCGTGAGGTCTTCGTTGTCGATACCTGGAGGCAACAAAAGGGTGCCTGGAAGCTGGCGATAAGATATGCCGGTCCGGCCGGTCAGGGTGATTACCCTATTCCCGGCGTTCCAATTGCTAAGCCCGCATTTGAAAAGAAGGAATAAGCGGCGCCCCGCCGTTGCCGTGATGTCCCGGAATTTTTTGCGCGGCCGGGGCGCCTCTTCCATTGAGTAAAATCGTCTATTCTGGTACTTTGTACTCCCATCTTGTTTCGCTTACCCGCAAGTCTTTTTTAGAGGTTCATGACTAAGTTCATATTTGTCACCGGTGGGGTGGTGTCATCCTTGGGGAAGGGCATCGCTTCGGCGTCGCTGGGTGCTATTTTAGAGGCGCGCGGCCTCAAGGTGACGCTGCTCAAACTTGATCCCTACATCAACGTTGATCCCGGCACCATGAGCCCCTTTCAACACGGTGAGGTGTACGTCACGGAGGACGGTGCCGAGACCGATCTTGATCTGGGTCACTACGAGCGCTTCGTGCGCACCCGCATGGGCAAGGCCAATAATTTCACCACCGGCAAGATTTACGAGAACGTCATCCGCAAGGAGCGGCGCGGCGATTATCTGGGCGGCACCGTGCAGGTCATCCCCCACATCACCGACGAGATCAAGCGCTGTATTCTGGCGGGGGCCGACGCCGCCGATGTTGCCCTGGTGGAGATTGGCGGCACGGTGGGTGACATCGAGTCCTTACCGTTTCTCGAGGCCATTCGCCAGATGGGCGTGGAGCTTGGGCGCGAGCGCACGCTGTATATTCACCTCACCCTGGTGCCGTACATCTCGGTGTCGGGGGAACTCAAGACCAAGCCCACCCAGCACTCGGTGGCGGAATTGCGTTCCATCGGTATTCAGCCCGACGTGCTGATGTGCCGCGCCGACCAGCCCTTGCCGCCGGACGAGCGGCGCAAGATCGCCTTGTTCACCAACGTGCGGGAGGATGCGGTGATCTCCGCGGTGGACGTGGACAACATCTACAAGATTCCCATGCTGCTGCATGAACAGGGGTTGGACCGCATCGTGGCGGAACGCCTGCAGTTGCACGTGCCCGATGCGGATCTGTCGGAATGGCAGGCGGTCATCAATGCCATGGAGCATCCCGAGGGCGAGGTGACCATCGCCATGGTGGGCAAGTATGTGGATCTCACGGAATCCTATAAATCTCTTTCGGAATCCCTTACCCATGCGGGGATTCAGACCCGTAGCCAGGTGCGGATCAAGTACATCGATTCCGAAGAGATCACCCAGCAGGGCACGGACCAGTTGGCGGGGATGGACGCCATCCTGGTTCCCGGCGGCTTCGGCGAGCGTGGGATCGAGGGCAAGATCCAGGCGGTGGAATATGCGCGGCGCAATCGCATCCCCTATCTGGGCATCTGCCTGGGCATGCAGGTGGCGGTGATCGAGTTTGCCCGCCACGCGGCGGGGATGGCCGAGGCGGACAGCACCGAATTCAATCCCGATACGCCCTACCCGGTGATTGCGCTCATCACCGAGTGGACCACCTCGGCGGGCGACGTGGAGCGGCGCAGCAAGGAGACGGACCTGGGCGGCAGCATGCGCCTCGGGGCCCAGACCTGCCGTCTGGACCCGAACTCCAAGGCCTATGCCGCTTATGAACAGGACATGATCATGGAGCGCCACCGCCACCGTTACGAGTTCAATAACAATTTCCTCGAGCCCCTTGAGGGGGCCGGTCTGCTGGTGTCGGGTCGTTCGGCGGACGGCAAGCTGGTAGAGGTGATCGAGATCCCGGATCATCCCTGGTTCGTCGCCTGCCAATTCCACCCGGAATTCAAGTCCACGCCCCGTGACGGCCATCCCTTGTTCACCAGCTTCATCCGTGCCGCCCGCGAGCAGCACGCCAGTACTCGGAGATAAACCATGCAACTTTGCGGATTCGAGGTGGGGCTGGATCGCCCCCTGTTCCTGATCGCCGGTCCCTGCGTCATCGAGAGCGAGACCCTGGCCCTGGAGAGCGCGGGGCGGCTCAAGGAAATCACCGGTCGTTTGGGGATCCCGTTTATCTATAAATCTTCCTTCGATAAGGCGAATCGTACCTCCGTGGCCAGTTTCCGCGGCCCGGGCCTGGAGGCGGGTTTGAAGATCCTGGACAAGGTCAAGCAGCAGGTGAAGGTCCCGGTGTTGACCGATGTCCACGAAGATACCCCCCTGGACGAGGTGGCGGCGGCGGTGGACGTGTTGCAGACCCCGGCCTTCCTGTGCCGGCAGACCAATTTTATCCAGAGTGTCGCCCGCCAAGGTAAGCCGGTGAATATCAAGAAGGGACAATTTCTCGCTCCGTGGGACATGAGGCACGTGGCCGAGAAGGCGCTGGCGGTGGGTAACAAGCAGATAATGGTGTGCGAACGGGGCGTCTCTTTCGGCTACAATAATCTGGTATCGGACATGCGCTCCCTGGCGGTGATGCGCGATACCGGCTGTCCGGTGGTGTTCGATGGTACACATTCGGTGCAATTGCCCGGCGGCGCCGGGGGCAGTTCGGGTGGTCAGCGCGAGTTCGTGCCGGTATTGGCGCGGGCGGCGGTGGCGGCGGGTATCGCCGGCCTGTTCATGGAGACCCATCCCAACCCCGACAAGGCCCTCAGCGACGGCCCCAATGCCTGGCCCTTGGATTGCATGGAAGAATTGCTGGCAACGCTGCAGGAATTGGATCAGGTCGTCAAGGCGCGCGGTTTCGCAGAGACGAAGAGCTAGAGATGGCTATGGAGGACACGGAGAACAATCCTTCTCATTTAAGGCCGGATGGGTGGGCAATTAAATAAACCTTCAAATTGTTTGAGTAAACTTCCCCCGGCTTTTTGTGTCTTTCATGGTAATGAATTTTTATTGGAGCAGTAGATGTCACATATTGTAGATATACGTGGACGTGAGATATTGGATTCTCGCGGGAACCCCACCGTCGAGGCGGACGTGATGCTCGCTTCCGGCGCGCGCGGGCGCGCCGCGGTGCCTTCCGGGGCATCGACCGGTTCCCGCGAGGCGGTGGAATTGCGCGACGGCGATAAGGCGCGCTTTGGCGGGAAGGGCGTGCTCCAGGCGGTGTCCCATGTGAACGGCGAGATTCGCACTGCGCTGCTCGATCGGGACGGCGCCGACCAGCAGGGCATCGACCGCGCCATGATCGACCTGGACGGAACGCCCACCAAGGGCCGCCTGGGCGCCAACGCCATCCTGGCGGTATCCCTGGCCGCGGCGCGGGCCATTGCCCAAGAGACCGGCCAGCCCCTGTATCGTTACCTGGGAGGCGACGGGCCCTTCGACCTGCCGGTACCGATGATGAACGTGATCAATGGCGGCGCCCACGCGGATAACAACGTGGACATGCAGGAGTTCATGATCATGCCGGTGGGCGCGCCCAGCCTGGCGGAAGCGGTGCGCTATGGTGCCGAGGTGTTTCACGCCCTGCGCGCGGTGCTGAAAGGGCGCGGCATGAATACCACCGTCGGCGACGAGGGCGGCTTCGCCCCCAATCTGCCGTCCAACGAGGCGGCGCTTGAGGCCATCCTCGCCGCCATCGCCGAGGCCGGTTTCAAGGCCGGGACCGAAGTGGCCATCGCCCTCGATCCGGCCAGTTCCGAGTACTTCCATGACGGTCTTTATCATCTCAAGTCTGAAGGCAAGAGCCTTACCGCTGAGCAGATGACGGACTACTGGGCGAAGTGGATCGATAACTACCCCATTGTGTCCCTCGAAGACGGCATGGCTGAAGACGATTGGGCCGGCTGGAAACTGCTCACCGAACGGCTTGGCAAGCGGGTGCAACTGGTAGGCGACGACTTGTTCGTCACCAATACTTCTATCTTCGAAAAGGGTATCGAGCAGGGCATCGCTAATTCCATCTTGGTCAAGGTCAACCAGATCGGCACCTTGAGCGAATCCCTGGCCGCCATCGCCATGGCAAAACAGGCCAAATATACGGCTATCGTATCGCACCGTTCTGGCGAGACCGAAGACGCCTTCATCGCCGATCTGGCGGTGGCCACCAGCGCGGGTCAGATCAAGACCGGATCCATGTCCCGTTCCGATCGCGTCGCCAAGTACAATCAGCTGCTGCGAATCGAAGAGGAACTGGGTGCGCAGGCGCGTTTTCCGGGACGCAAGGTGTTTTCTAACCTGGATTGACGCGCGACTTGATGCGCCGCGGCCGCGAGGGTAAAGTGGCGGGCGTGTTCATTGGAAAGCGATTGCTATGAGGGGGATTATCGCGGCGCTGGTCGTCATCCTGGCCTTGCTGCAATACAAGTTGTGGACAGGCAACGGCAGCGTCCCCGATGACTATCGTCTGAATCAGACCATCGCCGCTCAGGAAAAGGAGAACGCCACCGCCAAGGAACGCAACCTGGCCTTGCAGGCGGAAGTGCATGACCTCAAACACGGGATGGACGCTATTGAGGAGCGTGCTCGCAGCGAATTGGGCATGATCAAAAAGAACGAGACCTTCTTTCGCGTCATCGATCGTTGACCCCCCCTTACTCCGGCGGAGAGACGCCCGAAAGCTTGCCGCGCCGTATGCACCTTTATTTGAGTTAGTTTTTACGTCCCACAACCAGGGCTAACCGATCGTGACCACCGCTCAACCCAGTGTCTCCGACCGCTACTGGGCCATTATCCCTGCCGCCGGTGCAGGGACGCGCATGGGCACGTCGCGACCCAAGCAATATCTCCCGTTGCGCGGCAAGACCGTGCTGGAACACAGCCTCACGCGCATCGTCGAGCATCCGCGTATCGCCGCGACCGTTGTGGTGATCGCCGCCGGCGACGAGTACTGGCCGTCGCTGGCCGTCGCCTATGCCGAGCGATCATTGATCGTCGCGCACGGCGGAGCGGAACGTTGCCTGTCGGTACTCAACGGGTTGCGCGCCTTGAGCGGTCGCGCCGCCCCCCGGGATTGGGTGCTGGTGCACGACGCGGCGCGGCCCTGCGTGCGCCGCGAGGATATAGACCGCTTAATAGAACAACTGCACGATCATCCGGTGGGCGGGTTGCTGGGGATCCCGGTGACGGATACCAAGAAATCCACCGACGAACAGGGCAACATCATCCGGACCGTGCGCCGTGAAGGGCTGTGGCGGGCCATGACCCCGCAGATGTTCCGCTACGAAATGCTGTCGCAGGCCTTGCAGGCGGCCGTCGAGCGCGGCGTCATGGTGACCGACGAGTCTGCTGCCATGGAGGAGGCGGGCTATACCCCGCGGATGGTGGAAGGACACGTCGATAATATCAAGATTACCCGGCCCCAGGACCTGGTCCTGGCGGAGCTGTATCTCCAACAACAGGAGAGGGCGTGATGCGAATTGGTCATGGTTACGACGCCCATCGTTTCACGACGGGGCGGCCTTTGGTGTTGGGCGGCGTGAGCGTGCCCTATGAGCGAGGCCTGGCCGCCCATTCCGACGGCGACGTGGTGATCCACGCTTTGTGCGATGCCTTGTTGG
>JARRQJ010000004.1:0-42421 GCA_037381915.1 Gammaproteobacteria bacterium | reverse complement strand
TTTGGGTGACATTGGTCGTCATTTTCCTGATACCAGTCCCGACTACGCGAACATCGATAGCCGTATCATGCTGCGCCACGTCGTGAATCTGCTGCAGGCAAAGGCCTTACAAGTCGGAAACGTTGATATCACCGTGATCGCGCAGAAACCCAAGTTGGCGTCATACATTCCCATAATGCGCAATAAGCTTGCTGGCGATCTGCAGGTGAGTGAGGCGCAGGTGAATATCAAAGCCACCACTACCGAAGGTATGGGCTTCACAGGGCGCGGCGAGGGGATTGCCGCTCACGCGGTGGCCTTGCTCTTGACGTAAAACACCGGAACCGTTGTGTAGCATGTATTAGGGCGGGGCAACGTGAAAGACGTAATCTCCCTTGGTGGGGGGGCCGTCCCAGGATATCGCGTTCCAATACACGTGATACTCCCCCGGCGCCAGCGGCGGCAACTCGACTTTCAGGATTTTCCTGGTCTGAAAATCGAATTTGGTTCTACCGCTGATACGTTCGCCGCTGGCGTCTTTGACTATGATCACGCTGAATTCCTTTTCCAGTCTCTCGTCAAAGCGGATCCACACCTCCTTTGGTGCTTCATGCAGGATCGCGCCGGCGGCGGGCTGTGATTCTTCCGGAAACGCCGGGGACAGCATCTGGGCCTCGGGGGACTTCCACAGCGAGGGGGCGCTGGCCAGCAGCGACATTATGACCAACAGATATCTTTTCCCTTTCAAGACCATGGCACGCAAGAGCCTAATTGGTTTATCCCAAATGACCAGAATATATCACCCCGCTCGGAACGTCGTCGAACGCCTTTTTTAATGTTGTCTCGGGGTACGGAGCATCGACTGGCGTTGGGGCTGGCGGCGGGAGTATCGCCGGTCATGCGGTAGCCTTGATTATTTTTGGAGAGTGGCGCGGAGCGGGCTTAAGCCGTTACCCCTTTCGCACGCTGACCTTCGCCATTCAGGTCAGGGCGTTAAGACGGCTCCGACTGCGGATGTGCGCAGCTGCCGCGGGCCCGAATCAAAGCATCATTTCGATCTGAGGTGAAAGACATAATCGCCTTTGGTGCGATGGCCGTCCCAGGACACCACGCTCCAGTAGACGTGATAATCCCCCGGTTTCAGGGCAGGTAGACCCACCTCCAGAGTCTTGCGCGACTTGGGATCGAGCTTGCTCTTGCCGCTGATCCGCTCGCCGGCGGCGTCCTTCACTACGATGGTGCTGAATTCGCGCTCCAATCTGGAATCGAAGCGGATCCGTACCTGTTTCGGTGCCTCGCGCATCACCGCCCCCACGCCGGGTTGTACGTCTTCCGGAAAGGCATGGGCCAGGACGCCGCCTGACCACAATAGCGCGGTGCCAGATACTAGAGTTGTTCTAAGCCAGGTGGGTAATTTCATGGTCATTGCTTCGGCTGCTTTTGAAAAATCGGTTTGCCCAGGGAATTGGGAAATACATCGTCCAGATTGAAGTGCAACTGAAGCAATCCTCCCACGCTGTTGCCGGTGCGGTCGTTGACCGGGATCTGCGCCTCGAAGCTCAGCTGTCCCCAATGGTTGAAAAAGATGATCCCCGGATTTACGGTGCCGGTGACGTCACCATCACAGCCATGGTCCAGGCAGGTTTGCAGAGGCAGTTCGACGATCAGAAACGAGTCGCGTAATAGGAGCGGTGCGCCCACGTCCTTCACGAAGGATTCCAGATAGGACATGCTGTATTGCAGCGCGAACGCCGTATTGAGACTGCGCGGCTGATCGCCTTGATCGGGCAGGGCCACCGCCACCATGCCGCTTACGGCCAGGGGTCGCAGATACGAAGAGCTGTCGAACACATTGCCCATGCCCTTGCCGAAATAGAACGAGGGCGAATAGGTGGTGAACGATTCGCCGATACCGTGGCTGCTGGTGCCGCCCAGGTCAATGTCGAGTCCGTAGGACCAGACGCTCTCGCTGGATTCATTTATGTGACCCAGAATCTTGCCGCCCACCTCGATATTGTCGAAGCCGTGCTGGCTGGAACCATCGGGTGATTTCAGATGCGTATAGGCGGTGCCCACCGACAAGGCGATCCCCGGCGTAATCGGTAAAGAAAGCCGAATTCATCCTGGGTGAAAGGATCGTCGAAGGTGAGGGTGGCGGGGAAATAACGTTTGCCGGCGAAACCATGTGCGGCGGCCAGACAGGGAGCCGCCGCCATGACCAGCGACAACAGCGGCAGTGCCATGGAATGCCATACTGAAAATGATCGTGATGTCTGCATGAGTCTCCCGGTATTGTGACGTGACTATTGTTAAAATTCATTGTGTATGCTGCGCCGGCAAAGATAACGGTAAATCATGATGATGTCGTGTGACAGATTGTCGCAGCGCGGGCTTTGTGCGGAGAGTCCGTTTGCTGCTGTCATGGACGCCGTTCGAGCAGGTATTCGATCAACGCCCGCGCTTCATGCCGTGACCAGTCCTGGGTGCCGAGCAGGGTGGCGGCGATGGTGCCGTCGCGTCCGATCAGGTAAGTGGTCGGCAACCCCGGCAGGATATAACGGTTGGCGATCTTGAAATCATGATCCAGCAGGATTGGAAACTGCAGCCGGGTCCTGCCGATGAAGTCGGCGATTTGCTTACGCTTGCCGTCGTCTTCCGAAACGGCCAGGACGACGAGGCCTTTGTCCTTGTAACGCTCCCACAGCGTTTGGATGCTCGGCATCTCCTCGCGGCACGGAGCGCACCATGTGGCCCAGAAGTTGAGCAATACGACTTTCCCTCGATAATCCGCAAGACGGCTTTTCCCTCCTGCGAATGTGGGCAGACTGAAATTCAAGGCTTGGATGGCGTGATCGGGGCGTGAGATGCCCATGGCCTGATAGGGGTCAGCCATGCGCGCGGCCCAGGATGCGGGCGGAAAACGGAAGGCACTGATAACCATCAGTGCAAACAGGGCGCGCGAGTTCAGTGGGCGCATCTCATCGCTCCGGTCCGGTTGCGAAGCGCCGACGGTTCCGGTCATGGCAAAGGTATTGCTGCACGGTTGGCTATCCATAGAGCGCTTTTCGAAAAAGGCGGGCACGAGCCGCTCAACCACTCTTGCTATGTACTCAGCAGTGTCGGATCCGCCAGGCGAATTACAAGGCGGCGATCAGTCTATCGGTAACCGATGCGCAAAAATGAATGTGACAAATTGTCGCAGTACCCTTACCTGTGCATGCCATGCATGGTGTGGGGCTGCACTGTTTCGGCGGTTGCGTGGATCTGGCGGATTCGCCGGCTAGCGCCGGTGGAGCCAATTATCCCGGTAATCATCGCCACCATCGCGGCGAACAGGCCCAGCCAGGCGAGACCCGGTACCTGGAAGAGGCGGCCCTGGGCGAGGTCTCGCGGGACATGGAATAAATGGCTTGAAGAGTTCATTTGTCAAGATTATCAGAAATACGCCCTTGCAACGCTGCGGCATTTTGTCGCACCGACGGTCCATGCCCGTCCGGCTTTGCGGCTAAGCTGTGGGTTATAATAAATTTTATTGAAGGATGATCCG
Organism: Gammaproteobacteria bacterium; assembly: GCA_037381915.1. Taxonomy (GTDB): domain Bacteria; phylum Pseudomonadota; class Gammaproteobacteria; order DRLM01; family DRLM01; genus JARRQJ01. The sequence goes on along the minus strand of JARRQJ010000004.1, from coordinate 38,895 downwards.
GTGGTCGCCATGCGCCTTGCCCAACCTCTAATGGAGCCCTCCCCGGCCGGCATAAACCTGCGGCGTTTGGTCGTGTACCGCTATGTGGTGCTGGCGGGGCTGATAGTCGGCGTGGCGGTGGCCGTCTACAGAGAGCTGGTCCTGCCCTTGTGGCCGCTGTCCGTGGTCATCGGGGTTTTCGCCGCGCTGAACCTCGTTACCTGGTTGCGGTTACGCTGGATGAAACGTCCCGTCAGGGAGCAGGAGTTGTTTTTGCACTTGTTCGGCGACGTGCTCATCCTGGCGGCCCTGTTGTATTTCACCGGCGGATCCACCAATCCTTTCGTCTCGCTGTTCTTGCTGCCCCTGACCTTGGCCGCGGCAGCCTTGCCGGGGCGCTACACCTGGGCGATCGCCGCGACGGCGCTGGCGTGTTACTCGCTGTTGATGAAGTGGTATTTCCCCCTGCCTCATCAATATGGCGGAAATTTCAATGTTCATGTTGTGGGCATGTGGTTCGGTTTCGTATTGAGTGCCATATTGATTTCTTATTTTGCGGTGAAGATGAGCGCCACCTTGCGCGAGCGGGACCGGGCCTTGGCGCGGGCCAGAGAAGACGCCTTGCGCGATGAACGTCTGGTGGCGCTGGGGACGCTGGCGGCGGGCGCCGCCCATGAGCTGGGGACGCCGTTGGCCACCATGGCGGTACTGGCCAAGGACCTGGAAAGCGAATGTGCCGCGATGCCGGAACTGGCCGAACCTTTCCAGGTGCTGCGCAGTCAGATCGCCCGGTGCAAGGACACCCTCGCACAGCTCGCCGTGTCGGCCGGTCAAACCCGGGCCGAGGCCGGGCGCGATCAGGCCTTGGACCATTACCTGGCCCAACTGGTCGAACAATGGCGCAACGGGCGGTCCGCCGTCACCGTGCACCGCACCTGGGAAGGCACCCGGCCCGCGCCCCATATCCTCGCCGATCAGACCTTGACCCAGGCCATCACCAATATCTTGAATAACGCCGCCGATGCGTCCGAACGGGACGTGGAAGTGATTGGGCGCTGGGACAACCGCGAGTTGCGCCTGGAGATCTGTGATCGGGGTGAGGGCTTGAGTGCCGCGGCGCAGTCCCACGCCGGCGAGCCGTTTTTCACCACCAAACCGCCGGGACAAGGATTGGGCCTGGGTTTGTTTCTGGCTCAATCCACTATCAGACGCCTGGGAGGCGAGGTGGAGCTGGTCAATCGTCAACAGGGCGGCGTCTGTACCCGCATCGTCCTGCCCTTGCCGGGTTTGATCATGACCGTATGAGCGACGTGACCCTGACTGCCGATACCGAATCCCTGCCGAACATGCTGGTAGTGGACGACGATGAAACCTTTTGCCGGGTGCTTGCTACTGCGCTGCGCAAGCGCGGCTTCGCGGTGCGTACCGCCCACAATGTGGATACCGCCTATGCGCTTGCCCGGGAAGAGCCGCCTGAGTTTGTGGTCCTCGATTTGAAAATGCCCGGTGAATCCGGCTTGGCCTTGGTGCAGAGTCTCAAGGGTCTGGATACCCATACCCGCATCGTCATTTTGACCGGCTACGCCAGCGTGGCGACGGCGGTGGAGGCCATCAAGTTGGGGGCGACCCATTATTTGACCAAACCCGCGGACGCGGACGAAATCGTCCAGGCGTTCTGGCTGGAGGACGGTAAGGTCGACGTGCCCATCGGTGATCAACGGCCTTCGGTGGACCGGCTGGAATGGGAATATATCCAACAGGTGTTGAGCGCTTGCGACGGCAATGTCTCCGCCACGGCGCGCAGTCTCGGGATGCACCGCCGCACCCTGCAGCGCAAATTGCAGAAGCGGCCGGTAAAACGATGAACAATCAAGCATTGTCCTGCCCGCCCGCGATGAACCGGCGGCCGATGGTCGCAAGCGCTTGATGCGCGCCGACGTCTCGTACATGGATCTCCCCCGCGCCCACGGTTCGCCTCTCGCCAGCGCCGTCCTGCGCCATCGTCCCGAGGATTTTCAGGTGGAGGAAGAACTGGGATACGAGCCGGAAGGCGAGGGGGAGCACTTGTGGCTGTGGCTGGAAAAGCGCGGCATGAATACCGACCAACTCGCCCGCCGGCTCGCTTCTATCGCCGGGGTGCGGCGTGGCGATGTCAGTTATGCCGGACTCAAGGATCGGCATGCCGTGACCCGCCAGTGGTGCAGTATTCACTTGCCGAAAACGGACCTGGAGGGGGCCGCGCAATGGCAAGAGCCGGGGTGGAGGGTATTGCGCACGGTCAGGGCCCGCCGCAAGCTTCGGCGCGGCGGTGCGCGGGGCAACCGCTTCGTCATTACCTTGCGCGAGCTGCACGGCGACAGACAGGCGGTCGAGCTGCGATTAAGAGAGATCGCCGGGCGGTGCGTGCCCAATTACTTCGGCGCACAGCGCTTCGGTCGTGACAACCTGGCGCGCGCGGAGGCCATGATGAGCGGTAAGCTGCGGGTAGCAGATCGCCATCTGCGCGGCATCTATCTTTCCAGCCTGCGCTCGGCCCTGTTCAACGCGGTCCTGGCGCGGCGTGTGCGCGATCATGTCTGGGAGGGGGCGCTGGGAGGGGAGGCGCTCAACCTTGCCGGCAGCCGCAGCTACTTTGTCGCCGACGCCATCGACGATGAGATCGAACGGAGGCTCGCGACGGGGGACATCCATCCCACTGGGCCTTTGTGGGGGCGGGGTGAGCCGCCGAGTCGCGGCGCGGCGCTGTCCCTGGAGTTGGCGGTCGTCGCCGCCTGTCCTGAAAAGTGGAGCCAGGCCTGCGTCGACGCCGGCATGGTGCAGGAGCGGCGGCCATTGCGACTGGCGATACGAGACCTGCACTGGGACTGGCACGGCGACGATCTGCTCCAACTCAAGTTCGGCCTGCCGGCGGGCGCCTATGCAACGGCGGTGATCAGAGAGATCGCCGACACGCGAATGACCGCTTCCCTGGATTAATCGGCTGGGGAAAAGGGCGCGCCGCTTGGCTCATGCGGTGGACAGGACGGAATTCCCTAGTCCGGCACCCAGCGCGCCTAATGAACGGGTGGACCGGGTGCTGTGCCCCATACGCGGAACGTGCCCGGAGCGGCGTCGTACAGCTATCTGTTCCACTGGATTAAAAACGAATGTAATTCAGCGGAGTGCTCGATGAACATGAGCGACGCGCTTCGGCCGGTCGTTTGCAGGACCAGGGCCGGGATCTTGGCGCGCAAGCCGTCTTCCGCGAACTCCAGCAATACCAACCTATTCTCCTGGATCTCCCGGAGACCTTCCGTCTCCACGCACACGCCGCCTCGACTGAGATTGTTCGCCCGCGCCTTGAGGACATCGCCGTTGTCCGTGTGGATGGTCACGTCGAACTGTGCATGTATCCTGTCGTCCAATCTATGTTCCATCACGAACCTTCTCCTTTCGCTGTATGAGCGGATGAAATTCCCGCGGCGTCAAGTTCATGCGCATGGACTGCAGGTTTGGCGGTCATCAACCGGGTGACCAGGGTGATACCGCGTGCGTGCACCTGTGGAACGCGGAGCATGGCATGCCGTTGCAGTAACAAACGGCGCTTGATCCGAAACAGACAGCTTGTTCCCGCTGGGAAGCATTGCGTGCCGCTATGCCGCGGTCGTGGCGGGAGGCGAGGTGGTGCGCTGAGGGGGCCAGTATTCTTGCCGGCGTTCGTTGCTGGCATCAGTTGCGCTCCGCGTGTATGGATGACAATACGACAAGCACGTTGTGTGCCATTCGCATCGGAGTTGAATGTCGAATAACTTTCTTGGTTATTGCACGACGTCCATCTGCAAAAAGAGACAGGTGATGCGAAGCAAAGTTCACCGATTATTGAAAAGAAATGAAGCTAGGTGGGTGCAATGTATCTAGACGACGGACTTCGCCGAGTTGTATCCCGGCTCTCTATACGAGGAGGTGCCGCGCAGCGCGTACGCGGGGACTGTCGCCCGCCGCGGTGAAGCGCGCAAGCCCTGCGGCGAGCGGGAGAAATCAGTTCAATGGCGGTCGGTCGTGCTCTAACTTTGTGCCGGCCTATCGGCGACAGAACACCGGATCACGCGCTGTGCCGGCCGCACTCAGCGATTGACGAGCTTGACCCGGTCTTCGTAAGCGGTGCGCGCAATGCGGACATCTTCGAGGAAATAGGGCAGTTCTTCGAGACGCAGTGCCTGGGGCCCGTCCACCAGGGCCTTTTCCGGTACGGGGTGAAAATCCACGAGAATCATGTTGGCGCCGGCGACCACGCCTTGGGCGACCACATGACAGATATCGAGGATGCCGTCGGAGGACGCGTCGCGCGTACCGACCGAGTGGGAGGGGTCGATGCACACCGGCATGCGCGTCATGCGTTTCACCGCAGGGACGTGGGCGAAATCGACGAAGTTGCGATGCGGGTCGCCCATATTGGTCTTCATGCCGCGCAGGCCGAAGATCACCTTGCGGTTGCCTTCGCTGGCCAGATATTCGGCGGCGTTGAGGGATTCTTCCAGGGTGATGCCGAAGCCGCGCTTGAGCAGTACCGGCAGCTCGGTCTGGCGGCCGACGACCTTGAGCAATTCGAAGTTCTGGGTGTTGCGGGTGCCGATCTGCAGCATGACGCCGGTGGGATGGCCGCTGGTTTGCAGCGCCTGTTGAATTTCTTCCAAATGGGTCTCGGACATGATCTCCATGGCCACCACTTTGATGCCGTACTTGCCCGCCAGCTCAAAGACGTAAGGCAGGCAGTCCTTGCCGTGGCCCTGGAAGGAGTAGGGGTTGGTGCGCGGCTTGTAGGCGCCCATGCGCGTGCAATTCATACCGTTGTCGCGCAGGGCCCGCAACATCATCTCCACGTGCTGCGGATTGTCCACCGCGCACAGGCCGGCGAAGATGTTCAGATTGTCCTGGCTGAATGTAACTCCGTTATATTCGAAATGAGTGGAGCGGGTATCACCCTTGTGCCGCCCGAGGATCTTGTAGGGCTCGGAGATGCGCACCACGCGTTCGACGCCGGGAATGATCTGGATATCCTCCAGCGGTAGGGCCGCCGTATTCCCAATCAGATAAAATTCGGTCAGGATCTGCTGGGTGCCCACTTCCTCATGGATGCGCACCTGGATGTTGGGAAGATTGGACAGGTGGTGGAGCAGTGACAGGTATTTCTCCCCGGCTTTGTCGATATTGGGTTCCAGTATGACGATCATTGTATGTCCCTAGCTGATGGATGGTACGGCACAGGGGCGTAAGTATAACGCGAATGCCGTTCGCTTAAGAATGCTTGCCCGGCGCGGGTAAGGTTCGCCAAGGTCCGGGTCCAGCGTCGGTGGCGGGGTGGCGGCATGGGAGGGCGGTCTCCGCGGCTGTCCAGTACGGAAAACGACTTACGCCGGGTCGCGGTAGCGCAGGGTGAGGGCGTGATAGGCGTCGATGCGGCGGTCGCGCAGATAAGGCCAGATGCGCCGCACCGTTTCGCCGCGGGCCATATCCAGGTCGGCGATCAATACCGTAGCCTGCTCGGCCGCCGCCGCTACGATTTCCCCCTGCGGACCGGCGAGGAAACTCGAACCCCAGAACTGGATCCCGGCGGTCTGGGCGGTGGGGTCCGGCTCGAAGCCGACCCGGTTGCAGGCCAGGACCGGCAGCCCGTTGGCCACTGCGTGGGCGCGTTGCACCGTCATCCACGCATCGCGCTGGCGGGCCCGCTCCGCCTGCTCGTCATCCGGGTTCCAGCCGATGGCGGTGGGATACAGCAGCATATCGGCGCCCGCCAGGGCCATGAGCCGCGCGGCCTCCGGAAACCACTGGTCCCAGCACACCAGCACCCCCAGGCGGCCTACCGACGTGGCGATGGGCTCGAAACCCAGATCGCCGGGGGTGAAATAGAATTTTTCGTAATAACCCGGATCATCGGGGATATGCATCTTGCGGTAACGGCCGGCGATAGAGCCGTCCTGTTCCAGGACCACCGCGGTGTTGTGGTAAAGACCGGCGGCGCGTTGTTCGAACAGGGAGGCGACCACCACGACGCCGCATTCCTGCGCCACGGCGGCGAAGCGCTGGCTGCCCGGGCCGGGAATGGGCTCGGCCAGGTCAAAATGAGCGGTATCTTCATGCTGGCAGAAGTAGGGTGTGGCATGCAGCTCCTGCAACAATACCAGCCGTGCCCCCTGATCCGCCGCGTCGCGGATGCCGGCAATGCTGGCCTCGAGATTGGCTTCGCGGTCGGTGGTGCAGGCGTGCTGCACCAGGCCGACACGCAGAATGTTTTGACTCATGCCCTCGCCTCTAATCGCTTCAAGCCGGCCGCGCCCCGCGGCCGGCCAGGCTCCATGAATTCAACGGCATAGATTACAACACTCCCGCCGGTAATTGCATGGTGATGCAGTGCAGGCTGCCGTTTTGGCGGATCAGGGGCAGGCAAGGCACGCCGACGACTTCCCGATCCGCAAAACAGCTCTGCAGTCGGCGCAGGGCCTCGTCGTCGGCGGGATCATCATAGAGCGGCATCAGCACCGCGCCGTTGATGATGAGAAAATTAGCGTAGCTGGCGGCCAGCCGACGGCCGTCGGCCGCATCGTGCTTGGCGGCGGGCCAGGGCAGGGGCACCAGCCGATAGGGCCGGCCGTCAAGGTCGCGGCAGGCGCGCAGTTCCGCCTCCATCGATCGCAGCTCCGCGTAATGCTCATCGTGGGGATCGTCGCAGGCCACATAGGCGATGGTGTGGGAGTCGCAGAATCGCGCCAGGGTGTCGATGTGGCTGTCGGTGTCGTCGCCCGCGAGATGACCGTGGCGCAACCACAAGACGTTGGTGACGCCAAACCAGCCGCGCAGGCGTTCTTCAATTTGCACCCGGTCGAGGCCGGGATTGCGGGTGGGGGCAAGCAGGCAGTGCTCGGTTGTTAGCAGGGTGCCGCGGCCGTCCACCTCGATGCTGCCGCCTTCCAGTACCATGTCGATGCTATCGAGCGCCGCGGGGCCGAACACGCCGTCGCGGTGCAGGTTGCGGGTGACTTGATTGTCCAGGGCCGCGTCGAACTTGCCGCCCCAGCCGTTGAAGATGAAATCCAGCAGCCGCGGCCGGCCGTCCTCCAGGACCGTGATGGGACCATAGTCGCGGGTCCAGGTATCGTTGCTGCGGACCGCGCTGTAGATGACATTGCGTGGGTCGGCACCGGTGTCCTGCAGTCGGGACTTGACCTGGGCGATGTGTGCCTGGTCCCAGCAGTTGACCAGCAGGCCTTCGCGGCGCGTGACCTGCCGGGCGATGAGGGCGTAAACCGGTTCCACCTCGGGCAGCAGGTCACGCCAGTCGCTGTGGGGGTGAGGCCAGGTGATCATGAGGCCGCTTTGCGGCGACCATTCAGGTGGAAGGAAGAATTGCGGCACTTATTGACCTCACTTTTGCGCGCCGCGGAGTCGGTCGCGGAAAAAGTGGGGATTATCCTCGCAAGCGCGGGCGCCGCGCAACGCGGGACGGGATCTATCAGGAGTAGGCGCTGGTGCTGTCAGCCAGGCAAACGCAGTTGCGTCCCGAGGCCTTGGCCTGGTAGAGCGCTTGGTCCGCCCGCTTGAAAAGGGACTTGCCGTCCTCCCTGAGCTTGAGGCTGGCGACGCCCAGGCTCACTGTGACAGGCAGGTGGTATTGCGGTAGCAGCACATCCATTTTCTCGATCCCGCGACGGATCCGTTCCGCCAGCAACATGGAGCCGTCGCGGCCAGTGTTGCTCATGATGACCACGAATTCCTCGCCGCCGTAGCGGAAGAGCATGTCCGTCTTGCGTATGATTCTGCCTACCACCTTGGTGAAGGTCTTGATAATCTCGTCGCCGGTGGTGTGGCCGTAGGTATCGTTGATGGATTTGAATTTGTCGATATCCATGACGATCAGCGACAAGGGGGTGCGATGACGGCGAGCCAGTTCGATTTCCCTGGCCAGGGCGTTGTCCATGGCGGCGCGGTTGTTGATGCCGGTGAGAGGATCCTTTTGGGCGGCGCGCACTGCGTTGAGATAGGTCAGGGCGTTGCGCAGCGGACAGACCAGCCCCACCAGCAGGTGTTCCACCATGGCGGTTTCCCGCTCCTGAAACTTGCGGCGCCTGCTGAGTGTCACCTCGCCCAGGTTTTCCTCGCCGACAATCAGGCGATAGGAACATTTATGGCGTGCCGCCTTGCCGAAGGTTATGTCGATGTCGCGGGCGCTGTTGCGGTAGCTGAAGCCGTCGAAGGGCATCAAAATAATGAGTTCGTCGGCGAACAGCTTGATCAGCGCGCCGATATCCAGCGTGGTCTGCAGTACGGTATTGAGCCGCAGCGCGGCGCTGAACTCATCGTTGCTGGCAGTAGTCAGTTCGGCAAACGGTCTCAGCACCAGATTGAGGGTGTTTGAGTCTTTATGTCGTCCTGTTTCCAGAAGTTGCGGCGTGGACATACTTGTCTCTCCTTGGTTACGCCCACTGACTGATATGCGATTACTGTGCCAGATTCGCAACAAAACGAGCTAACTTCTTATTATTTAACAAGAGATATCACCAGGGATATCGCGCAAGTGAATGGATTGCGGGGTTGCGGCGGCCCGTTAGTCAATTAATTGACTTCGTGTCGCGGAAGGGAGACTGCAACAATGCGCCGGTGCGGGCGGCCTGCGGGACAGAGGTGTGGTTTTCACGGGAAGTCCCGCTACGTCACGCAAGCCTCGAGATTTGGATAAAATATAAGGACGCGGCATTAGCGCATCAGCATCGCAGGGCGGGGGAGGATCCATAAAGGTGACTGTGACGACTGCCTTCAAGCACAATGTAGTAAGGACGGTAATCGATCTCCAAGAGCTGCTCAGCGGCAAGCATCCTTTATCCGAAGTGCGACTGGGCGAGGTGCTGGTGGAAGATCAGCTCATCAGCCCCGAACAACTGGGCACAGCCCTGTCGCGGCAGCAAAAGGGTAAGAACCGCCATCTCGGCCAGATCCTGATGGAAATGGGGCTGTTGTCCCAGGACGAGGTAATCCTGGCCCTGTCCAAGAAACTGGGCATTCCCCGGGTGCACCTGCGGGGCTTTGATCTGCCCGCGCAGATGTTGTCACGAGTCCCCGCCGATCTCGCTATCCAGTACAACGTGGTACCGCTGGCGGATATCAATGGCAAGCTGGTGGTCGCCATGGAGAACCCTCTGGATCAGGAGGTCATCAGCGCCCTGCGCTTCAATACCAACGCCAACATCGAGGCGGTGATCGCCGACAGCGACGATATCCGGCTGCTGCTGCAGAAGTTTTACAGCAAGCTCGAGGAGAGCGAGGCCCTGGAGGACCTGCAGGTGGACGCGGTCGGCAGTTCGCCCGCGGAGAGCGCCGAGTCGCTTTATCTCATGGAGCAGGAGGCGCAGCGCAGGCCGATCGTTCGGCTGGTCAACGCCATCCTGGTCCAGGCGGTGACCAAGAGTGCCTCCGACATCAACATTCGTCCCGAAAAGGATCGGGTCAACGTTCTTTACCGCATCGACGGCAAGCTGCAATATGCCCGGACCATAAGCCGCTCTTTGCTGCCGGCCATCGTCAGCCGCATCAAGATCACCGGGCAGATGGACATTTCGGAGCGGCGCCTGCCCCAGGACGGCCATGCCCGCATGGCGTGGGGAAATAAATCCATCGATCTGCGCATTTCCGTGGTGCCGACGGTAAAGGGAGAAAGCGTCGTCATCCGCATCCTGGACAAAGACGCGGGCCTGCGCCCCCTGGACGCCCTGGGCTTGCGCGATCCGGATTATCATTTGATTCGGCGGCTGATCGCCCATCCCCACGGTCTGTTCCTGGTGACCGGTCCCACCGGTTCCGGCAAATCCACCACCCTCTACGCGATTCTCGACGAAGTGAAGAAACGCAACGTGCACCTGCTGACCGTGGAAGATCCGGTCGAATACGACATGGAGGGGGTGGAGCAGGTGCAGATTTCCCTGGTCAAGGGTTACACCTTCGCCCAGGCACTGCGCCAATTCCTGCGTCACGACCCCGACGTCATCATGGTCGGCGAGATCCGCGACAGCGAGACCGCGCAGATCGCCAACAAGGCGGCCCTCACCGGCCATCTGGTGTTCAGCACCCTGCATACCAACGACGCGGTGAGTACCATCACGCGCCTCACCGACATGGGGGTGGAGCGCTATCTCCTGAGTTCCACCCTGCTGGGCGTAATGGCACAACGCCTGGTGCGCTTGAACTGTCCCCATTGCCTGGTGGAGGAAGAGGTGGACCATATCATCCGTGCGCGCCTTGATCTCCAGCCCCATGAAAAGTTCTACCGCGGCACCGGTTGCGAGTCGTGCAATCAGATGGGCTACCGCGGGCGGGCGACGGTTTGCGAGCTGCTGGCGGTGACGCCGGAGATCGCCCAGCTCATTAATGACGGAGCATCTATGCAAAAGCTCCAGCAGAAGGCGATGGCCCAAGGCATGACCCCTTTGGGGGACAACGCCCTCGCACTGGCCCGCGAAGGCAGGACCTCCATCGAAGAGATCATGGCCGTGCAACTGGAGAGCAGTGATACCCTCTCAACCGGATAATCGGGTCGCGATGACTGCCCGGGCTGCGCTCACCCCGCTGCGCAGCGCCCCCTCCAGGGTGGCGGGCAGCCCGGTAGCCGTGTAGTCCCCGGCCAGCCAACAGCCGGCTACGGGCGTCCGCGTCGCGGGCCGCAGTGTATCGATGTCCACCTGACACGAAAAGGTGGCGCGCTTCTCGCGAATCACGAAAGTGTGTGACGGCGTCGGCCAAGCGGAGAAGTGCCCGCTGACCTGCCGGGTTACCTCGCCGCCGAGTGCGGCGTTGTCCTCCGTCATATGTAGCCCCGGCCCGCTGATCACCACCGCCATTCTGCCGGGATGGCCCGCATCGCCCAGGTCGAAGATGAATTGGCCCGGGCCATCCAGCAATCCCAGCATCTCGCACCCCAGGCGTACCTCGGGCGGATACTGCAGATAGACGGTGCAGATCGGCTCATGACGGAGCCCGGCCAATTGCCGGCTAATAATCTGTAACCAAGGATGCGGCTGCAGCAGACGTAAGGCCTCGGAGGGCGGGGTGGCGATGATCACATGATCCGCCGCAATCCGCTCGTGTTGCGTGGTGACCCCCGCAACGCGCCCGTCACGGATATCGAGGGAAGCGACACGCTCCGAGAAGCGTACCGCGCCGCCGTGTTCGCGAATAAAGCGTAGCGCGGGCTCGGGAAAGACGGCACCCAAATCCGCGCGTGGGAACAGCATGTCGGCTTCGCTGGGTTTTCCCGCGAACGCTTCACGCAATACCCGGATGAAAACCCGCGCCGAGGCCTGGTGCAAGGGCGTGTTCAGAACCGCCAGGCACAAGGGTTCCCAAAGTGCCTTGATCAGGCGCTCCGGTTGTCCGGTGCGACGCAGCCAGTCGGCAACGCTGACATCCTGGGCAAGCTTGAAGCCGGAAAAGAATAACTGGGTGCACAAGGCCAGGGCCCGGTAGCGTTCACGCCAAGTTAAACCCTTGGCCTGAACAAAACCCGCCAGCGCATGCCACGGGGCAGGGAGGGAGGGAAAGGCAAGGCGCAGCATGTCATCGCGTGGCGAGCGCATCTCCAGGCACAAAGGTCGGCGCCGCAATGCCTGCCCCTCGGACACGCCGAGCACGCGCAACAGGCGCAGCAGCTCGCTGTAGGCGCCCAGCATGAGATGCTGGCCGTTGTCAAAGACCATGTCTTGAGTTTCGACGCGCCGCGCGCGGCCCCCTGCACTCCTGGCCGCCTCGATGAGCGTCACTTGAATGTTGGCGCGGCTGAGTTCGATGGCGGCGGCCAATCCCGACCAGCCGGTGCCGATGATGATGACAGGCATTGTGATTAAAGTTTAGTTGTGGTTATAGAACTGACAAACCAGTAACTCTGTTATGTTTACAGAGTTGCGTCAAGTATAACGACTTAGGTGTAGGGATGGGGACCATCGGATGTATTGGGGCTTAGACAGTGGGCTCATGGTTGCTGAACAAGAGAACACTTGACTTCAGTTTTGGTGGAGACGTGCTCTTTCAGGGAATGAGAGAAGCTCGAATCTGCCCGGGCACGCCACCAAGCATAAGTCGTTGACCTACTGAATGCTGACAACCCGCCGACGAGGCGAATCTGGACGCTGAGGTTTGTCCGCCCATGTCCGTTTACGGCCTATTCGGTTGAAAAACTCATTTTCGGCGGCGGGTGAAATAATCACAGCCTTTACGAGGTGCACGGCACGCAAAGCGCTAGGGCCCTGCAACCTCCATGGATCTAGCCCTTAAGGCTGCACAACGAGATGTAGATGAATTTTGGGCATGATCCTCAGACGATTTATCAATTTGCCAAAATTTGGAGGCCAACAAGAATTCGAGTTTTTCAACGGAATAGGCTGTGAGCACACCTTTGCCGTACTGATGGCAAGCGTCCGCGTTGGGCACTGACAGCTACATCTCTTACGCGAAACATCTATTTCTATCAACTTGGACCAGAAGGTATCGGGCCTGCCAGGCAGCGCACAAGACTCCAATCCTGTGCTTCGCTAACAATCGCGGCGGCCCAACCATGCCCGATGGTAATGTCCTCAAACCGCCAACGCAGTTCCGCAGCTTGCGTTTCACAATGCCTGATCATCCCGCTACGCTCTGGGTAATTTCCCAACACATCAATTTTCCGCAGTGAAGAACCCAATCCATCGCCGAGCGCTTTCAAGTAGGACTCTTTGCGGGTCCATAACCTAAAAAATGCGCTTTGCTGCTCGAGTGCGGGTAGCGATCGATCGTTTCCGTCTCGCGTGCCGTGAACCACCGTCGTGCTATCGGTATAATATCGATATCCGCGCGAACCCGCTCCACATCAACGCCAACGGCCCGGTCACAGGCAAAGGCATACAGCACAATATTTTCTGCGTGTGAAACGTTGAAATGAAGTCTCAAGGCATCGTCCTGAACCGCCAACACGGGTTTACCCCGTGTTCCATACGCAAACGACAGCTGATCGGGCTCAATGCGAAGGTAGCGTGCACACAGCAAGCGAAGGATACCTGGCCCGACGATGTACCGCGTCTGCTGCTCAGCAAGGCGAAAACGGCTCGCCCGGGCACGCTCATCAGGCGATAGCAATTTCCGATAGCACCGTACATTAACCGCTTCTGGATCTGCATCTACATGCCAGACGTGCACTGCGCCCTTAAGCAGATCCGGATGATTACACGGAAGCTCCCATTTCTTCTCAACCGACATCCGCACTGTGATCTCCTGCGTTTCCTCCTGGTTCTTGACTTGACCCGGCCAAGCATTGATTGAATTGCGCGGCAAACCGCTTGACATCCGGCTCCCTCATCAGATCGCGGTGCCGTCCCGGAAGTAGATGCACCTCGACACCATCCTCGGCCAAAGACGCCCACCCCAGCGCGGCATCTCGCGAGTACTCATAGCTAGCCGGCCTGAAGAGTGTGATACGGCCGGGAATGGATGGCGGCTTCTTGTAGCTCCATAAAGCCCAGCGATGGGACTCGCCGACTCCCTTTACCTTGCGCAATTGCGGCAAGCCGATGGTATTGAGAACTAACGCATACAATCGCTCCTGCACAAGCCGCAACTCGTTACCTCGCACCAAGTCCTTGAGCATGAGGACAAACGTCTTGCTGAAGCTGGGGGAGATGCTGTCGATCAGTCCCAAGAAGGCCACGTCATCACCCTGCGCCAGCAACTGCCGCGCCACCTCAAAGGCAATAACGCCGCCGCTACAATAACCGGTCAGATGATAGGGACCGGTCGGTTGGATGTCACGCATCTGTTGGATAGCGTGTTTCGCCATATCCTCGATGGAGGTGTGCGCCGGCCGCTTGCCGTCTACTCCCTGCGGCGGAAGCGCATAGACCGGCCGTTCAGGATCGATGTAGCGGGACAGATTGTCATAGTTGAAGAGATGGCCGCCGGCAATGGGCAAACAAAACAGCGGAGACTTGTTGCCGCTGGGCTTTATTGCGACGGGACGGGACCAGACCGGCTCGCCTCCCGTTCCTGTCAGGAGTTCCGCGAGATGCCTGATCGTACCGGGACTATACCAAAGCGCGTCGAGCGGTAGCTCGCGATCAAACAGTTGTTGAATCCTATCCATCAGCTGAACTGCCAGGAGCGAATGCCCTCCCAAGTCAAAAAAATTATCCTCCACGCCAATGGGCGAAACATCGAATAGCTGTTCCCAGATGCGCATGATCTGAACCTCGATCGCATTGCGGGGCGCAGCGCCCGTCTTAGCGCGTCCGGCGGCAGATCTGATCGGTACCGCCAGCGCCGTACGGTCCACCTTCCCGCTGGGCGTGAGCGGCAGCCTTTCGACGAAAACAAATGCGGAGGGCACCATGTACTCGGGCAGCCACAGCTTCAAAAGATCCTGCAACTGATTCGGCGTTGGCATATCCGTCGAACTCGGCACTATATAGGCCACGAGCCTGGGGGCGCCTCCATCAGATCGGGCCATCGCAACCGCTTGAGCCACCGCGGGATGCTCCCGCAGAGCCGCTTCGATCTCGCCCGGCTCAATACGAAATCCTCTGATTTTGAGCTGGCCATCAAGCCGCCCGAGAAATTCGATGGTACCGTCGGTCAGATAACGTACGCGGTCTCCGGTCTTGTACAGCCGCGCCTCGGGATCGCTGCTGAACAGGTTGACGACAAACCGCTGTGCCGTCAGTCCCGGTTGATTGAGGTAACCATTGGCGAGTCCGTCACCACCAATATAGAGTTCGCCGGGAACCCCAATGGGAACCGGGTTCAGATAATGGTCCAATACATACACTTGGGTGTTGCTAATGGGGCGGCCGATTGGTACAGACCGCAATGTCTCTGAAAGCATACGTGGAACAGAGTAACAACAAGTGAAACTTGTGCCCTCTGTGGGGCCATAGCCGTTAATTACTTCTGTTTCTGGCAACCGCTCCTTGGCTCGCCGTATATGGGGCAGTGACAATGCCTCGCCACCGGTGAGCAGTTGCCGTATTCCGGTAAGGATCTCCGGCGCCTCATCGATAACGGTATTGAACAGGGCTGCCGTCAACCACAGCGTGGTGACGCCGTAATCACGAATGGTTTGCTCCAGCAAATGTAGTGAAGGCACGCGGTCGGGGAACACAACACATCTGGCGCCATGCAGCAACGCCCCCCATAATTCAAACGTTGAGGCGTCAAATGAAATCGGGGCGAGCAACAAATACGTCTGCTCCGGACCAAACTCGACGTAGCGTGCCCCGCGCACCAAACGTAAGACGCCCCGATGTGGTACCGCAACCCCCTTCGGCATACCCGTCGAGCCCGAGGTGTACATAATATAGGCATAATCCTGCGCCCCAGTTAATTGCGGCGGATTTGATTCAACTTCTCGCTCAATTCTCGGCCGATCGGCATCCATACGAACAACGTGCCCCTGAAACGTCGGGAGCCGACCAAGCAGCGCGGCCTGTGTCACAATTACCGGCGCCTGCGTTTCCTCCAGCATGAATGCCAGCCGGCGCGCGGGATAGCTCGGGTCCAAGGGCACATAAGCGCCGCCCGCCTTCAAGATGCCAAGGATGGCAACAATCATCTCCACAGACCGCTCTATGTACAGGCCGACCAAGATGTTACGGCCGACGCCAAGTCCGCGCAGATAATGCGCCAACTGATTAGCGCGGGAGTTAAGCTCGCCGTAGGTCACAATGTTGTGCGCGTCGATCACCGCAACTGCATCGGAGGCGCATTTTGTCTGATCCTCGAACACCTCATGAATGCACATATCGCGAGGATAAGGCACCGTTGTGTCATTCCACTCCGACAACAGTTTCTCGCGTTCTACCGCAGTGAGTAATGGTAAATCCGACAACCGGGAACCCGGGGCTTCGACAATGCCCTCCAGCAGCGTCTGGAAATGGGCAACCATGCGCGCAATGGTCGCGCGCGTGAACAGATCCGTGCTGTATTCAAAACGCCCGATAATCCCGCCGACACGCTGCTCAACCTCCAGCATGAGATCAAACTTTGAGGTGCCGCTCTGCACATCGAGTTGACTGACACTCCATCCGGAAACATGCACAGCCAGGCTCGGCTCCATGACAAATGCAGCCCGAAACAGCGGGTGTCGTGATGAATCCGTCTCGAAACTAAAACGCTCAGCCAGCTTGACGAACGGATAACGCCAGTGCGCAAATGCGTCCAGCACATTCGTGCGCACACGCGCGAGTAGTTCATCAAAGCGCGGGTTACCAGCCAAGTCGGCACGAATCATCAAGGTGTTGAGAAAATAGCCGAATAATGGCTCGAACTCTGGGCGCTGCCGATCAACCTTCACAGTGGCAACAACAACATCATCCTGGCCCGTGTAGCGCAACAGCAGTACATCGAAGGCAGCCAAGAGCAGCATGTATACGGTGACGCCCTCTTTCCGGCTTAGATCGGCCAGGGCGTCGGATAGCCCTTTCGACAGCGACAGCGGCATGAACTCGCCGCGATAGCTGCACTGCGGAGGGCGTATGCTGTCAGTCGGTAACTCCAAGGGTTCTATCCCGTGTAGTTGCTCCTCCCAGTACAGCCGGTCTTGTTCGATAACCTCACTCTCTAGGTACGCACGTTGCCAATGGATATAATCCGCATACCTCAACCGCAGTGGCGGCGGCATTACGCTGCTCTGGCGGGAGAATGCGCGATAAAGTGTATAGAGCTCCGGCAAAAGTACGTCGTAAACCGAGCTGGCGTCGCAGACAATATGATGGAAGACCAGGTGCAACTTGCAGTCGGTTTCATCAAAGCGAAAAAATGTCGCGCGCAGGAGCGGCGGCCGCATCATATCAAAGGGCAACCGCGCTGCTCTATGTGCCTGCTCGGCAAAATGCTCTGCACGCAGGTCCTTGGCCATAGCCCCCATATCCATGATCCCGAGCTTGAGTTCTACGGCATCATACACATGCTGAGTGACCATGCCGTTCTGACTGCAAAATCCAGTGCGCAAGACATCGTGACGCTGCACAAACGCACTGAGTGCCCGTTCCAGCGCCAATGCATCGATAGCTTGCTTAAAATGAATGGTAAATGACTCGTTGTAGACCGGCTCGTTACGTTGGATTCGTGCGGCAACCCAGATACCTTCTTGGCCAAATGCAAGGGGGCTGGATCGTGCCGGCGCTTTCGGACGGCGGACCGGCGCCTGCGGCGGTGCAGATTGCTGCGCCGCCTCTATGTGTCCCGCAATTTCTGCAATGGTCGGCAGCTCAAAAAACGTCTTATGCGAAACCTCTATTTGCAGACGTGCATTTACCCTTGCTAACACGCGAGTCGCCTTGAGACTGTCGCCGCCAAGCTCAAAGAAATCGTCATTAACACCCACCTGATCCAGACCAAGTACTTCCTCCCAAATTGCAGTCAGCGTTCGCTCGACCGAACTCTCAGGTGGGCAAAACGGGTGGCTAAGGGCGGAACGCGTGAACTCCGGTGGTGGCAATGCTCTTCTGTCGAGCTTGGCATTTTGCGTCAGGGGTAGCGCGCGGAGACTGACAAATACAGACGGCACCATATAATCGGGCAAGCGCAACGACAGGAATTGCCGCAACTCATTCGTTGATATCGTCTGCTTAGGGTCAGGGACGAAATAAGCCACTAAACGCCTGTCGCCGACTGCATCCGTACTGGCAATTACAGCGGCCTGGCGGAGACGGGTATGTCGATTCAAGGCGGCCTCTACCTCACCGAGCTCAATGCGAAATCCCCGGATCTTCACCTGGTCGTCGATCCTCCCCAGGAATTCGATATTGCCGTCGGGCAAATGCCGGCCGAAATCACCACTGCGGTATAAGCGCACTTCAGGGCGAGCGCTGAAAGGGTCCGCAACAAAGCGTTTCGTGTTAAGAGCAGGTTGATTTAAGTAGCCGCGCGCCAAGCACACGCCGCCGATGTAGAGTTCACCTATGTCGCCGATTGGGACGGGGTGCAATTGTTGATCGAGGATATGAATCTGCGTGTTGGCGATTGGGCGGCCAATAGGTGGAAGTTCAGGCCAGTCTTCGGGCGGCCCCTGCATACAAAAGGACGTGACGATGACATGCGTTTCCGTTGGCCCGTACTGATTATACAGACTACAAGCGTCGAGCTGCTGGAACAATGCTGATATCTGTGGAGTGACGCGCAATTGCTCACCGGCCGTTACGATTTCACGCAAGCTGCTAGGCACGATCCGCTCTCGCAGGGCTGTCTCGGCTAACTGCTGTAGTGGTGAAAATGGCAGGAATATTCTTTCGATGGATTCGCGTACGATTAGTTCCAGCAGCGCTTTGCTATTACGGCGCAGATCCTCCGCCACCAAGACCAGCACCCCACCGGTGCAGAGTGTGGCAAAGATCTCTTGCACCGATACATCGAAGCTGAGCGACGTGAGCTGCAACGTTCTGCCAGCTGCACCAAGCACGGAGCGTTTACTCTGCCAGGCAATCAAATTGGACACGGGTCGGTGGCTCATGGCCACGCCCTTTGGTTCACCCGTTGAACCGGAGGTGTAGATAACGTAGGCAAGATCATCTGGCTTAGCACCTGTAACAGCGTGCGTCGCTTCTTCTTTCGCGATCCGAGCCCAATGGCTGTCAAGGCTTATTACCTCGACATCGGATTCCGGTAGCTTGTTCCGAACTGCCTCTTGCGTAAGCAGCACCCGTACAGCGGCATCAGACAACATGAGTGCGAGCCGCTCTTTCGGATAGGCCGGATCCAAGGGTACGTAAGCGCCGCCGGCTTTGAGGATGCCAAGCATTCCCACGATTGAATCCGGGGAACGTTGGACACAAAGGCCAACCAGGACTTCGGGCCCTACGCCATGACCACGCAAATAATTAGCGAGCCGACTGGCATGCTCGTCGAGCTTCCGATAGCTGATAGAGTTCCGTCCAAAAACAAGCGCTACGGCATCCGGGGTCCGCTCAACCTGGGCCTCAAAGAGTTCGCTGATACATGATTCGTCCGGAAATGCGGACTGTGTGTCGTTCCATTCGC
Organism: Gammaproteobacteria bacterium; assembly: GCA_037381915.1. Taxonomy (GTDB): domain Bacteria; phylum Pseudomonadota; class Gammaproteobacteria; order DRLM01; family DRLM01; genus JARRQJ01. Next base: position 19,896 of record JARRQJ010000004.1, on the reverse strand, counting down.
GCAGTTGACAGCACCAAGCATCATCCGCGGCCGCGTCGGAGGGCGATCGCGTAGCGGCCGGGTTGTCAGCAGGCGTGCGCAACATAAGCGAATTCTCAGTGATCCTATACTGTGGACAATACGCTAATTGGGCAATTGACGTGCCACAAATGCATTATTAAATTAAAACAGAAACTTATATAGGATCATTCGCATCAATGAGCTCACCGTCGGCTGGAGTTGTAAAAAATTGTGACACCGCAAAGCGGCATCAGGTGCAGTGCCCCGGACCCGTTTGGCCAATCCGGCGGCCCGACACCGACTGTCTACCAGAGGGGTCAGTCTCGATTGAGATCGAGCACCGAGTCAAAGGGGACGGGTTTATTTGGGGTGCTTGACCGGATGATTCGAGGAGGAAGCTTGAGAATTGGCAGCGGGTTAAGAGCAGCCGTCGGCCATGATCTACCGTTCAAATAGCAAGAGCCAGTGACTGCTTTTTGTCAAGCCAACCTAGTACCAGAATCCATATTGCGGGGTAGCTGGGCGTTAAGGAAGTCGGGTCTCCTTCCGCGTCAAGGACGCACAAGTGATCACTAAAACAATGGCGCAAGCAGTACAACACGAAACGACCCCACAGTGCATAGGGCTATAGATTTCCCGCCCCACCGGCCGTTTAACAACATCAGCCCACAATTGCAGCGTCCTGTGTCATGCACTAAGCTTCTATTAACATGGACCAATATAAAGGGAAGGACGGAATCCATTACGCTATACGTGGGTACAGCATTGCCGAAACCGGTTTGTACGCTCATCCGCCAGCTAAATGAGGATTTCGCCCCAAAACGTCTTGATACATGTTGATATAGGGTGGTAGTAATCTTATTTAATCCGTAGATTCCGCATAGGGCAAGAAGCATCGCTCCACGGGAAAGGTGCGTGTCATGCGAACCGCGACGGCCCATCCCAGCTCTAATCGCGACGAGGAGGATACAATCCCGCTGTTGTCGACGGTTGTACCAGGCCGCTGGCAGCAGCAAGCCGCGCTCACCGTAATTGTGGTATCTCTAGCGATCTTTCTCGGCATCGCAAACTATGCCAAGTCTCCATTACCGCAGGTATTGGCGTTCCTGCCGGCCTATGAATCCGCCTATATTATCGTTTCCCTTATCACGGCGATTCTTGTGCTTGGGGTATTTCGTGTCGAACACTCGACGGCAGTGCTGGTGGTGGCTGCGGCTTATTTCTTCGATGCGGCGATGGCGCTCGCACATATGCTCAGCTTTCCTCGCCTTTTTGCACCTGCGGGTATGCTGGGTGCCGGCCCCCAGACCACGGCCTGGCTCTACTTCCTTTGGCACGCCGGTTTTCCGCTGTTTGTGATAGCTTATGCGCTGCTCAGAAATAGCCCACGCGATAGGCTCCCCGAACATATCCGGCCCTCCGCCGCGGTAGCGTCCATGATCGCCCTTCCATTCGTAACGGCCGTTGGCTTAACCTTGCTCACCACGCGCGGACAAGACCTCTTGCCGGTGATTATGCAGGGTGATCTGGATGCGCCCTTAAAGGGTACTGTCGCCCTCGTTGTCTGGGTATTGAGCATCCTTGCCTTGGTCGCACTGTGGCGGCGGCAGCCGCGCTCCATGCTGGATCTCTGGCTAATGGTAACGGTCTGCGTGTGGCTATTTAACACTCTCCTGACTGCCGTCCTCAATCACGGCCGCTTCGACGTCGGCTGGTACGCTGGGCGCATCTATGGCTTGATCGCCGTAAGCGTACTCCTTGCTATCCTGCTAATGGAAAACGGCGGGTTGTACGTGCAGCTGGTACGCGCGAGGGTGGATGACCGTAAGCGGAGCACTCAGCAATTATCGGACAGCAATGCCCGGTTCAGCGCCATATTCAATGGTATTGCGGACGCCGTCGTTACGATCGATGCCCACGGCATCATTGAGAATATCAATCCGGCCGGCGAGCGTATATTCGGCTACTCGGCAGACGAAATAGTCGGCCGGAACGTTTCAATGCTTATGCCCGAGCCCTATGCTAACGCACATGATGGCCACATTGCCGATTACCTGCGCAGCGGCGTGAGTAAGATCATCGGTGTCGGGCGAGAGGTGCTGGCGCGTCGCCGAGACGGCAGCAGCTTTCCAGCTTGGCTGACTATCACGGAGATCGCGATCCCCGGCCGGAAAACTTTTGCGGGTGTGATACGCGATCTGACGGCACAGCGGCATGCCGAAAAGATCGCGAGTGACCGCCAAGTGGAACTGGCCCACCTGCATCGCCTATACACCGCGGGCGAGTTAGCAGCAGTGATAGCCCACGAGATTAACCAGCCGGTTTCTGCCATTGTCAACTATGGTGAGGCTAGCTTGCTTCAGCTCCGTTGCGGCCCACTGGATCCCGACAAGCTGCTCGGCAATATTCAGGGAATCATCCTACAGGCGCAACGTGTGGGTAAAGTCACTCGCGAATTGCGCAAGTTCCTGATACGTGATCAAGAGAAACTGCGGGAGCCAGTAGATTTGAATGCCGTGGTGAAAGCTGTCATCGAGTTGTTGACTCCCCAAGCCCGAGCCAATGGCGTGCGCCTGATGTTCAAATCCACCGAGACTCCAATTACCGTGCTGGGCGTGGACGTGCAGCTCGAGCATATTCTGGTGAACTTGGTGCACAACGCCATCCAGGCCATCGCAGCGTCTGGTCAGGCTGAGGGTACTATTACTCTACGCATAGCCGAGGTCGGTGGCATAGCGCATTTAATCGTAGAGGACGATGGCCCCGGATTTAAGGGTACAGCTCCAGAGCGGCTTTTCGAACGATTCTACACTACCAAACCAAACGGGCTCGGGATGGGTCTCGCCATATGCCAAGCCTTGGTCGGTGAATATAATGGGAAGATCTGGGCGGAATCTGGCGCGAAGGGCGGGGCAGCATTTCATGTGACGTTGCCGCAGCAGGAAGGGTAGGCTAGCCCAAGTGTGAGCTTGTGCGTTGATAGAGCCATGATGGACGGCAGCGGAGCGTACGCAATGAGTCAAAGGTTTTGTTGATGACGAACACAAGGCGATTCAAATGTCATAAGACCGGATCTTCCGGTACCCATCGAGGGATGGAATGCCGCTTGAAGAGCAATCGTAGGCACTGATTCTACAAGTATTGTCAGCGTGCATATTATTGAACGCAGACTATCTAGCGCGATACCTCATAGTGATCCATTTTACTTTCTAACTCGTTAAATAGCGCTGTACTTGCAGTTCCTAAGGAATCTCTGGGGTTTTTCGTGCAATAATTATCTACCCACGCGTTTAATGTCTCGTAATCTGGCTTTTTCAGATAGTCGCTGCGCCTTGCCACAGCCATGCCGGTCAGATATCCCATCAGCCAAGTCTGATCAACCAGCTGTTCCCATATGACATCTTCTGATGGATTATGCTGCTTTGCCGCTGCCTGATCACGAATCCACTTAGAACATGGTCTATCGCCGTATCCTGTTACAGCTGCAGCGTGAGCTTCGCCAGTCAGCAATAAGGCGATAATCATGAAAAACGTAAGCGACAACTTTTGGCAAGGACGTTGAAGTGGTTGTATGAACATAAAGCCCGGAAACTGGATTTTTGCCTTTACCAACTCAGGTTATATTCTTATCGGCAACCCACCTAGTTTCTGAAAATGCCAGAAGTTGTCATTTGCCCATTTGTGAAGAGAAGGACATCTAACAACATGATTTGTATTAATATAACTACCGTGCAAGCGACGTTTCGCGTTGGTCGCTTGGTGCATATCGAGTTCGCTATATTGACCTGCCCGATTTTTGGGCCAAGCGGAAAGGCCGAGATAGGCGGAGGCTGGGCGCTGCCGCCGGCTTGGCGGCAGATGCATTTACATGCAAATTGTGGCTATTTTAACAAAGAGTCAATCCGGCAATGACCTTGCCCACCGAGCGTAATACTGCGCCGGCAAGCATGGGTCGTATGTGTTCGGCAAACCAAGACGCGGCGACATTCTTAGAAATGTTGTCGAGATCTTCCCTGGTCTCGAAGGTGACAACCAGAATGCCGGCATCATCAGCTTCCCGGACAATGGTGCAGCCGCGAAGCCCGGGATATTCTGTCCGGAGCATAGTCTCGAATGCCGCAACCGTGCGCGCAAGCGCAACCCGGTCAGAGGTTTTTTGCAGCGGGAGGTGATTTTTAACGGCATGCCTAGCTAATGGCTCACATGACTATGAAGTCATAGTACGAAGCCTAAATTCTTAACATGATAGATAACTATGTCGAGTCATTATTTGAGGCAAGCTGGGTAGTCCTAATAGCAAACTTCCATATCGTCAGATTAGTTCCCATACTTATAGGGAATGGCTCGTAATGGCTGTTAAGGGAGGAAAAGACATTCTGACCGGAGGCCGGATTCGCCAGCTCGCGCGTGGCACCAAAATAACGCTTTGATTGGCCAATACCGATCAACATCATAAACCGGGCATTCGGCAGTCCCAAAATGCGTATTGGGACGATCGCTGCGGTCGAGGCGACATTTCGTCAGCCGGCGGGATGCGGGGAGTTGTCGGTGAACCGCCGATAAATTAATCTTCATATACGGGCGGTTCCGTTATTGTCATTCAGTCAGTGGAGTGACCAAGCATGTATGTATTGCTACGTAGACTTCTGGTCTTGTTCCTATTGATTCTACCGGTTGGCCAGGCGCTTGCCGATGAATACGCGGATACGATCAATGTGTTCCGCACGGCCGGCGAAAGTGGAAAGTTCTTCAAAAAGAGCTACGGCTATGCCGTGTTTCCGACCGTCGGTAAAGGCGGCATCGGGCTCGGTGCGGCGTATGGTTCGGGGCGGGTGTATGCCAGGGGCAAGTATGTAGGTGACACTTCGATGACGCAGGTTACCGTGGGCTTGCAGCTAGGGGGCCAAGCCTACAGCCAAATAATATTTTTTGAAGACAAGCGCGCGTTCGATGAATTCACCAGTGGTAATTTCGAGTTCGGCGCGGAGGCATCAGCGGTAGCAATTACTGCCGGTGCCTCAGCCCAAGCGACGACCACCGGTACTTCAGCGGGTGCGAGTGGCGGCCAGCATGACGCCAAGACCAAGGGCAGCTATTACCGGGGCATGGCGATCTTCACGATTGCGAAAGGCGGGTTAATGTATGAGGTTAGCATCGGCGGCCAAAAGTTTAGCTATACCCCGAAAAAATAGCCACAACATGGGGCCTTAATGCCGGCGGCATGCGCCAGCAGTCAAGACGGGTCCGTGAAAAGTAGCCGCGTACCGGCTAGAGGAAACGGTGATCGCTAGAAGAATGATGCCTTTTGGAAAGATTATCGGAGCGGTCAAAATTAAGACGTGCGAGTTGCATGGCCCGTCCAAGGCCGGACACCGCTTCGGCGCGCCAGATTCACAATCAACTGGGTGCTTGGTCTACAAGGCGGGCTCTTTTACCCATCCCTTTCCAGGATCAGTATTTGAAATGCTTGGGTATGTTTTCAGGCGTGCCACATCGCTTCGAAGGTTTATCTGCGCTCCATCAATCGAGATCATGTATTAGGATAGGGATTGATGCGCGCCCCGGTGCCCTGTGCGCGCGAGTTCATGCTTCTATGTGCCGCCGCCTCTAGTCGGTGTTGATCAGGTGAGCGAGTGCCTCGTCCTTATTGAGGAAAACATTCAAATCGTATCCCTGATTCCTATATACGGTTTCCATGAACTTGAAATCTTTCCAATAAATCTCGGGCACTACGGCGGCATTGCGATTTCCGCTCAAGATTCCAAGCTGCGCTATCTCTTGTGGGCGATGGTAAATGGCGGCGGTGGCCAACATGCCGGTGACTTGCGAGAAGTCAAACAGCACTTTGCCGCAGTTGAGTTCACGCAGCTTGTTCTGTCTTTCTGCAGCCAGCTGATTGAGTTCATGCGAAGACAAAGCGCCGCTTATAACTATCTCAAGATAGTTGTGCTCCGGGTGATAATGAAATTCCCATTCCATATAATCACACCCTGGTGGTTGTATCGGTCGCCGGCACAGAGCAAGATTTATTACAATTCGCTCTGAATATTATGCGCTTGACGAGCGATAACTGCCATGCCGGCCCCGTACTTCAACGGACGTTATACATTTCCCTGGCCTTGGAAATGACCCGCGCAGCGATAGGATAACAGGCCGAGGCCGGCTGACTGAGAGCCATCAGTGGGCCGGTAGGGGCCAGGTGGCCGCGAAGATTGGCATGTGACCAGTTGCAGCCCGAGTTATCCTGGGCAATACGCGGTATGATTGAGTGGAACCGGCAGTCAATACATTCATCATAATTGGATAGCTCATCGTTCAATATTTCAAGCAGATTATCAATTTTAATTGTTTGCCTTGGCATGTGGATCCCCCGTGCAGCCCCTAAAAGCACAGATCTTCTGTCTGGATATTTGACATCCTGATAATGCCCTGCAAACAGTAAATCTGCAATGAAATTGACTGCTCAGCAGCAGAAAATTTACTACGATCGTGCTTCTCGATAATCCTTGGAAAGCCCTTTACCGTCAATTGTCTATCATGGGGTCCGTCGGACTGTAGAGGTGGCTCGAGGTGATCTGGGCACAGGCGACAGACTGCGCGCGGAAAAGCCTGTCCTTCGAGGGGCTGATCAAGGCGCCCAGCCTTAGTGTGTTGCTGCGGCTACCCTGGAGGACCTGTCGGGTATTATTCGTGGACCTTCGGTTGAGTGTCGATGAGGGGCGTGTTAGCGCGTAAGCGTCAGCTTGTTATCGTCCGATGCCGATGTGAATATGAGAGCTGCCTTGTGAAATTGTTGTCCGCATGCATTACTTTAATCGCCTAACAGCTTCTTTCGCTTGATTATCGTACGTTTCTAGCGAGGAAAAATTTTTTCTTGGTATTAGCTGGCTATATGAGATATGCTTTTTCGAAAATGAAAAGGGGCGGAACACCGCGCTCTGCCTTTGTATCACTGGGATATGGAATTTCCTGAGTGACGAGCAGGCCAGCGAAAGGATATTCGTAGTCAACCATAACCGGTGTAATTTATCGACACAAACATAAGCACAATGGCCTAAGGATACTGGCCGATAAATTTCTGAACGAGCAATGCCCAATTAGGAGCTAAGGATAGCTGAGGGAGGGGGCATGGAAGAGTTGCACGCCGTTGTTGCGAGCGTTCGCGGATATTGCGAGGAATTACGTTACCGTATTCCCCGCCAGATCGGCGAAAGTCGCTTTTTAAATCTCATTTTTTGCCTCCTATTAGCCGTTCTGGCGCTGTCTCCGAAAGCGTCGTTCGCGCTTGAGCCGGCCATGCAAAACGGATTGAGCTGGCTTCAAGTTCAGGTGCAACCCGACGGATCGCTGGCCTCCGAATCGAACTCAGTCGCCACCCCATTCCAGGCGAGAACCGAGACCGCGTTCGCGCTGCGGGATTTGGCAACCGTCCCCACCCGATTGACGGACGCCATCCAAGCTGAAGTCGTCACCAACAATGAATACGCCGCGCGCCAACTTCTGGTCTTGGAAGGGGCGGTAGACGGCAGCGAACTCCTTGACCAATTGCTAGCCCGGCAAAATCCGGATGGCGGATTTGGAGGGACTAATCCTTATAAGAGCAATCCACTCGACACGGCATACGCATTGATGGCTGCCAAGGTGTTGGCAGGCGAGGGATACGATATTTCGCAGATCGTCGGCGGCGGACTGGTATACCTTGCAGGATCGCAAAGCACCGACGGAAGCTGGGTGCACGATTCACAGGCAAATGTCTTCGCGACTGCGGCGGTGCTCTCAGCCGTGCAGGAGTGGTACAGCGCTTATTCTGTGGGTACCATGACCAGCAAGGCGATGGGCTGGCTGCTGTCGAGCCGTAGCGGCGGTGTGTATCCCGGTGTCATGGAGGCGGCGGAGGCGTTGATCGCCCTGTCGGGGCAGACCAATGCCAGGGATGTGATCGGACCTGTGACGGATCAGCTGCGTACGGCGCAAGGGAGCGATGGAGCCTGGCAGGAAGACCCGTATGTCACCGCCCTGGCACTGCGTGCCTTGTGGTCGGCTTCGCAGCCACCGCCCGCCGCCGCGGCGACCGGCGAAATCAGCGGCAAAGTAGTCGATGCCGCCGATGGGGGCGCGATTCCGCGAGCAGCCCTGCAACTGGTCGAAAACAGCAATTTCACCACGCTCTCAGGAAGTGACGGCGCTTTTACGCTTAGCGGTGTGACGCCCGGTACCTATACCTTGCGCGTTTCCAAGTTGGGCTATGAGGCAAGGCAGTTCGTCGTCACGGTGACTGCGGGCGAAGCGGTCACCTTCAGTAATATCGCACTCAAAGCCCAAGCATTGACGGCGTCGCTTTCCGGCGTGGTGAAGGCAAGCAACGGCGCGGCTATTGCGGACGCAGTGGTGGCGGTGGGTACGGTCTCAACGGCGACCGGCAGCACCGGGGCCTATAGTCTGACGGGTTTGAGTCCGGGTACGGCTACAGTCACGGTCACCCACTCCGGTTATCTGAGCGCCGTGGCCGATGTGGACTTCTCGGCCGGCAATGCGTACACATTTTCACCCACGCTTTATACCAGTAGTGTGCCGACGACGGCGACGCTTCGAGGCAAGTTGACGGATGCAGTAAGCGGCGCCGCTATATCCGGCGGGGTGGTGACCGCGGGCGGCGTGAATATTACGACCGCGACGGATGGAAGTTTCGAGTACACCGGCCTGGCCTCCGGGGCGCTTTCGTTGACCGCGAGCGCAACCGGTTATCAGGATTATAGCGCTGAGGGAAGCTTGAGCCTGGGGATAAACGACATCGGCCGGCTGGCGATGCAGAGATTGCCGACCGTGTCGACCTTGAGCGGCAAGGTGGTGGATGCCCAATCCGGTACGCCCCTGGCGGATGCGCAAATCAGCTTACAGGGAAGCGCGCAGAGTACGCTAAGCGCCGTGGATGGCACGTATTCGCTCGGCAAGGTGACGGGAACCAGCCTGGTGGTGAATGTGAGCGCCAGCGGCTATCAGTCGACCAGCTTTGACTTGACTGTGACTCAGCCGGGAGACATTACCGCCGATTTCCCCCTACTCGTGTTGCAGCCAAGCGCCATAACGTTCTCAGAGATCAAGACGGACAAGGATTACTATGCCCCTTCGGATAAGCTTAGTGTGATCGTCAGCGTGAGCAACTCAAGCACGTCGGCAGCCGATTTGGTCATCGAGGCGCAGGTGCGGGACACGCTGAATAATGTTTCGTTCGAAATGCCGGCCAACGCGACCGGATTGGGGCTCACTCCAGCTAATTTGCCGTTGACTATCACAGCGGCCAGCAGCAATGATATCGAACTGTCGCACAGCATGATCCGGGAGACAGGCGGTCAGCATACTGTGCTGGTCCATGCGCATGATGCAAGTGGGAATGTGGTGGCCGAGGGTACGACAACATTTGTTGTGCTCGATGAGGCGTTATTGGGTGGTGGGCTCGAGGTTTCGCCGCCCTTGGCCCAGTCCGGTTTGGACACTCCCGTAAATTTCACGGCCCGGCTTGGAAACTTTGGCAATCTACCCTTAGAGTCCGCCACGGCGCAATTGGTAGTAACCCTGAACCATCCGGACACGAACCTCTCGACCCAGCCCGAGACATCCGTCAGTCAGTTCACGGACAATTCCCTGCTTTACAAATCACGGGCGCTCGCGCGTGACTCTTCCGGAAATCTGTACACGGTATTAAACAGCTACAACGATGGGCGTGTTCTACGGATTGACTCTTCCGGCAACACCAGCGTCTACACGACCATACCAAATGCTAATGGCGCTCTCAGGCTGGTGGACGTTCGTGTGGATGCACAGGATAACGTCTGGGTGGCGGGCACTGATGGCCGGATCTGGGAAATTAGCCCGGCGCTAGCCGTCACGGAGACTAAGATCGCCGCTTTGGGCAAGCTAACGGGGTTTGACATAAGCGCTGCGGGTGACATCTTAGCCACTGGAACCGGTTACGGCGTAGGGCAGGAGATGCTTGTCAAACGCGATGCAGCAGGCGTGGAGACGGTCTTGTGGAGCGATGGTCTTAGCACGCCAGTCGGCATAGCTTCCGATGGGGCCGGCGGCTATCTGGTCAGCAATTCCAAGGATGGCACCCTTGTCAAAGTGAGCGTCGATGGGGCCATTACGCCATTCGTCAGCGGGCTTGCTACACCGAAAGGCATAGTCAGCGACGGCGCAGGTAATTATTTTGTCGCCAATTCCGGCAACGGAAGCGTGGTCAAAGTGGCATCAGATGGGAGGGTAAGCACTATGGTAAGTGGGCTTCCCCAACCGGCCGGTATCGCCCTCAGTGCCGATGGAAATCTGTACGTGACTACCTGGGGGAATAGCGCCGTCTATCGCATTTCTCAGACCGGCACCGCGGAAATCTATGCGAGGGGGCTGGCCAATCACCCAGAAGGGATGAAGTATGACGGCAGCGGCAACCTTTATATAGCCGACGACTACGGTACGCTGAGCAAGAAAGATACGAACGGTCAGGTGTCCGTGCTCGCAACGACGATTGGAACGAGCCGGGGAGTTGACGTCACCGCTTCCGGTGACGTTCTGGTCGCCAGCCACAACGCCGGTTCGATCGTCAAAGTCTCCGGCACAACTAAGACGAACTTTGCGACCGGCCTTGCTGGTCCGTACGGTCTCGCCGTTAGTCCGGTGGGGGACGTCTGGGTGAGCGAGCAAGGGCAAAATCGTATCGATCGGTTTGCCGAAGACGGCGCGTTGCTGGAGCGCATTGAGTCGGTACTGGTGAATCCAAACGATATGGCGATGGCGCCGGACGGACGATTATGGGTATGCAACTCGAATGCCATTAGTCTGGTACAGTCGGACGTGCCGAGCATATGGTCGGCAGGTCGCACGTACACCAAGATCGCCTACGACCGAACGTCGGCGACCTTGGTCGCGATATCGAAGAATAACGTTTACCGCATCGATGCCGCGGGCTCCGCGGTTCTGGTTAAGACACTGCCGACCTATGCTCACGGCATCGCGGTCGGTCCATCGGGGGATATCATCCTCGGCGTCGGCGCGACGATCCAGAAATTGGACTCGGCGGGCGGCTTGACCGAACTGGCATCGTTCCCGTCGACAGTGCAGTCCTTGACCGCTGACGGGACGGCCAGGTTGTTTATTACTGCCGGATACAAGCTGTATCGGGTAGACACCGATGATTCGGTCACGCCTATCCCTGTTCCCGGCCGAGAGAATGCACAGTGGGTCAAGGCCGGCGTCGACGGTCAATTGCTCGTGTGGACGAATTACAACCGCCTGTACCGGGTAGATGCCGATACCGGCGACTTTGTTCGCGTGACTGGCCCTAGTTACGTTAGCTCCGCCATTACGGACGCGATCGGCAACTTGAATGTCACTGTATCCAACCGGCATCAATTGTCGCGTTACGATTCTTCTGGAGTATTGCTGCACCGTATCACCGGCTTCAGCGGGCCCAAGCCGATCGTATGGTATGGGAATGAAGCGCGCTTTATCGATAGCCTGGGTCGAATGTTCAGTGTCGTTCCCCGGCAAGTCCCCACACTGATTGGTGGAAATATGGGTGCTTCGTTTCTGGCAGTCAGAGGCGCGGATCTCTTTGCAACCAAGGGAGCCATGGTTTACCAGTGGAATGGGACTGCATGGATATTTGTAAAAATTGTGCCAGGTGCGGCGTTGAGGGGGATCACGGCGCGGCCGGATGGCGCTATCACCGTTGCTGACTATTCCTCTAGCCGCGTTCTTACCCTGGATGGGTCAACATATGCCACGTTGGAGGATTACGGCGGAGTGACAACTCCTTGGGGAGTAGCGGTTGCGCCTGATGGAAAGATCTATGTTGCCGACTATGCTTCGTCTACAGTCAGCCGCTTGGAAGGCATGGGCGAAGCACCCACGTTTCTGGCTAAGGTACCCTATCCCCGTTATTTGACCGTCGAGCCCGTCGGCACGCTTTTAGTGAGCATGACCTCGGCCGTAGACCGGCTGGATCCGGCGACCGGCAAGATTACAAAGCTGCCGGCGTTCAGCGCCTCTCCTCAGGAAATGCTCGTTGATGGGTCGCGCATCCTTGCCGTAGATTCGTTGGGCCGGGTGTTGAAACTGGAAAACGATACATGGTCTTTACTGGCCTCCGGCATCAACGATACTCGAGCACTGCGCCTGATGAACGACCAGGCGTTCGTCCTCAACGGTAATGGTGCTCTAACCGTCTATCAATCCGGTAACCTCGACATCGTGGCCGAAACCGGAATTGGACAGCCGAGGTTCCTGGCCAGCACAGCCAATGGATGGTTTGCAGGCGGAGATAGCGGCGCACTGGCCATAATTAACCATTCGGGTGTGGTAACGCCGGTCAATATCGCCTCGCTGATCCTGAACAAGCCGGTGTACGGCCTACAGGAGCTATCATCCGAAAACAGCGTACTGTTGGCAGGAAATGGCAACGATTCGACGCTTTATCACCTCACCATTGCCCAGCCCCAGAGTCCGCCGGCCGCGGGAACGGTTGTCTATACCGCCACGGTGCCGATTTCGTCGCTGCCTGCTGGTGATGGTCTGTCGCGGATCGATTTCGGTTCCTGGGTGCCACCCTACAGCGGCGATTTCCGGGCGGAGGTAACAGTGCCCGGTGTGCTGGGTGTGGTAACGAATTTTCTTTATGTCGGTCCGAATGCCCAGGGATTACTGTCCACTAGCAGTGAGGATCAGGCTCCCGGTGATCAAAGCGTACCGTTCAACCTTGACGTGACCGGCGCTGATTTCGTCAGCCTGTCCAGAGTGGAAACCGGCTTGATTCGACCGCTGACGACCATCAGTCGACCCTACGGTATGGTTGGCGATAAGTCGGGCAACTTGTGGTACACCGATGCGACCCACCTCTACCGGAAGTCCACATCCGGTGTGAATGATACGGTAGTTTCCGGTCTTAGCCTGGCCCTCGGGCTGGCGGTCGATTCACAAGAGCGTTTCTACCTAGCGTCCAGGAATGCCACGACTGGCAATTATGAATTGCTGCGCGTCGGAATTGATGGAACCGTGGAGACGGTCGCCGATCTCGGGGTTACCCGTGTCAACGGAGTGGGGGTCAATAGTCGCGACGAAGTGTTCGTAGGAGCGCCTAATGACTTGCTAAAGATTGACCCGAGCACCGGGTCGGTTTCGACTTTTACCACCGTTGGTTTGCCGAATCCACGCAACATTGTAATTGACGGCAAGGACAACATCTATGTCCAGAATGAATTGAGTGTTATTTCGATGATCAAACCCGATCAAAGTTCGATTCTCTTGTACAGCAAGGGCGATGGAACTATCGATCCAAAATTTGAAGGCGATGGCTATCCCAATATTGCGGCCGACTGTGCGGACAATTTCTATATTGCTCCCACCTACTGGAAGGTGATCAATCAGTTGTTTACCGAGGAACATGTGCTTGCCCAAGTGGTGCCGCGCACCGGCCAGGTGTCGGCGCTGTTCGACGGCCTACAAATCAGATCACATTTGCGGGATATAGATTACCTGGCATTCGACCGCTTCGGCAGCCGTCTCCTGATGTGGGCGCACGGTTACAATGAAATCTGGCAAGTGCCTGTGACGTGCGGTGCGATCAGCGTCGAGGCCCATCTCGTGGCGCAGCCCGGTCAGAGCCTGTCTGGATTTAGCCGGCCGCCGTCTGCGGTGGTGCCGCTGGCGGATGGAAGAACGGAGTATGTTTTCAGCCTGCGCGACGTCACTGCCCAAGGCGCATCTATCAGCGGCGTGACCGAATTGACGGGCCTGCTTTTGGGCGAAAACCGTCCGGTGATGGAGAGTGCCTACCTGCAGTTTCAGAACAGTTTCGCCCCGCAGCAGGTTAAACTTCTCTTGGACGTTCCAAACGTTCACGTCCACAACCTGGTAAATATCGCTGTCGCCACGGACAAGGCCGAATATTCGGCAGGCGATACGGCGCAGATCTCGGGCTCCTTGACGAATCAGAATGCCGCTGCGGTATCGGGCGATCTGCAGGTCGATATCGAAGATGCGGCCGGGGTGTCGCTTGGATCGGTGATTCAGCAGCCCGCCGCCATGGGTGCAGGGGAATCGTTCACCTTCAACAATGGCTACGCCATCGGTACCATCGTACCGGGCAAGTACGATGTGGTCGCCAGATTGTACGAGAACGGTGAGGGCGTCGCGGTGGCGCGCGTCGGATTCAAGGTTCTGGCCGATCAGGAGCAGGCGACCGCCGATTCCAGGTTGAGCCTCGACCGCCAGGCCTACGCGCCCAGCGATCGCTTGATCATCAGTTCCCGGGCGAGCAACCGTTCGCTTAACGTCGTGCTGGAGAACTTGCGTCTGCGCATCCGCATGCTCGACCCCAGCGGAGTCGTGCTGGAAAACCAGGAATATCCCATCCTGCAATTGGCGCCCGGTTTATCCCAGAGCTTTACCACGAGCTACGCCTACCGCAAGGTGGCGTCGGGCACCTATCACGTCGAACAGACCCTGATGGATGCGGATGGACGTAGCTTCGACCAACATGTTGTGGATTACACCGTGCAGTCGTCGGCGGACACCGGCTACGGTCTGACGGGGTCCATGATGCTCTCCACCCATGAATACGCCGTGGGGGACAGCGTGCCCGTATTGTTCGGCGTCAACAACACAGGCAACGCCGACGTGTCCGGTTTGCCGTTGACGCTTGCCATCGTCAATCCCGATACCCAGGAGGTGATTGCCCAGTATCCCTACACGGCGGATATCGCGGCGGGCGACCTCTACACCAATTCAGCTACCTGGACGGCAACCGGGCAAGGCGGCGAATACTACGCCCTTATTCTGCAGGCGGAGGCGGGAGGTAACACCGTAAACCTCGCCCAGGATGTCATCCATATCAAGGCCGACGTGGTCAACCTCGAATTGCTCAACCGATTCGGCAATGACGAGCGCCTGCTGGTATTGGCCGGATGCGGCAAGTATGTCGAGGTAGGCAAGACCCGCCAGCATATCGAGTTGGAAGCCGCGCAAGGCAATCTGGAACAACACGACGGCCATGACCAATACTGCGTGCACGATGCCGAGCCCGATTGCAGCCTGGAGCGCGCCGCAGCCATCGATACGCTGCTCACCGAGCTGTCCGTCAGCCATTACGTGACCAATGATCCGGCCGTATTCCGAAGCGAATTGCGTTCCGGCCTCTATGACGGTTATTGGGTCTCCGGCAAGGCGCAGCACCTGGATGAAACCCTCGGTGCGGAGATTCGCGAAGCCGCCTTTCGGGGCGACGGCGTGCTACTGGACGGTTTGCATGACGAATCCACCAAGACTTTAGACGAAATCGGCGGTGTACAGATCCATGGCAAGCCGGGCGCGCGCGATCAGGCCGTCAGCCTAGCGGAACCCTTCCAAGACACCTATCTGCCCACCCTGGGTCGCGGCTTGAAGCTGGTGCCGACCACGGGCCAGGTTGTCGGCCGCTTCGGCCTGGCAGTCGGCGATCCACCGGCCGTCACCACCGACGATTATGGTTACGGGCACGGAATGCTGTATGGCTTTGACCTGATACGCAGTGTGAGTGGTTCGGCGTCAGGGTGGCAGGATGCCTTCGGCAAGGGCCTGACCTGGGCCGCACCCGCATTCACCGGAGCGCAAGTAGTCGGAGAAGCGGTTCAGTTCGAAATGCAAGTGAGCAACCTGGGCATGGACACGGACGTGGGCGTGCGTCTGAGCTTGCCGGCCGGCGGCGTTTACCTGTCATCCGATACCGCGCCCGCGTCGACACCGGGGCCGGGAGATACCGAACTGTTCTGGAGCATCTTCCTGGCCAAGGATGAGACACGCACCATCAAGGTTATGGTGCGCCTGCCCGAAACGGCAGGAATGTATTCCTTCGTATCCGAGACCGGTGCCATCAAGAACGGCGTGTATCAGCGTTTCGGCGATCCGGTCAGTTCGTTCGTCGGTTTGACATCAGCGTTGCAGAGCCTATCCGTCACTATGGCAGGCATTAACCAGCTTCCCATTACTTTGGCTAAGGGAAAGGCATTCAGGAACCAAACGATATCCCTGCTCGAGACGGCGCAGAGTTCCCTGACAGACGGCCAATACGATGCAGCCATTGATAACCTGGTAGCGGCCATCGACAAACTCAAACAGATCATCACCGTCGAAACCAAGGATTTGCGTTACCAGCTTGATCTGGCCATCAAGGAAGCGGAATGGCAGTGGGGTAAGACCCGGTGATGACTGTTACTTCCATCCTTATTTAAAAAGAAAATGATTTCATAAGGCTTTAGCTTGTTTGTCTCAAGTTCGTTCGTGCCCTTGAGAGGGAGTAGCGATGAATGGAGAGGGGATACGGGAAACATTATGTAATTCGCTTTAACCACGTCGAATGTCTCCAAAGGGATCGGGAGAGACGGGTTGAAGATTGACATCTGCATCGAAACGAAGAGCGAATAATCAAGGGAACAAGTCGCCATGAGCAAAGACATCCTCATTCGACGTACCGCCTGGGTAGTTCTAATAAGTTTTTGTTGGCTGGTCACGCAGCCCTTGCAGGCCGCGATCCAAATGGCCGCACCCAAGCCGCCGGCAAACCATGGGACCCAGCATGAATCCAATGCCGCGAAGCAGTCCCGCTTGCTCGCCGATATCCATGACATTCTCAAGGAACTCGAGCCCGAGGCGGCCTACGGCACGCCGCTCACAGGGAGCGCGCAAGGTGGAGGAAAGGCGTCGGTCCTGCGCAACATCGGCCCTAACATCGTCGCTAAGATTGCAGCTAATCCCAAGCTGGATCGTGCCGCCATGATCAAGGTCCTCAAGGACAAACAGGCGCAACTTAGCCAGTTGTTCGCCGACGCTGATGCCGAGTTCGATGCCGTCAGGCAGCACCTCATCGATAAGATGCTCCCGGCCTCGATCCTCGCGCGCCAAACCAAGGCCGCCGCTGAATACCATAAGCGCCGGGACGAGTACCAGAAGCTCATGCGGGCCGTGCTGGACGCCGACGCCAAAAAGGCCGATCTGACTGAGCCGCTTAAGCAACTGGCCGCCTTCATGGCCCGCCACCCCGGCAAACGCACCCATACTTTCAGCGATCCCAATAAACTTCCGTTCAGCACCCCCCGAGGACAGGTAAGGGCGCCCATAGAAACTAAACAAGGTTTCAAGACCAGCGAGGCAAGCCCCTTCAATCCGCGTAATCGTTACGGATGGGCCGCCAACACCATTGCGGCCGCCGGCAGCCTGTCCGGTATCGGCCTGCCCTCGACTACCGTGTCAGCGACTCCAACGACCGACGACTTGGCCGAGACCGAAGACGTCCAGATTACCCCAACCATCCGGGACCAGGCGGCGGCGCTCAACGACGACCCCGTGCTGATTCACAACTGGGTGCGCAACAACATTGAATTCATCCCCAGCTACGGCAGCATCCAGGGCAGCGAACTCACCTTCCAATCCAAACGCGGCAACGCCTTCGACACTGCCAGCCTGGAAATCGCTTTGCTGCGCGCCGCCGGCATCCCGGCGCGTTACGTCTACGGCACCGTGCAGATTCCTGCCGACAAGGTAATGAACTGGGTGGGTGGCGTGACCAAGCCCGAGGCTGCCCAATCTCTACTTAGTCAGGGTGGTACTCCCAACGTTGCCCTCATCTCCGGCGGCAAGATCGTTGCCTTCAAATTGGAACATGTGTGGGTGGAAGCCTGGGTGGACTATGTGCCATCACGCGGCGCGGTGAACAGGAGCGGGGACACCTGGATTCCTCTCGACGCCAGCTTTAAGCAATACAACTATACTCAGGGAATAGATATGAAGAGCGCTGTACCTATAGATGCTCAAAGCTTCCTTGATCAGATCAAAAGCGGTGCGACCATCAATGAAACAGAAGACTGGATAGAAAATCCAAATAATGAAGCGTTGCAAACCGCGATCAACGACTACCAGACACAGCTTCAAACATACATTGATAATCAGAATCCCAGTGCTACTGTCAGTGACCTCTTGGTTACAAAGAAGATTAACCCTCAGACTACGAGTATCCTCATGGGCACGCTGCCCTACAAGACAGTCGTTACCGGGGCCGAGTTCGCCACGATGCCCGATAACCTGCAGCACCAGTTTCGCTTTAAGCTCTATGCCAGCGACATGGATCGAGCCTTTGACAGCCCCATCTTGACACTTAGGAAAAGCTTACCCTCGCTCGCCGGGAAGAAGATCACTCTGTCCTTCGCTCCCGCGACCCAGGACGATATTGATCTTATCAACAGTTACTTGCCATCCCCAAATGCAGATGGAACACCCATCGATCTCAGCAAATTTCCCTCGAGCCTACCTGGGTATCTGATCCATCTAAAGGCTGAAATCCGCATTGATGGCCAAGTGGTGCAAGAGGGCGGTGATTTCACCATGGGGCAGGAGCTTACTTCCGCCATGGGCCTCAATTTCCCGGGTCGCGGCTGGCAAGAGAGCGAAGACAATCACCCAATTGCAGGTGAATACGATGCCATCGGGTTAGACATGCAGGGCATATCAGCCACAGAACTGGAGGCGATTAAAACTAAGATCGAACAGACGAAGGGAAAACTTGGTCAATATCAGGCTGATCCCACGGACCCAACACTAATTAGCGATCTTACGAAGGAAGATATTCCCGGTGATCTTCTCTATGCCGGGATCCTAGGCTTCTTCGCCAGCGTTGATACCAGCGATCAGCTAGCAGCAAAGGCTAACCACGATATCGTTACTTACCGCTTACCTAGCTATGGCATCTTTCAGGCTACTGCCCAACCCCATTATTGGTTTGGTATTGCCCAATCCGTATCCTTCCCCGGCGTAGGCATGGATGTCGACCGTCTTTCCAACCACGTAGAGGCAAGAGATGCCGATAAGCAAAAGAAGATCGCCTTCTTGCGTGTTGTAGGAAGTGCAGAATCCGCGTTCGAGTACATAGTGCCCGAACGGCTGTTCGCCAATCCGGACCTTCCGCTCGACGATCCAAGTCAGCCTCAAGGCATCAGCGCCGTTAAAGCAATTGCGATCGCTGCAAGTCAAGGGCAGAAAATCTATACTCTTAATACTCAGAATCAGACGTATCATGCATCGATCATTAACGGCCTCAATACTAATCCCGATATTAAGGCGGAAATCACTGATGCCTTGGCGGCGGGCAAGGAAGTCACGGTCCACCAGTCCGATATCACCTTCAACGGCTGGACTGGAACGGGCTACATAATTCTCGACCCGGAGACTGGGGCGGGAGCATATAAGATAGGTGGTGGGAGTAACGGAGGAGATCTCGAAGGGGCACAATTTGGAGTAAAAATGGCTGGTATTGCCGTCAGTCTTCAGTCGATCCTAGTGGCATTGGCCGGACCCGCGGCTAAGCTTTTTGGGGATATGCTTTCGAGTTTCTTTAAAACGATTAGTCTTATTTTTAATCTGCTTACACTTTCAAAAAAATGTCCTTTTGCTGCAGTTGTTGGGCTGCTTCTTTTGGAGGCAATGGTTATATTTGTTATAACTGAGATCGTTGAAGAAGTCGCAACGGCTGGAGCCGGTACAGTGGCTCTCGTCGGTTTAGATGTCGCACTTAATGAGGCGGCGGATAAATTGGTTTTGAAGCCTATGAACTCGGTGTGCAGATAATGCACAGGATGTGACATGAAATTATTTTTTACGCTAACTATGTTTTTGGGGGGAGCCTTGTTTGTTTTTACTTGGCACCTATTGTTTGTTCCTACATTAAAAGGCATTCGAGATAGCGATAATGATCTTTTTGGGAAAATCATGGGGTCTTATGAGTGGAAGACATTCGAGGTTCCCGTCGGGGCGGCTGCTGGTTTCGGCAAGATGATGAAATTATCCCCCGTCTTGTTTAGATTTACCAAATATATTGCA
>JARRQJ010000003.1:0-148626 GCA_037381915.1 Gammaproteobacteria bacterium | reverse complement strand
GTAAAAATGGCTGGTATTGCCGCTGACCTCGTGACGATGCTAGGGGCAGAATTTTCTAAAGCGGTGAAGGCCATTGGAGCGGTGCTTCAAAATTATGTGCGTGTGCTGGCTAATTGCGTTGATCTGGTCTCGCTTTGGGATCATTGTCCTTTTGGTGCGATTGTGGGTCTGCTTCTTCTTCAAGTAATGATTATAGAGGTGATTGCTGAAGCTTGTGCTGATCTTGAAACTGGTGGGATTGCTGCGCCAGTCTTGGCAGGTGCGCTGGAAGTGTCGCTGAATGCTGGGATGGATAAATACCTGTTGGAGCCTATGAAATCAGTATGCAAATGAAGTGTGAGGTGAGGTATGAGATTGGCTTTGATCGTTATAATGATAATGGGCGTGTTCTTATTTGTTTCTGTCTGGGAATTTCTATTCATGCCAGCGATGAGGAAGCTTCAAGAGAAGGATTCCGGTATCTTCAGTCAGCTTATGGGATCTTATAGATGGAATGATTTCGATTCGACATCGTGGGCAATGACCGGACCCGTAAAAATGATATACTTCAGCCCGATTTTTTACCGATTTTTTAGGCTAATCCTATTTAACAAGGCTACTATCCATTCGTTTCGAAGGAAAACATTTTTGACAGGCCTATTATTGTCATTCTTAATGACGATAGGAGGATTGTCAGGATTTGCCTACGTAAGTTCTTAATACTTGTGAAGCCAAGGGTCAGGTCTTGCGTTTTGCTTTCTGAGGTGATAGCTTCAGTTCATGGCAAGGCCACTCCGACTCGAATTTGCTGGAGGGTGTTATCACGTATCCTCCCGAGGTGACGGACAGGAAGCCATCTACCTGGATGATGCTGATCGGAGTGCGTTTTTGGAAGTGTTGGAGGAGGTAGTCCAGCGTTTTAACTGGACCGTACACGCCTACTGTTTGATGAGCAACCATTACCATCTGCTGGTGGAGACTCCGGACGCCAACCTATCCCAAGGCATGCGTCAATTGAACGGCGTCTACACCCAGCGCTTCAACCGCCACCACCGGCGGGTAGGGCATGTCTTCCAGGGACGCTACAAGGGCATCATTGTCCAAAAAGACACCTATCTGTTGGAGCTGGCCCGCTACATCGTGCTCAATCCCGTCCGGGCGCGGATGGTGCGCAGCGCCAATGAATGGCGTTGGAGCAGCTATCGGGCGACGGCCGGCTTCAGTGAAGCTCCGGCGTGGCTGGCCATCGATCTAATTCTCGCGGCGTTTGGTGCGCGGCGAGGTGAGGCTCAAAAACGTTATCGGGAATTCATTGCCCAGGGCAAAGACCAGCCCTCGCCTTGGGAAGGTCTCACGAATCAAATCTATCTCGGTGATGATAGCTTTGTGGAACGGCTGCAGCGCAGGATTGCCGCGGATGCCGATCTGAGCGAAATCCCGCGGTCACATCGACGACCCGCGCCCAAGTCGCTGGACTTCTATTCTCACCGTTATCCGGACCGCGACCAGGCGATCATCGAGGCCTATGCTAGCGGCGGCTATACCATGAAAGTTATTGGAGAGTACTTTGGCTTGCACTACTCGAGGGTCAGTCGTATTGTCGCGCAGAGGATGGCAAAAGACAAGACCTGACCCCCTTTTTGCTTTGACTGTCACACTTTCGGTTTTCGTTATCAGAATAGCCTCCTAGACTCAGGAACAACTCGTTTCAACAGCTGTCTATGTATTTGTGCAGGGCGCCATGCAGGCCAGAGGGTTTATACTTCTGCACTCACGTTAGTTTGCCTGCGCAAATTATTCTAGTGTTGCAACAGTTTTTCTCGGTATTTCGCCTCGTTTTGACGCAGATATAAATTTGTGGAGGCGGCAATGGCCAAGTCGTTTGCCGGCGAAATCAGACATGGGATGGGCATCGCATGCCCATGCGTTTTTGCGGTGCTTATATTTTTCGCTATTCTACTGGCGGGATGCGTAACGAATCCAACAATACACACAGAGGTCACCCACAGTTGGGAGGCGCATAGCTACCGAGGGGAGTTTGCCAATCTTCTAGTCATATCTCATGCAGCCGATCCCTGGATCAGAGAAAAAGTCGAATCCATCATGGCGAGGAATCTGGAGAAGCAAGGTCTACATGCGACCGCCTCGTCAAATATTATGCCTGCCAGCGAGAAGATCAATAGGAAGACGGTAGGAGTGGCGATGTCTGGTAAGAACTTTGATGGAGTATTGGTGTTGCGCCTGCTTGATGTGAATCGGAATACGATCTATATACAACCTTCCGAAGAGCCCACTTTAGGGGATTCGTTTGATGAGGATGCTCCGGTCACTTTTTCGCCCGGTTACGTGGAACACCTTTCCGTGATTTACATTGGAACCAAACTCTATGACGCTGCATCAAGACGACTGGTTTGGTCAATGCATACTCAAACCGCGAACTATGGCACCGTGAACGAGCTGGTACAGAGTGTGTCCCACGTGGTCATTAAGAACTTACGGGCCAGAGGGCTTATTTGAGCTATATGTACCTATAATTCGTTGTTTGTACCACTTCTACAGACAGGAGCTCGATGTCGTGAGACAAATGACTGCTTTGGCTGTATTTTGTTGAAAAATTCCGGCGAGATTTGTGGTTGCAGAGGGTAAAATAGGCCACAGGCAATCACGGCGCGTTTTCCTATGATGGGACACCAGCAGGGTGACCAGGAACACCTGTTTTATGCCTTCAACCTCGAAGACCACGTCCCCAAAGATGATCTCCTCCGCGGCATCGATCGTTTACTGGATCTGAGCGATCCCAGGCACTACTTGGCAGATTTCTACAGCCACACCGGGCGCCCGGCCATTGATCCGGAACTAATGGTCCGGATGCTGATCATCGGTTACTGCTTCGGGCAGAAGTGGGCCAGGCTCGATTGAGATAACAAAAAGAGAACCCGACTTAGGTGGGTCAGCATGCCGAAAAAGGTCGATTACCGCCGACGCCGGAACTGGAGTGCCTCATCGGCTGACCTTATGGTTGTCTCACATACACAGCATCCCCAATTCTCAAATCCCCACTATCAACGATCTCTCCGTATACCCCGACATTCTGATCTGCATCCCTGACGATAGTGCGCAGGATGGTCTGGTCAAAGCTGAAATCGCGTTGCGCGCGGGTGACCGCGCCGCAGCGGGGGGTGGTCTCAGTGCAGACCACGTTGGCGTCGCCGAGCACCAGCTGTTTGCCGATCCATGCTTGTTCCACCAATCCTTCGGAACCCGGCCCGGTTTCGATGACGAGGTTGGGCCGAAAGCGCCGAGTGTCCCAATCGGACTGCGGGTGGAGGCCCCTTAAATGGGCGAGGGTGGCGGTGGTGACCATATGCAACGGCGTTACCAGGAAAAATGTGCCGAGCAGAGAAACGAAATCGACCGCCGATTGGGGAAGGTTGTCCAAATCGGGGAGCGGTTCGCCGGCCTCGCGTTCGAAAGTGGCCTTGAGTTCTTTCAACCAGGTATGATCGTCGCGTTTATGGCGCCGGTAGAAATCCAGATCGGAGGCGGGGCGCAGGGGTTCCAGGGTGGAAGCATGGCCGGTGAGCGTCGATACCTTGGCGTGGATAGCGGGGTTGTTACTGCCTAGCACTTCGCCATCGGGAAAGACCACGTCCACCTGATCGTCCACGCCGGTGGCATCGCCGCCGCGGCAGCGGGCCGAGCACAGCAGCAACTCGGGACGGAACTTGCAGCTCTGGATCTCCTGCCGCGCGGTGTCGCGCAAGGCCCAGATGCGGTCGCCGGCGAGTCCTTTTTTGCCGAGGTCGCAGCGTTCCACCCGTTCGCCGGCCATGCCCTTTACCGGGTAACGCCAGATTTCCTTGATAGTGCCTACTTTGCGCATTGTTTTATTCCTGCGATTGTTGATATAGGGATGCAAGGCATGATTCGTCATTCCGGACGGAGCGCAGCGGAGATCCGGAGTCCAGTGACATTAGTTCAGGGTATTGCTGGATTCCGGCTCTTATGCCCTTCAGGGTATTTATGCCCTTCAGGGTATTTATGCCCTTCAGGGTATTTATGCCCTTCAGGGTATGCGCCGGAATGACGTCATAAAACTAAGTCAGAGCCTCCTTAAAACAGATGGCTGTAGCGCTCAATTTCCCAGGGCGTAATGCTGAGGTGATAGGCCTCCCATTCCTGGCTCTTGTAGCGGATGAACTCGTCGCGCAGTTCCTTGCCCAGCACCCGTTCGACGAAGGGATCGGCGGCGAAGGCCTTGACCGCTTCGGAAAGGTTTTGCGGCAGGAACTGGATGCCGCGGTCGAGGCGCTGTTCCTCGCTGAGTTCGTAGAGATTGTCGTTCTGCGGTTCGCCGGGATCGAGTTCTTCGCGGATGCCCTCCAGTCCCGCGGCCAAGGCCAGCGTGGCGGCGAGATACGGGTTGAGAGAGCCGTCGGCGTTGCGGGATTCGCAACGGCCGCCATTCATGGGCACGCGGATGGAGTTGGTGCGGTTGTTGGAGCCGAAGGAGTTGAACACCGGCGCCCAGGAGAAATAGGTCATGTCGCCCTGGCGCACCAGGCGCTTGTAGCTGTTGACCGTTGGGGAATACGCCGCGCACAGTGCCGGACCGTGCTTGAGCAGGCCGCCGATGAAGTGGTAGCCGAGTTTGGTCAGCCCTAGGCCGCGCGGGTCGTCATGGGGATCGCAGGCGAACAGGTTGGCGCCGCTGCGCTTGTCGTACAGCGACATGTTGAAGTGGGCACCGTTGCCGGTCTTGTCGGCGAAGGGCTTGGGCATGAAGGTGGCGAGCAGGCCTTCCTCCCTGGCGTAGTGCTTGGTCATGTAACGGAAAAAGATATAGCGGTCGCACATGGTAAGGGCATCCGCGTATTTGAAATCGAATTCGTACTGGCCGTTGGCGTCCTCGTGGTCGAAGGAATACAGGTCCCAGCCCAGGCCGTTGATGCAGGTCGCCACCCTGTCCAGCCAGGCGAATTGATCGAGAAAGCCGCGCACGTCGTAGCAGGGTTTGTTGAGCTTGTCGTCGGGGTTGGGGATTTCCAGACTGCCGTCGGCGTTTTGTCTGAGGACGAACACCTCGCATTCGATGCCCAGGTTGAAACCGAAGCCCAGTTCTTCGGCTTCGGCCAGCACCTGCTTCAGGGCGACGCGGGTGTTGAGGGCATAGGGCTGCCCTTGGAAGGTGTTGTCCGCCGGCATCCACGCCACCTCCGGCTGCCAGGGCAGTTGGATGAGGCCGTTCAGATCGGGGACGGAGGTGATCTCATCGTCGTTGGGCGCCTGGCCCAGGCCATCCAGGGCGTAACCGGTGTAGAGTTCCGAACCTTCCAGCATGTGGGGCAGGTGATCGATGGGCACGAACTTGCCCTTGGGGATGCCGTGGATGTCCACGTAGGCGCCCAGGCAGTATTTCACGCCCTTGGCGCGCAGTTCCTGCTGGATGGCGTGAATGTCGTCGCCGGGGTCCATGGCTGCAATCCTGTTATGGAGATGGATAAGGGTGTGACGGAGCGGAGGCCTGGCATCCAGCGCCGTTAGGTTTGAGCGGTTGCTGGATTACGGCTCTTGCGGCCTTCAGGGTATTTATGCCCTTTAGGGTATGCATCGGAAGGACGTCTATGTAAGTCATCTACACCATCTTCAGGTTTTGGAAATAGGAGAAGGGCAGCGGTGGTTCCTCGTCCATGCCGCGCTCGATCATTTCTCCCAGGTCTTCCACCATCCAGAGAAACAGTTGCTCACCCTTTTCCGCGCTCGCTTTACTGGGGGTGCCGGTGACGCCGTTGCGGCTGGTGCGGTTCACCGGATGGGCAAAGATGCAAGTGACAGTGCGGTCGGGATCGTCGGCCGCGGTGAGTTGTTCGCTGCGCAGTAGATGGGGGGCGATGGCCATCATCAAAGAGGTCTCGGCATCGTTGGCATGCCAGTCATCGGCGTCGGCGGAGTGCTGTTCCCGCACCCGCTGACTGATGGTGGATGTATTGATCAGCGCCACCAGCAGATCATCGTAGCGCGCGCGCAGCATCTCCAAGGCGCAACGCAGCGGCGCGTAATTGGTGACGTGACTGTTGACGATGAACAGGCGGCGGAAGCCGGAGTAATACAACCAGTCGCCCAGATCCGTCACCACGTCGATGAGGGTCTTGGGTTGCAGCGCCAGGGTGCCGGGCCAACGCCGCGAGTGGCCGATAGAACAGCCGTACGGCAGGGTGGGCAGCAGCGCCACTTGGGAGATCTCCGCCGCCATACGGCAAAGCTGCTCGGCGATCTCGGTGTCGACACCACAGCCCAGGTGCGGGCCGTGCTGTTCGGTGGCGCCCGCCGGCAGGATGGCGCCGTCCATGCCTTGCGCGGGCAGCGTGCCGATCTCTTCCCAGGTCATTTGATGCCACTCGCGCACATTCACAGGATGTCTCCCACTTCGTCATCCACGCGCACCATGCGCACCATGTTGAGGCGATCCTCGTTGTCCGCCTCGGCCTTGGGCGGATGGATCAGCTCCTCCAGGCGCTGTTTCGTCGCGAGATATTCCGGGTTAATGAACTGGTCCGCAGTGCGGGGATGGGGTACCGGGACTTCGATCAATTCCTGGACTTCGCCGGGGTGGGCCTTGAGCACCAGGATGCGGTCGGCGAGATATACTGCCTCATCGAGATCGTGGGTGATGAATAGAACGGTAATGTCGATGTTGCGCCAGATTTCCAGCAGATACGCTTGCATCTTGGCGCGGGTTTGGGCGTCCAGGGCGCCGAAGGGTTCGTCCATGAGCAGGATGCGCGGTTGGTTGGCCAGGGCGCGGGCGATGGCCACGCGCTGTTTCATGCCGCCCGACAATTCGTGGGGATAACTGTTGGCGAACTTCGACAGGCCCACCAGATCGATCCACTGCATAGCGTCCTGTTCGGCGATGCCACCTCGCCCCGATACTTCCAGGCCGAACATCACGTTCTTCCTGACCGTCAGCCAGGGGAACAGGGTGTAGGATTGGAATACCATGCCGCGGTCCGGTCCCGGTCCCTGGATGGGCTTGCCGTCCAGCAGCACCTCGCCCGAAGAATGATCTTCCAGGCCGGCGAGGATGCGGATCAGGGTGGACTTGCCGCAGCCGGACGGGCCGATCACGCACACGAACTCGCGTTTGTGTGTCTGGAAATTGATATCTTTGAGGGCAGTGACCTTGCCGCGTTTGCCGTTGAACTCTTTATGCAGACCTTTCACCTCGAGGATCACCGGGCGTTTCTTGAGCCGGGCGAAGCGGTCGCGAACCTGCGGCGTCTGTTCCAGATAGCTGGGGAGTTCCAAGCGACTCCCCGTGTGCCTACCTCGTGTTATTGGTAGATTCATGCCTTGGCTACTCCGCGTTCCCAGGGAAAGATGCGCCGGCCCAGCCACCCCAGGAACAGATCTGTGCTCAAGCCGAGAATGCCGATCATCATGATGGCGGCGTAGACGTTGGGAAAATTCTTGTAGCGCGCCTGTTGAGTGATGAACCAGGTGATGCCGGAGCTGGTGCCGATCAGTTCCGCCACGATCAGGTAGGTCCACGCCCAGCCCAGCAGGATGCGCATGTCCTTGTATAAGTACGTAATGATGCCGGGGATCACTACCCGGAACAGCAGGCTGATGCGTTTCGCGCCCAGGGTCATGGCGGCCTCGAGCAGCGACGGATCGAGCTTGCGGGTGGTGTTGGCCACCACCAGCACCTGTTGAAAGAACGTGCCGATGAAGATGATGGCGATCTTGGGTGCCGCGTAGATGCCGAGGATGGCCACCGCAAGCGCGCCGAAGGCGGGGGCGGGCAGGTAGCGGAAGAATTCGATGAAGGGCTCCGTGAGTTTGGAGACCGCGCCGTAGGTGCCGGCGAGGATGCCCAGCGGCACGCCGATCGCCGAGGAGATGAAAAATCCCCAGAAGATGACTTGGATGCTGGACCACAGGCTCTGGTGCAGCCATTTTTCGTCGCGGCGCACGGGCGGGGTGGTGAAGGCGGTGTAGAACGCCTTGAGTACCTGGTCCGGCGGCGGGAGATAGATGGGGTTGGAGGGCACGCCCTGCGGTTCCGCCTTGCCCGCCTCGCGGGCGGCGGCGTCCTCCTTGGCGAACAGGGCCTTTTCCACCAGCATGCCGTTGCGGAAGAACGACACCGAGCCGGGATCCGTGATGCGCACGTCCGGATGCCAGATGAAGGGGACATAACTGACCAGGCTCCAGACGAACAGCGGAATGGCGAAGCTCATGACGCCCATCATAAGCTTCTGCCTGTCCGTTGGTTCCTTGCGCACCGCGGAAACCATGTTTGCGACCCGTTGGTTGGTGAAGAGGCGCCTTATCCTGGTCAGGCCCGGGCAACACGTTTACATTGCATCGGTCAGCGAAGGATCGATGTAACTGTCGACGTCCTGGTGTTTCTTGTAGACTTTGTTGTCCACGTTAAAATCGTCGGAGATCTTGGACGAACCGTAGATGGACGACAAGCCCTTGCCCTTGGCGAAAGCCTTCTTCGCCTCGTCCAGTTTCAGGATCTTGGTACCGTGGACGAAGGTCTTGTACTCGGCGGGCGTCACGCCCACCCGGGAGGCCATGATCTTGATGGCGTCGTCGCGGGTCTTGGGGTCGTAGAAGTATTTCACCACCCGGTACCAGACCTTGATCACCTTTTCCCAGTCGGCGCGGTGCAGGGCGAGGCTTTGCGGCGATACCGCCAATACGTCGTAGATGAGACCCGGCGCGTTGGTGCTGGTATAGATCGGCTTCGAACCCGGCACCTGCTTCAGGGCCATGCCGGAACTGGGCTGCCAGGCACCGATGGCGGCGACCTGGCCCGAGGCGAGTACCTGCGGCGTCTCGTTGGTGGGCGAATTCACCAGCTGCACGTCGTCTTCGGTCATGCCGTTGTCCTTCAAGGCGTTGAGCAGCAGCAGGTGATCGACGAAGCCCAGTTCCACTGCGATCTTCTTGCCCTTGAGTTGCTTGATGCTGTTGATGCCGGGCTGGGCGACGATCATGTCGTTGCCGTTGCTGTAATCGTTGATCAGGATCATGACACTCTTGGCGCCGGCGGCACCGGTCACCAGGGTGTCACCGTTGGTCATGGCCACGGCGTCGAGTTTGCCGGCGGAAAAGGCGTCCATGGAGGCCACATAATCGAACCAGTCGAATTTCACGTCAACGCCCGCCTGCTTGAACCAGCCCTTCTCGATCGCCACCTGCCAGGCGACCCACCCGGGCCAATCGCTATAGCCGATACGCAAGGTTTCCGCGCCGGCGTGGAAGGACATGCCGGCCAGGAGCATGCCGGCCAGGGCTTTCAACAGTTTTCGGGTGGACTTCATCGTCATGGGAGCTCCTCTCCATATATATTGAAACAGGGACTGCTCATGGCGATTTTGCAACCGCTATGCCAGTGTTAGGCTCGTAAAGAAAAGGCTTGTTAAACAGCCTCTAAAGCTTTTCCCGAGATAGTGCGCGAGATGCTGTCGCGCCATATTGGTGCTTTGCTGTTTGAAAACGGTGCGCGCATCGGCTGCGATCGCTTGGGAGTGGCACGGCTTTAAAGCCACGACAGTCCCATACTCTCTCGCCCTCAGGGCGGTGCGGCGGTAATGGAAGACGGTCCGGTAGACCTTCTGCCCGCCGAATGGGCACGCAGTGTTCACGGGTGTCCCAGCGGGCATAACCAGGGTGAGGGGATAACTCATAGCAACTGGGTGATTAAGTCTCCCTTATCCTTCGGCTGCGCCCCCCTCGCTTCGCTCTTCCCAGAAGGAGAAGGAACGCAGCGCTTATCCAATCATTTTTGATTCTCATGGCGGTTCAATTTCATGTTGTAGAGAACATGCAGCCAATCGTTGGATTGCTGTAACTTCAGGTTGCAAACGGCAGGGCAGCGGCTGTTAAGCCAATTGAGATTTGAATTTGAAGAAATGCTGTTTCTCGGTGGCGGCCATCCAGCGGTTGATTTCCCAAAGATCGGCGACGGGTGTTTGGGTGTAGGGCAGCAGATGGAGATAGCCGTCGGGTCCGAATTCGGGGGTCATAGTGGTGACGGCCAAGCCATGCCGCCATTGCGCCCGCCACAGGGTCTCCCACCATCGTTGGTGGGCGCGCAGGCAACGGGTGTATTCGGGCGCGGCCGGGTGCGGCACTTGCGGGCCCTGATCGTAGCCGACACGGGCGTGGATGTGAAAGGCATTGGGGGCGATGGCGTTGATGACATCCAGCTCGGTGTCGATGAGGCGCTCGCACACCACGCACCAATGACTGAAGTCGCAGGTCAAGCGGATGTCGGGGAGCGCCGCAACGATGTGTTGCGTCACCCAGGGATTGAACAGGGAGCGGCTGCGATGGGTCTCGAAGCTGATGGTGAACCCGAATTCCGCGGCCAGTTGCATCGCTCCGCGGAAAAAGCCGAGGTGTTCGTCCGTGGACCAGGCGTCGCAGCCGCCGATGCAATTGACGAATTGCGGTTTGAGGTAGACGCAGGAGCGTAACGCCTCCCGCAGGGAGGCCAGATGGGCGGTGACGTCGGCGTGGCGGTTCGGGACGTAGGATCCCGCGGTGCAGACTTCCGCGATATACAGCAAACCGCTATGTTCCAGTATTTCCGCAAAGTGGCGCTGATCGCCGGGCTGTTGCGGGATGGGGCCTTCGATCCCGTCGAAGTTGGCAGCCAGCGCTTCGGCGGCCGCCTCTTCATAGGTGCCGCTATGTCCCCATAGCGTTTTATATATTTGTAGTTTCATTGTTCCGCATCCGAAGTGTGGAGCAGCGGTTTCTTAAATTACATCGAAACATCGAAGCGCATGGCCATGAAATTTCGCACAGCGTCAAATTGGAATCAGAAATGAGATGCCGTCGATGCCCTGCAGGTCCGGTCCGCGGTCGACATGGCTGTGCATATCCGTCGGGAGGGGGCGGAAGGCTCGTTCGACCCGATGCCGATGATGGGCGCGAATCAATCCCCGGAACGGCAGGACATGGCTCCGCTCATCGCCAAAGAGCTCCCGGTGCAAGGCCGGCAGCCGGTACCACGGCACGGTCGGCCGTTCGTGGTGGGCGTTGTGATAGGCGAAATTGAGCGTAATCAGATTCAACAGCGGGAAGCGCATGGAGATCGGGTTCGAATAGGTGTGCTGGAATTCATATCGCCGGTCGCGCCGCTCGCTATTGGGCAGGGGCGCCTCGTCGTGGGTCTCGATCAGATCATAGGTGTGTTGATTGGCGTCCATGAAGCGTAGCACGATGAGGAACAGCATATAGGCGACGGGATAGCACAGCAGAAGCCTGGGCGCGTACCACGCCGAGGCGGCGAACAGGGCGGTGCGGACTGCGAGGATGAGCAGCACGCGCTTGCGCTGCGGTTTGTAATACGCATCGATAAAGGGCATTAGCACCACCAAACCGTGGAGCATGATTTCCACGGCCGGGATATAGGCCCACTCCAGCGCGGCCAGTAGCTTGGCCAGCAGTGGACGCTTGATGATTCGGCGGCGGTAATCGAAGCGGATCACGTCGGCCCGCTCGACGTGGTGACGAAAGTGCTTGCGGCGCAGGTCTTCGAAACGCGCGTAACAACTACCGGTGATCCAGCTTAAGCAGGCGCCGAGCAGCGCGTTGTGGCGATTGGCGGCGAAGACGGTGTTGTGGGCGCACTCGTGGATGAGGTAGGCGCTGATGACCATGGCATGGCTCAGCAGCACTATCCCCAGTAGATTGGCGAGAACAGCCGGTGCTGCGCTCAGGGCCAAACCATAGCCAAAGCCGAGCACGCCGTAACCCAGCGCCAGACCATGGGGCCAAAGACCATCTTTATAGCGCAACCGTAGTGAAAGCATGACGGCAATGATTGGGAGAGAATCTAATGCGTGCCGCTCATGGCCAGACCTGGTCTCCCGTCAACGGACTCATGCGTGGATGAGCAACGGTCATGCCATGGAGTAGCGGGTAAATAAGGCGTTGTCCTTACATTAAGAGTCATTTTTAACTAATTACCGCTATTGAATTTATTCGAACTATTATTGCTCGCTGGCCACGGGCCTGCGGGGAAAACGTGCGCCATTGCGGGTCTTGGTCGCAGAGGACGCACCAGGATTGTGCCAGTTGCTGGTTGGCGTGTCCCCTTTAATAACTAATTGAATTCTCGATTTAGTCCCCTAGATAGAGGGAATGCAGCCGGGTAGTCTGAGTGTATCGGGCATATCGCCGGACAAATATTTTTTCAGGGTAGGCTCCAGGCCGAGAGCGAGCCTTCGACCGAGATGAATGGAGTGACCGTTCGACCAGGCGGATTGATTTGCTCTACCAATGTGGATGCAATCGTGCCGCGCAGCCCGCAGAGCAATGACGGAGTACGTAGTAGCACGAATAGACCCCCGCAAAACACGTCCCTATTGTTAAGTCGACCTTGTCGTCAATGGTGGCACATGGAAGTGCCGCCGATTTGGTCGTCGCCCAAGCAGTTCAGCGCAACATTCACTTGTCGTACCAAAAGTCAACGAACAACATCTTGGAAGGAGCGCGCAATGATAGAACGTCGTCAATTTGCCAGGAGGCCGGTGGTCCGCAATGCCTTGGTCTTTCACCCTCGCGGCTTTTTTTGTTCATGCAGTGTCGACAATATCAGTGCGGACGGGCTCTTCATAAAGACGACCGATTCCCGGCTCAATAAGGGCAGTCTCGTAAAGGTGACGATTGATACCTGGCCCCACGACAAGAAACCGATAACGGTGAATGGCTTAATAATACACAAGAAGAACCACGGAATAGGAGTAATTTGTGAAAGCGGCGTGCTGCCAACCGATTTGTTTCCGGTAACACACTAGGACGGAGAAGGTTTTTTATTCCCGCCGGGTAAAGGGTCGAGAGGAGGAGAATAAGGGATCGTTGAGGGTCATGGCCAACGTCAGCGGAAGAGCAAACAGCTCTTAACAAGTTGGGTCGATGCCAGTCTCAGGAATTCCGCGCAGCTCGTAATATCTGTTTCCGCTGACGTCGCTGTCTTGAACCCGGCGACAGCATACCTGTGGTATCACGAGTACAACGCCCATTGCACTCAGCCCGTCCTCACCCCTTCTACCCCGGGACGGGAGGAATGCCTAGTTTCCCAAAGGCTAGGCATTTTTGGATCCCGGTACCCAGCACGTTGCCGGGATCTTTTTTATGCACTATTTGTCGACGAAAGCAGTGCTTTCGGCGGTCGCCTGTGTGTCATATGCTGTGTACACAGGCATACGGTAACAGGCCCGCAATGTCTGACGAATCCATTCAGGAGATATGGATCTAATGATAATCTCCAAACCATTGCGCATTATTCTTCAGGTCTCAGCGCTGGCGTCACTGCTCATGGCGGGACTTTCATATTTGCACGACCATTCCTTCAGCACCGTTAGCTATGCGCTCCTCGCCATCTTCTTGTGGGCACTAAGCCGGCAAGGCACTGCCAGGTGAATCAACGGGGCGCCAGCACTCTGCGTCCCATACCGGGCCTTGTAAAAAGGGTGGTCGCGCGTCTCTTTTCATATAATCACCAGCGCTGAACTTACCCTGACAGTTTCCATGAACGGCCACGGAGCACCTGAGGTGTAACTAACTGCCATCCGAGATCATCACTCTGCCCGATTTTTCAGGTTAATTTAAGTGAGCCCATATAGTCTGTCGCCACGCCCCATGGCACCAGGTAGGATCAATACCCTGTCGAACGAGAAGCGCAGAACCGTACCGGACCAACGGCAGGTCACATGAAGGGGCAATTGTGATTTGATGGCATTGTGCTGAGAAAGGGAAGTCAAAATGGAACACCGGCAGCATCCACGCAGGCTGGCACAGCACAGCGCATTGCTTTACGACCTCCACGGATTTATATATCCCGGCCGGGTCCATAACATCAGTTTTAGTGGCCTATATATCAAGACAGCCGAAAGCCGAATCAAGAAGGGGAGTTATCTTAGATTGGCGATTGATGCCTCACCTCCACTGGCTAAACAGATAACGGCCAAGGCCTTTGTTGTACATAAAGAACACGATGGCATCGGCCTCCTTATAGATGAAGGCTTTCCACTTCAAGCCCTGCTCAAGGCTACGAAATAAACGGGGCCATTACCGGTTGAGGTGTTCCCAACCATCGGATAGAACTCGGACAATCGCATTACTTCACTTCGGTGGCACGAACGCAATCCCGTGTAATCAAACGTCCGCAGTCGAAAGTGAACTCTCTGCCTCTTACTAAGGAAGGGAAACATTCAAGACCGTGTCCGGAACCATCGCCTCGGGTGCGGCGGACCGTGGCACCTAGCGATGGCACATGACAGCACGCTTCGGCGGTGTCGGATTCAGGAGGGCGGCCCGGCCGGCCAGTCGGCGTCGAACGGAAACGGCCGCTGCTCGGTGTTGAAGCTCAGGTAGAGGATAATCTGATAAGTATAAGTAGCCAGAGCCTGGCCAAGCTGTTGCAGCCGCGCGTTGGTCCCGCCGGTGAAGAGCAGCCAGAAGAATTGCAGCACTACCACCGCGCCCACCACGACGCGAGACACGCCGTAAAGTACGACAATGACCAGCATGAAGAACAGTCGCAGCCAGGTGGAGCGGGCCTTCACATGCTGCTTGAAGGCTGTGTCGTCAGGTTTTCGTTCCGGGGTTTCGGCACCGGGCGGAGGCGTATCGTCAGTCATAAGCAATCCTTGTGTTGCGCGTAGAGATGCTACGCGAAGATGATACCCGCCCGAGACTTTCGAAGTAAGGCCGTCCCGAGCGGGAATTTCTTCATTATCCATAGCGTCAAAGGCTTATCGATCTATCTTCATAAACGGATTCGCCTGGCCACCGGATACCCGGGTGATAATCTGTGCTTGTCAAGCCGTGCCGCGGCGCTGGCGCTGAGCTAGAATACACGCCATGACTCCCGGCTTTGTTCATCTGCGTGTCCACAGCGAATATTCCCTGGCCAACGGCGTGGTGCGCGTTAAATCCCTGGTGAAGGCCTGCGCGGAGGCGGGCATGCCGGCGATGGCGGTGACCGATCAGTGCAACCTGTTTGCCATGGTCAAATTCTATAAGGCCGCCATGGCCGCGGGCGTAAAACCCATCATCGGGGTGGATCTGTGGGTGCATAACGAGACCGATCCTCATCAGCCGAGCCGCCTGGTGTTGCTGTGCCAAGACCGCGAGGGCTATCTCAATCTTACGCGCCTTATCTCGCGCAGTTATATCGAAGGCCAGGAACGGGGGGTGCCCACCATCCATAAGGCATGGCTGAGGGGGGCGAGCGCGGGCCTCATCGCCCTGTCAGGCGGTCGGGGAGGGGAAATCGGGCAGGCCCTGACGGCCGGCAATTGCGCCGCCGCCGAGGCGGCCTTGGGGGACTGGATGACGCTCTTCCCCGAGCGCTTTTATTTAGAATTGCAGCGCACCGGTCGTCCCCAGGACGAAGCTTACCTGCAGGCCGCAGTGAATTTAGCGCTGGCCGAACAGGTGCCGGTGGTGGCGACCAACGATGTGCATTTTCTGGAACGCGGCGACTTCGAGGCCCATGAGGCGCGGGTGTGCATCCATGAGGGCCGGGTATTGGGGGATCCGCGCCGGCCGCGCAATTTTTCAGAGTGGCAATACCTGCGGACCGCGGCGGAGATGGCGGAGCTGTTCGCCGATGTGCCCGAGGCCCTGGAAAACACGGTAGAGATCGCGCGGCGCTGCAACCTGGAGTTGACACTGGGCCGGGCGGTGCTGCCGGAATTTCCCATTCCGGAGGGCATGACCACCGACGAATATTTCTGCCGGCAGGCGCGGGAAGGTCTGGAACGCCGGCTGGCGACGCTGTTCGATACACGTATGCCCGCCTTTGCGGAACAACGCAAAGCGTACGACGAACGTCTCGAGATCGAACTTGGGGTGATCACCAAGATGGGCTTTCCCGGATACTTTTTGATCGTCGCCGACTTCATCCAGTGGGCCAAGCACAACGATGTGCCGGTGGGGCCGGGGCGCGGTTCCGGGGCGGGATCGCTGGTGGCGTATTCCCTGGATATTACTGATTTAGATCCAATACGTTATGATCTTCTTTTTGAGCGCTTTCTCAATCCTGAGCGAGTCTCCATGCCCGACTTCGACGTGGACTTCTGCATGGAGGGCCGCGACCGGGTGATCGACTATGTGGTGCAGCGCTACGGCCGCGAGCGGGTGTCACAGATTATCACCTACGGTTCCATGGCCGCCAAGGCGGTGGTGCGCGACGTGGGCAGAGTGCTGGGCCATCCCTACG
Source organism: Gammaproteobacteria bacterium (assembly GCA_037381915.1). GTDB lineage: Bacteria > Pseudomonadota > Gammaproteobacteria > DRLM01 > DRLM01 > JARRQJ01. The sequence continues at coordinate 132,389 of JARRQJ010000003.1, read as the reverse complement.
GCTTCGTCGACCAGATCGCCAAGCTCATTCCCTTCGAATTGGGGATCACCCTCGACAAGGCCCTGGAGCAGGAAGAACAACTGCGCGATCGTTACGAGAAGGAAGAGGAGGTGCGCGACCTCATCGACCTGGCGCGTAAACTGGAAGGCCTGGCACGCAACGCCGGCAAGCACGCCGGCGGCGTGGTGATCGCGCCGTCGGCGCTCACCGATTTCACCCCGCTGTTCTGCGAATCCGGCGGTGGCGGTACGGTCACCCAGTTCGACAAGGATGATGTGGAGGCCGTGGGCCTGGTGAAGTTCGATTTCCTGGGGCTGCGCACCCTCACCATCATCGACTGGGCGGTGAAGATCATCAATCAGCGCAATGCGGAGAGCGGCGAGGCAGCGCTCGATATCAGCCGTATCCCCCTGGACGACGCGGCAACCTTTGTTCTGTTGAAGCGCTGTATCACCACCGCGGTGTTCCAATTGGAATCCCAGGGCATGAAGGATCTCATCAAGCGTCTGCAGCCGGATTGCTTCGAGGATATCGTGGCTTTGGTGGCCTTGTTCCGTCCGGGACCGTTGCAGTCGGGCATGGTGGATGATTTCATCAACCGCAAACACGGCCGTATCAAGGTGGAGTACCCGCACCCGGAGCTGGAAACCATTCTCAAGCCCACCTACGGCGTGATTCTCTATCAGGAGCAGGTGATGCAGATCGCCCAGGTCCTGGCCGGTTACACCCTGGGCGGCGCGGACCTGCTGCGCCGCGCCATGGGCAAGAAGAAACCGGAGGAAATGGCCAAGCAGCGTGAGATCTTCGTGGAAGGCGCCAAGGCGCGCGGCGTGGCGGAGAAGACCGCCAGTTACATCTTCGACTTAATGGAGAAGTTCGCCGGTTACGGCTTCAACAAGTCGCACTCGGCCGCCTACGCGCTGGTGTCGTACCAGACAGCGTGGCTGAAGACCCATCATCCGGCGGCCTTTATGGCGGCGGTGATGTCGGCGGATATGCACAACACCGATAAGGTGGTGACCTTTATCGACGAGACCCATCACATGGGCCTGGAGATCCTGCCGCCGGACGTCAATCGCTGCACCACCCGCTTCGCGGTGCAGAGCGACAAGACCATCTATTACGGCCTCGGCGCTATCAAGGGCGTCGGCACCGCCGCCACGGACAGTCTGGTGGCGGAGCGTGAACACCATGGGGCCTATGCCGACCTGTTCGATTTTTGCCGGCGCGTCGATCAACGCAAACTGAACCGCCGGGCCATGGAGGCCTTGATACGGTGCGGCGCGCTCGATCATCTGGGACCCAACCGCGCCACCTTGATGGCGACCTTGGGCAGCGCCCTGCAGTTGGCGGATCAGCACGGCCGAGACGCGGCGGCGGGGCAGGACGACCTGTTCGGCAATCTGGCACTCAGCGTGCCGGTGGAGCAGGCCCCGGCCAGCGCGCGTTTTGTGGATGCCCCGGAATGGAGTGACCGCGAACGCCTGGAAGGCGAGAAAGAGACGCTGGGTCTGTATCTCACCGGCCATCCCATCGAGCAATATCAGCATGAGCTGGCCCACTTCGTTAAGTTGCGCATCGCCGACATCAAGCCGGAACGGGATCAGAAGGTGATTGTGGCGGGGCTGGTGGTGGCGGTGCGCGCCCGCAACAGCCGTCGCGGCGACCGCATCGCCTTCGTTACCCTGGATGACCAAAGCGGTAGGATTGAAATAGCAGTTTTTTCGGAAGCTTACAATAAATATCGCAACTTAATTGTAAAGGATAAGCTGCTGGTGGTGGAGGGGACGGTGAGCGTGGATGAGTATTCCGGGGGCTTCAAAATGAGCACCGAGCAGTTGTTCGATATCGATCAGGCCCGCGAGCAGTATGCGCGTCGCCTGGAAATCGGCGTCGACGGCGGACGGCTGGGCAACGGTTTTCCCCATTCCCTGGCGCAGGTGCTGGAGCCGTTCCGTGAAGGGCGCTGTCAGGTCTGCGTGGAATACCAGGGCGAAGGAGCGCTGGCCAAATTGTTGTTGGGACCGGAATGGCGGGTGCGGCCCAGCGAACAGCTGTTACACCGTCTCCGGGAGCTGGCGGGGGACGACAAGGTACGGGTGGTGTATTAGCCGTTCTTCGTCCGCTTTGTTAGAATGGCGATCCCCTGAACCAACAGAATTTATACATGAAACATAGCTTTTTGGATTTCGAACAACCCATTGCCGAGCTCGAGGCCAAGATTCAAGAGCTGCGCTACGTGAGCAACGACAACGAGATCAATATCTCCGAGGAGATCACCCGGCTGGAGGCGAAGAGCAAGACCCTCACCGAAACCATTTTCGCCAAGTTGAGCTCCTGGCAGATCGCGCAATTGGCGCGGCACCCGGGACGTCCCTATACCCTGGATTATGTCGAACGTATTTTCACCGATTTTGACGAACTGCACGGCGATCGCGCCTTCGGCGACGACCCCGCCATTGTCGGTGGCGTGGCGCGCCTGGAGGGTAAACCGGTGATGGTGATCGGTCAGCAGAAGGGGCGCGATACCAAGGAAAAGGTGCGGCGCAATTTCGGCATGCCGCGACCCGAGGGTTATCGCAAGGCCTTGCGCTTGATGCAGATGGCGGAGCGCTTCAAGATGCCGATCCTCACCTTCATCGACACCCCCGGCGCCTATCCGGGCATCGACGCGGAGGAGCGCGGCCAGAGCGAGGCCATCGCCCGCAACCTGATGGTAATGTCAAGCTTGAGGGTGCCCATCGTGTGCACCGTGATCGGCGAAGGCGGTTCGGGCGGCGCGCTGGCTATCGGCGTGGGCGACCGTATTCTGATGTTGGAGTACAGTACTTATTCGGTGATCTCGCCGGAGGGTTGTGCATCCATCCTGTGGAAGAGTGCCGAGAAGGCCGCCGATGCCGCCGAGATTATGGGCATTACCTCCGCGCGCTTGAAAAAACTCAATCTGGTGGACACGGTGATCAAGGAGCCCCTGGGCGGGGCGCACCGCGCCATGGATGAAAGCGCGCAAAGCCTGAAGCAGGCGCTGCTGGATAATGTGGAGGCGTTGAGCGGGCTCAGTCTCGACGAGCTGCTCAAGAATCGCTACGAGCGCCTCATGCAGTTCGGAAACTTCACTACGCGTCGTCAGTAACCCGGTGTATGTGCGTCGCCGCCACCAGCCCTTTTCCTCCGAAAGCCTAGCCGAGATTCTGCGGGACCTGCCCGGTGTATCGCGCTTCTGGCTGGCGTACAGCGGCGGCGGCGATTCCCATGTCCTGCTGCATGCCACCGCGGGGTTGCGCGAGGCAGGCGCCGTAACGGCACTGGATGTCGTGCACGTCGATCACGGCCTGCAGGCGGCCTCCGCGGAGTGGGCGCAGCATTGCGCGACGGTGTGTGGGGAGCTGGACCTGCCCTTCACTCTGTTGCAGGTGAACGCGCGCGCCGGTAGCGGCGAAAGCCCCGAAGCGGCGGCGCGCGCCGCCCGCTATCGGGCCCTGGCCGGCCTGATGCGCGCCGGCGATTGCCTGCTTACCGCGCACCATCAGGATGATCAGGCCGAGACCTTGTTGCTGCAATTGCTGCGCGGCGGCGGCCCCCACGGTCTGGCGGCCATGCCGGCGGTGAGCGCGTTTGCCGGCGGGCTGCACGCCAGGCCGTTGCTGGGCTTTCCCCGCGATGAGCTGCGCCGCTACGCAGAACGGCACGCCTTGCGCTGGATCGACGACCCCAGCAATGCGGACGGCGGTTTCGACCGCAACTATCTGCGCAACGCCGTGATGCCCGTCTTGCGCGAACGTTGGCCGGCGGCGGCGCGGGTGCTGGCGCGCGGCGCGGCCCATCAGGCGGAGGCGGCCCACTTGCTGGATGTACTCGCGGCGGAGGATTTACGCCGCTGTGAAGCCACGGGCCGCAGGCTGCGCATCGGCGCCTTGTTGGAGCTGGATGCGGCGCGGCAGCGCAATGTGCTGCGCTTCTGGTTAAAGCAGCTGGGTTTCAAATTGCCCGACACGGTGCGGCTTGCCCAGTTGCAGGGAGAGTTGCTGCAGGCCGCGGCGGACCGTTCTCCGGAAGTGGCGTGGGAGGGTGCGGTGGTGCGGCGTTATCGCGATCATTTGTATGTCTCGCCTCCGCATGACCCGGTGGAGAGCGCGGCGGTTCTGCCCTGGGGCCTGGAGCGGGCCTTGCCCTTGCCGGACGGCAGCAATCTGGTCGCCGTTCCCGCCCGCGGCGCGGGGGTCAAGCACGCGCTGTGCCGGCCGGGCGCGGTGACGGTGCGTTACCGTCGCGGCGGCGAAACCTGTCGGATTGCGCGGCACGGCGCGAACCGGCCCCTCAAAAAGCTCCTGCAGGAGATCGGGATGCCGCCATGGGAGCGGGATCACCTGCCGCTCATCTACATCGACGAGCAATTGGCGGCGGTGCCGGGATATTGGGTGTGCACGCCATGCCAGGCGGGTGCGGATGAGGCCGGGCTGGTATTCGAGTGGCGCCGCGCGGCACGGGACGGGACGGATCAGTGACAGCGGCGCGGCAGCTCACCATGGTGATCCCCGGCCTGTTCGGACCGGCGGAGAGCAAGCGGCCGCCCGAGATATGGCGGGACTTGTCGTTGCCGGCCTTGGATATCATGTTGAGTCGCGCCCGTCGTGAGTCGTCGGAGGGGAAAGGGCTGGAACGCACGCTGTTCGCGCTCTTTCGTCTTAGCGGCGGTGACGGCGTCGACTTACCCATCGCCGCCGTCACCCGGCAGTGGGAGGCGGGAGATGCCGGAGGTTACTGGTGGCTGCGCGCCGATCCGGTCCACCTGCGCGCCGACCGGGATCGCATCGTCATGCTCGGCAACCGGGTGCTGGATATCGCCGTCGAGGAATGCAACGACATCGCCGCGGAACTCAATCAGCACTTCGCCGGAGAAGGCTGGAAACTCGAGGCGCCGAATGTGCGCCGCTGGTATCTGCGTCTCGACAAGGATCCGCAGATCAACACCGACGGACTGCCCGAGGTGATCGGGCAGGATATTGTTGACCACATGCCTCGCGGGCCCGCGGCGGCTTACTGGCGCAGTGTGATGAACGAAGTACAGATGGTGCTGCATTCCAGCCGGGTCAATCGGGAGCGTGAGGCGCGCGGCGCCCTGCCGGTCAACAGCCTGTGGTTTTGGGGCGGCGGCGAGTTGCCTTCCCCCCCTGCGGTGGCCTGGTCGCAGCTGTGGGGCAACGATGCCTTGAGTAAAAGCCTGGCCTCACTGGCGCGCGTACCGGCTTCTTCGCAGCCGGCCGAGGCGGAGGAGTGGTTGGAGGACGGGACGCCCGGAGAGCATTTGCTGATATGGGACGGGTTGCAGGAAAAAATCCGGTTCGGCGAAGTGGAGGCCTGGCGGGAATTTCTGCGGGCGCTGCACGACGACTGGCTGAAGCCTCTATTGACCGCGCTCAAACAGCGCCGCTTGGCGGCGGTGCATCTCTATCCGACGGACGGCAGCTCGTTTCGCTTGACCGGCAGGGACGCGCGGCGGTGGTGGGTCGGGCGGCGGTCGCTGGACCAGTGGCTGTAGCGGCATGAGGCCACGAGTTCATCTGGAGATTGAGGTGGGAGATTGGTGCCAACGATCGTCGCGCTGGAAGGGCTTGCCTTTGATCCAAGCGGCGACGCGGAGGGCGCGAACGGTGAAGCGGGATCCGCCCCCGCCCGCTCCACTCTGCTTGATAGGGTCATGATAGAGGCAAGAGCAAGGATGACAGTTTCGTGAAAAAGATCATTCAACGGCGCGCCGCCGCCGTGACGTCGGACAGCCTGCCGGACGATCTTCACCCGGTACTGCGCCGGGTCTATCTGTCCCGTGCATTGCATGACGCCCGGGAGCTGCGTTATTCCCTGGAGGGCTTGCATCCCTATGCCGCTTTGAAGGGGATCGACGCCGCCTGCGAGTTGCTCGCCGCCGCGCTGCAGCAGCAGAAGCGCATCCTCATCGTCGCCGATTTCGATGCCGACGGCGCGACCAGTTGCGCCGTGGCGGTGCGCGGCCTGCGGCTGCTCGGAGCACGGGACGTCTGTTACGTGGTGCCCAACCGTTTCACCTTCGGCTACGGATTAACGCCGGAGATCGTCGCCGTGGCGGCGCAGCGGCAACCCGAACTATTGATTACCGTGGACAACGGCATCTCCAGTATCGAAGGTGTGGCCGCGGCGCAACAGCGCGGCATGCAGGTTCTCGTCACCGATCATCACCTGCCGGGGGAGGTGTTGCCGCCGGCCGACGCCATCGTCAATCCCAATCAACCGGGCGATGACTTTCCGAGCAAGAATCTGGCGGGCGTCGGGGTGATCTTCTATGTGTTGATGGGCCTGCGCGCCCGCCTGCGCCGGGAACAATGGTTTTCCCGCAACGGGATCGCCGAACCCAATCTCGCACAGTTGCTGGATCTGGTGGCGCTGGGCACGGTGGCGGACGTGGTGCCGCTGGATTACAACAATCGCATCCTGGTGAGTCAGGGCCTGGCGCGCATTCGCGCCGGTCGCGCATGCACCGGGATCGAGGCCCTGCTTGCGGTGGCCGGCCGCAACGCGCGGCAGCTGGTCGCCGCCGACCTGGGATTCGCGGTGGCGCCGCGGCTGAATGCGGCGGGCCGTCTGGAGGATATGACGCTGGGTATCGAATGCCTGCTCGCCGACGACATGACCCGGGCGCGGATGATGGCGGCGCGGCTCGATCAACTCAATCAGGAACGGCGCGCCATCGAAGCGCAGATGCAGGATGACGCCCTGAGGGCGCTCGAGGCCCTGGCGCTCGGTGAAGACGATCCCGGACTGCCGGTGGGCGTGTGCCTGTTTCAGGAGCAATGGCATCAAGGCGTGATCGGGATTCTGGCCTCGCGCATCAAGGAGCGCCTCCACCGCCCGGTGATCGCCTTTGCGCCCGCCGGGGACGACGACATCAAGGGTTCGGCGCGCTCGGTCCCCGGCGTGCATATCCGCGACGTACTGGACGCGGTGGCAGCACGCCATCCCGGTCTGCTCAGCAAGTTCGGCGGGCATGCCATGGCGGCGGGCCTGAACCTGGCGCGACGAAACTTCGCGGCCTTCAGCGCCGCCTTCGACGAGGAGGTGCGCCGCCACCTGGCGGGGGAGGATTTGCGCGGCGTGATCATGAGCGACGGTGAACTGGTCCCCGAGGAATTGAACCTGGCTCTGGCGGAGCTGTTGCGCGCCGCGGGGCCGTGGGGACAGACTTTTCCCGAACCGCTGTTCGACGGCCTGTTCGAGATCGTCAATCAACGGATCGTCGGCGAGCGCCATCTCAAGATGGTGGTGAAGGTGCCCGGCTATGACAGACTGATCGACGCCATCGCCTTCAATGCCGCTGAGCGCGCCTGTCCGCACCCGGCCGCTCGGGCGCGCATGGCATATAAACTGGACGTGAACGAGTACCGCGGTCAACACAGCGCCCAGTTGCTGGTGGAATACCTGGAGACGGCGTGACGGATGTAGACTTTTGTGACATCCTTTTGCCTGGTAGTGGCGCAACTTGACGGACGACTGGCCTTGCTTGGCCACGAACACAATTTCGCCGTACATGAATCCGGCGAAGCCTTCGCCTTCACGCAATCCCCTTATGCCACGCTTTGGTGGTCGTCCTGTCCTGCAACCCCTTGCTGGGATATCATCGCGTTAACATCTGGAGCAAAGCTTCCGGTCAAGTAAGCAGTGTCACCGTGTATGTGCACAACCGAGCTGATCACGTGGGCAGAGAGGTATGATCACCAATAAGTCAGATGCATTCAACTTTTGGTTGATCATTCTCCTGGAATTGCAGAAAAGCGGTATTGCGTGAGTAACGATGAAGCGGCCACCTAATGGGATTCCGTATGGAGGCCGTCATGAACAATCGGTTAAGGTGACGACGACGCTTAAGCCGCATGCGGCACGCGTATCACTGGTGAGAAGAAAACGCTGCTTGACAGTGTCCGGCAGAAATAATAATTACCTTTCACAATATGGCAAAGTTCGCTCTTTGAGAGCGCTGCGCCTTTGAATAAGACTCTGGGCATGGTAACCTCGGTCCAGAATGAATGAGAAGCTGCTGCTGCGGTCTATACGAAATCAGCAAGGAGTCGAGGGATGGCGTCGCCGACGGATAGGGCTCTGAGAAATGAAACGGCTATGCCGGAGCGACAAGCCCTGTTGTCGCACTATCGGTCCGTACGCGGCATGAGCGAGAAATTATGCGCGCCGTTGTCGGCGGAGGACTGCTGCATGCAGACCATGCCCGACGTCAGTCCGCCCAAGTGGCACCTCGCTCATGTCAGTTGGTTGTTCGAGACCTTTCTGCTGAAGCCGTTCCTGTCCGATTATCGCGAGTTCCATCCCCAATTCGCCGTATTGTTCAACTCGTACTATGAAGGCGCGGGCCCCATGCATCCGCGGTCCCGACGCGGCTTTCTGTCGCGTCCGGCGCTGGAGGAGGTTTATCGCTATCGACATCATGTCGATGAGTGGATGGTGCGGCTGATCGACTGCATGCCGGACCAACAATGGCCGGATGTGGCTTTCCGCGCTACGCTCGGTATCCACCATGAGCAGCAGCATCAGGAATTGCTCCTCACCGATATCAAGCATATCTTTGCCTCCCAGCCTCTGTGTCCGGTATATCAGGACACGGGGCGCGGGGTGTCGGCGCCGCCCCCGGCGCCAGCATGGCACGAATTCGCGGGCGGCCTTTATGAGATCGGTCACGCGGGGGAGGCGTTTTGTTACGACAATGAAACCCCGCGCCATCGCGTCTATCTTGAGGACTTTCGTCTGGCTTCACGTCCGATCACCAACGGCGAATATCTGGAGTTCATGGCGGATGATGGCTATCGACGCCCGGAATACTGGTTGTCGGAAGGCTGGCGCACGGTCAGGGAACGCAGCTGGGAGGCCCCCCTTTATTGGGAATACGGCGACGGGGGCTGGCGGCACATGACCCTTGCCGGAATGCGCGCGGTGGATGAGCATGAACCGGTCTGCCACGTGAGTTATTATGAGGCGGATGCCTACGCCCGCTGGGCCGGCAGGCGTCTGCCCACCGAAGCGGAGTGGGAAGTGGCGGCGCGGCAAGCGACGGTGACCGGCAATCTTCAAGGCACGGACCGTTATCATCCCATGGCCGCGCAGGGCGCGGGGATGCGGCAGCTCTACGGCGATGTATGGGAATGGACGCAAAGCCCCTATGTCGCCTATCCGGGTTTTCGTCCCCTGGCCGGCACGCTCGGCGAATATAACGGGAAATTCATGTGTAATCAGATCGTGTTGCGCGGCGGCTCCTGTGCCACCCCGGCGGGTCACATCCGCGCCAGCTACCGCAATTTCTTTTACCCCGCCGATCGCTGGCAATTCAGCGGCATCCGCCTGGCGGACGATCCGAGATAATGGCCGGCGTCTATTTCCACGATTATCATCCGAGTTCTGCAAGCTTGATGAGCGAGGTGCTCGCAGGCCTGGCCGCGACCCCGAAGGCATTACCGCCCAAACTGTTCTACGATCATCGCGGCGCGCAACTGTTCGAACGCATCTGCGAGTTGCCGGAGTATTATCTCACCCGCACGGAGATCGCCATCCTGGAACGCCACGCCGGAGAAATGGCCGCGCTGGTGGAAGAGGACGCCTGTTTGGTGGAACTGGGCAGCGGCGCGGGGGTGAAAGTACGGCTGCTGCTCGAACACCTGCGTCCCGCCATGTACGTGCCCATCGATATCTCGCGCCAGCAGCTGCGCAGCTCCGCCGAGGCCCTCGCCGCGGATTATGACTGGCTGGAAGTCCATCCCGTCTGCGCCGATTACTGCCAACCGTTGAATCTGGACTTTTTCCCCGAAGGCGCCAAGCGGGTGGCGTTCTTTCCCGGCTCGACACTGGGCAACTTTGAACCCGATGCGGCGGTGGCCTTTTTGGCCAATCTCCGCAATCTGCTGGGGGAGGGCGGCTCCCTGCTGCTCAGCATCGATCTCAAGAAGGAAGTGAAGCGCATCGAAGCCGCGTACGACGACGCGGCCGGTGTCACTGCCGCCTTCAACCTCAATATTCTCGGCCGGCTGCAGCGCGATCTGGACGCCCATATCGATCTCAACGGTTTTCGGCACCAGGCCTTTTACAATCGCCAGCAAGGGCGGGTCGAGATGCATCTGATCAGCCGCCGAGCCCAGAGCGTGGTTGTCGGCGGCCACGAGTTCAGCCTGGATGAAGGCGAGACGATTCATACCGAAAACTCCTACAAATACAGCATCGAGGAGTTTCAAGCGCTTGCCCGTCGTGCCGGTTATCGGCCGCTGCGGGTATGGACCGACTCGGAGGCGCTGTTCAGCGTGCATTTCCTGCGCTCGGCCTGAACGGCGCAGCGACGCCGGGCTGGGGTTCATATCCGCCGGGATGGGGTATATTGTCATCATGGTTCCCAATCCCGGATTCCACGATGTTAAGACTGGTCAAATCGTTAAGCGCATGGACGACTCCCCGTTTCACAGACGTTCTCAAGGAAGAGCTTGAGAGCCTAGATGTGCTGACACTTCCATTGCAGCAGGGTTTGTCACAAAGCAGCTATGCCGCCGAGGGTGGTTTTCAAGTGATGATCATCAGTGTTGCCGAAGGGCCCGGTTTCATTCGGGCCAAGACCGGGATCTTCTATGCGGGGCTGATCCCGGGCTGCAGTTGTACCGATGATCCGACCCCCGCCAGCGAATACTCCGAGTATTGCGAGCTGCAGTTCGATATCAGCAAAAAGACGGCGGAGACAACGGTGATGTTGTTGCCGGGGTAAGGGCGCCGCTTCTTGGAGCATTGTAGGGGGCTACTATGCGTGGAGTATTTCTCGATGCCGGTACTTTGGGGCAATCCGCCTTGAATATGGGGGCGTTGGAGTGCGAGGGGATCGAGTGGGAGTATTTCGATAGCACATCGCCGGCGGCCGTAATCGGGCGCATCGCCACGGCCGACATCCTCATCACCAATAAGGTGATACTGGATGAGAAGTCCTTAGCCGCGGCCGAACATCTCAAATTAATATGTGTCGCCGCCACCGGCACCAACAATGTCGATGTGGAAGCGGCAAGGCGACGGGGTATCACTGTTTGTAATGTGCGCGGTTACGCAACACCGTCCGTGGTGGAGCACGTCTTCGCGCTGTTATTGGGCTTGATGCGCCATGTGTCGGATTATCATCGAGCCGTCCAGGCCGGGCGCTGGCAAAAGAGCGTGCATTTTTCCTTTCTTGATTTTCCTATCCATGAATTGAACGGCAGGATTCTGGGCATCGTCGGCTACGGCGAATTGGGCCGGGCGGTCGCGAGAGTCGCCGAGGCCTTCGGCATGAGGGTGATGATCGCGGAACGTCCCGCCAGGGCGGCGCAGCCGGGGCGGGTGGCACTGGCGGAATTATTGCCGGCGGTCGATGCACTGACCCTGCATTGTCCGCTGACGGACGAGACGCGCGGCTTGATCGGTGCCAAGGAATTACAGGCGATGAAGCGAGGCGCGGTGCTGATCAACACCGCCCGCGGCGGCATCGTCGACGAGTCGGCCCTGTTGGAGGCGTTGCGGTCACACCACTTGGGCGGCGCGGGCGTCGACGTGCTTACCCGGGAGCCGCCACTCGACAATCCGTTGCTGAGTGCCGACGTCCCGAATCTTATCCTTACCCCGCATGTCGCCTGGGCAAGTCGTGAATCGCGCCAGCGCCTGGTGAACGAGGTCGCGGCGAATATTCAGGCGTATCTACAGGGTACGCCGCGCAATGGCGTGAATTGAGTCGCTTTAGTCATTCAATTCTATCGCTTGCCAGGTAATTGCGCCGCCCACTTGGCTACCAGTGGTATCGATCAGGTCGCCGATTTTGACGGTATTAAAGAAGCTCGTAGCGTCCGTAATGCCGGTACCGCTGAAGCTTTGAATAGGCGATGTATCTATCGTGATTCCAAGGACGGTAATGGTTCCAGCCGCGGGATCAAATGCCTCGAGCGGCCCTTGCAGTTCCATCGGTGTTGCACCGCTTATCGTCGTTGACTCGAGTTCCGTTGCGAGCAGACATACCGCTGTGCCACAGCTCGAGCTGAGTTTGCGGCCCCGAATCTTTACATGGTCTCCAATGCCATGCGGATTGGTACTGCCATCGGTCAATACGTCATTCACTTCTATGCTGATGCCGGGATAACCGTCTAGGCTTATGCTATTGCCGTTTAAGGCGGCTACATTACCTTCCAGGCTTATATCATCTTCGAAAGTTACCGTGGCGGCGATGAGTACGCCGTTTGCCAGGCTACCTTCAACTTCAAGCCACTGTCCGACGTTAATATCGTCGGCAGTGCCGCCATTGAAATTCGTTTGTGAGCTCGTTTGTACCGCCTGGCCGTTTATCAGAAACTCGGTCGAGGAGTTCACGCTGTTGACAAGACCTTGCAGTTCCGCCTTGTCGGCGTTGGTGGATTCCAGTGAGCGAGACTTCGCGTCAAAAGAGCTTGCCTGCAAAATCGTCCCACTCAGGACACCCTTCACTTCCACGTACTCGCCGAGCACAGGCGTGACTAATGGGTTGATAGCGCTGATATCCACCGCCTGAGTACCGATGGTAACGACCTTGTTTGCACTTGCGCTGACAAATCCTGTGAGTTCGACGTCGGCGCTGGGTGGTTTAACCTCGATGTAAGTGGCGCGAATAGCGCCATTCACTGCGGGAAATCCGCTGACCTCTACCGTGTCCTGCAGATTAAGATTGGCGATTCCCGCGGACGATACACCCGTTACCTCAATCTTGGTAAAGTTATCAACATTTACTTCTTGACCTAGTACGGTGAGGGTGTTGGGGAGAGTGATGGCGGTAATCGGTCCTTGTAGTTCTTTGGCGTAGGTTACGGTGGCCGCTGTGCCACTGGTGCTGGTGGCGATGTTACCGCTAACAGTGACTATCATGCCGACCTTCAGATCTTTTTGCGTAACCGGAAGGCCGTCTTTGATTATGGTGGCGTTGTTAGTGTTGAATTCGACGCCATTAACGAAGATGCTACCGAACCCGGTAATGGGGCCTTGGCTGATGCCGGTTCCGCCGATGCCGCCACCGGCCAATTGGGTGCCGCCGCAAGCGACCATGCCGGCCACCAGGAGTGAGATTAATGTAGTGTGAATGAATCTATGAATTGCCATTTTCGTTCTCCTCAGGCACATCCTCTTCAAAATAATAAATGCCGATGCCGGCGTTCTTTCGGGCGGAACCCTGCATGGATGGATTGATGTCGCGATCTTGTTGGGATAGATAGCGGTTGACTTCTTCGAGTACAGCTTGGGCGCGCTCTTGGGTGAATTTTCTGAGTTTGGGGAGCGCCTCCACGGGAAGGTTGTCATAGGCGACTTTGCGTTGAAAGCGAGGCGGTTCCTCGGAGATCTGCAAGTTATGGTCTATAGTACCGATCAACAGCGCCACGTCGCTGCCAAGGATATTGAGCTTGGCGGGATCACTGTCCTTAGGTATGTAACCGGAGGCTAGGAGATGAATGGCACCGTTCTGATCCCGAGAAACGGCGCCGGCCCGAAGTAGCTCATCAAGCATGGCTCGCGCCGTCATGTCGCCACTGTAGGTTCTGACGAGCTCGTTAAAGCCTCCGACGCCATCGAATGGGAGTGGCGCGGCAAGTCCATCTTGCGGGGAAAAGCGGCGATCGCGTAGCCACCCACCAATTACACGTGACGCACGGTTGTATTGCGCAGCTTCATCGGTATCGCTAGGGACGGTGATGCTTTTAACGCGCGCAACTTCCTTGCGCGTCAAGCCGGTAATCACCGAAATACGTGAAACGGATTGCTTGCGCCCCGGCACGGTGAATTCTTTGCTCGCCACATCTACGTATACCCATTTCGCCAAATCCGCAAAAGCGTTATAGGAGATGCCGTTACGCAGCAAGATGCGGATCAGCGGGCGAAGCAGGCGGACAATTGCCGCGGTCCGGTTACACCAATCAAGCTTGCGTAGCCTCATCAGATCGCCAGGTTTATTTGGCTGGCATACAGTACGCCGTTGATATAGGTGCCGGTGATTTCCACCTTGCTGCCGGTGGTCAGAGTTGGAATAACTCCGGTCGTCGTAGACGTGTCAACGGGAACACCCGATACTGTCAACGTATTAGTGGTATCCACTACCCCTGTCAGCGTTGCCTCTGTAGCGAATTGCGTGCGTTCAAGTCTTGTGGCGACGAGATGCCCCGTAGCTGCATCTGTATAGGCATTTATCTCCAGATGATCGCTATTGGCAACAGACAAATCGGCCAGTTTAAAGAAGCGGACTGCATTGAGGTCATCGAGCATGATGGTGTTGTTGTCCACATAGAATTGCTGCCCCATGATCGTGACGGTGTCGGCTGTTGTATCGACCGCCTCTAAGGTCCCTGCGAATTCAAGTTCAGAGGTCTGTTCGAATTCGACTTGATCCGCGATCAGATTGCCGCTGGCGTCAAAATGGGACTCCATCTGGACTTTTGCACCGGTCAGCAATTGTGCGGTGCTACCGTTGTCATACTCGGTGCTGGAATCAACCGTTACAACACGTCCGTTCAACTCGAACTGACCATTGGCGAAATTTGACGTGACCAAGCCCTTGACTTCAAGATCTTCGCCTTCCTTGCCGTCATGCCCCTTCACACCATCATCACTGAGTTCGATGATGGCGGCGACTAGGTTGCCAGTACCGTTGTATGCGGTGGTGCTTTTGACCTCGACATATTGTCCATTCGCCAAGCCGACGCTGGGCATGTCCGCTGGGGTGACCCCACTGTAATCTACAGTGACACTGCCGAACATGAAGGTCTTGTTAGTAGCATCGAGGCCGGAGATTATGCCCTTGAGCTCAATGACGGAGCCTGGTGCCTGTGACGCTGCCTTGACTTCGATACGCGTAGCAATCACTATCCCGGTGCTTGAGGCGTAGCCGCTGACCTCCACGATGTTGCCTACCTGGATGAGATTGAGAGCGGTGACCCCCGCGACCTTACTCTCGAAGATCGTATCGGCGGTGACATTTACGGTTTCGCCCATCACGGTGAGGGTGCCGGTACCATCGGCGGCGATACTGTTTGCATTGACCACCCCCTCCATTTGGTTGGAGTATTTGATCGCCTTGGCCGTCCCGGTCTTGCCGTCTGCATTGACGCTACCTTGCAAGGTCACAAGCATCCCGACCTCGAGGGCGGATTCGGGGCTATCGACGCCTTCCATATTGATGGCCGTGCTGGAGTCGGTGTTGTATTCCACTCCATTGACAAAGACGCTGCCGAACCCGGTAATGACGCCCTGGGTTGTTGTGGATGAAGCTAGGCCACCGGCGCTACCGCCACCACAGGCAGCTAAAGCTAGGGAGACGGCAGCCGCCATCGCGGATTGTGCAATGTATTGTTTTTTCATGACATTAATCCTCTATTGTTAATAATTAAAATTCTGTCAGGGCCCACCGGGTAGGCGGCGTCAAAAAGTTGCGCTCTGCATTTGGGAAAATATTCCCAAAAATGATGGCGTGCAAGCAGTAGATACTGGAACTGAGGGTGGGGTCACATTTCCAGAGTAATTCAGCCCGTGGGTGAGAGAAGAGGCCGATCCACGCTGTTAGGATCGTTTGGGGAATGGTGATTATTCTAATCAGTTGGGTATCACAGAATACCCATCCTAGGCGGCTCACCTGGCTTGAACTGCATAGGAGATTGCGCCGGGACGACGCGCCAAGCGCAGCATGGCTGGTGGGAAAGGAACAGTTACGGAGACTAGCTACAACCCGGCCGTGATGATTTTCTGCGTTTGGGCGGGGGCGTTGGGCTCGTATGGGTGGCCCTGCAATGGTGTCGCAATGCGCCGTAGCCAATGAGGGCTGAGTATAGAGCAGCGAAGCTCGCTCAAGAGAAACGCTTTCGGTCCCACCAGAAAAGCTTAAGGTGGATTCGGCAGGCCGAAAGGCAATTCTAGCGGTGGTGGAGACTTTCCATTTTCAGTTGTCTAGTTCTACCGCTTGCCAAGTAACAATCGTGCCCACTTGTGTCCCCGTGACATCGACCAGATCGCCGCTTTTGACCGTGTCAAAAAATGTGGAGCTGTCGGTAATGCCATCGCCACTAAAGCTGGTCAGGGAAGTAGCGTCTACCGTAACGCCGAGAACGGTGAAGCTTTGGCCAGGTACGATGTTATCAATGGGGCCTTGAAGCTCGACGGTGGTGGTGTCCGTTGTCGATGTGGTCGAGCCACCGGAACTGTCAGTGGAGCTTCCTGAGCCGCTTGAGCCAGTTGATGTTGATCCGCTCGATCCGCCGGTGCTTCCCGCGACGGCGCTTTCCAGAGTAAGCTGGGTGGCCAACACACATGTCCCGCTACTGCAGTTGGAGGCGTCCAGCGGACGCCCCCGTACCTTTATATGGTCACCGGGGTTAATTGCAGTGAAGTTGGGTACGCCTTCAAGATCCGTCAAAATGGCGCTGAAGCTGATACTGATGGCGGGGTAGGAAGCTAAGGTTAAGGTGTTTGTGGAGGTGTTGATAGCTGCAACATTTCCTTCCAATTCGAGATCATCCTCGAAGGATATCTTTGTAGCGATGAGCGTGCCGTCGACTAAGGATCCTTCAACTTCAACTATCACTCCCGGTACAATATCGGAGGCGATGCCACCGCTGAACGTGGTTTGGGCGGTGATCTGTACTACTTGGGCGTTTAGTACGAACTCAGTGGCGGAGGTCGTAGCCGTGACGTAGCCTTCTACTTCCGCTTTGTCTGCATTCGCCAGGTTTAAAGCACGGGATTTGAGTTCGAGCGAAGTGGCCGCCAAAATGCCTCCCGCGCTGATTGTGCCCTTGACCTCGACGTAGTCACCGACCTTCGGCGTAAAGTTAAAACTGGCTCCGTTGATATCCACCGTTTGGGTTCCGATGGTGAGCAGGGTGGGATTGCTTGCGTTGATTGCGCCAATCATGCCGTTTAATTCGTATTCCTTCGTTGTACCACTTGGTTTGGCGTCGATATAGGTGGCGCGAATACCGGCGGCGGTAGAATAACCGCTTACCTCGACGACGTCGCCGACCGCGAGATCGGAAATCGACGGCGTGGCTAAGCCCGCAACCTCAATCTTGGTCAAATTGTCCACGATCACCGTTTGTCCGAGTACGGAGAGAGTGTTGGGAAGCGTGATGGCGGAGATGGGTCCCTCCAATTCCTTGGCATAGGTCACGCTGGCGGCCGTGCCGCTGATGCTGTTGGCGATGCTACCGTCAACGGTGACCACCATGCCGACCTTCAAATAATTTTTCAGCTCGCTCGTAGAAACAGGGCCGATGGCTGTGCCGTCCTTGATGATGGTAGCGTTGTCGGTATTGAATTCGACACCGTTGACGAAAATGCTGCCGAAGCCAGTGATAGGGCCCTGACTGATGCCGGTGCCACCGATACCGCCACCGGCTACCTGCGTGCCGCCGCCGCAAGCCACGAGACCGAGTAGAAATACGGTCATCAAGCTGAAATATCTGACTCGCTGGCTTGCCATGTCAATTCTCCTCGGGCACATCTTCCTCGAATAGGTAGATGCCTAGGCCCGCGTGCTTGCGTCCGGTTCCCTCAACGCCCGGATTGATGTCGCGGTCCTGCTGAGATAGATAACGATCGATTTCCTGCAGCAGTGCCTGACCATGAGCATTGGCCAACTCCCGCAGTTTGGGCAGAGCCTCTTCGGGCAGGTTGTCGTAGGCAACCTTGCGCTGAAAACGGGGTTGTTGTTGCGACTCGTGCATGTTGTGGTCAATGGTTCCAATGAGCAAAGCTATATCGGTGCCGAGAATATGGAGCTTTCCGGCATCACTGCCCACTGGTACATAGGCTGAGACAAGCAGATGTATCATACCCTCTTGAGTGCGTTCGACCGCGCCGACGCGTATTAGTTCATCGAGAATGGAGCGTGCAGTCATGTCGCCGCTGTAGGATTTGACCAATTCGCTGAAACTGTTTTCGCCATCAAAGGGGAGAAGCGTGGGGGATCCGTCCTGCGCACAGAAGCGTCGGTCGCGCAACCACCCGGCGATGACCCGGGCGGCTCGATTGTACTGCTGTTCGGCAGCGCTGTCGTCCGGGGTCTCAATGCCTTTGACCCGCGCCACTTCCTTGCGCGTCAGTCCGGTAACTACAGAAATTCGCGAGTCGGATTGTTTACGTCCGGGGACGCCGAATTCCTTGGCGGCGACGTCCACGAACATCCATTTCGCCAGATCAGCAAAGCCATTATAGGAAACGCCATTGCGCAACAATATGCGTACCAGAGGGCGGAGAAGCCTGAGGATCGCCGCTGAGAGGGCTTTATTGAGTGCCGTTGCCATACAATTGATAACTGGTTGTCAAGATCACCGCTTCTATAGCATGCCTTACGTTGCGTAGCTGGATATTAACTCATATGTTCGTCGAAATGATTGTCATGATAGGTTTCAAAGCCATGCTCCGACGCCAGGGGCTGAACCACTGAAAGCTTCGTGGCCGTCAAGGTATCGTTGCTATAGCTGCCGATGATCATCACGGTCTGGCCCACATTCAGGGTGGGAATGATGCCCGCGGTGGAGGTGTCGACGGGGACGTCGGCTACGACGAGGCTGTTAACGGCTTGCACCGGCCCGATGAGCTTAGACTGGGACGAGTAGCTTTCCCGTTCCAGCTTGGTGGCGATTAAGTTGCCGGTGGCGGCGTCCTTATAGGCATGGACTTCGAGATAATCGGAGTTATTGGGATCCAGGTCGGTGAGACTGAAGTAACGCATGGCGTCACTGCTCTTGTCCATCATGAGAGTACTGGAGTTGACGTAGATGGTCTTACCGAGCACCGTGACCGTGCCGGCTGTGGTGTCGACCGCTTGCAGGGTTCCCTGGAATTCATATGCGGTAGTAAATTTGAATTCGATCCTATCCGCCACCAGATTGCCATTGGCGTCATAGTGAGTGCGGACCTTGATCTGGTTGCCGGTCAGCAACTGGTCGGTGGTGCCGTTGACGAGCAGAGTGTTTGCATCGACCTGAACGGTGCGTCCGTTCACCTCAAACTGGCCATTGGCATAATCCGCGGTGACTAGGCCCCATACTTCGAGACCTTCGCCTTCGTGGCCATCATGACCTTTGAAACCATCGTCTTCCAGATAGATCGCGCTCGCGACTAACGGGCCAGTCCCATCGAAGGTCGTCGTGCTTTTTACTTCGACATAGAGGCCGTCCGCGAGGGCGACGCTGGGCAGGTTGGCGGCGCTGAGTCCGCTGTAATCGACCGTCAGACCGCCGATGGTGAACGTGGAAGTGGTCGTGTCGAGATTCGAGATGACGCCTTTCACCTCTATCATCGCTACAGCCGTCTGGGAACTGGCCTTCACCTCGATGCGGGTTGCCGTGATGTCACCGGTATTCGAGGCATAGCCGCTGATCTCGACGATGTTGCCGACTTGTATGAGGTCCGGCGAGGTGATGCCGGCGACGTTACTGTCGAACACCGTATCGGCGGTGACGGTGACGGTTTGGCCCATGACCGTCAAGGTGCCGGTGCCGTCGCTGCTTACGGTGTTCGCGGTTACCACGCCATTCACCTGGTTGGCGTAGGTGATCTCGTTCGCCATGCCGATCTTGCCGTCCGGGTTTACGGTGCCTTTCACAGTGACCAACATGCCCAGTTGCAGGTCGGATTCCGACCTATCACGTCCGTTGACACTGATTGCGGTGTTGTTGCCGATGTAATATTCGACGCCGTTAACGAAGACGCTGCCAAAGCCGGTAATGACGCCTTGACTGGTCGTTGTCGTCGAGCTGGAAGACAGGGATCCGCTGGTACCGTCGCTACCGCTGCCACAAGCCATGAGGGTCAGCGTGATTGCAAGGGCGGTCCCCGCGATCGCGATCTGCTGTTGCGTCATCATGATGATGCTCCTTACCTTAATGCCACCAATTAAGAACCGTGAAGCGACGGTTGCGAATTGTCAGGTTTGCCAAGAACCGTATTTGGGAATTCTATCCCAAAAATGGATTAAGGCAAGCCTTCATTTTGTTTCTTTAGGTAAGAGCGCTGCGTCATTAAGTATCCGGTAAGCAAGCCACGCGGTAGTATGCTGACGCATTAACACCTTGAAAACGTTAGGCCTGACTTGGGCGGTTGTGCTAAAATCACCAACTATTTTTGATGGGGCAACTACATTTTCATTATGGAAATCAATATCATATATAGACGCATCGACGACATGAGGGAGCGGGCCGCCTCCCTGAGGGGGTATCTTTGACTACGACACCAAGCGTGAGCGGTTGGTGGAGGTCGAGCGGGAACTGGAAGAACCTGATATCTGGAATAAACCGGAGCGCGCCCAGGATTTGGGCAGGGAGCGGGCCAGGCTTGAACAGGTGGTGAATACCATCCGCTCACTGGACACGGGTTTGGAGGACGCCGGCGGATTGCTGGAATTGGCCGAGGAGGAGGGGGACGAGGCGACGGTGGAGGGGGTGGTTGCCGACCTGGACAGATTGGAAGGGCACCTTGAAGCCCTGGAATTTCGCCGCATGTTTTCCGGCGAGATGGATCCCAACAACGCCTTCATGGACATCCAGGCCGGCTCCGGCGGCACCGAGGCCCAGGATTGGGCCAACATGCTACTGCGGATGTACCTGCGTTGGGGCGAGCGGCACGGCTTCAACACGGAAATCATCGAGATCTCCGACGGTGAAGTGGCGGGGATCAAGAGCGCAACGGTGAAATTCGAGGGGGATTACGCCTACGGCTGGTTGCGTACCGAGACCGGGGTGCATCGCCTGGTCCGTAAATCGCCGTTCGACTCCGGCAACCGTCGGCACACCTCGTTCGCCTCGGTGTTCATATCACCGGAAGTGGACGATGACATCGATATCGAAATCAACCCCGTGGATTTGAAGGTGGACACCTATCGCGCCAGCGGCGCCGGCGGACAGCACGTCAACCGCACCGAGTCGGCCATCCGCATTACTCACGTTCCCAGCGGTATCGTGGTATCGTGTCAAAGCGATCGCTCGCAACATAAGAATCGCGCCACTGCCATGAAACAGCTCAAGGCCAAGCTGTATGAAATGGAGATGCAGAAGCGCCGCGTCGCCGAGCAGGCGCTGGAAGACAGCAAGTCGGACATCGGCTGGGGCAGTCAGATTCGCTCCTATGTGTTGGATCAGTCCCGCATCAAAGACCTGCGTACCGGCGTCGAGGTGGGTAATACCCAGGCGGCGCTGGACGGCGATCTGGACGGATTTATTGAAGCAAGCTTGAAGAGCGGATTGTAACAGGCAATGACGGACAGCGTTGATCGTAGCAAGACCGAAGCGGAGCAGGATGAGCACGCCTTGATCGCCCAGCGTCGCGCCAAATTGGCGGCGCTGCGCGAACAGGGCATCGCATTTCCCATCGATTTTCGCCGCAATGTGATGGCGGGCGAACTGCACGCCGAATACGGCGATAAGGACAACGCGTATCTGGAGGCGAATCCGCGTCGGGTGAGCGTCGCGGGACGAATGATGGCCAAGCGTGTGATGGGCAAGGCCAGTTTCGCCCAATTGCTGGATATGTCGGGACGCATCCAGTTGTTCGTGCAGCGCGATGCCCTGCCGCGGGGCGTTTACGAGTCGTTCAAGACGTGGGATATAGGCGATATCCTGGGGGGCGAGGGGGTGTTGTTCAGGACCAAGACCGGTGAATTGTCGGTCAAGGTGGACAAGCTGCGTTTATTGACCAAATCGCTGCGGCCGCTCCCGGAGAAATTCCACGGGCTCGCCGACCAGGAGACGCGCTATCGTCAACGCTATCTCGACCTGATCATGAACGACGTGAGCCGCGATATCTTTCGCATGCGCACCGCCATCATCCATTTTATCCGCGATTTTCTCAACACCCGCGGATTTCTGGAAGTCGAGACGCCCATGATGCAGGTCATCCCCGGCGGCGCCACGGCGCGGCCGTTTACCACCTACCACAATGCCCTGGACATGGACCTGTTTCTACGCATCGCACCCGAACTGTATTTGAAGCGGCTGGTAGTGGGCGGATTCGAACGGGTCTATGAGATCAACCGCAATTTCCGCAATGAAGGCCTGTCGACCCGGCACAACCCGGAATTCACCATGTTGGAATTCTATGAGGCCTATGCGGACTATTGCGACCTCATGGATCTCACCGAAAATTTGCTGCGCGGTATGGCCCAGCGGATATTGGGCACGACCACGGTGAGCTATCAAGGTGAGAGCTATGATTTCGGCCAGCCCTTCCGTCGCATGACGGTCAAAGAATCCATATTGCACTTTAATCCGGGCTTGACGGCGCCGGATATCGACGATCTGGAGAGGGCGCGGCGCACGGCGGAGAAGCTGGCCATTCCGCTCAAGGACGGCTACGGTTTGGGAAAGATCCAGATCGAGATCTTCGAGAAGACCGTGGAGCACCGGCTTAAGGATCCGACTTTTATAACCGCCTATCCCACCGAGGTGTCGCCCTTGGCGCGGCGCAACGATGCCGACCCGTTCGTCACCGATCGCTTTGAATTCTTCGTCGGCGGCCGCGAGATCGCCAACGGCTTTTCGGAATTGAATGACGCCGAAGATCAGGCCGAGCGTTTCCGCAAGCAGCTCGAGGAAAAGGAAGCGGGCGACGAGGAGGCCATGCACTTTGACGAGGACTATATCGTCGCCCTGGAACACGGCTTGCCGCCCACCGCGGGCGAGGGGATCGGCATCGATCGGCTGGTGATGCTGTTTACCGATTCTCCCTCGATCCGCGACGTCTTGCTGTTTCCCCACATGCGGCACAAGTGACGCCGTCGGCAGATTGGGCCGCTATTCCTTTGTATGGAGGCGTTTTGTCGGCGGGCTTGTTCTTCGCACCGGCGGCGGATGCCGTTTCATAATCGTAGTGAATTCGGCCGCGTAATACTTCGTGTGCGAGCGGCGCGAGGATGCACACGCGTGGACCACGGTGAAGAATCGGGACGCCGAAGCTGTTGCGCAAATCGAAGATTCTTCAACCGGCGGCCGCGTCCGGATCATAGGGAAGGGCCTGCAGGGTGCAGGATGGGCCGTCGATGCGGGCCAGCCGCAATTCCCCACGGTGCGTCGCCTCGCTTTGTAGCACTGCAAGCAGGGCAATCCCGCCCTCCGGGGCTGTCTGCGCCGCGATCACGCTGCCGACGCTTTCGTCGCTGCGCAGGGCGGCGTTGTAGATGGCGGTCGAGGGGGGCGGCGGTTCCGTGCCGGGACAGTGCAGCCGGTACATGCGGCGTTTGAGTTTGCCCAGGTAGTGGGTGCGCGCTACGATTTCCTGGCCGGTGTAGCAACCCTTCTTGAAGCTGATGCCGTTCAGTAGATCCAGGTTGATCATCTGGGGTACGAAGCTATCCGCGGTCTCCGGAGCAAGGGTGGGGACGCCGGCAAGGATGTCCAGCAAGGACCATGGCCCAGTACCCACCGGGGTAGCGTATGCGCCGAGTTCAGTCCAAAGGGCCTTGATGGCGGCGAGCGGACCCAGCAGCTCAAAGCGCGCATGCGGTCCGGGGACGCGGATCGCGCTGATCCCGTCGGCATGCGTGACCATATCCGGCTCTTCGGGCACGGCCGCGATGATTTCGCGCAAACGGCTATCGCCCCCAGCTCCGGAATAACCTATTTGCACCAGGTCCGTGTCCGTTTCCAGGGTGACCTTGCTCAGCAGCACATATTTGCGCAGACGCGCTAAACTGGGCTCGAGCAGCGTCTCGGGCATGGCCAGATAGATGGCATCGCCCCGGCGAAAGACGCGGAAACAGGCGAGGGCACGCCCCTTGGGACTGCAATGGGCGCTGAGCTGACTCCGTTCCTCGGTGACGGCGTAAATATCGTTGGTCAGCTGGCCTTGCAGGTATTTTTGCGCATCGGCGCCGCGCACGGCGATGAGCGCGCGCTGCGACAGGTCGGACAAGACCTCCCCGTTGGCGGTCAAGCGGGTCTCGGTGGACGGATCACCGAAGTGGGCGACATGTCCGTCGAAGATCGTCGCCCCGGCGTTTTCGAGAAAAGCCCGCCACTCAGGAAGCATCATCGCGCATCTCCTGTAAATTTTTCCATTGCAATCATACGCACGGGGCATAATACTAGACGAACTGGAGGAGTTGTCTAGACTACGGACTGTATGCCACAAAAAAATAATCGACCGGTATTCCTCGATCTTGCACGCATTCGCCTGCCGATCTCAGCATTAATCTCCATCGCGCATAGGATAGCGGGTGTCGTGCTGTTCTTCAGCATCCCCTTTGCGATCTATTTGCTGGATTTATCCTTGGGCAGCCAGCTCGGCTATCAGCGCGTGCAAGGTCTGCTTGACCATGTCACGATTAAGTTATTGGTTATTGTTATATTCTGGGCCTTGGCCCACCATGTGTACGCGGGCGTGCGGGTCCTGCTCATTGATTTGGGTATCGGTGTGGACCGGGATGAGGCGCGGCGCAGCGCATGGGTGATAGTGGTAGGGAGCCTGGTGTCGCTGGTGATGATTGCCGGGATTCTGTTGTGGTTATGACGCGCGCCTATGGTTTGAAGGCGTGGCTGGCGCAACGCTTCAGTGCCGTGTATATGGCGGCCTATCTCCTGTTTTTCCTGTTCAGATTGAACGCCGTTACGCCCCATGGCTTTTCCGCATGGCGAGGTTTCATGACTTCGTCGTTGATGAGTATCTCGACCCTGTTGATGTTTGGATTCCTGCTGGTCCATGCCTGGGTGGGGATGCGTGATGTCGCCATGGATTACCTGCATTCCTTCAAGGTACGGCTCACAGTATTGAGTCTGATTGCGGCGGGCCTGATCGCCATGGGGGCGTGGCTGCTGCTGGTGATGGCGAGGGCGATTTAATGGCGGCGCACGATATTCCACGGCGGCGGTTTGACACGCTAGTGATCGGCGCGGGCGGCGGGGGCTTGCGGGCCGCCCTGCAGTTGTCCCAGGCGGACGCCACCGTTGCGGTGGTCTCCAAGGTGTTTCCCACCCGTTCTCATACCGTAGCGGCCCAAGGTGGGATCAATGCCGCCCTGGGTAATGTCCTGCCCGACAATTGGCATTGGCACATGTACGATACCGTCAAGGGCAGCGATTACCTGGGAGATCAGGATGCCATTGAGTACATGTGCCGGGCGGCGTCACGGCTGGTGGTGGAACTGGAACATGCCGGGGTGCCGTTTTCCCGCCTGGACAGCGGCAAGATCTATCAACGGCCTTTCGGCGGCCAAAGCCAGAATTTCGGCGGCGATCAGGCGGCGCGGACCTGCGCGGCGGCGGACCGAACCGGTCATGCCATTTTGCATTCCCTCTACCAGCAGAACATCCGCGCCAAGACCCACTTTTTCGATGAATACTTCGCCGTCGACCTTATTAAGGACGAAGAGGGCTATATCCTCGGCGCGGTGGTACTGGAGATCGAGACCGGCGAGCCCGTTGTGATCGAGGCCAAGACCACCCTGCTCGCCACGGGTGGAGTGGGGCGCCTGTTCCGCACCAATACCAACGCCCGTATCAACACCGGTGACGGCATGGGCATGGCATTGCGCGCCGGGATCCCTCTCGAGGATATGGAGTTCTTCCAATTTCATCCCACCGGGATTGCGGGCAAGGGAATGCTGATATCCGAAGGGGCAAGGGGTGAAGGCGGTTACCTGATCAATAAGGACGGCGAGCGCTTCATGGAACGCTACGCGCCCCACGTCAAGGATCTGGCCAGCCGTGACGTAGTGAGTCGTGCCATCGCCACCGAAATCCGCGAGGGCCGCGGCTGCGGGCCGCACGGCGATTACGTGCTGCTCAAGATAGATCACCTCGGCGAGGAGGTGATCAATAAACGTTTACCGGGGATCCGTGACAGTATCCGTACATTCTTGCACATCGATCCCAGCAAGCGGCCGGTGCCGGTATTTCCCACCGCTCATTACACCATGGGGGGCATTCCCACCAATCGCTACGGTGAGGTGGTCACGCTCGGTGGCGGCGGTGAAGAGGCCGTGCCCGGCCTGTTCGCCGTCGGCGAGTGCGCCTGCGTATCGGTGCACGGTGCCAACCGTCTTGGCGGCAATTCCTTACTGGACATTGTGGTATTCGGCCGCGCGGCGGGTAACCGCATCATCGAGGGTCTCCGTGGCCAGCGCTATCATCGGCCGATGTTCGACCGGGGGATCGATTATGCCCTGGAACGCCTGGCGCGCTGGGAGCGGCGGGGTGAAGGTGAGTCGGTGGCCGAGCTGCGCGATGGCCTGCAACGCGCCATGGAGCATTATTGCGGGGTATTTCGCAAAGAGGACGTCCTGCGGGAAGGCCTGGCGAAAGTCAAGGAACTGGAGCACCGCCTACAGCAGGCGCGGCTCAAGGACCACAGCAAGATATTCAACACCGCCCGCATCGAGGCTCTGGAGCTGGAGAATCTCATGGATGTCGCCCTGGCAACTATCACCTCGGCCTTGGCGCGCACCGAGAGCCGTGGCGCCCACAGCCGGATCGATTATCCGGAACGTGACGACGAACGCTGGATGAGGCACAGCCTCTATTTCAAGGAAGGTGGTCGTCTGGACTACAAACCGGTGCGGGTTCAGCCGCTAACAGTAGAGCCGTTTCCACCGAAGGTGCGGGTGTACTGATTAAGCCAATAGTGGTCGGCTTTCGAGCTTTGTGGAGAAGGCATGCGCTTTTCTATATATCGTTACAATCCTGAAACCGATGACGGGCCCAGGATGCAGGACTTCGAGCTGGCCGAGGTGGCGCCGGGCATGATGTTGCTGGACGCGCTGCTCAAGATCAAACAGCAGGACGAGACCTTGAGCTTTCGCCATTCCTGCGGGGAAGGCGTGTGCGGTTCGGACGGGCTCAATATCAACGGTCGTAACGGCTTGTCCTGCATCACCCCGCTGGCCGGTCTGAAGGAACCGGTGACGATCCGTCCCTTGCCGGGCATGCCGGTCATCCGTGATCTGGTAGTTGACCTGAGCCAGTTCTATCACCAGTACCGGTCCGTAAAGCCGTGGCTCACGGTTCACGATCCCGAACCGGAAATGGAATACCGGCAGAGTCCAGGGGAGCGCGATAAGCTGGACGGGCTTTACGAGTGTATCCTGTGCGCCTGTTGTTCCACCTCTTGTCCGTCATTCTGGTGGAATCCGGATAAATTCCGCGGCCCGGCGGCCCTGTTGCAGTCGTACCGATTCTTGGCGGACAGCCGTGATCAGGCCACCGCGGAGCGGCTCGCCGAACTGGAAGGACCCTATCGGCTGTTTCGTTGCCATACCATCATGAATTGTGTTGATGTATGTCCCAAGGGCTTGAATCCCACCAAGGCGATTGGCAGCATAAAGGAGCTGATGTTGAAGCATCTGATATAAATAATGCCAGACGAGGAGAAATGGCGGATGACGGCGAGATTCGGCGGCGCTCGAACCAACGGCGGTCAGAATGATGCTACCCACCGCGCCCGGCTATACTGGCAATGCCGGCGCGGGATGTTGGAACTGGACCTGGTGCTGCAAGCCTTTTTGGACCATCAATATCAGCAGGCGACGCCCGAGGAGCGGCGCGCCTTCGAAACCTTGTTGAATTATCCCGATTCCCTGTTATTTGAATATGTCATGGGTCGCATGACCCCCACCGATCAGCAACTGGCCAATGTGGTCGTCCGCCTACGCAGCCCCACTGCGGCTTGAGTGCCGGCCTTCCCGCTGCCTATCAATCGTCTTGATGATTGTGCATGGTCTGGCCTTGCTGGTGTTGCCGCCGTTGCCCGTGACATGGTGGATTAAATTGCCCGTCGCCGTTGCGGTATCGGCCCACTGGTTGGTCAGCTGGCGGCGCTATGCGCGCTTGTCATCACCGCTTGCGGTGAAACGGCTGGTGTGGGACGGGAGAAACAGCTGGGAGCTCTGCGGCGGCGATCATGTGAGTCGCAGGGTGGATTTGCTGCCCAATGCTTATATCCATCCCATGTTGGTGGTTCTGCGATTTATCGCGGAGGATAAGCATCGGTACTCGGCGGTCCTGCCTTGGGATAGTCTGGACTCCGACAGTCATCGCCGCTTGCGGATGAAGTTGCGGCAGCTGCAGGGAGAGGCTTGACTGCGGGGGAGCCGGCTGCGCGCTGTGCAGGCATCGGCTCGGCGTGTTCGTACCGCCCGTGTTAGGGGCTCAACATGGTATTTTGCGGCGGCTTGCTGTCGTCCGGGGTGGGATAGTCAAGGGTGTAGTGCAAACCGCGGCTTTCCTTGCGCAGCATGGCGGAGCGAATGATGAGGTCCGCCACCAGGGCCAGGTTGCGCAGCTCGATCAAATCATTGGTGACGCGGAAGTGGCCGTAATAGTCGTCGATTTCCTGGAGCAGGAGATCGATGCGGTGTTTGGCGCGTTGGAGGCGTTTGTCGCTGCGCACGATCCCGACGTAATCCCACATGAAGCGCCGCAGTTCCTCCCAGTTATGCGCCACCACGACCTCCTCGTCGGAATCGGTGACCCGGCTCTCGTCCCATTCCGGGATGGCAGGCGGAGGGGGAATATCCGTCAGGCTGGTCTTGACGTGTTCCGCCGCCGCTTGGCCGAACACTAGGCATTCCAGCAGAGAATTGCTCGCCATGCGGTTGGCTCCATGCAGCCCGGTATGGGCGGTTTCACCTATTGCGTACAGCCCCGGCAGATCGGTGCGGCCGTGTAGATCGATCATCACTCCGCCGCAAGTATAGTGGGTCGCCGGCACCACCGGGAGAGGTTCCTTGGTCATATCGAAACCGAATTCCAGACAGCGCTTATAAATAGTCGGGAAGCGGCTGGTGATGAAGTCAGCCGGTTTGTGGCTGATATCCAGGTAGACATATTCGGCCCCCAGGCGCTTCATTTCATGATCGATGGCACGCGCGACCACGTCGCGCGGCGCCAGCTCGGCGCGCGGGTCGAACTTGTCGAGGAAAGGTGTGCCGTCCGGCAGCAGGATGCGACCGCCTTCACCGCGTACCGCCTCGGAAATGAGAAAGAATTTGGCCTTGGGGTGGTAAAGGCAGGTGGGGTGAAACTGGATGAATTCCATGTTGGCCACCCGGCAACCCGCGCGCCAGGCCATGGCGATGCCGTCGCCGGTGCATACGTCGGGATTACTCGAGTAGATGTACACCTTCCCGGCGCCGCCGGTGGCCAACACGACGCACTTGGCGCGCAGGGTTTTAACACGCGCGGTGGAACGGTCGAGGACATAGGCCCCCCAGCAGCGGTTGGGCGCCCGCCCCAACTTTTTGCCGGTAATCAGGTCAATGGCAATATGGTGCTCCATCAATTCAATATTGGGATGGCGGCGAACCTGCGACTCCAAGGTGGACTCGATGGCGCGGCCGGTGGTATCGGCGGCGTGGAGTACACGCCGGTGGCTATGCCCGCCCTCCCGGGTCAGGTGGTAATCGATACTGCCGTCCGGACGAGTCTCCACGGTAAAGGGGACACCCTGGCTTGCCAGCCATTGGATGGCCTCCCGGGCGTGTTCTACGGTAAAGCGGACGACGGCCTCGTCGCACAGGCCGGCACCGGCGTTGAGGGTGTCCTCGATATGAGACTCCAGCGAGTCGGCCTGGTCCCAAACCGCGGAGATCCCTCCCTGGGCGTAATAGGTGGCCCCTTCCGGTAGCGGGCCTTTGGTGATGAGGGCTATCCGGATATGGGGGGCGAGATGTAAGGCTAGGCTAAGGCCAGCCGCTCCTCCCCCGATCAGCAGGAGATCATAATAATCCTGTTCCATAAAAATGCGTGTTGGCTCAGAGGTCTTTTATAGTCATAATGGATACTTTATAGTTCGGCCAAGCCGGCTTAGCTGATGTATGCAGCATATAGCTGGAAGTTATACCCGTCCAGCTACTGCAGAGCCATTCGCCCGCAGCGAGGGTTTGACGCCTGGGTCTTGGCGGAAAAAATCTTTCCGCACCGGGGCGGTAAATTAGAAATTACTAATATTGGTGCTGGGTAATGCTAACTATTAGGGAACTAATAGAGAACTAATATTATCCGACATTGTCTATTGTTTCCGAGTAAAGGGATTTACTCCTCAGTGAAGAAGGGGCAGGCCCGAAATGGGCGAGCAAAACGTCGACCAGCTCTTAGTTGAGCGCGTTCAGAGAGGTGATAAAAAGGCTTTTGACATTCTGGTAGCCAAATATCAGCACAAGATTGTCAAACTTATTTCGCGCTATATCCGCGATCAGGCAGAGGTATTGGACGTAGCGCAGGATGCCTTTATCAAGGCATACCGGGCCCTTCCCAGGTTTCGCGGGGAGAGCGCTTTTTACACTTGGTTGTATCGAATCGCCATCAATACCGCCAAGAATTACCTCGTTGCCCAAGGCCGCCGTCTGCCCGACTCGGACGTGGAAATCGAGGTTGCCGAGCAATATGAAGGGGCATCGGAGTTGAGAGATAATGCTACTCCCGAGCGCCTGCTGTTGAAAGACGAGATTGAAAGGACGGTATTCGAGGTCATTGAACAATTGCCGGAGGACTTGCGTACGGCGATTACGCTTCGGGAACTCGAAGGCTTAAGTTATGAAGAAATTGCGGACGCCATGGGATGTCCGATCGGCACCGTGCGATCCCGTATCTTCAGGGCGCGTGAAGCTATACATAATAAACTCAAGCCGCTGCTGGCATGATTGATTTAAGTATTTGGGCACTTTTTGCGGGGAAGGTATATGGCAAATAATCTTGAAAATATCTCGGCTTTAGTGGATGGTGAAATTACGCATGAGGAGGTCGACAGCCTGGTGGACGGGCTCAAGCACGATGCGACCAGCCAATTGTGTTGGAGACATTATCACCTCATCAGCGACGCCTTGAAGAACAACCTCCCCGATAGACTTCCCGAAGATTTTGTAGATCGAATATCCCTGGCCTTAGAATCCGAGCCCCTGCTTTCCACGCCGCCGCGCCGCAGCTTCAATACCCCCGCTTATCTCAGACCCACCATCGGTTTCGCCCTTGCCGCATCGGTGGCGGCGGTGGTCTTTATCGGTCTAGGCTGGAATACCCAAACGGGTACCGAGCAAGTGCCGGCCTTGGCTTCGAACTCCGCGTCGGTGCCGAACGCGATTACCACGGTCAGTGCTCCGCCGACGACGGTTTCCTACACCAATGTGCACGGTAGACAATGGGACGTTGAGCAACCCGAGCTGGCGTCCAAACTCAACGATTACCTGATCAATCACGATCAATATTCCGCAGTAGACGGGATACACAATAGCGTGCTTCCTCAAGTGAGGATTGTGGGGTATGAGCGTTCCGAACCCATTCAAGCGGGTACCTTGCCCAGTGACGGCCATTAAATCCTGAATCCGGCTGAGCATCATTATGCTAAATAGAGATCAGCCCCAACTTGCCGCCGCCGCGGTACACGCAGACGATTTGATACCCTGATGTCAGATATCGCGGGCACTAATACTTTACCAAATCGGTCAGTCAACGCCGCGCACAGCTATCGCATGGCGCTGTGGGTCTGTACCTTTGGGTTGCTGACGGTACTCGGGCTGTTCGCCGAGCAGGCGAGGGCGGCCGCTGCTGATGAATCGGCGAAAGAGGCGAAGGTATGGTTGGACAAGATCTCATCATCGGCGAAGGCAGTCAGTTATGAAGGCACATTTATCTTTCGCCGCGATGATCAGCTGGTGACCATGCATCTTGTGCACGTCGTGGATGGGATGGGTGAACGGGAACGTCTGAGTTCCGTGAGCGGCGTACCGCGCGAGTTCTTCAGAAGCAAAGAAGGGGTGGTATGCCTCACGCCGGGTCAAAGGCGTATCACCATCAACAAGGGAAGCCTGACAAGAAATTTTCCGGCGCAGCTCGCGGGCGGCATGCAGGATTTGGAAAAGAACTATCATCTGCTCATGGGCGACAAGGATCGGATCGCGGGGCGTAGCGCCCAGATGGTCGTTATCGAACCCAAAGACAATTACCGCTACGGATACCGCATATGGGTGGACGAAAAGACGGGATTGCTGTTGCAGTCCGATCTGGTCAACGGGCGCGGCAACGCGGTCGAACAATTCATGTTCACCTCGCTCAATGTCGTGGACAAACCCACGCCGAAGATGGTTCAGGCCGTGACTATGAGCGATAAAATGCGCAAGGCCTTAAAAATGAGCAAGCCCAATACCATGCCTGTGGCCGATGTGCGTTGGAGGATTATGAACATGCCGAGCGGCTTCTCATTGGTGGAGCGTTATCAACACAAGCGCGCCAAGCGCGGCCCGGTCGAACAGTTGGTGCTCACCGACGGCATGGCGACGGTATCGGTGTTCGTCGAACAACTGGGGCGGCACGCCAGACCATTTAACGGGGTCTCCCACGTGGGGGCGGTGAATGCCTACGGTGCCGTAGTCAATAATCATCAGTTGACCGTGGTAGGGGAGGTACCCTTGGCGACGGTCAGATTGATCGGCAAGTCCTTAAGACTCTCGACGGCCGGACACTAGATGATAGAGCAGATCGCGACGGTGGTGGCGCTTGAGGGCGATTCCGCATGGGTGGAAACGCGACGACAGAGTGCCTGCGGCGCCTGCGCAAGAAGCGAGGGTTGCGGGGCGGGTTTGTTTGCCAAGGCATTTGGGTTTGATTCCCCGCAATTGAAAGTCACGCGTAACGGGAACGTGTCCATTGGCGACTGCGTGGTGATAGGGATAGATGAACGGGCCTTGGTGCGCGGTTCATTTGCCGCTTATATGATGCCTATCCTGTTTATGCTGGGTTTCGCCTTGTTGGGCGAGACCGTGATGTCGCCGCGGCTGGGATCCGCCGCGTTGGATCTAGCGGGCGTCCTGGGAGGGGCGGTGGGTTTGGTCGTCGGTCTAATATGGCTCAAGCGCCACAGCCGGCGCATTCGTGATGATCGCCGCTATCAGCCCTTGATCCTGCACAGGGCCGCCGACTATGTCCCTGGTTGTGGATGAAACCCGGAGCTAGTGGAGTATCACCCGATCTTTGCAGGCATTTTTGTACTATATGAAATGGAATACAGATGATAAATCGTAAAGCGTTCTCCACATGGTTTGTCGCCGTATCGGCAATGTTCGCCTTCTATCAGGTTCAGGCGCGGGAGTTGCCCGATTTCACCAATATCGTGACCAAGACCAGCCCGGCGGTGGTGAATATCAGCACCTCCCAAACCGTAAAAGGGCATCCACGTTTTCCTCAGGGCATGCCGCAAGGACCGAACGGTTCGCCCCCGCCCGATGATTTCTTTCGGCGCTTCTTCGGTGACCCGGGCGATGGCGGGGATGAAGACGAGTTCAGTACACAGTCCCTGGGTTCGGGATTCATCATCTCCTCCGACGGCTATGTTCTCACCAATGATCACGTGATCAAGGACGCGGACAAGATCATCGTACGCCTTAACGATCGCCAGGAATTCAAGGCGAAAGTGGTGGGTGCGGATGAACGCAGCGATGTGGCCGTGCTCAAGATCGATGCCAAGAACCTGCCGACGGTCGAGATCGGCGACTCGTCAAAATTGAAGGTGGGAGAGTGGGTGCTGGCCATCGGTTCTCCCTTTGATTTCGATCATTCGGTGACGGCCGGCATCGTCAGCGCCCTGGGACGAAGTCTGCCCAATGAAAATTACGTCCCGTTCATTCAAACCGATGTGGCGATCAATCCCGGAAATTCCGGCGGTCCGCTGTTCAACATGGACGGCAAGGTGGTGGGCATCAATTCGCAGATCTACAGCCGTACCGGCGGTTTCATGGGCCTGTCGTTCACTATACCCATCAATTTGGCGATGGACGTCGTCAATCAGCTAAAGACCAAGGGCAGCGTTACCCGCGGTTGGTTAGGCGTGTTGATTCAAGACGTTACCCAGGATCTGGCCGAGTCCTTCGGCATGGAACGGCCCGGCGGAGCCTTGGTGGCGCAGGTATTGCCCGGGAGCCCCGCGGAAAAGGCGGGCATCGAAGTGGGCGATGTGATCCTGTCCTTCAACAATAAGCAGATCGACAATTCCGCTTCTCTGCCGCCTATCGTGGGGCAGATGCAGGTGGGGCAAGTGGCGACGGTGAAGATTCTGCGTAACGGTAAGGCGAAGACGGTAAAGATCAGGATCGGCAAACTGCCGCCCGAGGACGAGATCAAGCAGGCCAGTAGCGGCGGGAGCGAAGGGATCCGCGATAACCGTCTGGGCGCGGTGGTAAAGGAGCTGACACCCGATCAGCGCAAGAGCCTGGACAACAAGAATAGCGGGATCTATGTGGATAAAGTCCATAACGGTCCGGCGCGGGCGGCCGGCCTGCGCCAAGGCGATATCATTCTTATGCTCAATAATGAGGATGTGAAGAATGTCAGCCAGTTTCGCAAATTGGTGAAGGAGCTGCCCAAGGGCAAATCGGTACCGATGCTGGTGCAGCGCGGTCCCGGCCCCATGTTCCTGGCGCTGAAGATGCCGGACAAGGATGACTAAACGGCGCGAATGCGCATATTAACGGCGCGGAGATTCTGGAAAGCCGAAAAATCCGGTACACTGGCCAGCTTTGGCGGTCCAAGTGTCCGGATTTTCCGGTTTCCAATCAATGAAGCACATTCGCAATTTTTCCATTATCGCCCACATAGACCACGGGAAATCCACCCTGGCTGATCGCCTTATTCAGATATGCGGCGGCTTGAGTGCGCGCGAAATGGCCAATCAAGTCCTGGATTCCATGGAGCTGGAGAGGGAGCGCGGTATCACCATCAAGGCGCAATGCGTGTCGTTACGTTATCAGGCCAGGGACGGGCACGGTTATCTGCTGAACTTCATTGATACCCCCGGTCACGTGGACTTTTCCTACGAAGTGTCACGTTCACTCGCCGCCTGTGAAGGGGCCTTGCTGGTGGTCGATGCCACGCAGGGCGTGGAGGCGCAAACCGTGGCCAATTGCTATACCGCCATCGAACAGGGGCTCGAGGTGGTGCCGGTGTTGAACAAGATCGATCTGCCCACCGCCGACGTCGAAAGGGTATCCACGGAGATAGAAGATATCATCGGCATCGAGGCGCATGACGCGGTGCAGGTAAGCGCCAAGACCGGAATGGGGGTAGAGAACTTGCTGGAGGAATTGATCAGGCGCATTCCTCCTCCCCAGGGCGACGATGCGGCGCCCTTGCAGGCCTTGATCATTGATTCCTGGTTCGACAACTATCTCGGCGTGGTGTCGTTGGTGCGAGTGATGCAGGGGGGCTTGAAGGCCAAGGACAAGCTTACCGTGATGTCCACCGGGCGTCATTATTTCGCGGACAAGGTCGGGATCTTTACCCCCAAGCGCCTGGATACCGGGCGTCTCAGCGCCGGCGAAGTGGGCTACGTGATCGCCGGAATCAAAGAGGTGGATGGGGCGCCGGTGGGCGACACCTTCACCCACACCAGCCACCCCGCCGCCGCGCCCTTGGCGGGATTCAAGAAGGTGCAACCCCAGGTTTTCGCCGGGCTGTTCCCCATCAGTGCCGAAGACTACGAGGATCTACGCGACGCCCTGGGCAAGCTGCGTCTCAACGATTCCTCGCTGTTCTATGAGCCGGAGGTGTCACAGGCGCTGGGATTCGGGTTCCGCTGCGGATTCCTCGGCATGTTGCACATGGAGATTATCCAGGAACGCCTCGAGCGCGAATATGATTTGGATCTCATCATCACCGCGCCTACGGTGGTGTATGAATTGCTGACTAAACAGGGCGAGGTACTGCACGTCGACAATCCCGCCAAACTCCCTCCCCTTGGGGATGTCGAGGAGATGCGGGAGCCGATCATCACTACGAACATTCTCGTGCCGCAGACCCATCTGGGTGCCGTGATCACTTTGTGCGAAGAACGCCGCGGTATCCAGAAAAAGATGCAATTTCACGGCAATCACGTGGCGCTGACCTATGAGATGCCCATGGCCGAGGTGGTAATGGACTTCTTCGACCGCCTCAAGTCTGTCAGCCGCGGTTACGCTTCCATGGATTACAGCTTTGACCGCTTCGCAGCGGCGGATCTGGTCAAGCTCGACATTTTGATCAACAACGAACGGGTGGACGCGCTGTCCATAATCGTGCATCGTGCGAACAGCAACCAGCGAGGGCGGGATCTCGTGGAAAGGCTGCGGGAGGTAATCCCCAGACAGATGTTCGACGTGGCTATCCAGG
This sequence comes from Gammaproteobacteria bacterium, assembly GCA_037381915.1. Lineage (GTDB taxonomy): Bacteria > Pseudomonadota > Gammaproteobacteria > DRLM01 > DRLM01 > JARRQJ01. The sequence continues at coordinate 96,237 of JARRQJ010000003.1, read as the reverse complement.
CCGCGATCGGTTCCAAGATCATCGCCCGGGAAACCGTGAAGGCAATGCGTAAAAACGTCACCGCCAAGTGCTATGGGGGGGACATTACTCGTAAGCGCAAGTTGCTCGAAAAGCAAAAGGCCGGCAAAAAGCGCATGAAGCAGCTGGGTTCGGTGGAGATACCGCAGGAGGCATTCATGGCAGTTCTACAAGTAGGAAAGAAATAAATGACGTACGATTTTGCAACCATTATGGTGGTCGCTCTGGTTATTTGCGGGATCATCTGGGCGATCGATGCGGTGCTTTGGGCGCCGCGCCGCCGTGAAGCGGTAGCGTCGGCCGCCGCCGCCGCGGGGGGGCAACTGGATGACGAGACCCGTTTGCGGCTCGGCAAGGAGCCGGTAGTGGTCGAGTACGCGCGCTCGTTTTTCCCGGTGATACTGGCGGTGTTCTGCCTGCGCTCATTCCTGGTGGAGCCGTTCCGCATTCCCTCCGGATCGATGATCCCGACGCTATGGACCGGCGATTTCATCCTGGTCAACAAATTCGCCTATGGGATACGGCTCCCGATTATAAATGAGAAAATTCTGAACATTGGCGAGCCGCATCGCGGTGACGTGGTAGTGTTTCGTTATCCCGAGGATCCTTCCACTGATTACATCAAGCGCGTCGTCGGCTTGCCGGGCGATCACATCGCCTATCACAATAAGACCGTGTACATCAACGGCGTGAAGGCCGATCAGCGCTTCGTGGGTCCCTTTACGCCCCCCCACAGCTACTTCATGATGGGGGATAACCGGGATAACAGTAACGACAGCCGCGCTTGGGGTTTTGTGCCGGAAAAGGATTTGGTCGGCAAGGCCTTTCTGATCTGGATGAACTGGAATGTCTCGAACGGTGGAATTACTTGGAACCGGCTTGGAAAGGTGATTCATTAGCGTATTCGCAGGAGGAAACCGATGCACAGCTTTACCCCGAGAAGCCGCCAGGCTGGGATGACGTTTATAGGGACGGTGATCATGTTGGTCGCCATCGCCTTTGTCGCCCTCATAGGCATCAAAGTCTTCCCCGTGTACATGGAACACTTCAAGGTAAAATCCTCCCTGACCTCCCTGGCCGATGATACCAAAGGCAAAGATTCGGTTTTATCACCCATGGAAGTCAAACAGCTATTGATGAAGCGCTTGATCATCAATGATGTGAAGCACGTTAACAGGAATGATATTAAAGTCACCCGGGAGGGTGGGAAGCTGGTGGTCGATGTAAGCTACGAGGCGAGGGTGAATTTGTTCTACAATATCGATCTGGTGGCGCGGTTTTCGGACGATCGCGCCGAACTGGGAATGCCTTGAGCCGATCCTACGAGAGATTGCAGGAGCTGCTGGGGTATCAATTTTCGCGGCGGGAGCTGTTGGAAACCGCATTGACGCATCGCAGTTTCGCTAAGGCCAATAATGAACGTTTGGAATTCCTCGGCGACGGCGTGCTGAATTTTGTCGCTGCTCAATTGCTCTACCAACGGTTTCCCAAGGCGGACGAAGGCCAGTTGAGCCGTCTGCGGGCGCACCTGGTCAAGGGCGCCACCCTGGCGGCGGTAGCGCGGACGTTTCATCTCGGTGACTTCCTGCATCTGGGGCCTGGGGAGCGCAAGAGCGGCGGTTTCCGCCGTGACTCGATTTTGGCGGGGGCCTTGGAGGCGGTGATCGGCGCCGTCTTTCTCGACGGCGGTTTTGAACAGGCGCGCGGTTTTATCAACGCGATTTATCGAGAGAGATTGGCTTCTCTGAGCTTGGAACAAGGGAGTAAAGATCCCAAAACCCGCCTGCAGGAGTTTTTACAGGGGCGAGGCTTGCCTTTGCCTGAATATCGGGTGTTATCCGCGGCGGGGGATGCGCACAACCAGCTTTTTCAGGTGGAATGCAGCGTTGCCGCTGCCGACATCCGGACGCAGGGAAGCGGCGCCAATCGTCGTGCCGCGGAGCAGGGGGCGGCGCTGCGGGCCTTGGCCGCGTTGGGCGATGAGACAGAAGAATAACGGGATCCCCGGGGCGATCGAAAATGGCTGAAGGTGTGAAATTCCGCAGCGGTTTCGCGGCGATTGTCGGTCGGCCCAATGTGGGTAAATCCACGTTGCTCAATCGTATTGTCGGGCAAAAGCTCACCATCACTTCATCCCGCCCGCAGACTACCCGCCACAAGATACTGGGAATCAAGACTTCCGCCGCGGGACAGGTGATTTATGTGGATACCCCGGGCTTGCACCGGGCCGGCAGGAGTGCCATCAACCGCTATATGAATCGTGCCGCCAAATCGGCGCTGGTCGATGTGGACGCGGTGTTGTGGGTCATCGAAGCCCTGCGGTGGACCGACGAGGACCAGGATATCCTGGCGGCGCTCGCCGGTACCGCGGTGCCGGTGGTGCTGGTGGTCAACAAGGTGGACAAGGTGGAGGACAAAACCGCCTTGCTGCCGTTCCTCCAGGAGGTCGCGCAGAAACGGGAATATGCGGCGGTCATTCCCTTGTCGGCGCGGGAGGGCGATAATATCGAACGCCTTGAGACGGTGGTGCTGGGCTTGTTGCCGGAGGGCGCGGCGTTCTTTCCAGAAGATCAGGTGACGGATCGCAGCGAGCGTTTTCTCGCCGCGGAGATCGTGAGGGAAAAACTCATGCGACGCCTGAGTGATGAATTGCCCTACGCCGTCACCGTGCAGATCGAAAGCTTCTCGAAGCAGGACGGCGTCTTGCATATTCACGCCGTGATCTGGGTGGAAAAGGAGGGGCAGAAGGCCATCGTCATTGGCAAAGGGGGCGCGGTACTCAAGGAGGTTGGGCAGCGCGCCCGAATCACTATGGAGCATGTCTTTGGCGCCAAGGTCTTTTTGAAAACCTGGGTACGAGTCAAGGAATCATGGTCCGAGGACGAGCGCCTCTTGCGTCAACTGGGTTATGATGAGGAAGAGGGTTGATCCGGCGGTTTGCGGCCGTGGAAGCGCAAGTCATATATGAATACCCATCATAGATCGCGGGTACTGTTGCAGCCTGCATATGTGCTGCACCGCCGCGCCTTTCGCGACACCAGCCTGTTAGTGGAGTTGTTCACCCCCCAGTACGGACGGGTGGGGGTCGTTGCCCGGGCCGCTCGTCAGTCTTCATCCCGCTTGGCGGGCGTCCTGCAGCCGTTCCGTTCCGTCCTCATCTCCTGGAGCGGCAGCGGCGAACTGCCCAGTGTCAGTACCGCGGAGGCCGAAGGTGCCCACCATTGGTTGACCGGGCAGGCATTGATGGGCGGTTTCTATCTCAATGAACTGCTGATGCGCCTCGTGCAGCGCTTTGATTCCCATCCCGATTTATACATGGTGTACCACCAGACGGTGCAGGCGCTCGGGGATATCTGCCCAAACCAGGCAGTGCAAGACGGGCGGGCGGGCATGCAGGGGTACGCCACCAAACTGGAATCTATCCTGCGCCTGTTTGAGAAACGGCTCCTGGAAGAAATCGGCTATGGTCTGGTGCTGGAGCACGATGCCGAGGGCGGGGAACCTATCGAGGCACAACAGCTTTATATTTACCGGCCCATGCAGGGGCCGGTGCGGATAGATGCGGTTCCCGCGGGGGAACAGACAAAGCGGCTGATCATCCGGGGCCAAAGTCTGTTGGATCTGGCGCAGGGACGCTTGGAAAACAAGGCAAGCTTGCGCGAGGCCAAGAGCTTGATGCGGGTTGCCCTTGCCGAACAGTTGGGTGATCGTCCCTTGAACAGCCGGCGGTTGTTTGCGCCGCAGTAGGGTATGCTTGAATTTCACGAATTGCGGGGGCCGCTTGATTACAGGCCGGCCAGGGTACGCAACCGGTTAATTTGCAGCGGGTGACGAGCCAGGCATGCGAGCCGGGCCGAAGCGAAAATAGAGGGTTATAGAAGTGCGGAATGAACAGACGATACTACTGGGTGTGAATATCGATCATGTGGCGACCCTGCGTCAGGCGCGACACACACCGTACCCGGATCCAGTGCAGGCGGCCATCGAGGCGGAACGCGCGGGAGCGGATGCCATTACCCTGCATCTGCGCGAGGATCGTCGCCATATTCAAGAACACGACGTGGAGCACTTGAGAGACATCCTGCAAACACGTATGAATCTGGAAATGGCGGTGACGGAGGAAATGTTATGTATCGCCGAACGCTATCGGCCGGCGGATTGTTGCCTGGTGCCGGAACGGCGCGAGGAACTGACTACCGAGGGTGGCTTGGACGTGGCGGGGCAGGCGGCGCGTATCGCCGCCGCCTGCCAGCGCTTGGCGGCGGCCGGATGCCGCGTTTCATTGTTTATCGACGCCGATCCGGAGCAGGTGGATGCGGCCGCCAGAACCGGCGCCCCGGCGATAGAACTGCATACTGGGCATTATGCCGATGCCGGCGATCCCAATGAACGGGCCAGCGAGCTGGGTCGAATCGTGCGCGCCGCGGATCAAGGGCGAGCGGCGGGATTACAGGTCAATGCCGGGCATGGTCTCAGTTACGATAATGTTGGGCCGGTCGCCGCCCTGCCGGCGATCCGGGAACTCAATATCGGCCACGCCATCGTGGCGCGGGCGGTCTTCACCGGCATGGCGGCGGCGGTGCGCGACATGAAGCAGCTGATGGTGGCGGCGCGGGGCGGTGCGTGATCCTGGGTATCGGCACCGATATCGTAGGCGTGGCCCGGATGCGCGCCGTTCTCGCCCGTCATGGCGAACGTTTTGCCCGGCGTATCCTGGCCGCGGCGGAGTTCGAGGAATATCTTGCGGATAAGCGCCCGGCCTATTTCCTGGCCAAACACTTTGCCGCCAAGGAGGCGCTGGTCAAGGCCCTGGGTACCGGGTTTCGTGACGGGATCCGACTCTCTGACATCCGTGTCACCCACGACCATTTGGGCAAACCGGGTTTGCGGTACGACGGCAACACCGCGGCGCTGCTCCGGCAAATGGGGATATCCTGCAGCCACATCAGCCTGGCGGATGAGCATGATTATGCGGTGGCCTTTGTGATCTTAGAGGCTGGTGGCTCAAAAGCTTAGCTTGAAAGGAATCCTGTGAGTTTGTTATCATCGCCGCTCCGTTGCGGGGTGGAGCAGTCTGGCAGCTCGTCGGGCTCATAACCCGAAGGTCGCAGGTTCAAATCCTGCCCCCGCTACCAGGATAACTACAAAAAGCCCCGGGTCCGGGGCTTTTTGTTAAGGGCCTGGCCCAACCCGGGAAGGGTTGACGGCCGGGACCGGTCCGGGTGGAAGCTCCTGCTGGAGTAGCTTGCGAGTCGGCTGCATATCGCAAGATTTTGAAAAATATGCAGGAAGTGGGCCGTTGGCCCATTTTTTGTTTGGGGAGACGGACGTGGGGCGGCAAGCACCGGACAAGCTGAGGAGGCCGATCGAGGCAGCGGTGCAAGGTTTGGGATACGAACTGGTTGGGATCGAATACCATCCCCAGGGACGGCGCTCCTTGCTGCGGGTCTATATCGATACGCCCGAGGGCGTGAGCGTGGACGATTGTGAACGCGCCAGTCGCCAGATCAGCAGTGCCTTGGATGTGGACGATCCTATCCCGGGCCAATACATGTTGGAGGTTTCTTCGCCGGGTTTGGATCGGCCGTTGTTTACGGAAGAACATTTCCGGCGGTTTTCCGGTAATCGGGTCAAGCTGAGGATCAGTCCTCCGTTTGAGGGGCGGCGCAACTTCTCCGGCGTCTTGCTGGGGGTGCGCGGTGACGCCGTGGTGATGGTGCAGGACGGAGAAGAAGTGGCTATTCCGATGCATCATATAGAGCAGGCGAGGTTAGTCCCGGATTTTTAGGCGATGGACGGCTGTCAGGGCCGCAGGGCAGGGCCGAGGATCAAGCAGAGGCACGAGGCATGAGTAAAGAAATATTATTGGTGGTGGAAGCGGTATCCAATGAGAAGGGCGTCGATAAGGATATTATCTTCGAGGCATTGGAGGCCGCCTTGGCCACTGCGACCAAGAAGCGTTATGAGAGTGATATCGAAGCGCGGGTGAGCATCAATCGCGACAACGGCGACTATGCGACATTCCGTCGCTGGCAGGTCGTCGCCGACGAGGAGCCGTTGGAATTTCCGGACCACCAGATCTATTACAGCGAGGCGGTGAAAAAGATCCCTCAGATAGAAATCGGCGGTTATATCGAGGAGCCGCTGGAATCGGTCGCCTTCGGCCGCATTGCCGCTCAGACAGCCAAGCAGGTTATCGTGCAAAAGGTGCGGGAGGCGGAACGCGCCCAGGTGGTGGAGGCCTATCAGCATCGCGTCGGCGAACTGGTCACGGGCGTGGTAAAGCGTGTGGAACGCGGTAATGTCATTCTGGATTTGGGCAGCAATGCCGAGGCCCTGGTCAGCCGCGAAGATATGATTCCCAGGGAGAACGTGCGCAATGGCGATCGTCTGCGCGGGTATCTGCGGGACGTGCGTTCCGAGGCACGGGGTCCCCAGTTGTTCGTATCGCGTACCGCTCCAGAATTGCTGATCGCCTTGTTCAAACTGGAGGTGCCTGAGGCGGGCGAGGGGCTCATCGAGATCGTCAGTGCGGCACGCGACCCGGGTTCGCGCGCCAAGATTGCCGTCCGGAGCAACGACCAGCGCATCGATCCTATCGGTGCCTGCGTCGGTATGCGCGGTTCTCGGGTGCAGGCGGTATCCAACGAGCTGGCCGGTGAACGCATCGATATCATCTTATGGAACGAAAACCCCGCCCAGTTCGTGATCAACGCCATGTCACCCGCCGAGGTGAAGTCTATCGTGGTCGACGAAGATACCCATAGCATGGACATCGCCGTGGCGGAAGACAGTCTGTCCCAGGCCATCGGCCGCGGCGGGCAAAACGTGCGCCTCGCCGGCCAATTGTCCGGTTGGGAGCTCAACGTCATGAGCGAGAGCCAGGCGGAGGCCAAGAGCGAGTCGGAGACCGAGTCGCTGAAGGCCGCGTTCATGGAACAATTGGACGTGGACGAAGAAGTGGCGAACATCCTGGTGCAGGAGGGGTTCTCCAGTGTGGAAGAGATCGCCTACGTTCCGGTGCAGGAACTGGTCGCTATCGAGGAATTCGACGAGGAGATCGTGGAGGAATTACGGCGGCGCGCCCGGGATGTGCTGTTGACCCGGGCCATCGCCAAGGAAGAAACCCAGGCGGTACCGGCCGAGGATTTGCTGGAGTTGAAGGGAATGGACCGCGCCCTGGCCCACCGCTTGGCGGAAAATGGCGTCATCACCCGAGAGGATCTGGCCGAACAATCGGTGGATGAGCTGCTGGAGGTGGTGGAGGGCATGGAAGGGATAGATGAACAGCGTGCCAGCGAGTTGATCATGACGGCTCGCGAACCCTGGTTCGCCAGCGAGCAACAGGCGTAATGGCCTAATGCGTAATGGAGTGAGAAGTCGGATATGTCGGATGTAACTGTAAAACAATTCGCGGAAAACGTCGGTATTCCGGTGGATCGTTTGATGTCTCAGTTGGAAGAGGCAGGATCGTCGATCAAATCCGTGGATCAACCTATCAGCGATCAGGAGAAGGTTGAACTGCTCAACTACCTGCGCCGGACGCATGGGGCGGAGGATAAGCCGGCTATCACCGAACCCAAAAAGGTCACACTCAAGCGGCGTACCGTCAGCGAGCTCAGGCAGTCCGGGCCGCAAGGGAAAAGCAAGACGGTAAATGTGGAGGTGCGCAAGCGCCGCACCTACGTCAAGCGCAGCATCGCCAACGCCGAGGAAGTCGCGCGCCTGGAATCGCAGATGGCGGAGCGTGCCCGTCAGGAGGCCGAAGAGCAGGCGAAGTTACAGGAAGAGAGCCGGCGCCGCGCGGAGGAAGAGCAGCGCCGGGCCGAGGAAGAGGCGCGCGCGGAGGAAGAGCGCCGCCGTTTGGCCGAAGAGGAAGAGGCGCGCCGCCGCGCCGATGAAGAGGCCCGTCAGAGTGTAGCGCAACAGGTCGCGCCGGCGGAGGCCGCTCCGGTTGCGGCGCCTGCACCGGAAAAGAAAGAGAAGAAGCGCCACGGCCGGGATAAGGATCGCGAAGAGCGTTCCAGCAAATACGGGCGGCGGGAACTTCATCTCGCCTCGGAAAAGGTGGGCAAGCGCAAAAAGGCCAAGGCGTCACGCGACAAGGATTTATCGGTCAGCGGATCCGCCAAGCATGGTTTTGAGCGACCCACTGCACCGGTGGTGCGCGAGGTGAGTATCCCTGAGACTATTACCGTAGCGGAGCTGGCGCAGAAGATGTCGGTGAAGGCCGCCGAACTGATCAAGTACATGATGAAGCTCGGCAGCATGGTCACCATCAATCAGGTGTTGGACCAGACGACCGCCACCCTGGTGGTGGAGGAGATGGGCCATATTCCCAAACCCTTGCAGGAGAATGCCCTGGAAGAGTCCTTGGTGCAAAGCGCCCAGGTGGAGGGTGAAACAGTCCCGCGCGCGCCGGTAGTGACCATCATGGGCCATGTAGATCACGGCAAGACCTCGCTGCTGGACTATGTGCGCAGAACAAAGGTGGCGGCCGGCGAGGCGGGTGGCATCACCCAGCATATCGGCGCATATCACGTCAAAACCGACAAAGGCATGATCACCTTTCTAGATACGCCGGGTCACGAAGCCTTCACCGCTATGCGCGCCCGCGGCGCCAAGGTGACGGACATCGTGGTGCTGGTGGTGGCTGCGGACGACGGTGTGATGCCGCAAACCGTCGAGGCTGTGCAACACGCCAAGGCGGCCGGGGTGCCCATGGTAGTGGCGGTGAACAAGATCGATAAACCCGATGCCGAGCCGGATCGGGTCAAACAGGAACTGGTCGCTCACGAGGTCGTTCCCGAGGAATGGGGCGGTGATGTCATGTTCAAACATGTGTCCGCCAAGACCGGTGAAGGAGTGGACGATTTACTGGACGCCATTTTGCTGCAGGCCGAGGTGATGGAGCTGCGCGCGGTGCAGGACGCGCCGGCTTCCGGGGTCGTGGTGGAATCGACCTTGGACAAGGGCCGCGGTCCCGTGGCGACCATCCTCGTACAGAGCGGCACCCTGCATAAGGGTGACGTGCTGCTTACGGGGCACGAGTACGGACGGGTACGCGCCATGCTGGATGAGAACGGCAAACCGGTCGAGGATGCCGGTCCGTCCATGCCGGTGGTAGTGCTCGGCTTGTCGGGGACGCCCAATGCCGGCGATTCCGCCGTGGCGGTGCCCGACGAGCGCAAGGCCAGGGAGATCGCCATGTTTCGCCAGGGCAAGTTCCGGGATGTGGAACTGGCGCGGCAACAGGGCGCCAAGCTGGAGAACATGTTCTCGCAAATGGGCCAAGATACGGCCAATGTCCTCAATCTGGTGGTAAAGACGGACGTGCAGGGTTCCCTAGAGGCCTTGCGCGAGTCCCTGGGCAAGCTGTCCACCGACGAGGTGCAGGTCAAGCTGGTGTTCAGCGGCGTCGGTGGCATCACTGAATCCGATATCAATCTAGCCATCGCCTCCGGCGCGGTGGTGTTCGGCTTCAACGTGCGTGCGGATGCCGCCGCGCGGCGCGGTGCCGAAGAGCGAGGTGTGGAAATCCGTTATTACAGCGTCATCTATGACGTGATCGACGATGTGAAGAAGGCCCTGTCCGGCATGCTGTCGCCGGAGATCAAGGAACAGATCGTCGGTCTCGCGGAGGTGCGCGACGTATTTCGTTCGCCGAAGATCGGTGCGATCGCTGGTTGCCTGGTAGTGGAAGGGACCGTCAAACGCAATAATCCCATCCGCGTTCTGCGGGACAATGTGGTGATCTACGAAGGTAAGCTCGAGTCCTTACGACGCTTCAAGGACGACGTCAATGAAGTGCGTTCCGGCACGGAATGCGGTATCGGGGTGAAGGACTACAATGATGTGAAGCCTGGTGACCAAATCGAGGTCTACGAACGTGTCGAGGTGGCCCGCCAAATCTAATTGTCGTGGCGGGCACCGGCCGGGCTATTAGGAGGAACGGCCCGGGGCACGACGGCGATCTTCTCACGGCATAAATGGCGGGTAAGCGCATGATGCAGGAATTCAGCCGGACCCAGCGGGTAGGCGGACAGATCCAGCGGGAATTAGCGCAGATCATTCAACAGGAACTGCGTGATCCCCGCTTGGGCATGGTGACCATCTCGGCGGTAGAAGTGTCGAAGGACATGGCCCACGCCAAGGTGTTTATTACCCTGATGAACACCGACCAGGATGTTGATGCGACGCTCAAGGTCTTGAAGAAGGCGTCCGGTTTTTTGCGCCGCGCCCTGGGGAAGCGGATTACGCTGCGGGTGTTGCCGGATTTGCATTTTGTCTACGACAGTTCCCTGGACGAAGGAATGCGCATCGCCGCCCTGCTGGATACGGTTGCCGCGGAAGACAAAGAACACGAAGAATGAAAGAGAATAGGATGCGCAAAGGCGGCATGCGGGACGTCAACGGCATCGTGCTCCTGGATAAGCCGGTGGGAATGACCTCGAACGCGGCGTTGCAGGCCGTCAAACGGCTGTTCAGGGCCAAGAAGGCCGGCCATACCGGCAGCCTGGATCCCCTGGCCAGCGGTCTCCTGCCGCTGTGTTTCGGAGCTGCCACCAAGGTTTCCGCATTTCTCCTGGAATCGGATAAACGCTACCGGGTGGCGGTTAAACTGGGGATCAAAACTACCACGGGAGACGCGGAGGGTGAGATCGTCGCCCGTTGCGAGGTGACCAGCCTCACTCCTGAAGCCTTGGCGGCGGTGCTGCAGCGCTTTACCGGCACGATCGAGCAGATCCCGCCCATGCATTCCGCGATCAAGCACCGGGGGCAGCCCTTGTACAAGCTGGCCCGCCAGGGCATTGAGGTGGAGCGCCGGGCGAGGCCGGTAACGATCCATGAGCTGCGCTTGCTGCGCGTCGAAGGGGATGAGCTGGAGGTGGATGTGCTGTGCTCCAAAGGCACCTATATCCGCACCCTGGCGGAAGATATCGGCGAGGCCTTGGGCGTGGGCGCCCATGTGAGCGAACTACGTAGAACCGCCACCGGTCCTTTTCGCGGAGAGCAAATGGTGCCTATGGCGCAACTGGAACAGGCCGCGCTCGAGGATTTCGCCACTCTGGAAGGTTTCTTGTTGCCCCCTGAGGCGGCTCTGGAGCAGTGGCCAGAGGTCTGTCTCAGCGACGATCTGGCCTTTTATGTGCGGCAGGGCCAAGCGGTCTTCGTGCCGCGTGCGCCCACTCAGGGGTGGGTCAGGTTACGGACCGCCGACCGGCGCTTTCTCGGGGTGGGATGCGTTCTGGATGATGGACGTGTCGCCCCGAAGAGGTTGGTCAGCGCCCTGGGGGCCTGACGGCGGCGGGGATGAGCAATCCCGGCCATGCCTGAGGCCGTTTTTTGTCCGGGTCGCCCGGATAACCTTGTGCCGTTACTGGGTTAATGGGTAAAATACCGACTCTTTATAAGAATGCTTATTATTTGGAGCTGTTAATGTCACTGAACACCGATACCACTCAGCAGATTATCAAGGACTATCAACGCAGTCCCGGCGATACCGGATCGCCCGAAGTGCAGGTTGCGCTGTTGTCCGCCCGCATCAATCAATTGGCTGAGCATTTCAAGGGGCATGCCAAGGATCATCACTCGCGCCAGGGCTTGTTACGCATGGTGAGTGCGCGTCGCAATCTCTTGGATTACCTCAAGCGCCATGACACTGAGCGCTATCGCACGCTGGTCTCCCGACTCGGCCTGCGTCGCTGAGCATGGAGCCCGGCGCGTCGCGGGCAACGCTATGCCACCGGATAAGCCGGGGTCCGGTTCTTTTTGCATTTCCACCCGAGCAATCCAATTATAAATCTTAAATCCAGTTTGTAAGGAAGCGCTTGTGACGTCTATCGTAAAGACCGAATTTAAATACGGTGATCACACTGTCACCATCGAAACCAATGAAATCGCCCGGCAGGCCAGCGGCGCCGTGATGATCAGCATGGGGGATACCATGGTCATGGTGACCGCCGTCGGTATCAAAGAAGCCGTGCCGGGCAAGGATTTCTTTCCCCTGACAGTCAATTACCAGGAACGTACCTATGCGGCCGGCAAGATCCCAGGCGGTTTTTTCAAGCGTGAAGGTCGTCCCAGTGAAAAAGAGACATTGACCTGCCGCCTGATTGATCGTCCCGTTCGCCCCTTGTTTCCCAAAGGGTTCAAGAACGAAGTTCAGATCATCGCCACCGTGGTCTCCCTCGACAAAGAAATCGATCCCGATATCCCCGCCATGATCGGCGCTTCGGCAGCCTTGGCGATTTCCGGGCTACCCTTCCAAGGGCCTATCGGTGCGGCGCGGGTGGGTTATCGCGACGGTAAGTATTTGTTGAATCCCTCCAAGACCGATCTCAAGAACTCCGCCCTGGATCTGGTGGTGGCCGGAACCAAGGATGCGGTATTGATGGTGGAATCCGAAGCCAAAGAACTGTCCGAGAGCGTAATGTTGGATGCGGTGATGTTCGGTCACGAGCAGATGCAGGCCGCGATCAACGCCATCAACGACTTGGTGGAGAAGGCCGGCAAACCGCGTTGGGATTGGCAGGCGGCGGAAAAGAATCAAGCGCTGGAAACGGCGGTGCGCGAGGCAGGTGAAGCCACCATCAACGAGGCTTACCGCATCGCCGAGAAGCAGCAGCGTTCCCAGCGTCTCGCGGAGATCCGCCAGAATCTGGCCGCCAAGCTGGCGCCCAGCGAGGAAAGCGTCCAGGATTGGACTGCTGAAGAACTGCAACAGGCCATCGACGCCTTGGAGAAGGGCGTGGTGCGCAGTCGCATCATCGCCGGCGAGAGTCGCATCGACGGCCGCGACAACGGTTCCGTGCGTCCCATAGCCGTGCGGGTCGGTGTATTGCCGCGCACCCACGGTTCCGCCCTGTTCACCCGCGGCGAGACCCAGGCCCTGGTGGTGAGCACCCTGGGTACCCAGCGCGATTCGCAAATCATCGACGCCCTCGATGGCGAGTATCGCGAACCGTTCATGTTCCATTACAACTTCCCGCCGTCCTGTACCGGCGAAACCGGCATGGTGGGCAGCCCCAAGCGCCGCGAAATCGGCCATGGCCGACTGGCCAAGCGCGGCGTGGCCGCTGTGATGCCCGACATGAGCCAATATAACTACTCCATTCGTGTCGTATCCGAAATCACCGAGTCCAACGGCTCCAGCTCCATGGCCAGCGTGTGCGGTGCCAGCCTGGCGTTGATGGATGCCGGCGTGCCCGTATCGTCTCCGGTGGCGGGTATCGCCATGGGGCTGGTGAAGGAAGGTGACAGTTTCGTGGTGTTGAGCGACATCCTCGGTGACGAGGACCATCTCGGCGATATGGACTTCAAGGTTGCGGGCACCACCAACGGCGTCAGCGCCCTGCAAATGGACATCAAGATCACCGGGATTACCCGCGAGATCATGGCCGTGGCTCTGGAACAGGCCCGCGAGGGACGCCTGCACATCCTCGGTGAGATGGCCAAGGCCATCACCGAGCCCCGTGCCGAACTGTCCGAGTATGCGCCGCGCTATATCACCATGAAGATCAATCCCGAGCGGATCCGTGACGTCATCGGCAAGGGCGGTGCCACCATCCGCTCCATCACCGAGGCTACCGGCGCCGAGATTGACATCACCGATGACGGCACCGTGAAGATCGCCTCCGTGGACAAGGCGGCGGGTTTGGAGGCGCAGCGCCGCATCGAGGAAATCACCGCCGATGTGGAAGTAGGTAAGGTCTACGAGGGCCGGGTCGCCAAGATCATGGACTTCGGCGCCTTCGTCAGCATCCTGCCCGGGAAGGACGGTCTGGTGCATATCTCCCAGATCTCCGAGGAACGGGTACAGAACGTCGGTGACAAGCTGTCCGAGGGCGATACGGTCAAGGTGAAAGTCCTGGAGATCGACAAGCAAGGCCGTGTCCGCCTCAGCATCAAGGCGGTCGAGGAAGGCGAATAGCACGATGCGCTGTTAGGTCGTTGCGACAAGATGAGAAGGGGCGGCAGCCCCTTTTTGTTGTAACAGGGATAAGTGACTGCCCATTGCGCGATTCTCCCCGCGCCGTTGGTTGATTCCACGCCTGGCCAAATTCAGGGATATCCGGAGGCTCAAGTGAAATTCTCACGCATCTTTCTTCTCGCCGGCATATGCAGTTTCATGTTTGGTAACGTCGTCTTGGCCGCCGATGGCGCCGTGGACAAAGTCTATACCATGCCCGGTCACGGCCAGCTGCACCTGCGCTTGCCCAAGGATTGGAACGATGAGTTGCGCAGGCACCCCGGGGATTTCCCACCGACCATATTCATCAGTGGTTTCGAGGGCGCGCCGTTTGTCATATTCGTGACTCCACGCTGGCCCGATCATCACACTGCCAGCGCTTTCGGTACTCCCAAGAGTATCCATGAAATCGTCGCCAAGGCGGCGCATGCCGCGGAGCCGGAGTCGGTGGAAGGCAAGCTCAGCATCGTGACCATGGGGGGAGCGCAAGGACCCGGCTATTATTTCGATGCCACCGATCGGGCGCCCAAGCCCGGGGAGTTTAAATACATGACCCAGGGCGCGGTAGCGGTCGGCAACGTGGTATGCACCTTTACCATATTGACCAACGACAAACACTCGCCGGTCAAGAACGAGGCACTGACCATGGTGAGCCGTGCAGGCTGGCGACCGGGGCATTGATGCCCGGCTTTTCAATTCTCTCCCTTTGCACGGCTGCCGTGGGTGCGTCCGGGACGCCGGGCCACTGAATGCCCGCGCCGGCCACCGGTGGGGTCATCACTGATCCGCCCCGCGGTTGCAAGCCTATTTATCGGTACGGAAAGGTGATTTTGGGTTTTAGATCCGGTTCCTTGAGAAGTCAGCCTAGTTTGTCGATGATTCAATATCGGCCACAGTGGAAAGGAATGACATGGACAACACCGCTTCGCTGCTTTGGGGGCTGATCTTCGGCTCCATCGGGTTTGCATACTTCATTTACGGCAAGAAGCAGAAGCGCGGCGTGCCGTTTGCATCCGGCATCGGTTTGATGGTGTATCCGTACTTCGTATCCAATACCTATGCAATGGTCATCGTCGGCGTGGTACTCCTTGCCTTGCCCTATTATCTCAGATATTGACAATTCCAGCCCCGAGGGGTGCCGCGCACCCCTCGCGGTAGAGAACGGGGAAGCTTTCCTTACATCATTTCGTCATCATTGCCCTGTTATGCTTGCCGATTACCTCGGGCCCGATGATAATGGGCGGCCTTGTGGCCTGTGCTAGCTGAATCAAAGGTCTCGTGATGGATTTGCTGCTGCTTATCAAAGCCCTCGCCCTCGGTCTCGTCGAGGGCTTGACGGAATTTCTGCCGGTATCCAGCACCGGACATTTGATCATCGTCGGCGATGTGTTGAACTTCAACGACGAAATCGGCAAAGCCTTTGAGATTGTCATTCAATTGGGCGCCATCCTGGCCATTTGCTGGGAGTACCGCGTGCGCCTGGTGCAAGTGGTCGGTGGTGTGGCTCATACGCAGGGTGCGCGGCGCTTCGTATGGAATTTGTTTATTGCCTTTCTGCCGGTGGCGGTATTCGGCCTGTTGTTCAACAAGGCGATCAAGGCCCATCTGTTCCAGCCCTTCACCGTGGCCATCGCCTTCATCGTCGGCGGTCTGATCATCATATGGGTGGAAAAGGCCCGCCGCTATGCGCCGCGTATCCATAGCGTCGACGACATGCGCTGGATTGACGCTCTTAAGATCGGTCTGGTCCAGGTTTTGGCACTGATTCCGGGGACGTCGCGTTCGGGGGCGACCATCATCGGCGGGGTAGTTTTCGGTCTGTCGCGACAGGCCGCCACCGAATTCTCGTTCTTTCTTGCCGTGCCGGTGATGTTCGCCGCTTCATTCTACGATCTCTACAAGCATTGGGATCTAATGAACGCTCAGGAACTGGGGGTCTTCGCCGTGGGTTTCGTCACGGCCTTCGCCAGCGCCTTCGCCGCCACCAAGGCGCTGATCAAATTCGTCGCCGGGCATACCTTCATGGTCTTTGCATGGTACCGCATCGTATTCGGTGTGATCCTATTGCTCTACTACCGCGCCCAACTCTTTCAGGCCTTGTAAGCTGCACATCGCTCCTTCGCTTTGCCGGGCAACCCGGAAACATGTCAAGCGCCCTGCCGCCCTTGAAATCGGCTCTTCGATCCCTATTTAAATAAACAGGTAATCAGTAATTGTCTAATGGAGGATTGTCATGGCCGCGATCAGCTATGATCCTTTTGCCCTGATGCATCAATTGCAACGCGAGGCGGGCCGCCTGTTTGATTCACGGTCTGGCGGGCGGCGCGAGCGTACCGCGGCGGCGACCGGCGATTGGGTGCCGTTGGTGGATATTCAGGAACAGGAAAATCAATACGTAATCGACGCCGACGTACCGGGAGTGGACCCTGCCGATATCGAAGTGAGCATGGAACGGAACGTTCTCAGCTTGAGCGGGACGCGCAGCGTGCAACCCGCCGCGGAAAATGGTGTCTTCAAGCGTCGCGAACGGTCGGCCGGCGGCTTTCATCGGCGCTTTGTCATGCCCGAGACGGCGGACGCGGAGGGCATCACCGCGCACGGCAAGAACGGGGTGTTACGGGTGGTCATCCCGAAGCGCCGGAAGGCGCAAGCCCGCCGTATCCAAGTGGAAGGCTGACCGCCGCACGTGACAGGCCGTGCGCCGGCAAGGGAGGAGCGGACGGCAATCCTATGTCGGCACCTGCGGCGCCTGATTACGAGGAGGGGCGGCCGTGCTTCGTCCGGCCGGCTGTGACCCGAGGCCTTATCCTTTGCCCTGCAATTGCTGCAGAATCGCCTCATTCTCCAGGGTGGAGGTATCCTGGGTGATGGTTTCGCCCGCGGCGATGGCGCGCAGTAGCCGGCGCATGATCTTTCCCGAGCGGGTCTTGGGCAGGTTGTCGGCGTAGCGGATGTCATCCGGTTTCGCGATATGGCCGATTTGTTCCCCGACCCAGTTGCGCAGTTCCTCCGTGAGGGCCGTGTCGACGCCGTTCGCCGGGCGTTCACCCTTCAGCACCACGTAGGCGAAGATCGCCTCGCCCTTGATATCGTCCGGCCGCCCCACCACCGCCGCTTCGGCGACCCGCGGGTGCGCCACCAGGGCTGATTCCACTTCCATGGTTCCGAGACGATGGCCGGAGACATTCAGCACATCGTCGATGCGGCCCATGATCCAAAAGTAACCGTCCTTGTCGCGGCGCGCGCTGTCGCCGGCCAGATAATACCTGCCGTCGAACTTGCTCCAATAGGTACTCACGTAACGTTCGTGATCGCCCCAGATGGTACGCAGCATGAACGGCCAGGGTTTCTTCACCACCAGATAGCCGCCCTTGTCGGGCACGCTGATGCTGTTGCCCTGTTCGTCCACCACGTCGGCATCGATGCCCGGCAGGGGCTGGGTGCAGGAGCCGGGTTTGGTGGCGGTGGCGCCGGGGATAGGGGCAATCATGTGCGCGCCGGTTTCCGTCTGCCACCAGGTGTCAACGATGGGGCAGCGTCCCTTGCCGATCACCCGGTGGTACCACATCCACGCCTCGGGGTTGATGGGTTCGCCCACGGTGCCCAGCAGGCGCAGCCGGGAGAGATCGTAGCGTCCCGGCACCGCGTCGCCGCTCTTCATCAGGGCGCGGATGGCGGTGGGTGCGGTGTAGAAGATCGTCACCTTATGATCCTGACAGAGTTTCCAGAAGCGCCCGGTGTCGGGGACGGCCGGCGAGCCCTCGTACATGAGCATAGTGGCGCCGCAGGCCAGGGGGCCGTAGGCCACATAGCTGTGTCCGGTGATCCAACCCACGTCGGCGGTGCACCAGAATATATCGTCGTCTTGAATGTCGAACACCCATTGCATGGTGACAATGGCGCCGAGCAGATAGCCGCCGCTGGAGTGCTGGATGCCCTTGGGTTTGCCGGTGGAGCCGGAGGTGTAGAGCAGAAACAGGGGGTGTTCGCTGTCCACCCACACCGGATCGCACTGCGTGGATTGCCCGGCGACGGCGTCGGACCACCACAGGTCGCGCCCGCTGCGCATGGGCACCTCGTGGCCGGTGCGGCGGTAGACGATGACCGTTTCAATAGTGGGACAGCCGTGGTCCAGGGCCTTGTCGGCGGCGGACTTGAGTTCGATGATCTTGCCGCCGCGATGGCCGCCGTCGGCGGTGATGAGCATCTTCGCCCCGGCGTCGTTGATCCGGTCCTTGAGGGATTCAGCGGAAAAACCGCCGAACACCACCGAGTGAATGGCGCCGATGCGGGCGCAGGCCTGCATGGCGATCACCGCCTCGGGGATCATGGGCATATAGATCACCACCCGGTCACCTTCAGCGATGCCGTGGGCCTTGAGGCTGTTGGCGAAGCGACACACTTGTTCATGTAGTTGCGCGTAGCTCAGCGTGCGGACATCGCCTTTTTCGCCTTCGAAGATGATGGCGGTCTTCTCGCCTCTTTCGGCCAATTGGCGGTCCAGGCAATTGAACGATACATTGAGCTGTCCGTCATGAAACCAGCGGTATTGGGGGGCGTTGCCGTCGTCGAGGATGCTTTGAAAGGGCCTGTTCCAGCTGATCTCCCGGCGGGCCAGGTCTCCCCAGAAACCGGCGTGATCTTTCTCGGCGCGACGGTGCAAGGCCTGTAGATCCTCGAGCGAGTGAACGCGCGCTTTGGCAGCGAAGGAGTCGGGGGGCGGAAACAGCCGCTCTTCTTGCAGAATGGAATCGATATTCTCGGTACTCATAGCGCTCCCCATGCGATTTACGCGGGCGTCCGCAATCCGCCAATGTTAACAATTGCCGGAGCGTGATGCACCGTCTGGCAATGACCGAATGCTACGTAGCGGTGGGTAAGGAGACGAGGGGCGGGGAAGCGAGATTAATGCATCACGCCGCACCCCGCGCCCTCCTTAAGTTGGTCGATTTGCTCAGTCGCCCATTTGCTTTTCACGGATTTCGTCCAGGGTCTTGCAGTCGATGCACAGGGTGGCCGTGGGGCGGGCCTCCAGGCGGCGGATGCCGATTTCCACACCGCAGCTTTCGCATTCGCCGTATTCATGGTCATCGAGGCGTTGCAGGGCCTCATCGATTTTCTTGATGAGTTTGCGTTCCCGGTCGCGGGCGCGCAGTTCCAAGGTGAAATCGGACTCCTGCGAGGCGCGGTCATTGGGATCGGGAAAGTTGGCCGCTTCATCCTGCATATAGTGCATGGTGCGATCCACCTCTTCCATCAGTTCCTTCTTCCAAGAGTTGAGGATATTGCGGAAGTGGGACACCTGGGCCTCGTTCATGTATTCCTCGCCCTTCCGCAGCGGATAGGGCTCGTAATTCTTGAAGCTCATCAAGTCGCCGTTGGGCCTGGCCTTGGGTCTGGGCTTGGCCTTGGCGGCGGACTTGGGCGTGGACGCTACCACCTTCGGTGTGGCCGCTCTGGGTTTGCTCGGAGCTTTCTTGACGGCGACCTTTTTGGCGGGTTTGGCGGCGGCGGACTTGGTGCCGCCCTTTGCCTTGGTAGGGGCCTTTTTGGCAGCCTTCAAAGCTGCGGGTTTGGCTTTTAACTTCTTCACTGCGGACATGCTTTTTGTCTCCGGCCTGAAATAAAGCTGGTTTCTATACCAAAACATGCGGTGAGACGCAAGAATTCCGAGTCGGTTTCCTGAATATCGCGCCGAGCGTGTTTGGGGCGGGAATGGGGCGGGGAGGTGTAAGCGCTTGATTGTGATATGTTAGCATAGTGGATCAGTAGAGATTTTAGATTCGGGGTCTTGACATGAGCGAATTGACGGCGTTGATATTTGATGTGGATGGCACCTTGGCGGATACCGAGGCCACCGGCCACCGCGTCGCCTTTAATAAGGCCTTTGCCGAGGCGGGCTTGAATTGGCACTGGTCGGTGGATCTCTACGGAAAACTGCTGGCGGTGACCGGGGGCAAAGAGCGCATCCTTCATTACATCCAGAATTACCATCCGGAATTTACGGCACCCGGTGCCCTCGACGAATTCATTGCAGGTTTGCACCGCGCCAAGAACGGCTATTACGCCGATATGGTGGTCGCCGGCGAGATTCCCCTGCGGCCGGGCGTAAAGCGGCTCCTGCAGGAGGCGCAGCAGGCGGGACTGCGTCTGGCCATTGCCACCACGACTTCCCTGGAGAATGTCGAGGCCTTGTTGGAGCATTCCTTGGATCCTGACGCGGCGAGCTGGTTCGAAGTGATTGCGGCGGGCGATATGGTGGCGGCGAAGAAGCCGGCGCCGGATATCTATCATTACACCTTGGATGCCTTGCAGCTGAGTCCGGCCCAATGCCTGGCGGTGGAAGATTCCACCAACGGCCTCCGCTCGGCCCTGGCGGCCGATCTCAGGACATTGGTGACCGTGAGTGATTATACCCGCGATGAGCGTTTCGACGGGGCCCTCCTGGTCGTGGATCAGCTCGGTGAACCCGGCCATGCCATGAAGGTCCTGGCCGGCGATGCTTACGGCGCGGCGATAATCGATGTGGACACGCTGCGCCGGGTGTTCGGTGGCGAAGAGTTGCGCGTCGCCGAGCAGGGATAGCCGGCTCGCCATGGCCATAGATGCCTCTCAGCCACTGCGGCTCTCACATCGGGCACGGGACATCGAGCCCTTTCAGGTGATGAATATCTTGGCACGGGCGCGCCTGATGGAGGCCGCCGGCCGTTCGCTGGTCCATATGGAAATCGGTGAGCCGGATTTTACGACGCCTCCTCCTGTCGTGGAGGCGGGGATACGGGCGTTGCGGGAAGGGCACACCCATTACACCCCGGCGCTGGGGCTGACAGCGCTCCGCGAGGCGATCAGTGGCTTTTATAAGGAGCGCTACCGTGTTGAAGTCTCGCCGGCGCGTATCGCTATCACCCCTGGGGCCTCGGGCGCATTGCAGCTGGTGCTGGCCTTGCTGATCAATCCCGGGGATCAGGTGCTGCTGACCGACCCCGGTTATCCGTGCAATCGCCATCTGGTGCGGCTGGCCGGCGGCGAGGCCGCGATTCTCAATGTGGGTGCGGACACCGCCTTCCAGCCCACTGCCGAACAGGTGACGGCGGCATGGACAGCGCGCAGCGCCGCCTTGATGGTGGCCTCGCCCGCCAACCCCACCGGGACCCTGATCGCTCCCGACGTCCTGGAGAAGACGCTCGGAGCGGTGGCGGAAAGACACGGCTGCGCCATCGTGGATGAGATCTACCATGGTCTGGTTTACGAGGATGAGCCGCCCGCCACCGCCCTGAGTTTCTCCGATCAGGTGTTTGTGGTGAACAGCTTCTCCAAATATTTCGGGATGACCGGGTGGCGCCTCGGCTGGCTGGTGATGCCCGAACGCTATACGGCACATGTGGAGAAGCTGGCGCAAAATATATTCCTGGCCGCATCGACGCCGGCGCAATACGCCGCCTTGGCGGCCTTTCAGCCCGAAACCATCACCATCCTCGAGGGCCGGCGGCGCGAGTTTGCCCGGCGCCGCGACTATCTGCTCTCCGCCCTGCGCGAGTTGGGCTTCGTGGTGCCGGTGACGCCCGGCGGCGCATTTTATGTGTATGCCGATTGCCGGCGTTTCACGGCCGACAGCTTCGGTTTCGCTGCGGACATTCTGAAGCAGGTTGGTGTGGCGGTGACGCCGGGCAGCGACTTTGGACATAACCGGCCCGAACACTACCTGCGTTTCGCCTATACCACTTCTCTGGAGAATCTCAAGGAGGGTGTTCGCCGCCTCCGTGAGTACCTCAGTAAACGGTAATCCCAGTCGCGATGTGATGGGATAAATTGTCGGATGAACAAGCTGGAAGAATACTACGGATGCCATGATGTCGTTGGATTTCAAGCCAGCGGAGAGTATGCGTGATCAAATTAAGCCGTGAAAGGGATCAATTGCGGGCGGGAACGCCTTTGCCCTGGACGCTGTTCGACGTCAGAGGACGGTCGCTGTTGGGCAAAGGAATGGTCCTCGATACCCCGGAACGCATGGCGCTGCTGCTGGAACGCGCCATCTATCGCGACAGTGAAGATGAGGAACATGCGCGCGCCACGGCCGTTCATCACCGAGTACCGTTTTTCGTCATTGGTGAGTGGATGGGTCGTCTCAACGTCCTGCTCAAGGCCATCGCGACAGGCAGCCCGGATTTCAAGATTGGGCAACTCGAAGAGCTGTGCGTCGCTATCCAGGTGATGTGCGCGGAAGACGCGGATGCGGCCTTGGCGGCCATTCATCTCGAGCGTGAGGGCAAGTATGCGGTTCGCCATCTTATTCATAGCGCCCTGCTGGTGGAACTGGTGACAAGCCGCATGGGCAAGTTGCCCGACGAGCGGCAGCCCATCATTGTCGCCACCCTGACCGCCAATGTCGGCATGTTGGAGTTGCAGGAGCAACTGCTCAAACAGGGCGGGATCACCGACAGCCAGCGCCGGGAAGTCCGGCACCATCCCGAGCGGAGTGTGACCTTGCTGCGCCAGGCGGGCGTGGAGGACGAGCTAGGGTTGGAAATCGTGTTGCAGCATCACGAGCGCTTGGACGGCCAGGGCTATCCCCGCGGGCTGCGCGACGATGCCATTCATGAAGGCGCACGCATCGTGGCCATTGCTGATGTTTATCATGCTAAGGTCTCCGAGCGCCTGTACCGTTCCGCTATGTTGCCCACCAATGCCTTGCGACAGGTCCTGCTAGCGCAGGGCAACGAAGTCGATCAATTCCTGTCGGAGATGTTCATCAAGGAATTGGGGGTCTATCCCCCCGGTGCATTCGTGCGATTGAACAACGGTGACATCGCGGTGGTGACCCATCGCGGCCAGGAGGGGATATCGCCGCATGTCGCCAGCGTCATCACGCCACGCGGTGTCGCCTATCCCCGGCCCCTGCCGCGCGCCACCGCAAGCCGGGAATGGGCCATCAAGGAGATCGTGGCGCGTGACGAGTCGATCCTGCTCACCGATCTTTTGCCCCTGTGGGGTTGTTAGCGGCCCTGGGTTCCCGCAGATTTTCGGCCCACAACGCGGTGGCACCGGCCACCGCGGCGGGGAGCGCGAAAAAGTTCACCACGGGGATACTGGTGGCCAATAGCGTGGCGGCGCCGAATCCCAAGTTCAGAAAAGGGCGTCCACGCAATAACCGCCGCTGGTCGTGGAAAGGGATGCCATGGTTGCCCATGGGATAGTCGCAATACTCCAGAACCAGCATCCAGGTGCTGAATATCAGCCAGGCGAACGGCGCCAGCAGATTGAGGCCGGGGATGAGAAACAACACCGCCAGGGGGATGGCCCAACCCAGCAGGAACAGTATTTTTTTCACTTCATGCTGGAAGGACTCCAGGACGGAAAACTCCGCTTGCGGTGCCAGTGCCTGTCCCGCCGCCAGACGTCGCTCCACTTGTGCAGCGAGCAGGCCGTTGAAGGGTGAGGAGATGAAATTGGCGACGATGGTGAAGGTGTAAAAGCTTGCAACCAGTACCGTGACGGCGAACAGCGGCCACAACAGCCATTGCAGCCAGTCAAGCCAGGAGGGCAACAGCCCGTCGATGAAGGACTCGAATTTATCGGCCCCGTACCAGATTGCACTGCCGAACAGGGCGGTGTTGATGATGAGCGGCGCTATGACGTAGCGCCGCAGACCGTCTTGGCCGATGAGCCGGAAGCCGCGCCATAGATAGGCGGCGCCGTGCAGGGGCGCGAACACACTCATGGCGGCGTGCGCCCCGCTGCCAGCAATGCGGCGCCGTAGGCGGCCTCGGTATGTCGCGGAGCAATCATGGGCACCTTGAGCTCTCGCGCACGGATGCGCGTCCAGGCGGCGTTGACGGCACCGCCCCCCACCGTCCTTACCGAGCCGGGAAAAGGGGCTCCCATGGCGGCGAGACGGCGGTAGGCGTCGGCTTCGATGCGAGCCATCCCCTCCAGCATCCCCTGAAAAAATTGCAGCGCCTGCGAGGGGCGGGGAGACAGGCGCGGCATGAATTCCGGATCGGCGACGGGGAAGCGTTCACCCGGCGCGAGCAAGGGGTAATAATCGAGCCCGGTGGGATGCTCGGGGTCCAGTTGCGGGGTGAGGGCGTCCAATTCCGCTTGCGAGAAATAATGGCGCAACACCGCGCCGCCGCTGTTGGAGGCGCCGCCGGCCAGCCACCGCGTGCCGAGGCGATGGCTGTAGACGCCGCAATCCGGTGCAAAGACCGGCCCTTTGGACAGGATTTTGACCGCAAGGGTCGAACCCAGGGAGGTCACCGCTTCGCCGAGCCGCTCGGCGCCGGTGGCGAGAAAGCCGGCAATGCTGTCGGTGGTCCCGGCCACGATTTGGCAATGGGGCGCGAGCCCGAAGCGCCGGGAGACGGATTCGGTTACCGGCCCCAGGGGGCTGCCGGGCGCGGTGACCCGCGGCAGCCACATTCGATTCACTCCCAGCGCGTCCAGCCAGTTCGGCCAGCGGCGTTGGATGACGTCGTAACCGAGCTTCAGGCAGTTATTCTCGTCGCCCAGGTCGTAGCGTCCGGTAAAACGCGCGGCGATCCACTCGGCCTGGTTAAGGACATGACGGGCAGTGCGGCTTGCCGCCTGTGCCTGCAGATAGAGGAGCTTCGCCAGTCCCGATGAGGCACCGTGGGCGCCGCTGGCGGGCGGTGCCGTGGCGGCAATGCGGGCCGCCTGCTCCCGGGCGCGCGCATCGTTGTAGAGCAGCGCCGGCATGACGGGCGTGCCCTCGTCGTCCGTCAGGACAACAGTTCCGGAGGTGGCGGCCACGGCGAGGGCGTGAATGTCCCGGGGATCGATTCGTGCGGTCAGTGTTGCCATGACTGCGTCGACCGCGTTCCACCAACTTGCGGCGTCCTGTTCGCTGTGAGCGTCGCGGCGCTGCGGCGGGGTTATGGCCACATCTGCGTCGGCGACCGGCCGCAGGGCTCGGTCGATGGCGACGGCGCGGCAGCCGGACGTGCCCAGGTCAATACCAACGAACAAGGGCCCGGGACTATCCATCCGCGATTATGGCAAGCTGACCGGGACAGGCGGGCTCCAGCCGGGGTCACGGTGTTCCACCACCACGGTGGTATAGATACCGCCGCGCACATTGAATTCAGCGGTAAGGCGCATGAAGTGCGGTGCGCAGGCGGCTACCAGATCGTTCAGGATCTGATTGCTGACAGCCTCGTGAAAAGCCCCCTCGTCGCGGTAGGACCACACATAGAGTTTGAGGGATTTGAGTTCGACACAGCATTGATTAGGCACATAATCTATAGACAATGTCGCGAAATCGGGCTGGCCGGTTTTCGGACACAAACAGGTGAACTCCGGCACCCGGATGCGTATAGTATAGGCACGCTCGGGGCTCGGGTTCGCGAAGGTCTCCAGTTCCTTGCTCGGTTGTGTTGGCATGTATAATCTCGTCGCTGGCAGGTCGCATAAGATATCGTATTCTCGGTGTGTCATGCACCCCTTAATAATGGAATATCACTTTAATTAAAATCACTATGAGACTGAAAAAAGTTAAGTTGTCAGGATTCAAATCCTTCGTCGATCCCACCTCCATTCCCATGCCCAGTAACCTGATCGGTATCGTCGGTCCCAACGGTTGCGGCAAATCCAATGTCATTGACGCAGTGCGCTGGGTGATGGGGGAAAGCTCGGCCAAGCATCTGCGCGGCGATTCCATGGCCGACGTGATCTTCAACGGGGCCTCGGGGCGTAAACCCGTAGGCCACGCCTTCGTGGAACTGGTATTCGACAACAGCCTGGGCAGCCTGGGAGGCGAATATGCCAGCTATGCCGAGATATCCATCAAGCGCCAGGTATCCCGTGACGGACAATCGACCTATTTCCTCAACGGCACCCGCTGCCGGCGCAAGGACATTACCGACATCTTTCTCGGCACCGGCCTGGGCCCGCGCAGCTACGCCATTATCGAGCAGGGCACTATCTCTCGCCTGATTGAAGCCAAACCTGACGAATTGCGTGTCTTTATGGAAGAGGCGGCGGGGATCTCCAAATACAAGGAACGGCGCCGCGAGACGGAGACGCGTATGCGTCATACCCATGAGAATCTCAATCGTATTAATGACCTGCGGGATGAACTTGAGAAACGTTTACAATCGCTGCAGCGCCAGGCCAAGACGGCCGAGCGCTACAAGGAACTTAAGCAGCAGGAAAGGCTGGTGAGGGGCCAACTCCAGGCCCTGCGCTGGGCCGCGCTCAACGACGATTCCGCGGAGCGGGAAAAACAGATTCAATCCCTGGAAACCCATCTCGAGGCCCAGGTGGCGGTGTTGCGCAACGTAGAGGCCGGCATTGAGCGTCAGCGCGAACTGCACGGCGAGGAGAGCGAGGCCTTCAATAAGGTCCAGGCCCAGGCCTATGAGGTCGGTGCTGAGATCGCCCGGCTGGAGCAGGCCATCCATCACGCCAAGGAGACCCGGGAGCAGCAACAGCACGACCTGCAGGAGGTCGAAAAGGCGTGGAACGAGGTGCAGGCCCACTTGACCGCCGACCGGGGTCTGATCAACCAGTTGAGCCAGACCCTCAGCGAGAACGAGCATGCCTTGCATGAGGCGCAGCAATTGGAGCAGCGCTCCAGCCAGGCCCTGGATGAGGCGGAAGAGGCCATGCATACCTGGCAGCAGGCCTGGGATGAATTTAACACCCGCGCCGCGGCGCAACTGCAGGCGGCGGAGGTGGAGCGGGCCCGTGTCGATCACCTGGAGCAACGCATCGGTCAGTCCCATGATCGCCTCAAACGCCTTGAGGATGAAGTGGGCGGCTTGTCGCCTCAGCCCCTGGAAGAAGAACTGGCTGTGGCTACCGCCGCCAAACAGGAATTGGATGCAACGCTGGAATCCCTGCAAGCGACCCTGGCCAAGGATCTGGAACGACTCAACGACCAGCGCCAGCAACACCGGAGTCTGATCGGCGAACTCGACGCGGCGCGCACTGAACTGCACAGTGCCCAGGGACGCCACGCCTCGCTGGAAGCCTTGCAGGAGGAGGCCCTGGGCAAGGGGGCCGGCGCGGCGGGCGCGTGGCTGGCCGAGCACGGACTTAACGAGGCGGCGCGTCTGGCGCAGAAGATCAAGGTCGAATCCGGGTGGGAACGGGCGGTGGAGATCGCCTTGGGCCACGCCCTGGAGGCGGTGTGCGTAGCGGGCACGGACGATGTGCTCGGCTGGTTGCAGGGATTGACGCAGGGTGAGGTGGAATTGTTTGATACCGGCGCCGCCATCGCCAATGCGGCGCGCCATGGCAATCTGTCAAGCCTGCTCGACAAAGTGCAATCACCCTGGCCGCTCGACGGTCTGCTCGACGGTGTATACGTCGCCGAGGGGCTGGACGATGCCCTGACTTTGCGTCCCCGACTGGGTGCGCGCGAATCGGTAATTACCCGTGACGGCGTGTGGATCGGCAACGGCTGGCTACGGGTGGTGCGCACGTCGGACGAACATTCCAGCGTATTGGTTCGCGAACAGGCCTTGCAGGAGCTGGCGGCCCACATGGAAACCCTCAACGGCCGGGTGGGGGTGCTGCAAGAACGATTGGAGCACAGCACGCAGGCGGTGCATGCCCTGGAGCAGGCCCGTGAAGACCTGCAGTCGCGGGTGCGCGATGTCACCAACAAGCGTGCTGAACTGCAGTCACAGCTCAGCGCCAAACAGGAACGCCTCGATCAGCTGCGGGCCCGTGATCAACGCCTGCGCGGCGAGATAAACGAGGTGGGCGAGGATCTGAAGCGCGATGAACAGGAACGGGTGGCGGCGCGCGAGCGTTTGCAGGAGGCCTTGGCCGCTACCGAAGGTCACAGCGCGCAACGTGAACAACTGCTGTTGCAGCGCGATGACAAGCGCAGGGTGCTCGAGGAGATCCGCCGGCAGGCGCGCAGCGACCGCGAAGTGCGGCATGAAGTGGCCTTGCGGGTCGAATCGCTACGGGCGCAACTGAATTCCACCCGCGACAACCTGGACAAAATGCAGGGCCAGTTGAACCACCTGACGCACCGGCGTGAGGAGCTCTCCACAGCCTTGGGTAGCGGTGCTGCCCCCATCGAGCAGATGGAGCATGAATTGGAAACGCTGTTGACCAGGCGCCTGGAGGTGGACGAGCAATTGGCTGCGGCACGGCGGCGTTTGACGGAAGTGGACCACCAGTTGCGGGAATTGGCGGAGCGGCGCAACGAGGCCGAGCAGCATGTGCAGTCGGCGCGTAGCGATCTGGACAATGCCCGCCTCAACTTCCAGGAAACCCGCGTGCGTCGCCAGACCCTGGAAGAGCAGATTGCGGAATCCGATTTCAGTTTGCAGCAACTGCTGCAGGAAATGCCGGAAGGGGCCACGGAAGCCGAGTGGCAAAGCCAGGCGGAGCGTCTGGCCGCGCAAATACAGCGTTTGGGTGCGATCAACCTCGCGGCCATCGAGGAGTTCACCGAGCAATCGGAGCGCAAAACCTATCTGGATGCGCAGCACGCCGATCTCACCGAGGCGCTTACCACCCTCGAAAACGCCATTCGCAAAATCGACCGCGAGACCAAGGAACGTTTCCAGGAGACCTTTGACAAGGTCAACGCCGGATTGCAGGCCATGTTCCCCCGTTTGTTCGGCGGTGGCCACGCCTACCTGGAACTCACCGGCGAAGACATCCTGGATACCGGCGTGACCATCATGGCCCGCCCCCCCGGCAAGCGCAACAGTACCATCCATCTGTTGTCCGGCGGCGAGAAGGCGCTGACGGCGGTGGCCCTGGTGTTTTCCATTTTCGAATTGAATCCGGCGCCGTTCTGTATTCTCGACGAGGTCGACGCGCCGCTGGACGACGCCAACGTCGGGCGCTTTTCCCGTTTGCTGCAAGACATGTCGGAACGGGTGCAATTTATCTATATCACGCACAACAAGGGTACAATGGAGATCGCCGAGCAGTTGGTCGGCGTTACCATGCACGAGCCCGGCGTATCGCGCCTGGTATCGGTGGACATCGACGAGGCGGTGCAGATGGCGATGGCGGCGGCATCGTGAATGACGACGAAGGCGTGCTGCGCGTCTGCCGGCTGCTCTTTTGCGCGGGCCGCCGGTCTCAAGATCGGGACTAACTAAATCGAAGTGAAGGTTGATCCATGGAATCGGTCAGTGTGATATTGATTGTAGTCGGGGCGGTGATCATCGCTGTAGTGCTGATGCTGCGCTGGGGGCTGCGGCGGCGCAGTACTTCGGCAATCCCGACAATCGCAACACCTGCCGGCGGTAATCATCGGATCGAGGAAGAGGAATTCGATCCTTTGTTCGCGGTGGATGCCAAACTCTCCGAGGTTTCGGATGGGGCGCTGGCAAGCGTGGGCAGGATCGTGGCCGGGCCGGCCGAACCGCAGACGGCACCGTCTCCCGGCGATGGCCATGACGCGGCGGCCGCCTCCCGGCCGGGCGTCGGCAGGCGCCGTCCGCCGCGGGTGGCGGCGGACCCCCATCAGGTGGTGGCGTTGAATGTGATGGCCGGTGAAGGCCACGGCTTTTCCGGCCAGGCTATACGCTATGCCCTGGAGAACAGCGGGTTTGAATACGGGGAATGGCAAATCTTCCACTATTACTCGCCGGCGCACGGGGATGCACCGCCGTTGTTCAGTCTGGCCAATATGATCAAGCCCGGCAGCTTCGACCTGGAGCATCTGGACGATATGAAGACAGCGGGTCTGTCGCTGTTCATGGTTCCCGCGGGCGAAGATGACGACATCGTCACCTTCGACACCATGCTGGCCAAGGCGCGTCAGTTGGCGGAGGCGCTCAGCGGCGAGGTGCGTGACGCCCGTCGCAGTGTCCTGACCCGCCATGCCATCGGCCAGATCCGCGAACAGCTCATCGAGTGGCGGCTGAAGAACCAGATAGCGCACCACTAGCGGCCTGTTCGACTGAAATCGGATGAAGGGATTCCTGAACGCGATGCACTGGAGTAGTCGGATTCCGACCTGCTTGGTGAACAAGCTGAACGTCAGGTATTCACCGGTCCAGCCATGGTACGGACGGCCTCCTGAAACGTCCTGGACACATCCTCGCGCCAATGCTCATTTCCAACGTATTCATCGAACACGATGACAGTGCCGGGAACGATTGACGGAGCCAGTGAATCGAGAACGGTCTTGCTTATGCTGTAGAGGTCACAATCGATATTCATGAAAGGACTGGTTCCTTGCCCAGGCAGCTGTGTGCGTTGTCTGGATCTAGCTTCAGCGCCTGTTGGAAGCTGGCAAGCGACTGATCCGGCCTTTTGAGCCCCCAGGAACACGTTACGCAGATTGATATGCGCTCCGGTGGAGTCCGGATTCATCTTAACCGCCTCTCGATAACTTGCTATCGCTTTCCTTGGATTCCCGAGCGACCACAATGCATTGCCTTAACTAATATGCATGCCCACAAGCGTGGGATTGACCCTGAGAGCCTGGCGATGGCTGGCCGCTGCGTCGTCCAGCCCTGCGCTCTGAATGACAAATTAACATTCAGAGCCTCTTTGATAAATCAGCCCGAGTCAAAGCAGCCCCGCGGCCGCCGCCAGCGTGGCGATGCCGAGAAACGTTCCAAAACCGGTGCAATCGGTGATGGTGGTAAGGATAATAGAGGACGCCTGCGCTGGATCCTGATCGAGAACGGTCAGGATCAAGGGGATGATGGCGCCGGCGAACCCCGCCGCCACCATGGACAGCACCATGGCGACGGCGATGACCGTCGCCATGCTTAACGACTGCGACCACAAATAGACAAAGAAGGCGGTAGTCAGGGCGATGGCGATGCCGTTGATTAAGCCCGTGCTCATCTCTTTATAAAGCATCCGCCACCAATGGTGTGCGCTGATCTCGCGCAGGGAAAGGCCGCGCATGGTCACCGCCAATGCCTGCTGTCCGGTGTTGCCCGCCTGGCCGGCGACGATGGGTGATAACACCGCCAGGGCCGTGAAGTGGGCGATGGTGCCTTCGAAGAGGCCGACCACCGCCGAGGCGAGAAAAGCGGTAGCCAGGTTGATCTGCAGCCAGGGGAGGCGCTTGCGCACCGCGAAGGGGATGGGTGACAGGGCGCGCTCGTCCTTGCTGGCGCCGACCATGGTCTGAATATCCACACTGGTCTCATTCTGCACTGCGCTGATCAGGGCGTCGTAACGGATGATGCCGGCCAGACAGCCGCGGGCGTCAATGACCGGCAGTTCGCTGATCTTATGGGTTTCCAGGATGGCGGCGATTTCTTCCCGGCTGGTCATTACGTCCACCATGATTTTCGCCGGCCAGGCGAGCGCGCTCAGCCGCGTTTTGCCGCCGGCGAGGGCCAGATCCTGGATATCGACTAACCCTTCGAGGGCGCCTTGTTCATCGACGATGAAGATATGGCGGCCGACATGGCCGCGATGGCGCCGCAATTGCTTCAGGGTTTGCTGGGCCACCGCGTCGCCCTTAAACGCGACAATCGCGGGATCCATCAACGCCCCGGCGCTGTCCAGCGGATAGTTCATCAGCCGTAGCAGTTCCTTGGCCAGCAGAGGTTCGAGTCCTCCCAGGTACCGTTCGCGTAGCTCCGGCTCCAGACTGCGCAGGACTAAGGCGGCATGAGAAGGGTCGACGCGCATCAAGATGCCGCGGGCTTGCTCCAAAGACAGGTTGCCGAGCAGGGAACGGGCGACATGCACGGGCAATTTCTCCCAGACCGCCGCGATCATATTGGCCGGGATGCGGACAACGGCGCTGACCGCCTCTTTGGGCGACAGATCGCTCAACCACGCGGCGACTTCGCCCGGGTATTGGCGGATGAAAAAGCGGTTGAGGGCATTGACGGCGGTAGTGGTGGCGTTGGCCATGAATACTCCAAAGGTTCAAGTGCGCTTGGGTCGAGAGGGCTTTTTTCTGCCGATGGTGTCGATGATCGATGAGGACGCCGCCCAGTAGAGTTCGGCAAGGGCCATGACCGGCGCCAGGACGTCTTGTGCGTGGGCGCCGGGGAGGGTCGGAACGTGTGCCTTGAGGCCGGTGTGATACAACACGCCCATTAGAATCCCTCCGCGGTCGACCACCGGCAGGGAGAGACGCCTTTCCCACAAGGGGTGGTTGAGCACCGAGGCGACGGTGGCATAGGCGGGCAGGGCGAGATCCTTGCCTGTGCATAACTCATCAAGGCGACTGTTTTCGGCAGCGATCAATAGGGCATGGATAGTCACTAGGCCCAGGAAACGGTGTTCATCATCGACGACGGGAAAATCGAAGAGCGAGTGGCGCCGTATTTTCTTTAATTCCCGTTGGGCGTGTTTGACGGTCCAATCCCCCAAGGCGGTCAACGTCGGGATCTCCACCAGGTTGCCGACGCTCCCTGGGGAAAAATTGAGCATCCGCCTCAATTGAGCGGACTGCGCGGCGTCCATACACGCCATCAACTCTACGCGTTGCTGAGCATTGAAGGGGCGCAACAGTCTGGTCGCCGTGGAGAAGTTCGCCTCGCACAGTAGGCGTGCGCTAAAATCCTTTTCGAAATAAGTGAGCAACTGGGTAGTGTAGGCGGTCGGCATGTGCTGAATGAGGTTGATGCATTGAACAGGGGACAGGGAGCGCAAAAAGGCGGCGACATATTCAGGTGGCAGGCGGACCAGGAGGGACGCCGCATCGGAGGGATGGTTTTCACAAAACAGGAGGCTAAGGGCCAGGTCGTTGCTCATGGCGGCGATTCTCCTCCAGGCGGGTAGAGTGCCCGGTTAAAAACAGCGAGGTGGGGATGTGGCTTTGTCCCCGTTCGTGTTCCACCACGATACCGACATTGGTCACCTGGACAATCCGGCCCTTGATATCGTTGAACTCGACCGTATCGCCGATCTGATAGGCCTGGCGCACATAATGCGCCGCGAGGACGTTATTGACCACGTTCTTCGCGCCCAGGCCGAAGGCCAGGGCGAGGCCGCCGAAGATCATGCCCAGGATGATGGCGACAACTACGATAAGGAAGGTGATATTGATGCCCATCTGATCGATGCCCACCACTACGGCGGTGGAAAAGATCAGTATCTGCGCCGTTTGCCCCAGGAGTTCGGCATAGGCGATATGGGCTGAGTTGGCGGCCGCCGTGACCAGGTCCTTCACCATGAGGCTGAAGACGAAACCGGCGAGCAGAATAAGAATGCCGGCGATCACCGCCGGAAGATATGTCATGATGCCGCTCAACCAATCCGAAAAGACCCCCATACCCAGGACCTGGGTGGCGGCGGTCAGGAACAGCAGGATGACGGCCCAGTAAAAGAGGGCGCTCACCGCCTTGACGGAACGTTCTTGAACCAGGGGAGGGGGGGAGGCTTGATGAGCGGTAAACTTGCGCAGCAGCCGGTCCAGGGTATGAATACCGCGAATGATCAGCCCCCTAATCAGGCGGGCCAGTAGCCAGCCGATGATCACTACGAAGGCGGCGCTTAATACATTGGGGATGAGTTTGATCAGGCCATTGAGGGCTTGGCCGAGCGTGTCTCGCAATGTATCAATCAAGCTCGCTTGGGATTCCATGGCCTGTCCTTGCAGAGTCTTCCGGCCGGCGCGCGGTATACCCATCGTTTCATGGGAAAATCCGGTTTGCTTGGCTATATTATCAGTTAATTATTGAAGTTTGGATTGAAGTCTAAAGATATTCGCGCTCGGCACCGTCAAGGGCTCTTCCTGGACTTGACCTCCGTCCCAAGTGGTTCAGGGCCGGCCCCGGGCATGAGCATTTAGCAGGGGGATCGGGCGTTACGATGTCGCTGGCTAGGAGGCGGGCAGAGCTACCGCTCCCTGCATGACGGAGGTTTCATCGGGAATTTGACGATAACGGCAAGAGCGTGGTGTAGTGTTCGGCTAGGGCGTAGCCCCGTTGCCATCCTCATAGGAAAGGATAGGATCGCGACGAGCATTTCCTGAAGTTGTCTTAATGATTGTGCCGCGGTCCCTTGGAACGCAATGAGGCTTCCCTGCCCACGCTCGCGTACTGGGACACGCGGCACCCAAAGTGTCACCTTGGCTCCCTGGTCAGCTTAAATGCACCGCTTGCGCATGTGCATCGCTACGATTTTACGCCGTGCTCTTAACCCCCGTTTATCCCTAACAGGCATTGTCCGTGCGGCTTCTTCGGGCTCGTTGCCATGGTGCTTCGTCTTCCCTGACGGACAAAATGTAATCCATTAGTCATTACATATTGGGTACAGATTCCATGGTTTAAAATCATTCGCCGTGAGGCTGGAGACCCGGACGAACGTCCGCGCCGAAGCGAGCATGGAAGCTCCTGCGTAACTGGACACATCAATCCATCCGAAAATAAAAGAGGCTTAAGCTTGCAATAGTACTGATACGCAGAGTCGGCGACGGTGGTGACGGCACAGTCCATAAATAAATTGGATGAACTATATGAAGGATGGCATTGTAGTTTCAGCAAAAAGCGTCATGCGGCCGCAGTGCCGAATCCCCTGCCTTGCATTGATCAGCATGCAGCAGTATTGTTCGTGAATAGGGAGTAAGGGCGCTCTGTGAGCCTGCGGCAATGCAATATCATCCGTCGTGACAGCGTCCATATATATCCAGTCATAAAATAAAATAATATAAAAAATATTTAATATAAAAAATATTATAAGGGGATAGGTTCATGAGCGCGGATAAAGCTGTCATACCCAAAATTGCCCGCCCAAGACTCGCACTTACTTATCAACGTACCGATTTGCATAATCTGCTTGACGAGATGCGTTCCCGCCAGCTGGTGGTGGTCAGCGGTCCCCCGGGTGCCGGCAAGTCGACCTTGATCGCGACCTATGTCGAAACTCGTAATCTTCCCTGTCTGTGGTATCAGGTGGACAAGTGCGATGAGGACCTGGCGAGCTTCTTTCATTATCTAGGCATGGCGGCCCACGATACGACTGCGCACGACAAGCCAGCCATGCCGCATCTGACGCCCGAGTTTTCTCAGGGGATTGCTGCCTTTGCCCGGCAGTACTTTCAGGAGCTCTACCGCCAGCTGGATGTCCCCTTTCTTATCGTGCTCGACAACTACCAGGATGTTGCGGAAGATGCGGCGTTGCACGAGGCGATACGGGTGGCCTGTAGCGAATTGCCGCAAGGCGGGCGTATCGTGATCATCACCAGAAAGGAATGCCCTCCCGCCATGGCGCGCTTGCGCGCCAGTAACATGGTGGCGATTATCGAATGGGATGAACTGCAATTGAGCCCGGACGAGGTGAAGGCCATCGCGGCCATGCACGGTTTGATGCTGCCTTCGGACGAGGCGGCAAAGCAACTGCAGATGAGGGTGGGCGGTTGGGCGGCGGGTCTGTCCCTGGTCCTGCAAATGAAGTCCCACGTAAATTTCGCAAGCGGGCCCGCGGGCGCGCTTGATTCCGTCGTATTCGATTACTTCGCCGAAGAAGTCTTCAACAGCCTCTCTCCGGAGATTCAGGATATTATGCAGCATACTGCCGTCCTGCCCGTCATGTGGCCGCAGACCATCGATGAACTGATCGGTTCACCCGAGGCCAGCCGCATGGTGTCCCGGTTCGCCCAGCTAAATTATTTCACCACGAAACACGGCGACCAAAATCCCGTGTACCAATATCATCCGTTGTTTCGCGAATTTCTTTTGGAACGGGCCGAAGCGACGCTTTCAGCGGAAACCTTGAAGGACATTCGCCGCCGGGCGGCGCAGATATTGGTAGCCTCGGGCCAGGTGGAGGACGGCGTGCAAATGTTTCTCAAGATAGAGGACTGGGACACAGCCGCCGAGGTGATCTCTGCACATGCGGGAAGACTCCATGAACAGGGGCGTCACCGCACTTTGGAGACCTGGCTGCGCATGTTTCCCGAGGAGGTTATGGATGCGAAGCCGTACCTGAGCTATTGGCTGGGCATGAGCCTATTGTTCTACGATCCGGTGCTGAGCCGTCCCTATTTCGAGCAGGCCTACGTCCTATTTCAGGAGAACGACGATCCGGAAGGCGTCTTTTTGAGTTGGGCGGGCGTGATGGATTCCATCGTTTATGCCTACGGTGATCTAAAGGAGGCTGAGCATTGGATCGGTGAAATGGACGCCCTGTTGACGCGTTGTCCGAATATGCCGTCGCCGCAAATTGCCGGAAGCGTGACCTTTACCATGTTCACCGCAATGATGTTTTGGAAACCCAATCATCCACGCATGACGCTTGTGGAACAGCGCGCCAGGCAACTGATCGCCTCCGATATCGATCCGGCCCTGCGCATGATGCTTACCTTGCATATTGCCAAAAATTGCCTGTGGCGCGGCGACCTTGCCCAGGCAAGCATCATCCTTGAAACACAACGTGGTGATTTGAGCAAGATCGATTCATCGCCGTTCGCGCAGGTAATGTGGTACCTGGTCGATGCCATTTATGCCATGCACGCCGGGCTTCACGAACGTTGTCTGCAGTCGGTAAATCAGGGGCTGCAATTGTCGCGGGATACCGGGATTCATATGTGGGACATGGTCTTGCTCGGACATGGCGCGACGACGGCGTTCAGTCTGAACGATCTTGATGCCGCGGGGGATTTTGTTAAAGGTATGGCGGCGGTGTTTGAAAAGACCCGTTATACCGAAGCCTCTATTTACCATGCCATGGCTGCGTGGCATGCCGCATTGACCAATCAACCGGGGGTGGCGGGCAAGCACGCCGAATTCGCCATCAAAAAGGCGGAGCGATCGGGTAAGGCCTATTTCCTGGCGGCGTTCATGCTGGGTATGGGATTGGTGTACTACTGGTTGGGTGATACCGAAACCGCCGAGGCCTATTTGCAGCGCGCGCGGGAAATCGGACAAACCATCGATAATCCTTTGCTCGAATGGGTCTATTTGCTGTTCGCCGCTCATTTGGCCATCGATCAGAACAAGGAGGCGACAGGGATACTGCTGCTCACGGATGCGATGCGTCTCGGCCGGGAAAACGGTTACATGCACTTTTTCTTCTGGCCGCGCTCGGTGATCTCCAGGCTGTGCGGCATTGCCCTGGATCAAGGGATAGAGGCCGACTACGTCCGTCGCCTTATCAAACAGCATAAGCTTCTGCCGGACCCGACGTCTGCCACCACGGACAGCTGGCCGTATCCGGTAAAGATATACACTTTGGGCCGCTTTAATGTATTGAATGACGATTTGCCGATTCGTTTTGAAGGCAAGGCACAGCGCGCACCGATGAATATGTTGAAAGCACTCATCGCCTTCGGCGGCAGAGACGTCAGCGAACAGCGCCTGGCGAGCGCCCTCTGGCCTGAGTCGGACGGCGACGCGGCCCAGCAGGCGCTTGCGACCTCATTATTCAGGCTGCGCAAGTTGATCGGCAACGACACCGTCAAGCGCCAGGAGGGGCGTCTCAGTCTGGATCCGCAGCTTTGCTGGGTCGATTGCTGGACCTTCGAACGGCTGGCTTCGGAGGCGGCCAATGATGGCTGCGAGACATACGGGGCCATCTGC
Source organism: Gammaproteobacteria bacterium (assembly GCA_037381915.1). Taxonomy (GTDB): domain Bacteria; phylum Pseudomonadota; class Gammaproteobacteria; order DRLM01; family DRLM01; genus JARRQJ01. The sequence goes on along the minus strand of JARRQJ010000003.1, from coordinate 58,803 downwards.
GAAATATATCATATGCCTTTTCTCGATTCGGAGGATGACGCCCCTTGGGCCATTCCGATGCGTGAAAGGTTGCATGCCAAATTCGTCCAGATCTTTTGCAACTGGGGCAAGGAGCTGCAACGGCTCAATCGCCATGAGGATGCGATCCGCTATTATCAGCGTGCCTTGGAGATCGACGATCTGGTGGAGGCCTTCTATCGCGGTCTGATGACAAGTTACGCCGCCATCGGACAGAAGGCCGAGTCCGTACGGCTCTATGAGCGGGCAGTCAAGGTCTTTCGCGCCAAGCTTGGCGTTGATCTTTCCATCGAGACCCAGCGACTATTGCTGTCATTGTCCTGTTAATGCGATAGTTGCAATTTGGGAATAAACTGGTGATGGAAATAGGCGCCTCGTTTGGCAGTGCAAAATACTGTGCTGCGCCGCCGCCTTTCCGATCAATCGTATGAGACGCTGAAAGCGCGGTCTTGACCACGTAGGGGCGTGCTGAGCCGGCATGCCGCAGCCTTGGGAGGTAGTTATGAACTGCATAAAGGGATTTCTCGGTTTGGCGGTGTTCGCCCTCATCGTCGGGGCGGGCGCGATGTTTTCCGGGGTGATCAACGTCGCCGCCACCAATCCGCATAATCCCTTAACGGCGTTTGTGCTGAGTACTACCATGGACAATTCGGTGCGTTATCACGCCAAGGGAATCGTCGCGCCCCCCCTCGAGGACCCACGGATGATCATGGAAGGTTTCCGTCACTATCGAGAGATGTGTGTCGGCTGTCATCTCGCGCCAGGTATCGATTCCACCGAAATTCGCCAGGGTCTGATGCCCAAGCCGCCCAAACTGCAGGAAGCGGTGGAGGAATGGCAGCCCGCGGAACTGTTCTGGGTGATAAAAAACGGCGTGAGGATGACCGGCATGCCCGCCTGGGGCCCGACGCACAGTGATCAAAAGATCTGGGCCATGGTGGCTTTCCTCAGGAAATTGCCGCATATGACCGTGGAGCAATACAAGGAAATGGACAAAATGGCCGGACCGGAGGAAGACGACGATCATGACCATCATCACGACGCCGATGCAGACTCCGACCATAATCATGGGGAGGCAGCCGACGATCATCCTGACCATGATCATGGCGATGAAGCCGATCATCAGCACTGAACGGCCTCAAGATTCTTGCCTCCTCAGGACGCGACGCGCCGACTCAAGGCGTCTTGACTTTGGACAAGCAAGAAACATCTTCGCTGCACGCGCGCCGACTATTTTTCCCCAAGCGACAATAGCGAAGTATTGCCGCCCACCGCGGCGGTGTTGATGGTTAGGGTGCGCTCCACGGCGAAGCGGCGCAAATAGTCCGGGCCGCCGGCCTTGGGGCCGGTACCGGACAGGCCTTCGCCGCCGAAAGGTTGGACGCCCACCACGGCCCCGATCATATCGCGATTGACATAGCAATTACCGGCCCGGACGCGATTTTGAATATGGCGGATCGTGGTGTCGACGCGGCTGTGAATTCCCACGGTCAGCCCGTAACCGCTGTCGTTGATGTCGTCGATCACCTTGTCCAGAGACCTGCCGCGGAACCGGACGATGTGGAGAATCGGCCCGAATACCTCCTCCCGCAATCGCCCCAGTTCATCGATTTCGAAAAGATGCGGGGGGAAATAGCAGCCGTGCCGCAGTTCGTCGGGTATCTCCATTTTGTGTATCAGGCGGCCGTGCTGTTCCATGTGAGCGGCGTGTTCGATCAGTTTGGCACGCGCCGTTTCATCGATGACCGGGCCGATGTCGGTGGAGAGCAGGGCGGGATCGCCGATGCGCAGTTCCGCCATGGCCCCCGCCAGCAGTTCCATGACCCGGGAGGCGATGTCTTCCTGCAGGAACAGGACGCGCAATGCGGAGCAACGTTGTCCCGCGCTGTTGAAGGCGGAACGCAAGGCATCCTTGACCACCTGCTCGGGCAGGGCGGAACTGTCCACGATCATGGTGTTTATCCCGCCGGTCTCGGCGATGAGCGGGACGATTGCGCCGTCGCGCGCGGCCAGGGCGCGCTGCAGTGAGCGGGCGGTTTCGGTGGAGCCGGTGAAGGCGATGCCGTTGATGCGTTCGTCGCCCGCCAGCAGCGGTCCGAGCAGCCGTCCTTCGCCGGGGAGGAAATGCAGTACCTCGAAAGGCACGCCCGCCTCATGCAGTAATTGCACGGCGCGGTGGGCGATGAGCGGCGTCTGGCCAGCGGGCTTGGCGAGTACCGCATTACCCGCGGCCAGTGCGGCGCTCACCTGGCCGGCGAAGATCGCCAGGGGGAAATTCCAGGGGCTGATACAGGCGAATACGCCGCGGCCGTGGTATTGCAATTCGTTGTGTTCGCCGGTCGGTCCCGGCAGGGAATGGGGTGAAGCGAAATCCCCGCGGGCGAGAGCCGCATAATAACGGCAGAAGTCCACGGCCTCCCGTACTTCCGCCAAGGCATCGGGAACGGTCTTGCCGCCTTCACGGACACACAGCGCCATCAATTCAGGCCGGTTTTCCTCGAGTAGCATGGCCGCGCGTTCCAGAATCTCCGCCCGTTGTTCCGCCGGCACGGCGTTCCACCGCGGCGCGGCCGCGGTTGCCGTGGCGAGGGCATGTTCAAGCATCGTGCCGTCCGCATTCACGACGCTGCCGATGCTACGGCGGCGATCGCTGGGATCGTTCAGTGCTCGCTCTTCTCCCACAGCCGTTTCGCGGCCGATCAGCGGTATGGCGCGCCGGCGTTTTTCCATGGCCGTGTCCATGGCGCCTGCCAGGGCCTCCAGGGCGAGGGGATCGGTGAGATCGATGCCCGCCGAGTTGCGGCGGTCGGGGTAGAGGTCCACCGGCAGGGGGATGCGGGGATGGGCCTTGGGCGTCGTGGCCTGCAGACGGGCGAGCGGATCGGCGATCACCTCTTCGATTGGTGTCCGTTCATCTTCGAGGCGGTTGACAAAGGAGGTGTTGGCACCGTTTTCCAGGAGGCGCCGTACCAGGTAGGGCAATAGGTCCTCATGGCTGCCCACCGGGGCATAGACGCGACAGGCGACGCCCAGGTCGGGATCATTCAGCAACTGTTGATAGAGGGCGTCGCCCATGCCGTGCAGGCGCTGGAATTCAAAGTTGCGGCGATCACCGGCGATCTCGATTAGGGCGGCCGCAGTGTAGGCATTGTGGGTGGCGAATTGGGGGAAGAGGGCGTCGCGGGCGGCGCACATTTTTTTGGCGCAGGCCAGATAGGACGCGTCGGTGCTGAGCTTGCGCGTGTACACCGGGTAGTTCGGCAGGCCGAGCATCTGTGCGCGCTTGATCTCCGTATCCCAGTAGGCACCTTTAACCAGACGCACGGGAATGCATCTGCCACGCGTCCGCGCCGCATCGATGAGCCAATCCAATACCGCCAATGCGCGCTTTTGATAGGCCTGGACCGCCAGCCCCAATCCCGGCCAGGCGTCCAGAGACGGTGAATGAAATAGGGCGGCGAACAGGTCCAGTGAAAGATCCAGGCGGTCCGCTTCCTCTGCATCCAGAGTGACGGCGACATTGGCGGCCCTTGCCTTGCTGACTATATGGGAGAGACGCGGCAGGAGTTCCGCCATGACCTGATCCCGTTGGGCGAACTCATAGCGCGGATGGAGGGCGGATAACTTTACCGACAGACTTGGCCTTGCGAAGAAATCCGGATTTTGAGAGGAGGGATCCGCGGCGAGTTCGGCGATGGCGTCGAGATAGGCCTCGGTGTAGCGATCCGCGTCCTGATAGGTCAGCGCCGCCTCGCCGAGCATGTCGAAGGAATAACGGTACATTCGCCGGCTTTTCTGATGACTACGGCTCAAGGCCTCGTCGATGCTGCGGCCCATGACGAATTGCTCGCCCAATATGCCCATAGCCTGTTTCAGGGCCAGTCGCACCATCGGTTCCCCGAGGCGCGCCGCCAGGCGGCCCAGGGCGTCACCGAGGTCCTGGGGATGGTCGGCACCCCATTTCACCAGGCGGCCGGTGAGCATCAAGCCCCAGGTGGAGGCGTTGACCAGCAGGGAATGGCTGTGCCCCAGGTGTTTGTCCCAGACACCCTTGCTCAACTTGTCCTGGATGAGGCGGTCTGCGGTGCCGGCGTCGGGAATGCGGAGCAGGGCCTCGGCCAGACACATGAGCATCACCCCTTCCCGGGAGGACAGGTCGTATTCGTGGAGAAAGGCATCCAGGCTGCTCTCCTGGCGTTGTCGGCGGCGGACCGTCTCCACCAACTGGTAGGCGCGGCGGTGGGCGCCTTGCCGAACCGCCTCATCGAGCACCGCCTCGCGCAATATGCCGTCGACACAGACACTTTCATCGGCGAGATAGGCGGTGGCGATGGCGGAACGCAAGAGGCTCAGGGGGGCGGGAGGCGAGGCGAAAATCATCGGCGGACATCCTGTACGGCTCTTGATTTTGTATATATCACGGTGGCGGGCCTTTTCCTATCTATCGGACGATCCGTAAAAGTGGCAACCGGTCCCTTTGCTTAACCGTTGCGCCTGACTGAATTCTAGTTTACCCTTCTCTGCCTTTGCATGCCCTGCGCATGCAGTCCCGGGAGAGGTGTCCGAGTGGTCGAAGGAGCACGCCTGGAAAGTGTGTGTACGCCACAAGCGTACCGAGGGTTCGAATCCCTCCCTCTCCGCCAATTATATAATAAAAACAATTAATTAATAGACATCATGAACCCTCGATACGGTTGATTCCTTACTAGAGAAGACTGCTGTCAGGATAGACAGTTAACGATCCATCAAACTACGGGCACCGCTGTTTTTCATGTCCAGTTAGACACGATTTGTGACATCGTTCTCGGGTCGGCGTGGATGGTTAGTCTAGAGAGCTTGGCCAATTCCGGATTTAGTAATTCACACGATAACTTCAGCGACTTTATACAGGCCTTAGCAGCTCACATGTGTCCACCACGGCCTGGCGCGCGCACCTCTTTCCACCATCCTTCGGTGTACACACGTCCGGCAGCAGAGATCGGAAATAGAAAAGCAGTCCAGGTTACTGAGGTGTACAAGCGGACCGCTGAGGCGACACTCTGGTTGAAATTGAAATTCTCGGATATTCCCCTTTCCCGATATTCGTTGACTCCCAGCGAATATTAGTCGATCCAACTGTAGCCTTCTTGGTCTACGAACTTTCCTAATGCTCGAATGGCTGGGAGTATTGTCCCGTCGGCATACATGCACCCAGTCGCCCCGGGATCGATCTGCCCGGCTTTATCGCCGGCCCCAGGCGAGTGACCATCACCGCGCTCGAGCTGATGCAACAACGCTCGGTAGCCAGCATGCCAGGCACTCATCGACGGAAAACTCTCGCGCAACTGACGCAAGATCCGCATCCCCGCATAGTCGAGATCGCCGAAGAAGGCGAATGGCAGCTCTTCGGCGCCTTGCAGCAACATCTCGAGCCGGAACAGACCGTCACGTGCGCTCGCTGCAGTAGCATGTATCGTCATTCCACCGTGCTCGCGCAATCGTCGGGCGGATGCCATGAAGCCGGAACTCCATACCAATGCCCGCCACGCGGGACAGGCAGCAATCGCCATCAGGTACGATACCTCGTTTTCGATGAACAGCACCTCGCGTAGCGCGTCGCTTGGCACATGCACGTTAACCAGAAGCGGCTTTTCGCGAAGCACGGCCCGGCCCAGCGCGGCATTGACCGCATCGACCCGGTTATCTAATAGTTTCGATAATCCCCACAAATAACGGGCGCTAGCCTCGCGGGTGAGGGTTCCCGGCGCCAGATCCGCCATCTTGCAGATCCGATCGATGATCTGTTCGGGCGCGGCATCGGGCACTTCGATGGGTGTGCGGCTGATCGGCCGGGCATCACCGGCAAATCGCGGCGCGGCGGCCAGCACCGCCTCGCGCCATTGCCGCGCGTAGGGGGTTTCGACGAACTCCCGACCGAGCGCGGCACGCACCGCCCCCTCGGCCTGCGGCACCAACGTGAGGCGCGGCGACACCTCCCACGGCGCCTGGCCTGCACCGTGGCGCTTGCCGGCGATCTGAATCCAGCCGGCATCGCGCAACTGCTCGATGAAGCGCCATACCAGCCGGCGGTCCTGGGCATCCTCGATCGCGAAAAATATTGGCAATTCACGGGGATTCACACGAAATCCGGGCGGGCGCGACCTTTCGGCAAGCGGCGTGCGATCAAGGAGGTCGACGAGTCGGTCAAGCAAGGCGCGTACTGCGGGCTCTTCCAGATGCGGCGCGAAATCACTCATGACGATGACGTGGAGACGGGATCGGGTGGCAGCTCGGGGTTCTCGACCTCAAACTCCAGGCGCGCCTGCGTCTCGACCGTCTCAAGATGACGATCCCACAGGCGGCGTGTCTCGGCGCGGTCGGGTAGCTCGAGCTTCACCAGCGTGCGGTCGGGCAATTCGCCGTGCGGCACAGTGGCCTTGGTGCGGGTGAACACGTACTTGTGAGTTAATAACGGCTGGAAGGCGCCTGCGTTCTTCGTCGGCATGGCAAACACTACCTGAAAGCGGAAGCGAGCATCGGCGAACAAGCGCAGAACCTCCGCGGTGCGTGGCTCATCCATCTTGGAGAAGGCCTCGTCGAGCACGATGGAACGCAGGCGCGGACCGCGCTCGTCGTTGAGACCGTAAGCGTTGCTGATCGCCGCTAAGCGGATCACGTAGGCGGGCGTCTCGGTCTGGCCGCCAGAGCCTGTGGCGCTTTCGCCGAGGCTCAGGGTGTGGCCGTCCCCGGTGTATGCGATGACATCATAGTTATGGTAATTGCGGTAGTCGGTGATCTGCTCGAGTTTTTCGCGTGCTTGTTGCTGATCGCCCTGTTCGAGTAGCGCGAGCAGCTCGTTCAGCGTCTTGCGGCTTTCCTCACTGAGACTGCCGGATTCGTCGCCGAATAGATCGAGCCGTTCGCCGCGCACATCGTAAGCACGGCTCAGCTCATCGAACAGGCTGTTGTAACGAGACATGTCGGTCACCGCTTCGGCGTGGAAGCGATAGGTCTCGTCGTTGAAGTGATAGCCCTCCAGAGCACGGTTCAGTCGCTGGATCTGATCGCGTCCGTCCTGCAGGCTGCGGTTGATAACCTGGCAGAAATTCGCCGTGATCGCATTGTTGACCTGCTCAGCGAGGTTGCGCAGTTCCGCTTCCGCCACGGCCAGCAGGTGATTCTTGTGTCGATCGTGTTGCCGGCGTGTCTCGTCGATCATCGACAGCAACAAACTGAAGTCATCCTGAGAACTGACGGATGATAGCGGCACTTCTGGCCACAACACACGCTGGTAGGTATCGGCCATTTGATTATAGCCATACAGCCCGTCGCGAAACCCGCCGAGGTGCCGGGCCACATTGCCCTCGTGGCCCGTGACGCGGGCATCGAGCGCCTTATTCATCTGCTCGTCAAAGCCGGACGCCTGGGCATTGAGCCCATCAATCTGCGCCTCCAGCGAGTAGTCGGCTGAGGCACCATCAAGCCACTCGAGCAGCCCATAGGCATTCTCTCGGTGTGTATTCAGTTCGATCTGCTGTGTACGCAGCTGTACGATCTCTTTCTCCATCTCCTCAACCTTGCGTTGCGCGATCACCCGACGCTCGGCTGTCTTTTCCTTGTCGGATAGCGCGGCCTTATAATCTGCTTGCACCTTCTGATAGCGCGCCTCGAGCTCGACGCCATCGCCTAGGTCAAGCGTCGCTAGGCGACCTTTAGCCTCGATTAGATCGATACGGGTGTGTATCAGGTTGGACAGGGTCTCGACAATATTAGGACTGCGGATAGATTCAAGGTGCCTCTTCAGACCCTGCAACCGACTACGCCGATTACCGATATCGTTCAATTGACGGTCAAGTTGGGTGAGCTCGCTTGTGCGGGCGGCCAAACGGCGACGACGCCCGCTTTCTCCGAATACCAGGTCGCGGTCCTCAGCCCAGGAGCGACCGGTAGCGAAGCCACCGGCGGAACGCCCGTCTTTCATGACGCCGCGCGCGGTACGGCGCAGTATCTCGAAGTCCGGCACTTTCACGACATCACCATAGGCGGCACGCAGATAGGCCTGTGCGATCGGGTCGTCGACGGCTAGGCACTCGACGATGGAACCAGCGCGCAACGGTTCGCTAGCCCGCTGCAGTATGCGATGGGTTTGCGCGACCTTGGCCGGGTGCTGGCGCAGCAAGCGGTTGGCCTCGACCTCATATTTCTGCTCGACGATGAGCATATAGCGGTTGTTGCCAAGATAGCCCTCGATGGCGTGTTGCCATTCCTCCTCGCTGGGCCGGACGGCCACCAGGTCGCACAACACCCGCGGCTTGGCCTCCGGCAGTTGCGCCTGTAGGAGGGCGAACCCTTCGGACGCCGTCCTGAGATAGCTCACGCGCCGCGCCTCGGACAGTTCACGGATCTCCGCGTGCAGCTCTCGCTGGCGTTCTACAAGCCCTTTTTCGTGGGACGCATGCTGGAAATAGTGCTCCTGCACGAGGGAGAGCAAACCCACCTCGCCCTTAATCGACTCCTCGATCAATCCGATAGCGGTCTCCGACTCGCCCAATTCGTCACGCAGACGCTGCAGCGCCTCACCGGTGCCTTCGGCCTCCGGTTCGTGTCGGAGTACGTGAATGATGTCAGTATGTAGTTCATCGCTGTCGAGCCCAATTGACAGCGTCAGGGCTTGGTCGAGCTGCTTGAACGCATCGGCAAAAACCGGGTCGACCCGCAGAGCGGCCGGCGTGTTACGCAACGCTCGCAATGTGTCGCGGATGGTGTTGAGTTCCTGAGTCTTGCCGCTCAGGGCTTGGCGCAGTCGCCCATAGTCCTCCCGGAATCGCTCCAGCGTATCCTCAAGTTGGCCGCGCTCGGAGAGCTTGGGGTGCTCACCGCGTTGGCGGTCGAGTTGAGTGCGCAGGGACTCCAGGTTGGTGACCTGTTGCTCCAGCAGATGGTATTGCTGTTCGGCGCTGCCTGCATCTTTCTGGGCCTTGGCGCGTTCGGTGGTTGCCCGCTCAATCGCCTGGGAGTTGCGATGCGCCATGCCGGCGGCCTTGACGTAAAGAGTTTCGCTGCGCGACAGCCAGGCGCGCGCCGCGAACTCGCCCTCCTTGAGGATCGCGGCAAGCATCTCGGTTCGCCGGTTGATGGTCTCGGCGTCCTCGCGCATCTTGTGCATTTGTTGTACAAGACTCGAAAGATGTGCAACATCGGCGCTCACGTCTTTCGGGCGGAGTATCTCATCCTTGACGAAGCGGTCGATTGAGCGGATGGGTTTGTAGGCCATTGCCTGGGAGAAAGTCTGCGCGGCCCGCTTGGCTACCTTAACGTCGAGGCTGCCGGCGCGACCGCGTAACGCACCCCACAGGTAGGACAGATAACTCTCCTTGCTGCTGAACTCGCGCACCGCATCACGTCCGAAACGTTCACGCAACCGGTTGTAGACGTCCTTGGTGTCAGTGACGTCAAAGGCGTAGGACCCGGCGCGCTCGGCGAGATCTCCGATACCAATCTCCGCCTGGACTAGCATCATCTGGGTGTTCAACTCGCGTGGTACGCGGCGCACCTTGTCGCCAGCACCCACTTCTTCCAGGCTGGCGGTGACGCCGAACACCGCGGCGAAGGCAGGCCCGTCCTCCTCGCCAGAAGGGCGAAACACCAAGGCAACATAGCCGTGGGCGCCGCCGGGCCGTGCGTAACGATCGCGATCTGCACCGAGGATATAGGAAGCGAGACTGCGCGCCTTCTTACCGGAACGCGCACCCTGTTTGGCCTCATCCTGTCCCGGGTTGTAGGCGAACAGCCCGTGGTGGGCGGCGGTCATGACCGTCTGGATAGCGTCCTCCAGCGTGCTCTTGCCTGAGCCGGTATGACCCGCGAGCAAAGTGACCTCCCCGAGCGGGTATTCGCGGTCGGGTAGCGTGCCCCAGTTGAGGGTGACGACCTTGTTAATCCACATCGGCGACGCCCTCGTTGTCTACATCGGACTCTCCGTCAGGCTCGATCGTCGACTCGATGCGCTGATTGACCGCTTCGATCCATTCGGGGCTGACCAGGGTAAGGATCATCGGGCGAATGAACAGCCAGTTCTCCGGCGACTGCAGATCGGCGTCCGGATCAACCCGAATGGCTTTGAGCCGCTGCAAGCGGCGCAGGATCTGGCGGCGCTCGGAGAGGTTCGTGGGCAGCACCTGGTCCAGTGCGGTGCTCATCAGGGAGGTGAGCTCATCGAGCTGCACCGCCGCCTCCTGGTCGTCATCCACTTGGCCTTCGCCGAGCTTCTGATCGTACAGGAATCGCAGCACCATTAGGGTGGCGGCCTCGGTCTGGTTGAGACGTTCGCGCAACCCCTCTGCGGGAAGGCCGTCATCTTCGACGCCAGGGATGCGTGCCCCGGGTGGGTACAGGCGCAGGTACTCGAGCTGGCGGTCGTGGTAGAGGCGGCAGCCCATCTGCTGCAGGTAGTTGTCGAACAGCGAGAAGCCGCGGGTGACCGTGTCGTAGATGCGCCGTTCCGGCTGGGTGTCTCCGGCGACCACGGCGCCGTACTCGAGCAGTCGATGCAGCGCCTCGCGGAAGCTTTCGCCATTGATGTGCGCCTGCTGCAGCGCATCTTCGAAATTGTCCACCCAGGCATCAGACATGGCTGAAATCCTTGCGAATCCGGAAATCCTCGATCCGACCATAGGGTGTATCGGCCCAGATGGGGGTGCCGTCGTTGTCCAGCACCGGATCGACGACCAGGCGAGGCTCATCGTTGGGGTAGCCGACGGCGCCGATCTCAATGCAGTGGCTCAGTGCCAGCAGGTCGAGGGCATCGACAACGTGGAAGTCGCGAATGTGCAGCGAGGGCGCATCACCAATCTGGGCTATAACACGCTTGCGGATACTCGGAATGGTCAGGGCGAACGCCGCTTCGCGGGCACTGGCGAGCGCGGCGGCGAGCAGCTCCTCGCGCGTCGGCGGTGGCGTCTCGCTGAGGGTGGCGATCGTGCGGCGCGGTTTCGGCGCGTCACGCTTGATCTTGCCTGGGTCGAGCAGCGCCGGGGAGGGCGGAAGCACGGATATGCCCACCTGGCTGAAGAAACTCGCGCGCTGATTGTCTGTAAGTTTGCCGAGGCGGTCGAACAGCAGGGCAGGCGAGCCCTCCGTATGGATCGACAGCGCCTGTGCCTGTCGGATCAGCACGTCGGCTTGGCGCACAAACCCGCTCAAGGCGGTGCGCAATTCGGGCATTTTGCCATCACAGGCGGAATCGACGAGGCTTTCGATGCGGTCGAATAGGCGCAGTAACGGGTTGCCGATACCAAAAGTGTCGACCTCCGGGAAAAGTCGCGCTAGGTCTGCTGCTGCGCGGTCGAGCTGTTCCTCCGACCAACTGCGGACGACCTCAATACTGGCGAGAATGCTGCTGCGGTGACTCTCGACGCTATCGGCCGACAGGCGTACCGATAGGTCCGGCACGAAGTGCGTCCTCATGTATTCGAGGAACTCATCGAAGGCCTCACGGTAGCGCCCGGCGGCACCGCGCAGTAGTTCCGCGCGCCGCTCGTGGAGGTCGTCGATGTCGTCAGATAGGTCGGAGTTGATCTGTCCCGCTGTAGTAAGGGCGTCGACCAGGTTGAACGGATCCCCGTCCTCAAGGTAGCGAGCGAGCGAGTTACGGGTGTTGCGCACGTTGCGCTGGCGTGAGCGCAGACCGCGCCCCTCGAGTGTAAGAAACCCTTCCGTGAACACCTTGCCGGCGCGCGTGAGGCGGTAGACGGACACGAGTTGAGATTTGTCGGCGAGCGTCTCGATCCAGCCGTGCTCGATAAGCTGGCGGATGATCGCGTTGAGCCTGGCGCGCTCGTCTTCACCGGAGTCCTCCTCTGATTCGGTGCCGTCAGACTCGAGCACGGGGCTTTCGGTGACTACTGGGAGCAGCAAGGCGATGAGCTCGTCGCGTGTGACCAGCGTGCTGTAGTCGGCCTCTGGGCCGTGTAGGCGTGAATACAGCGCCTGTAGACAGTTGGCTACCATGGCGCGGTATTTTCCGGTAAGAGGCCGGAAGAAGTGCTGCCGAGTCTCGGAGAAGAACTGCGTCGTCATGCGCCGTTAATGCTGCTCCTGTTCACATCAGTCCCTTCTAAGTCCACTAAAGGCCTCGGCTACAGCACTAAACGCCAATCCCTCTAGTGCTACAGCCTGGATGCGTTGCCTTGCGTCGAGGGAGTTATCTCATGCGGCCACGCTAATTGAAACGTGCATTCCTAGTCGATGCGCCATGTCGACCAGGCTGTCCAGACGAAAATCGTTAATCTTCCCATGTAGAAGGGCGCTGACTCGCGGCTGGGTGATATGCAGCACTTCAGCAGCTTGAGCTTGCGTCAGGCCCTGATCCTTTATTCGTTCCGCAATTTCCATCATCAACACAGAACGTAACTTTAGATTCTCCTGGCGCACCGGGTCATCCTCCAAGGCATCCCAGACACTGGTAAACCGGACATTTTTAGTCATCATTCACACCTCATTTTGAAGCTGCTTCAGCGCCTGCTTTGCTGCATCGATATCCTGTTTCCGTGTCTTCTGGGCTTTCTTCTGGAAGGCATGCAGGATATAGACGGCTTCCGCGAACTTCGCCACATAAATCACCCGATACTGGCCTTCATGCATGATTCGGATCTCCCGAACACCCGATCCGATCGACGGCATCGGTTTCCAATCGGTTGGCTCCAATCCATGTTGAACCCGGTCCAACTGATAACCGGCTTCACGCTTCGCGTCTGCCGGAAAGTCGCGAAGCACATCGAGAGAGCGACCACAGAATCGGACATCCTTCATGCGGGGATTATATATCTACATGTATAATTATTCAAATAAGAATATATCGCGGGCTCGGCTGTATCGTGGGTCGCATCGAGCCTCCTGTTCAATCGGAGCTCCAATGAGGATGGCTTGTATGTGCGTTGTTGTCGTGCGGCAGGCATAATCTGGACACGGTATCTTTGTAACTTATTGATAATATGAAAAATATCAAAGATTCGAATCCCTCCCTCTCCGCCAATTTAGCCGCGTGATGTTCCGCCTATGCTTGTTTTGGCCCGGTTTCGTGACGGAGCGGGGATTCGAGCCCCTCGGACATCGATCGGCCGGGTTCGATCGGTGCACGCAGGGCAATGGTCGTAGATCAGAATGGGTCCTCACTCTCTCCGCCGAGCTGACTTCATTTAATTGAATATTTGAAATGTCAAAGATGTGCGGCAGCTTCGTCGGTCTGGCTGTTCACGTTTCCCGAAAGTGATCCCGAGTGCTGGTCGCGGTGCCAACATGAATGACTTCCTTCTTGCACGCATTTTGTTGGTTCATACTATTTGGCTAGGCAAGCAGGAGAATCGGATGCCACGTGAGTGTTGGCACCGTTCCTTGGTCTAAGGATCCCGCCGGGCTAGGCTTACCAGGATCATCGTTGCGGGTTTCATCGCTGTGGCGTCTTGTTTTGCCTCCGGGAGTCCGTGCCGAATGTTCGCGGGCTTCTGTTTATGGAATGGCTTACCTGTCCGAGTCGAGTTTGGGTGAAATTTAACAGCATAAGATCGTATTCTGCCGCAGCGCCGGTTGTTCAGACACTCCTGATCCTGAACGGACTGCTGTTCTTGCTCGAGCTTTATATTGGCGCCCCGCTGCTCAATCGGCTGGCACTTTGGCCGTTGGGCATGCCGGTCTCACCCCTGTCCGGTGGGGCGCAGCCCCACTTCGAGCCTTGGCAGCTGATAAGCTATGCATTCCTGCATGGCGGCATCATGCATCTGCTACTGAATATGTACGGCTTGTGGCTGTTCGGCACGCGCATGGAGTATGTATGGGGTTCGAAGGCGTTTGCAGTTTACTATTTTGTGTGCGTCATCGGGGCGGGGCTGGTGCAATTATTCGTTGTCAGTCAGAGTTCGGGCATGGCTGGAATCTATCCGACCATCGGTGCCTCGGGCGGGGTGTTTGGATTGCTGCTGGCCTTCGGTATGACCTTTCCCAATGAACGTCTGGTGCTGCTGTTCCCGCCGGTGGTGCTGCGGGCGAAATGGTTTGTGCTGATTTATGGCGCCATCGAGTTGTGGGCCGGCGTTACCGGGACCGAGGCCGGCGTGGCCCATTTTGCGCATCTGGGCGGGATGCTGTTCGGTTTCTTGCTGCTGTGGTACTGGCGTCGGACCCCGAGACGCTTTCGCTAGCCACGAGGTGGGGTGGTCTTCCGGGGTTGGTCGTCTTCTTCCTAAGCCGACGCATCAATTTGCTTCATTGACGTGGTTCCGACGGAGGCGGACAAATAAGTCCGCGTCCCGAGACGTGGAGAGGGAGCAACGCCGCAAAGACCTGCACGGCGCGACTGGGTTGTTTGTCGCGTAAACTGAGTTTGTGCAGTGGGCGTTCCAGCTGCAAGTCGTCCACCGGCAGCAGCACCAGGGTTCCGCCGTCCAGTTCGTCGCTCACCGCCAGTCTGGATACCAGGGAAATCCCGGCGCCATCGGCCACGGCCCGCTTGATCGCCTCCGTGCTGCCGAGCGACATGGCCGGTTTGTGCTCTAAGCCCCGTTGCATGAGCATATGTTCGATTACCGAGCGGGTACCGGAACCCGGTTCGCGCAGCACGCAGGTTTCATCGCAAAGTTCGTGTAGAGAGAGACGGCTACGTTTCGCCAAATGATGATCGGGTGCGGCGATCACCACAATCTGGTCCATAGCAAACACCTCCGCGTACAGTTCGTCACTCTCCACGAAACCTTCGGTGAGGCCCAGGTCCAGGGCGCTGTCCAGCAGCTTATGTTGAATGACTTCGGTATTGGCGATTTCCAGCGCGATTTCGATGCCTGGATGGGCCCGCCGGAATTCGGCGAGCGTGGCGGGCAACAGGTAATTGCCGATGGTGGTGCTGGCGCCGATGGCCAGTTTGCCGGCATGCAGACCGCGCATATCCGCCAGCGTCCGTTCGGCCGCCGCTTCGGCGGCGCTTATTCGCTGGGCGAAGACCAGTAATTGCACGCCCGCCCCGGTCAAGCGGACCCCCTTGGGCAGACGGTCGAAAAGGGGCAGACCCAGCGAGGATTCGAAGTCTTTGAGTTGTTTGGATACCGCGGGCTGACTGATATGCAGGCGCGCAGCACCGCCGCCGATACTGCCAGCTTCGGCCACGGCCTGGAAGATGGCCAAATGATTCAGATTCAAGGCATAACCTCAGGCTATGAATTGTATAAATTATATGCATTTTTTAAATGTATAAATAGTCTCTAAGCTCAGCTTGTCTTCACTGGGGAGATCCGCACTGTGGCAAGCGAAAGCCATCATCCCGCGATATGCGCCGTATCCTCATCCAGGTTCGCCGTGGCCTTATTATTGGGCGTTGGGTGGGCCTGCCTGGCGGGCGTGTTGTCACCGCCGCAGGCGCTGGCGGCGGGCATGGCGTTGGCCCTGCTAACAGGCAATCCCCATGCCGCTCTGACCAGGGTCACGGCGCACCGGCTATTGCAGATCTCGGTGGTGGCCCTGGGTTTCAGCATGGATCTGCACGTGGTAGGGCGGGTGGGCTTGCATGGCTTCTGGTTCACCGCGGTGAGCATCGCGCTCACTTGGGCGGCGGGTCATGTCCTGGGGCGATGGATGCGCATTCCGGCTGCCACGGTAACACTGGTGTGTGCCGGCACGGCGATTTGCGGGGGCTCCGCGATTGCCGCGGTGGGTGCCGTGATAGCGGCGGAGGGGGCCGAAATGTCGGCGGCCCTGGGGACGGTGTTTCTGCTCAATGCGGCGGCACTCTATCTGTTCCCTCTGGCCGGCCGTCACCTGGGGCTCGATCAGACCCAGTTTGGTACGTGGGCGGGGGTGGCCATCCACGATATCTCATCCGTGGTTGGCGCGGCGGCCGCCTACGGCCACCATGCCCTGCGGGTAGCGACCGCGGTGAAACTTTCCAGGGCCTTATGGATCGTGCCGGTCACCTTGCTGGTAGCGATGACACACCGACTCCGCGCCGGCAAGTCGGGCGTCGCCACTGCCCGCATCACCATCCCCTGGTTTATTGGTTTGTTTCTGCTGGCGTCGACGGTGCGAACGCTGCTACCGGCGGTGGCGGGCGCCGCGCCTGCCATAACCGCTGTGGCGGAGCGGTTCATGACCCTGACCCTGTTTCTGATCGGTGCCGGTGTGTCCAGAGAGGCGCTGAGAACAGTAGGGCCGCGGCCGCTGGTGCTGGGTTTGCTGCTGTGGTCGGCCATCAGTGCGGGCTCGCTGGCGGCCATCCAGCGACTGGTGGTCTAGGGAATGCGTTGATTCCCCTCATCGGGCTGATCGGCCAGGAAGCGAGCGGCCGGCCTATACGGTGAATTCACCACCGAAGTCCTGGAGGTCATTCATGATGAGATATTGTCTCAGGGATTTGCCAACAGACTCATTCATGTTTTCGTAGGCGAGTGCCATAAAGACCTTCTTCTCCACATCGCTGTATTGCTCCGCCGCTTCGATACGCAGGATCTTGGCGGACAGTTTGATCGATTCACCCACGGCGGGTCGCAAGCTCACGTTCGCGATATCGTATACGTAGCCGGTGCCCGGCGTTGGTACCGCGGTGCGCAGCAATATGCCCGAATCGGATATGTTGACGATGTCCGCCCCCTGACTCTTTTGCGATTTTGCAAAGCCGAGGTCAATCTCGCAGTCGATAAACGGGGTGATGCGCTTGGCCCTGCGCCGATCCACGGTCCCGGTCACCGCCATGCTCATGACCAGTAATCGCTCGGGATCGAGAGGGGTCGATAACACCGCTGTCGCTCCCGTTTCCTTGGCCGCCATCTTGGCATTCTGATTGCCGTCATCGACCATTAACAACAGCGGCGCCCCGGCCAGGCGCGGCTGATACTGTATGAGCTTGAGAAGCTCCTTCAACGGCATTCCGGACAGATTCCAGTCGCTGACGATAAATTGCAGATTGCCGTCGTGTTGCAGCAATACCTCCAGGGCTTGGTCGGGATTGTCGGCTTCCAAAACCTCCCCGACGTCGTCGTTACCGCGTAGAATCGAGACGACCTGTTGCCGTATGGAAACGGAATCATCGATGACCAATGCAAACTTGTTGTCACTCATGACACACCTGGCTTAGTTCGTACAGTCCCCAGAACGCTGAAATGGGCAGCTTGCGGTCCAACCGGCCGCATACTCTATTTCGGTACATCGGTTGATTTCTTTACGTGTCACCGGAATGCTTTAGACGGCGGTAAGCCGCTGGTGGCCGAGCCGCCCGACCACGGTTTGGCGCTTTAGCGATCAAAGTGTTAAACAGCACCAGAACGTCGTCGGGTCACCGCCAGGACGCCTCGGCGCGGAGTCTGTCGTAATCTGTTCCGTCGCGGACTTTTAAAACCATCGACAGGCAATTTGCTTGCGCACGCTCCGTCTCCGCGGAACGGCTTTATCCTGGGAGCGGTGTAGGCGGATTACCGTTCCTCATTCTGTGCCTCGTGATATTCCTTCTTGATGTTTGCGATATTTACTGTGGGCGCGGGGAAGCGCATATCCAGTCCTTCCAGGTATTCGACGACAATCCTTGATATTGCCAGATTGCGAAACCATTTGTGATCGGCGGGAATCACGTACCAAGGTGCCTGCTCGGTGCTGCAGCGCGTCAGGGCGTCTTCGTAGGCCTTTTGGTATTCTTCCCAGTAGTGACGTTCCGCATAATCCGCCTCACTGATTTTCCAATGGCGCGCCGGGTCTTCCAGGCGTTTTTTGAAGCGCTTGAGTTGTTCGTCCTTGCTGATGTGGAGAAAGAATTTGAGAACGTGGGTATTGTTGTCAGCCAGCAGTTTTTCGAAGGCATTGATTGCGTCATAGCGCTTGGACCAAAGGGATTCCGAAACCAGCTTGTGGACACGGGCCACCAGTACATCCTCATAATGGGAGCGGTTGAATATGACGACTTCACCGCGGCGGGGGGTGACCTTATGGGCGCGCCACAAAAAGTCGTGGGCCGCTTCCTCGTGTGTCGGGACCTTGAAGGCCTGTACCCGGCAGCCTTGCGGATTCATGTAGCTGAGCACGTGACGGATGGTGCCGTCCTTACCTCCGGTGTCCATTGCCTGGAGGCAGATCAGCAGTCCGCGTTGTCCCTCGGCGTACAGGAGATACTGCAATTCCACCAGCCGTCGAGCGTTGTGGTCGATTTCGGCCTGTGCATCCTGCTTGTTCCGGTGGTGTTCTTTGTAGGCGGGGTCGATGGCGGAAAGAGCCAGTTTATGACCTGGTTTTACGCGAAACTTGTCGCTGAACGTCATGATACGCCCTCATCGTTGGCGAATTTTGGATTGCGGCGGCGCGACGCTGCGCTTAAATCCCCATGGTAGTCAGTTTGCCGCCGTTGAGCACCTTGCTATCCCGCTTTAGAGAAGGGGGTCATGCTCAAGTTCAAGGCATTTCATCGGTGCGGATGCCGACCGTGCGAGAGGCTGTTCATAATATATCATTGATTGGCAATATATTTATTTCCTTGCGGCAAGGAAGGCTTGACAGGTAAATAATATATGCTAAATATAATGAGCGTTACATATGATATATATAGGGTATTAGAATGACGGGACAAGAGACGTTGGGGTTTCTATTGGCCGATGCTTCCCGCCTGATGCGGCGTGCGTTTCAGCAACGCCTGGAGGGGAGCGAACTGACCCTGGCCCAGGCGCGTGTTCTCGTTAACATTTCACGGCGCCAAGGCATTCGTCAGGTAGATCTCGCGGAATTGTTGGAAATCCAGCCCATCACGCTTGCCCGGCTCATCGACCAGTTGGCGGCGGGCGGCTTGGTCGAGCGGCGCAGCGACCCGCATGATCGCCGCGCCTACCAGTTATTTCTCACTTCCGCGGCCTCACCGCAGCTTGAGGCCATAGCGCGAGTCGGCGAAGCGATCCGCATGGATGCCCTGAAAGGTCTCGATGACAATGAGTATCGACAATTTCTCCTGGTGCTGAAAAGGCTGCGCGACAACCTCGGCGCCCGTTCCCAGTAAATTATTTTTGAAGTATCGATATGGACGATATGGCATCAAATTCTTTCGCGGCCTCAGCATCTC
This sequence comes from Gammaproteobacteria bacterium, assembly GCA_037381915.1. GTDB lineage: Bacteria > Pseudomonadota > Gammaproteobacteria > DRLM01 > DRLM01 > JARRQJ01. The sequence goes on along the minus strand of JARRQJ010000003.1, from coordinate 39,734 downwards.
GCACTCGGCCTGCAGGCAGGCGCGTAAAGCGGTTGCTGTTGCTGATTATCGTACCTCTGGTGGCCGGATTGATCGGTCTGGTTTTCTATCTCAAGGGTGGACGCTATGTGGCCACCGACGATGCCTACCTCAAGGCCGATATTGTGCCGGTCAGTGCGGAGGTGGCGGGGACCGTGCAAGACGTCCTGGTAAAAGAGAATCAGGAGGTAAAGGCGGGGCAGGTGCTGTTTCGCCTGGATCCCGCGCCGTTTCGGGTAGCGGTGGACAGGGCGCAAGCCAAGCTCGCGCAGGTCCGCACTGATCTGGCGGCGCTCAAGCAAAGCTATCTCGAGAAACAGGCCGAGATCGATGTGGCCCGGACCAACCATGCCTATGCCCTCAAGGAACGGCGGCGCGTACGTGATTTGGCCTCGAAGAGTTTTGTCTCCGCTTCCAAACTGGACAAGGTCGAACACAATGTCAAAGTCACCGCGCAGCAGATAACGGCCCTGCGGCAGGATCTGAAGCGTATCGCCCAATCACTGGGCGGCGGAATCGACACCCCGATGGATAAACACCCCGACTATCTCGCCGCGTCCGCAGAGCTGGCGCAGGCCGAACTTGATCTGCACCACACAGAGGTTCGCGCCTCGCTCCCGGGCAGCGTTAGCAGACTTCCCGAGCCGGGCCAATACCTCAAGGCCGGGAATACCGCCATGGCATTGGTGGCGGACAAACACATGTGGGTCGAGGCGAACTTCACTGAAACCGATCTCACCTATGTACATCCCGGCCAGGCCGTTAAGCTGCGGATCGACAGCTATCCTGGCAGAAAGTGGTCAGGGGTGGTCGACAGCCTGAGTCCTGCCACCGGGTCGGAGTTCGCGGTGATCCCGGCGCAGAACGCCATCGGCAACTGGGTCAAGATTGTGCAGCGCGTGCCGGTGCGCATCCGTATCGCCGCCGACGCGAAGCTGCCGGCGGTTCGGGCGGGGCTGAGTTCCTGGGTGGAGATCGACACGGGACACCAACGCAGCCTGCTCGGCTTGACCCTGTGACACCGGCACCGTGACAGCCAAGCACAGCGATTCAGCCGGGCACCAGGGCTTCATCGCCCTGTCCTTGATGTTGGCCACCATCATGCAGGGGGTGGACACCACGATAGCCAATGTGGCGCTGCCGCATATGCAGGGGAGTATGTCGGCCACCCAGGATCAGATTTCCTGGGTCCTGACCTCTTATATAGTGGCTGCGGCGATCTTCATGCCGCTGACCGGTTTTTTCAGCGCGCGCCTGGGCCGCAAGCGCGTATTCGTCTGGTCGGTGATCGGATTTACCTTGACCTCGATGCTGTGCGGGATGGCGCAGAGTCTCGGCCAGATCGTATTGTTCCGCCTCTTGCAGGGCATATTCGGCGCCAGTCTGGTGCCCTTGTCGCAGGCGGTGCTGCTCGACACCTATCCGCGGGAAAGGCACGGATCGGCCATGGCGATGTGGGGGGTGGGGGTTATGGTGGGACCCATTTTGGGACCGACCCTGGGCGGATGGCTGACGGAATACTATAACTGGCGGTGGGTCTTTTATATCAACTTGCCGGTGGGATTGCTTGCCTGGGCCGGGCTCGCGGCTTTCGTCCAGGAGACGGACATCGACCGCTCGCGGCGTTTCGATCTGATGGGCTTCGCCTTTCTCAGTCTGGGAATCGGCGCCATGCAGATGATGCTCGACCGCGGTGAATCGCTCAATTGGTTCGCGAGCCGTGAGATTGTCGTCGAGGCGATACTGGGGGGACTAATGCTCTATCTGTTCGTCTCCCATATCTTCACCCATGAGCGTCCCTTCTTCGAACCGCAATTGTTCAAGGATCGCAATTTCAGCGTGGGACTGCTTTTTATCTTTGTCGTGGGGATCATTCTGCTCGCCACTATGGCCTTGTTGCCGCCGTTTCTGCAGAATCTGTTGGATTATCCGGTGATTGACATTGGTTTCCTCCTGGCGCCGCGCGGGATCGGCACCATGATCGCCATGATGGCGGTGGGCAGGCTATCCGGCAGGATCGACAGCCGCTATCTGATATTCCTGGGCCTGCTCCTGACTTCCTGGTCATTGTGGGAAATGACGAATTTCAATCTGGATATCACCGGCTGGGATATCGTGCGTACGGGCATTACCCAGGGCTTGGGGCTGGGTTTTATCTTCGTGCCGTTGTCGACCGTTTCATTTTCGACACTTGCACCCCACTACCGCAACGAAGGCACGGCGCTGTTCAGTCTGATGCGGAACATCGGCAGCAGTATCGGGATCTCCGTGGCGATGACCCGGCTCGCCCAGAACCTGCAGGTCAATCACGCGGCCTATTCCGAATACATCAATCCTTTCAATTCGAGTTTGCGGCAGGGCGTGGAGTCGGGGGTATTCGACCTCGGTTCATCCCAGGGCTTGGCGGCCATCAATAATCTGGTCACCCGTCAGGCGGCGGCATTGTCGTATTTGCAGGATTTTCGCTTGATGATGTGGATCACGCTGTGCGTCGTGCCGCTGATCTTGTTATTGAAGGGCCCAAACAGCGCCAAGGCCCGGGATGCCGGCATGCAGACCGTCGTGGAATTGGAATAAAAGCTTATGCGAATATCCTCATGACATCGATCACGGAACTCATGTCCCCTTTGCAGTAGAGTGAACCGCACAATGCAACGGCGCCCTTGTTACCGATTGGTAGCATTGCGATGCCGGGAGATCGGCCGGTCCGGCGATGGTCATCATCGTGCAAGACTGCGGGCCTTGGCGGGAGAGCAGGGGGCGTGGTGAAGATTAAGCGGGGAGCATGATCGCGGCCGATGGATTCGGACTATGCCGATCCACTCCTCCAGGTTAATACTCAGGGTTTCTCCCGGATCCGCTGCGGCGCCAACTCGGTCATCAGATGACCCACCGCGGAGTCGAATGAGGTGTGCTGGTGCTTTTTGCAGTAATTCGCCAGCCAGAAATTCAAGGATGCCGAGTCCCTTTTGCCCATGATATTAAACGTGTCGTCGACATAGGCGTTATACGCGGTGATGTACCCATTCAGCCAGGCATTGAAGATATTTTGCTTATAGCAATGCCCGGCCAGACAGGCGTCCAGGGCGGAAAGATAACTGTCGCAGTACTTCAGCTCCACGGGCAGCGAACTGCCGAAGTTGCCGTTCTTGTCCGCCCCCATACAAATTGCCGGAAACAACATGGCAGTTAGAAGCACTGCGCCTGGTATTTTCATTATTCGCTCCGATATAAATCACGATTTGCGGCATAATCCGCTCCCCTGGTTTCCTGCCATCGCGGAAACAAGCGGAGAAGGTCGGGAAAGCTTAGGTACCGGCTATCATAGCAAATAACAGACGTGAACACCCGGAGTTCCATAGCGCAACGGCTAGTGCTCGTGAACGGTCACCAGGGTATTTCGGTGCCGTTGTAGCGAAAGAAGCGACCGCTGTCAGCCAGCCTGAAATGCTCGACTATGGTGCGCATTCCGCTGACGCTTTGGGCCGGGGTGATCTGTGCACCGGGACCGCCCATGCGGGTTTGAACCCAGCCGGGATGCAAAAGCACCACGCCGATCCCCCGCATCCTGAGTTCCAGGGACAGGCCTTTCATGCTGGCATTCAAAGCCGCCTTGCTGGAGCGGTAATAATAACTGCCGGGACTGCTGATCTCGGCGATGCTGCCCATATGGCTGGTGATGGTGATTACCAAGCGCCGATCGCTCCGCGCCAAGTGGGGGATGAAGGCTTCGCTGACCCGCATCGGACCGAGGGTGTTTACAAGAAGGGTATATAACCAGTTGTCATAGGAAAGGCCGCCGCTAACCGCATCATCGAATTTTTCCAGGTAAACGCCGGCATTGTTGAGCAGCATATCGATAGGCTCCTGGCCGAGGTCCGCCGCCAGTGCCTGGATTTCCGCTTGCCGGGTTACGTCCAGGCGGTGAACGCTGAGATCGGGATGGCGTTCCGCCAGTTCATGCAGTTCGGTCGCCTCTTGCGGATGGCGGCAGGTGGCATAGACGCGCCAATCTTCCTGGGCGTATTGGCGTGCCCATTCCAGGCCTAAGCCGCGGTTGCTGCCGGTGATGAGTATACTGGGCATGTCAGTCTCCTTTCCGGATGCGAATGGTCGCGAAGAGAAATATAGTCATTAGAACGCATGCGCTGAAAACGGTTTAACTTTGTCGCCGCGCAGCGGGCGAGGGGTGAGGGAAAACGCCGGGGTGGGTAGTCCTAACGGGTGACAGGCGTCGCTAAGAACCGAGTTGCGATGCCGGTCGGTGTCCGGATGCACAACACCGTGCTTTGATTCACCGGACCAACGCCAGGCCCCCGCCGCGAGGGTCGCTGGCGGCTTCGGCGCGGTGATGGACCTTATCCCACCAGACCAGTTGCATATTGCCGTAGCTGCGTCCCAATTCCTTGAGCACATAACCTTGCGCCTGCAGGCCGGCGACGACGGCGGGCGTCAAGGCGCCGGGTTCATATTGGACGACATCGGGCAGGAACTGATGATGGAAACGCTTGACGCTCACGGCGGACGCGGCGTCGCCGCCCGCGGCAATATCCAAAGTGGCGAGCAAGACCATGGTGATGATCCGCGACCCGCCCGGCGTGCCGAGTATTACCACTTTCTTTCCATCCTCCAGGAAGGTGGGGGTCATGCTCGACAGCGGCCGTTTGCCGGGGGCGATGGCGTTGGCGTCACCGCCCACCAGGCCGTAGACATTGGGTACACCGGGTTTGGCGGAAAAATCATCCATTTCGTCATTAAGGATGACCCCGCTGCCCGGCGGCATGAAACCGGATCCAAAGGGATAATTGACGCTCAAGGTCGCCGCCACGCGATTGCCTTCCTTATCCAGAATGGAAAAATGCGTGGTGTCGACGCCTTGGCGGTGGGAAGCCGTCCCGGGCAAATAGCTGCTGGGGGTGGCCTTGTCGAGACGAATGCCGGCCCGCAGGCCCGCGGCGTACAAAGGGCTGATGAGCCGCGCGATGGGCATCCTGACGAAATCCGGGTCGCCGAGATACTCGGCGCGGTCGCGGTAGGCGCGACGCATGGCTTCGACAATTACGTGGGTACGGGTGATTGCGTCCATTTTCTTCAGGTCATAACCGCCGAGTATATTAAGCATGGTGAGGAGTACGACGCCACCGGAGGAGGGGGGTGGTACCGAGGTGATATGCAATCCGCGGTATTGCCCCTTGAGTGGCGTGCGTTCAACCACGCGGTAGGCGGCCAGGTCCTTACTGGTCCAGATCCCCCCTGCGGCCCGCACACCCGCGACCAGTCGGGCCGCGAGCTTTCCGCCATAGAAGCCTTTCTTTCCGTCCTCCGCCAAAAGGGTGAGCGCCGCCGCCAGGTCCGGTTGTTTGATGGGATAGCCCAGAGGGGGAATCCGCTTATCCTCAAGAAATACCGCCGCCGCGGCCGGCGAGGCGCGCAGGACCTTGAGGCGGAATTTCGCCAGCCTGCGATAATGTTCGTCTACGGGAAAGCCGTCCCGGGCAAGGCGAATGGCCGGGGCGAGACTCTTCGCCAAGGGCAGCCGACCGTATTGCCGGGCCAAGTGGACCAGGGCGGCGGGTTCGCCCGGGATAGCCGCGGCGAGCGGTCCGTTCACCGAAAGACCGGGGATGACCGCACCGTTTTTGTCCTGATACATATCGCGATGCGCCGCCAAGGGTGCCCGTTCCCGGCCGTCGATCATAACCTCACGGCCATCGCTGGCCCGATGCAGCAGCCAGAATCCGCCGCCGCCCAGTCCGGAAGCGTTGGGTTCCACCACCGCCAAGGCGGCGCTTACCGCCACCGCGGCATCAAAGGCATTACCGCCGGCGGCGAGGATTTCCATGCCCGCACGCGTCGCCAGAGGATGGGCGCTGGCAATGGCGGCTTGCGGCGTGCGGTCGGCGGCAATGGCGGAAGACCAGCCACTCGACATGTAGAGCAATAGCGCGACCGTGGCCAAGATGCGTTGCAATTTCACCCGGATATCCTTCCGCTGGCGTGGACTGCGAGGATGATACCATGCCTCACTAAAGCTACCGACACCGGCGGCAGTCTGCCCGGCGGGTTTGAGAGGGTGCGGTATGGCGCGACGATGATTCCCTGTCATCGCACGGCATACATCGGTTTGAGCAGAAGCGGCGACACGAGGCTGCCAGGGGGAGAAACGGCTTTTCGATTTTCCCGTTTTCCAAATGGAGCGCTGTAGACGTAAACCGCCGTTCTTGTTACCCTGTCCGCCCCCGTGTAGCCGGGGATTCCGTCGTTTGCGCACCTTGATGGCGTCGCGGACTTCGTTTCGCCGCCCCGTGCGGGCTGGCGGAGTACATTCACATCGCCGCAACGGCGATGTGTGCCACAACTGGGGCTTGTGCGTGTTGCCATAGGAGCGACCACGCTACCCAGGCGATTACAAAAATGCCCGCGAGGCATTGTCGTCAATCCAGCCGTAAGCCGCAGTTACTACGCCTTAAAAAAGCGGGAGTAGCTAACAATGAGTAAAATCTTGCAGTTTTATCGTAAGCGCAATGAATTCGAGGAGCTGTTTAACGAACCACAGCGCTTCAAGGTATATACCGAGCGTCACATCGATGACATCGCCCAAGTGCGGCGGTTGCCCGCAGAACAGCGCTTCGCCATGCACGTGGTCGCCAATGTACTGCCGTTCCGGGTGAACCAGTATGTGATCGATGAGTTGATCGACTGGACCAATATCCCGGGTGACCCTATCTTCCGACTCACTTTCCCGCAGCCGGGCATGCTGGCCGACGAGGATTTTGAGGCCATGGCGAAGGTGATGAAGTCGGGAGCGGGCCAACTGGAAATCAAGCGGGCCGCAGCGCGGATCCGCGATAAACTCAATCCGCACCCGGCCGGACAGAAGAATCTCAACGTGCCCACTCTGAACAATGAGGCACTACCGGGCATGCAGCACAAATACCGCGAAACTGTGCTGTTTTTTCCCAGCCAAGGGCAGACCTGTCACAGCTACTGCAGTTTCTGTTTCCGCTGGGCCCAGTTTGTCGGTGATAAGGAACTGCGCATTTCCAGCAACGAGACCGCACACCTGCATCAATATTTACGCAGTCACAAGGGCATCAGCGACCTGCTGGTGACCGGCGGCGATCCCATGGTCATGAAGAGCAAGCACATGACGCAATATTTGCTGCCCTTGCTGGGTAAGGAGTTCGAACATATCCAGAACATCCGCATCGGCACCAAGGCGATTTCATTCTGGCCGCAGCGCTTCGTGACCGATGGCGACGCGGACGACCTGCTCAAGCTGTTCGCCAGGTTGGTCAGGGCGGGCAAACACCTGGCGATCATGACCCATTTCAACCATTGGCGCGAGATGGAAACCCCGCTAGCAGTCGAGGCGATCCGCCGCCTGCGGGATACCGGCGCCATCCTGCGCAGCCAGTCGCCTTTGATCAGGAATATTAACGATGACCCGGATGTGTGGGGCAAGATGTGGCGTACTCAAACCCACTTGGGGATAATTCCGTATTACATGTTCGTCGAACGGGATACCGGGGCCAAGCATTATTTCGAGGTGCCCCTGTCCCGCGCCTGGGATATTTACCGTGAGGCGATCAAACAGGTCTCGGGATTGTCACGCACGGTACGCGGTCCTTCGATGTCGGCGACCTCCGGCAAGGTGGAGATCCAGGGCGTCTCAGAAGTCGCCGGAGAAAAGGTGTTTGTCTGCCGCTTTATCCAGGGCCGCAATCCGGATTGGGTCCAGCGCCCGTTTTTCGCCGCCTACGATGAACACGCCACGTGGTTATCCGATCTCAAACCGGCTTTCGGTGAAGAGAAATTCTTCTTCGAGGACTAGATGTGCGTCGGTCGACCGGAGAAATCCGGGCGGCCGGAATTACAATCCACTGAGGTTTGTAGTAGACTCCGCGCTCTGTCAGTCGCGAAGCCTGCGGTGCTCGGGCGCGAGCAGCGGATAGAATGCCGGGCGGGCGGCGACAGTCAATGGTGGCTCGGGCCGGTCCTCCCGCGACGATACGCTGTGAACCCCGTCAGGCCCGGAAGGGAGCAGCGGCAGCAGCGGATTCGGGCGCCGGGGTCGGGCGGGTTCGAGCCGCCGCCCACTGCCGCATTCATTGCGCGCTGTTCCCGCAAATTGGGTACAATGCCGGGGTAGTTACAGTATCGATACCGGGAATTCACCTTCCATGAGTTATCAAGTCCTTGCGCGGAAATGGCGTCCCCGCACCTTCGCCGAGATGATGGGGCAGGCGCATGTCCTGCAGGCCCTGATCAACGCCCTCGACCGCCAGCAGCTCCATCACGCCTACCTGTTTACCGGTACGCGCGGGGTGGGGAAGACCACCGTGGCGCGCATTTTCGCCAAGTCCCTCAACTGCGAGCAAGGGGTCAGCGCCACGCCTTGCGGGCAATGCAGCGCGTGCCGGGAGATCGACGAGGGCCGCTTCGTGGATTTGATCGAGGTGGATGCCGCATCCCGCACCAAGGTGGAGGATACCCGCGACCTGCTGGAGAATGTGCAGTATGCGCCGACGCGCGGCCGCTACAAGGTATATCTCATTGACGAGGTGCACATGCTTTCCACCCATAGTTTCAATGCCCTGTTGAAGACTTTGGAAGAGCCGCCGCCCCACGTCAAATTTCTGCTCGCCACCACCGATCCCCAACGCCTGCCGGTGACGATCCTGTCGCGCTGCCTGCAGTTCAACCTCAAGCGCCTGCCGCCGGAAATGATCCGCGAGTATCTGGAGCGGGTGCTCGCTCAGGAGAACATCAGCACCAGCCTCGGTGCCCTGAAGCACATTGCCCGCGCCGCCGACGGTAGCATGCGCGATGCCCTCAGCCTGCTGGATCAAGCCATCGCCTATGGCGGTGGTCAAGTAATGGAGAACGAAGTCCAGGCAATGCTCGGCACCATCGAGCAAGGCCGCGTGCTGCATCTGCTCGATGCCTTGGCGGTGGCGGACGGCGAGTCCCTGTTGAGGCACATTGCGGATTTAAACGAATTCGCCCCGGATTATGACGCCGTGTTGGCGGAGTTGCTGGCGGTGCTGCATCAAATCGCGGTCGTACAAACGGTGCCGGGTGCGGTCGTGGACGAGGGCATGGACGACGCGGCGATCGGGCGGTTGGCGGCGAGTTTGGGTGCGGAGGATGTACAGCTTTTCTATCAGATCGGCCTGCTCGGTCGTCGCGACCTGGCGATTGCGCCGTCGCCGCGCCTGGGTTTCGAAATGGTCATGTTGCGGATGCTCGCCTTCCGTCCCGTGGAGGCGGCGCGCAGCAAGCCGGACGCAGCCCCGCCTTCGCGGCAAACGACGCTGCGTGCCGGCTCTAGCCAGGAGCGGGCTGCGGCAGCGGCCCGACCCGGCGCCGTTTCGTCCGAGTCTCGCAGCACCGCCAAGGCCGCCCGGGAAGATGTGCAATGGCACGAATTGGTCGAACAATTGCCCTTGCAGGGCGTGGTTCGCGCATTGGCGGGGAATTGCGCCTTGATCCGCCGCGAAGGCAATACCTTTCATTTGGCGCTGGCCCCGGCGCACGCCTCACTGCGCAACGCCAAACTGGAAGAACGCCTGCAGGAGGCATTGAGCGCGTATTTGGGCGAGAAGGTTAAATTGCTGTTTAACGTCACCCAGCCGGCCGGAGCGACCCCGGTGGCCTTGCAGGAACGCGCCTCCCAGGACCGTCTGCGGTCGGCCCAGGAGGCCATTGCCCAGGATAGCCATGTGAAAACCCTGCAAGAGATGTTTGGTGCCCGTATCGTGCCGGACTCTATCCGGCCTGTGGATTGAATGATCGTTGAAGTCATGATGAGGAGGTAAATATGAAAGGTGGGCTCGGGAATATGATGAAGCAGGCCCAACGCATGCAGGAGACCATGCAAAAGGCCCAGCAGGAACTGGCGGAAATGGAAGTGACCGGGCAGGCCGGCGGCGGGATGGTGAGCGTGGTGATGACCGGTCGCCATGACGTGAAGCGGGTGACGATCGACGACAGCCTGCTGCAGGAGGACAAGGAGATGCTGGAGGATCTGCTGGCCGCCGCGGTCAATGACGCGGTGCGCAAGGTGGAGAGCACTACTCAGGAAAAGATGTCCAGCCTCACCTCGGGCATGGGTCTGCCCGCCGGCTTCAAGATGCCCTTCTAAATGAGCTTGGTGCGCGACAAGTCGCTCATCGTGCAATTGATGGAGGCCCTGCGGTGCCTGCCCGGTGTCGGGCCCAAGTCGGCGCAGCGCATGACCTATCATCTCCTGCAGCATAATCGCGAGGGCGGGCGTCGCCTGGCGGAGGCCTTGGCGGCGGCGCTGGAACGCGTGGGACATTGTAAGATGTGCCGGACGCTGACCGAACAGGAACTCTGCCCCCTATGCGGTAGCGCGCAACGCGACCACAGCCTGTTGTGCGTGGTGGAATCACCGGTGGACGTCCAGGCCCTCGATCAGTCCACCGGCTATCGTGGCTTGTATTTTGTGTTGATGGGCCATCTTTCCCCCCTGGACGGCATCGGTCCCGAGGAACTGGGCCTGGAGCAATTGGCGGACCGCTTGGACGGCGGCGGGATCGGCGAGGTGATACTGGCCACCAATCCCACGGTGGAGGGGGAGGCCACGGCCCACTATATTAGCGAGATGGTGCACTCGCGCGGCATCAAGGCCAGCCGCATCGCCCATGGCGTGCCCCTGGGGGGCGAACTGGAATACATCGACGGCGGGACTCTGTCCCATGCCTTCGCCGGACGAAAGTCGATCTGATGTGCAGCGGCGGCATATAACATAAAATGGAGTGTTGTTCAGCAATGGTCCCCGTCACACCCTTCAACGGCGCGAGGACGATGGCGTGAAAACATCATGATTACGGCGGGTACGGTATGGTTTGTATTGGCCACCTACGCGTTGATGCTCGCCGCCTATTATTATGCGCGCTATCGCTGGTTCCATGTGCCGGTGATGGTGGTGATGGTCGTCGTCGACATACTGTTTCCCTTTTATCTGTACTTGACCCATGATTGGTATAAGCGCCTCATTGTCCATGCGGAGATATTTTCCTTTTTGATCTGGATGCATTTCGGGCTGGTGCTGACCCTGTACGCCTTGTATTTTCTGCAAATCCAGACGGCGCGGAAAATCTTCGGCGGCAGTCATGAAGCCCGCGGCGAGCACCGCAGCCAGGCCAAGGCGATTCTCCTGGTACGGGGACTGGTGGTCGCAACGGCGCTATTATTGGTGGATCCGGAGTCGGTCAAGGCCGCGGTCTTGGTGATGGTTCATTAGAGTTCTGCTGCCATAGAAGGCACGCTATGCAATTGACGCTGTATACCGATTACTCGTTGCGGGTGCTCCTCTATTTGGGGATCAATCCCCGGCGGATGGCGACGATTACCGACATAGCGCGAAGCTACGGCATTTCCCGGAATCACCTGGTGAAAGTGGTCCATAATCTGGCTACGCAGGAGTTTATACATACCAGCCGCGGCCGGGGCGGAGGCATCACCCTGGCACGCCCCCCCGCGGAGATAAATATCGGAGACGTGGTGAGGCATACCGAAGTGAATTTCCACTTGGTGGAATGCTTCGATCGCGAGCGCAATACCTGTCCCATCGCCACCGCCTGTTTTCTGAAGAATGCGCTCTATGAGGCGCAACAGGCATTCCTCACGGTGCTGGACCGCTATACCTTGGCGGACGTAGTGGATAATCAGGACTGGTTGGGCAAGGTGCTGCACGACCCGGATTCGAAAGAGGCCTAGGCCTAGTGTTACAGCGATGCGATGATGCGCCGGTAGCTGGCCAGGCGTGTGGCGCTTACTTGCTGCGCCTCTACCGCCCGCCGTACCGCGCAGCCGGGCTCGTGCAGGTGGATGCAATCGCTGAAGCGGCAATCCGGGGCGTGCCTGCCAAATTCCGTGAAACCCCGGGCGATTTGCACCGCGTCGACGTGCCACAAGCCGAAATCGCGGACCCCGGGGGAGTCGATGAGGGCGCCGCCCTGTTCCAGGCGGTAGAAGGTGGTCAGTGTGGTGGTATGGCGACCGCCGCCGGCGGCGGATACTTCCCCGATGCGGATATCCCGATCCGGCAGCACGGCCTTTACCAATGATGATTTTCCCACCCCCGACGGGCCGCAAAAGACGTTGGTATGGGCCTTGAGCGCCTCGAGCAATTTTTCGGCGGCCGGGCTGTGTTTGGCGGTGGTGAACAGCACTTGGTATCCGATGTCTTGATAAGTCTCCATGAACAGTCGGGCGCGCGCCAAATCCGCTGGCGATAAAAGATCGATCTTGTTGACGACGATCAGGGCGTGGATGCCGCTGAGTTCCGCCGCGATCAGATAGCGGTCCACCAAGGAGGTGTCGATGGGCGGGTCCCCGTCGCTAGTGCGGCCGGAATCGTTGTCCGTACGCGGCGCTGTCACGACGATCAGCCGATCCACATTGGCCGCGATCGGCTTCAGGGTGCCGTTGCCGTCGGGCCGCGCCAACAGGGTTTGACGAGCCTGTAAGGCGACGATCACACCTTGATCGCGGCCGGCGGGCAGCCATAGGACCCTGTCACCGCATACCGGGTTATCGATTTTACTGCGGGTCGTACAGCGATGAATGCGGCCGCTCTGGTCATCCACATCCAGAGTTTGTCCGTAATTGCAGATGATCAGGCCATTTTTTCCCGCTGTCGCATCGGAGAGATCCTCCCGGAACGGGCGGCGCCGTTTGCTTTTGACACGACGTAACGGGATATGCCTTGCCATGGATTTGCGGATCGTCGCGCTTAGGGGGCAGGCGCGGGCGATTTGGCGGCCAAATGCGAAATCCGGATCGGCGCGGGTGGGTGGGAGTCGTGATAAGCCGAATAGAGACTGTCCGGGGTCAAGCTGGCGGCGTTCTCTTGATATAGCTTCACCAACGCGTGGATCAGATTGCGCGCATTGGTCTGGGCAGCGGCGTAGTCATCGGCCTCGAATTCATGTTTGCGCATCCAGTACGATGAGACGGGTTTCATCACGGCGGAGAAATACGGCATTATCAGCAGGAACAATACCAGGGCCGTGGCGTAGGAAGGGTGCCGGACGCCGAGTCCGCTGTAGAACCACGGTGCGTTGACCAGCGCCCCCAGGATCGCAAAGGCCACCAGGCTTGTGACGGTAATCAGTATGAAACGTTTGCGTACGTGTCCGTGTTTGAAATGGCCGAGCTCATGAGCCAGCACGGCTTCGATTTCGTCGGGCTGGAGACTCTTTAACAGGGTGTCAAAGAAGACGATGCGCTTGTTGGTGCCGAAACCCGTGAAGTACGCGTTGCCGTGTTGTGAGCGTTTTGAGCCGTCCATGACGAAGATGCCGCCATTATTGAAACCGCAGCGTTTCAGCAAATTGACGATCCTTTCGCGTAGGGCCTCGTCCTGTAAGGGCGTGAAGCGATTGAACAGGGGTGCGATCAGGGTGGGGTAGAGCCAGAGCATGACCAGGGTGAACGCAGTCCATATCAACCAGCCGTAGACCCACCACCATGCGCCGGCGTGCATGACCAGCCACAATAATATGGCGATGATCGGCGTGCCCAGTAACAGGGAGATCACCCCCTGTTTGACGGTGTCGCTGAAGTAGAGAGCGGGGGTCGTGCGGTTGAAGCCGAATTTGGCTTCAACGACGAAGGTGCGGTAGATATCCATGGGCATGTCCAGGAGAGCCATCACCAGTAGCGCGCTGATAACGAGGCCGGTGCCTGCGGCGACGGCACCCCAGCCGCTCATGTCCCACGCGGCGGCGAGGGCGTTCAGGCCGCCGCCCAGCGTCCAAGCCAATACCAGCATTGCGCCGATGACGACGTCGACTTGCTCCAGTCTCATCTTTGCGGCCGTGTAGTCGGCCGCCTTTTCATGTACCGTCGAGTCGATCTGGCCGCGGAAGGCCTCGGGCACCTGCTGGCGGTGGCGCAGGGCGCTGAGGCGCTGGCGGCCCGCCAACCACAAATGAACGGCACTGGTGGCCAGGACGAAGGTCAAAAATACGAAAGTAAATCCGTTCATGGGATGATAGGCTTGGCCGTTATTGAGAGAAGGTTTTGATACAATCGTCCTAAACGTGGTGATGGAAGGAACTGTGTAATGAGCCAAGATCCGCTAAATTTGATCTGGATCGATTTGGAGATGACCGGTCTTGATACCAACAGGGATTATATCATTGAGATAGCAACGATTGTTACCGATAGCGCCCTAAATATCCTGGAAGAAGGGCCGGTGATCGCCATTCACCAGGAGGATGCGATACTGAATGCCATGGATGACTGGAACAAGAACCAGCACGGCAAGTCAGGCCTGCTCAATCGGGTGCGCGCCAGTCCCTATAGCGAAGTACAGGCCGAGCAAATGACCTTGGAGTTCCTGGCCAAGCATGTCGCACCCCGCACGTCACCGATGTGCGGCAACAGTATCTGCCAGGACCGCCGTTTTCTCGCCCGCTGTATGCCGGAGCTGGAACGTTATTTCCATTACCGCAATCTGGATGTCAGCACCATCAAGGAATTGGCACGCCGCTGGTTTCCGTCGGTGTACGCCGGCTACACCAAGGAAAGCACCCACTTAGCGCTGGAAGATATCCGCGATTCCATCACTGAACTCCGTTATTACGGGCAGAATTTCTTCTGCCGGCCGGGAAACCTGTGATCCGCAGAGCTACTGCGTAACTGGCGCTACAGTGAGGCTGTCCTGTGCTGTTGCGCCAGAGCCCAGGCAACGTGTTCGCGTACCAGTGTCGAAGGATGATCGAGGCGGGAATGCAGGGCGGAAAGTATCGGTTCAGCGGTCGGTGCGTTGCCCAAGGCGACGGCGATATTTCGCAACCAGCATTCATAACCAATGCGGCGGATCGCTGATCCTTCGGTACGCAGCAGGAATTCCTCTTTGCTCCATGCGAAAAGCTCGATGAGGAGAGGCGCGTCCAGGTCGTACCGCGGCAGGAAATCCGCTTCGGCGCTCAGCTGCGCAAAACGGTTCCACGGGCATACCAATTGGCAGTCGTCGCAACCGTAGATGCGATTCCCGATAAGGGGACGCAATTCGACGGGGATGCTGCCACGCAGCTCGATGGTCAGATACGAAATGCAGCGGCGGGCGTCGAGTTGATAGGGGGCCACGATCGCCTGGGTCGGGCATACGTCGATACACGCCCGGCACTCGCCGCAATGATTTGTGACCGGTGTATCTACCGGCAAGGGCAGATCGGTGTAGAGTTCCCCCAGAAAAAACCAGGAGCCTGCTTCCCGGTGCAATAAATTAGTATGTTTGCCTATCCAGCCCAAACCGGCCTTTGCCGCAATGGCCTTTTCCAAGACCGGGGCACTGTCCACGAACGCCCGGTGGCCGAAGGAGCCGGTCACCGCGCGGATGCGATCGGCCAGTCGCTGCAGACGGCGGCGCAGGACTTTGTGATAATCGCGACCCAGGGCGTAACGCGATACATAGGCCCGATCGCTGCGCCGCAGGACCTCTTCGGCGGGTGCAGTGCGCGGCGGGAGATAGTCCATGCGTGCGGAGATAATCCGCAAAGTACCCGGGACCAACTGGGCAGGACGGCTGCGCTTGGCACCGTGGCGTTCCATGTAGGCCATGTGGCCGTGACGGCCGGCCGCCAGCCAGTCGCGCAGTCTGCCTTCGGCTTCGTCCAGCTGGGTATCGCTGATGCCGACTTGCTGAAAGCCAAGGGCCTTGCCCCAGGATTTGATGTCCGCGGCCAGCCGCGTCCACTCCGTTTCATCGGCGGCGCCGACGGCGTTTGGTGAGTAATGCATAGCCGTTATATGATAACCAATATGCCGACCTCCATGCGTGAACTTCCCCAAGCACTGTACCGCGCGCAGGACTTGCGCGAGCTTGATCGTATCGCCATTACCGATCGGGGCATACCCGGTTATACCCTGATGAGCCGTGCTGGAATGGCGGGTTTGCGCCTGTTGCGGCGGAGCTGGCCGCGTGCGCGCACCGTGGTCGTCGTGTGCGGTATCGGCAACAATGGCGGGGACGGCTTCGTTCTGGCACGGCTTGCCCGTGAAGGCGGCATGCAAGTCGAGGTGTTGTTGCTGGGGGAGGCGGCACAGTTGCGCGGCGACGCCCGCCGCGCCTGCGAGGCAATGCTCAAGACCGGGGTGCAGGTTTCGCCTTTCGTACCGGATCGCTGGCCGGAAGCCGACGTGGTGGTGGACGCTGTCTTGGGCACGGGGCTGGACCGGGAGGTGAGCGGCTTGCATGGCGAGGCGATCGACTTGATCAACCGCCAGGCCGCGCCCGTATTGTCCTTGGATATCCCGTCCGGTCTCCACGCGGACAATGGCAATCCCCTGGGGAGCGCCGTGCGGGCGGCCAAGACTATGACCTTCGTCGGTTTGAAGCAGGGCCTGTTCACCGGGCAAGGTCCGGACTATTGCGGTGAAGTCAGTTTCGACGGTTTAGAAGTACCCGAAGAGATCTACCGGCGGGTTCCGGCACCTGCATTCCGCATCACGTCGGATCGCATCAATCCCTCGTTGGCGCCCCGTCCGCGCACCGCCCACAAGGGCGCACACGGCCATGTGTTGGTGATGGGGGGCGCACCAGGCATGGCGGGGGCGTTGCGTCTTGCGGGTGAGGCGGCGGCCCGCGTCGGTGCCGGATTGATCAGCATGGCGACCCACCCGTCCCATGCCGCGGCCTTGAACGCGGCACGTCCCGAATTGATGTGTCACGGTATTCCGGAAGCCAATGCATTACAAGCGTTATTGTCCAGGGCAAGCGTGCTGGCGGTCGGACCAGGTCTCGGTCGTCATAGCTGGGGGAAAATGATATTCGGCGCCGCCCTGGAGAGTTCGCTGCCCATGGTGGTGGATGCCGATGCCCTCTACTGGCTGGCACAGGAACCGTTGCGCCGCTCTCATTGGATACTCACTCCTCACCCGGGTGAAGCTGCGCGCCTATTGAAGGTCCCGGTGGCTGAGGTGCAGGCCGATCGCTGGCAGGCGGTGCGCGAACTGCACAAGCGCTATGGCGGGGTAGTGGTATTGAAAGGGGCAGGCACACTGGTGTGCAATGGCTATGACCCGGTGGCACTGTGCGATACGGGTAATCCGGGTATGGCGGTGGGCGGCATGGGCGATGTGCTGACCGGGGTGATCGCCGGGTTGCTGGCGCAGGGTTTGAATCCCTGGGACGCGGCACTGGCCGGCGTCCGGCTGCACGGCGGTGCCGGCGACGTTGCGGCGGCGCAGGGAGGAGAGCGGGGTCTGATGGCCGGGGATTTGATGGGGCCGTTGCAGCGCCTGGTGAATCCGTCCTTGCCCCCATGAAATTTGCCGTGCAGGATGAGGCGGCCATGGTCGCGGCGGGGATGCGCCTAGCCGAGGCCTGCCATGCTCCGCTGGTGTTCTATCTGCACGGTCCTCTGGGCGCGGGCAAAACCACCCTGGTGCGGGGTTTCATGCGCGGGATGGGATACGATGCGGTGGTGAAGAGCCCGACCTATACCTTGATAGAACCGTATGAAATCGGTCCCTGGCACGTGTATCACTTGGATCTCTATCGAGTGCGCGACGCGGCGGAACTCGACTATCTCGGCCTGCGCGAATTGCAGGATGACCATGCCATCGTCCTGGTGGAGTGGCCCGAACGGGGAGCGGGGTTTTTGCCCCCTGCCGATGTGGTGATTACCCTCGACTACGCGGGTGAAGGCCGCTGGATCTCGCTGGAAGACCAGGGTGCCGCTGGAAAAACCTTCCTTGAGGCTTTGGGGGGCGTCGATCTCAATCCTGGCTGAATCACGCCGATATCCTATAATAGGACGTAGATAGCGCTGCTTGCTTTGTGAAAAGGATAAGTTGAATCTATAAGCCCAGGATTCAACTCAAAATACTTGCGAAAATCGTCAGGGTCATGTATACCTTCGCGATAGAGTGGGTACAGGGACGCGACCATGAAAAGAATAGTGGCTCTTTTACTCGTGATGTTATCGGTGCCGGCACTGGCCTCAGTCAAGGTCAGGGAAGTGCATTATACCGTCGCGCCCGAAACCAGCCGCCTGGTCCTGAATCTCAGTAAATCACCAGACTACAAGGTGTTTACCCTGCCGCATCCGGCGCGCGTAGTGATCGATCTTAAAAATGCCCGGCTGCGATCCGCGCTACCCAATGTGCATGTCAACGGCAGTCCGGTGCAGGCGGTACGCAGCGGGATACGCCATGGTCGCGATCTGCGTCTGGTGTTGGTGGTTAAGAGCAAGGTGGTCACCAAGAGTTTCATTCTCCAACCGTCGGCGGCTGTTCGCGGATACCGCCTGGTAGTAGATCTACAGCGGGTTGGGGTCACGCGTGTCGCAACTGCGGCGGTACCGCAACCGGCCCCCCCGGTCGCACGCACCGCCGCCGCGGCGCCCGGACCGCACAGCGCGTCCGGCAGGACTCGGACGGTGATCGCGGCCAACGCGCCGTCCAAAACGAAGCTTCGGGATGTGGTGGTTGCCATCGATGCCGGGCACGGCGGTATCGATCCCGGCGCCCACGGTCCCCACGGGGTGAAAGAGAAGAATGTCACCCTGGCCATCGCCCGCCAATTGGACAAACAACTCAGCGCCGAACCCGGCATCAAGCCGGTACTGACCCGCGATGGCGATTATTTCGTGCCGCTGCGTAAACGCGTGATCAAGGCTCGAAAGGCCAAGGCCGATCTCTTCATTTCCATTCACGCCGATGCCATTGACGATCGTTCCGTCAAGGGCTCCTCGGTGTATGTGCTGTCCGAGAGCGGCGCCAGCAGCGAGGCGGCGCGTTGGCTTGCGGAGAAGGAAAACGCCGCGGACCTGGTCGGCGGCGTGAGTCTGGACGACAAGGACGACGTCTTGAAGTCGGTACTGTTGGACCTGTCCCAGACCGCCACCATTGAAGCCAGCGACCGGGCGGGCAGCGAGGTGTTGCATGAACTGGGCACCGTGGGCAAGCTGCATCGCCACCGTATCGAGCACGCCGGTTTCGTGGTGCTCAAGGCCCCGGATATCCCGTCCATGCTGGTAGAAACCGCCTTCATCTCCAACCCCCAGCAGGAACGAAAGCTGACATCACCCGTCTATCAGAGACGGCTGGCACGCGCCATCGCGCAGGGTGTGCAGGAATATTTCCGGGAGAACGCTCCGCCGGGCACCAAGATCGCCCAGGCCAATTCCACGCGCAAGTACACGATCTCCAAGGGTGATACACTCTCCACCATCGCCAACCATTACGGTGTGAGCGTCCACACCTTGCGGGTGTCCAACAATCTCAGCAGCGATCGCCTCTACGTCGGAACCGTGCTGCGCATCCCGCCCAGCGACGGCACCTGATTCTTGGTACTTCATGGCGTACCACCTCCGGCCGCTTCAAACAGGCGGCGGCCAGCTTTTGTAGATATTGGAACACGATCTCCCCGTCGCGCGTTGTTTGGCGTCGCCAGGGGATCTCGGCGTAGCGGTGACGCCGACGTCAAAGATAGCAATCAATCTAACTATAGGTGAAAGAAGTGTTTCTTTTCGAATGCCGTTGCTTTAGCGGGGCAACGGCGGGTTGGGGGAGTCTTTCTTGAATTAGCGCCCATCACCGCTCTCATCCTTTATAATGCGCGAAGGGTCGTTTACGGGGAGTCGAGATGTCCGGTTCGCGAATTTTTTTACTGCCTGCCCAGCTTGCCAATCAGATCGCCGCCGGCGAGGTGGTAGAGCGTCCTTCGTCGGTGGTCAAGGAATTGCTGGAGAACAGCCTGGATGCCGGAGCCCAGCGCATTGAAATGGACATCGAAGCGGGTGGGACGAAGTTGATCCGGATCCGCGATGACGGGCACGGGATTCATCGCGATGACCTGGCCATGGCTTTGGATCGCCATGCCACCAGCAAGATCCACAGCTTCGACGACCTGGTCGCAGTGAAGAGCCTGGGTTTTCGCGGCGAGGCCCTGCCCAGCATCAGTTCCGTTTCGCGCCTGAGTCTGGCATCACGTACGCCTGGCAGCGAACGCGCCTGGCAGGTGGAAAACGAAGGCGGTGCTGAGCCGGCCCCTGTAGCGCACCCGCCCGGAACCACGGTGGAGGTGCGCGATCTGTTTTTCAACACGCCGGCGCGGCGCAAGTTTCTGCGCACCGAGCGTACCGAGTTCAATCATCTCGAGGAAGTGGTCAAGCGCCTGGCGCTCAGCCGCTTCGACGTGACCGTGCATCTAAACCACGGCGGGCGGGTGGTCTACAAGCTCGCGGCGGCGCCGTCCGAACAGGAGCAGCAGCGGCGCGTGACGACGCTGTGCGGCGAGGAGTTTACATCCAATGCGGTGATGGTGGATTTCCAGGTCGGTGAATTGCGGCTGTGGGGCTGGATCAGCCAGCCGACTTTCTCGCGCAGCCAGGCGGATATGCAATATTTCTATGTCAACGGGCGCATGGTGCGCGACAAGCTGGTGGCCCATGCGATCCGTCAGGCCTATCAGGATGTGTTATACCACGGCCGCCATCCCGCCTTCGTGCTGTTTCTGGAATTACCGCCGGAAGAGGTGGACGTCAACGTCCATCCCACCAAACACGAGGTGCGTTTCCGGGAGAGCCGGCGCGTGCATGATTTTCTGTTTCGCGGTCTGCACGACGCCCTGGCCCAGTTGCGGCCCGGTACGCCGGTGCCGGGCGAGACGCAGGAAGATCTGGCGGTACTGGAGAGACCGGCCGCCACGACCATGCGCAGCCCGACCTTCGCCGCACGGCCGCCGTCGCAGAGCGCCATCCCTTTGCAGGTACGGGAGCAGATCGCCGCTTACGCGGCCCTGCATCCGCAACCGCGGATAAGCGAGGAAGAAACTGAGGTCGCTGGCGATGCCCATCCTTTGGGCTACGCCATCGCGCAGTTGCATGGCGTGTATATCCTCGCCGAAAACGGCGAAGGTCTGATCGTGGTGGACATGCACGCGGCACATGAGCGCATCGCCTATGAAGGCCTCAAGCAATCCCATGGAGAAGGCAAGATCGTATCCCAGCCTCTGCTGGTGCCGGTCAGTATGCAGGTCAGCGCCCGGGAGGCCGGTCTGGCCGAGGAACATAAGGCGGTGTTCGGCGAGCTGGGTTTCGAAGTGAACCGCATCGGCCCCGAAAGCCTGGTGATTCGCCAGGTGCCCGCCCTATTGCGTGATGCGGATGTGGCGCAGCTGGTGCGGGACGTGCTCGCCGATCTCAATACCTACGGTTCCAGTACCCGCATCAACGAGCACATCAACGAAATCCTCTCGACCGTGGCCTGTCACGGGGCGGTGCGCGCCCAGCGCAAATTGAGCCTGGCGGAAATGAACGCGCTGCTGCGCGACATGGAGCGCACCGAGCGCAGCGGTCAGTGCAACCACGGCCGCCCCACCTGGGTGCAGTTGCGCATGGACGATCTGGACAAGTTGTTCCTGCGGGGACGTTGATCGGACAATCAGCTTCTCTGAGTGGATCGCCGCAGGGCGCTTCGACCGGCCGTTCGGCTAGGGCGTTGTGGTCACCTGCAGCAGGATTCCTGCGGTCGTGATGCCTGGAAAGGCGTTGACGCAACCCCGATCCGTCATTCCGGCGGAAGCCGGAAACCACGGCTTTGATGAATCCTCATCCAGGTTTGCGCCGGGATGATGTATCAAGCAGAGCCACATTAGAGATATATCCGCCGCAGGTCGGCGTCGGGCTCACTGTTCCTCCACACCTCGTTAAAGAAGATCAGTAGGTTCGCGGCTTCCTTGGCGGCATTGAATCGGGCGACGCCCTCGAAGCGATCGGCATGTTTGCGGTGCACGTAGCCGGTTTCGTCCGCGATCAGAAAAGCCTCATTAAACTCCTTATAATCCTCCGCCACTTTGCGGATCTCAATGAAACTGGTTAGGCGCTGGCTGAGGGCGATCAGGCGGTGGCCGTATTTGACCGCATTGCCCGAATCCTTCACCAGGATGCGAATCAGTCCCCGGTGGTTGACAGCCAGATTCTGCAGGCCGTCGAGAAATTTCCTGTAATCATAAATCTTTCTATCGAGGTCACGGGTGAAGATATCCACACTGCGCCGTGCCTGCAGGGCCAGCGCGACCGCGGCACTGCGCTGAGCCTCGCTGTCCGCCAGGTCGATGGGTTCTTGATGTTGCCCGAGGATGATTTCGCTGTAATCCGTCATTGTAGTCTCATATGGCCAATACGGTGCAATTGCGCAGTGCATACACCAAAAAATCAGGATGGATCATGGATTAAGACGGCAATTATGACAATTTATTGAGGGGAGACTAAACTTCCGTAAGAAAATTATTGGTATTAAATCGATATTATATGCAACATTAGGGTGAAACTCTGATTATTCAGGTATCGATCTCCCAGGTTTACGGATCCCATAATCCATTGTCATGAGTTCAGCGCGCACCATTTTGCTTTTCTTGCTCTTCGTGCTTTTCACAGGCACCTGCCTTGGGGGTAAGGTAGCGCATCCAGGCAATTCGCCCGGCTTGGTTCTGACGGCGGAAGAGCAGAGATGGGTCAACGCGCACCCGGTTATCCGCGTCGCATCCGACCCCGATTACGCCCCCTTTCAGTTCAAAAATGATGCGGGGGAGTCCGTCGGGCTGGCCAATGATTATCTTGAGATCATCTCCCAAAACCTTGGAATTCGCTTTGAATATAGGCTCCCCGTGAGTTGGGCACAGGCGCTGCAGCTGATCAAGACACACAAGGCCGATATGGTCGCGGTGGCGACGGAGACGCCAGAACGTCTGAAGTATATGCGTTTCACCGCACCCTACGTGGCGTATCCGGATGTGATCATTACCCGTGCGGGGGAGGACGTCTCATCGCTTGAAGCGCTACATGGCAAGCAGCTCCTTACCATCAAGGGTTTTGGCGTCAACGAATTTCTACGTAATAGCCATCCACAAATAGAACTGCGCATGGCCGCGGATGTAATGACTCTGCTACAGAGGGTCTCCACGGGCGAGGCAGACGCCGGACTGTTGAATCTGGCCACCACCTCCTACGCGATTGAAAAATGGAAGATTACTAATCTTCATATCAGCAGCCTGACGGAATTCTCATACAAACTGGCACTTGCTTCGCGCCGGGACTGGCCCATGCTGCAGCACCTGTTGCAGAAAGGTGTCGCCTCGATCGGCAGTGAGGAGCGGCAGGCTATCTATCGCAAATGGGTTGGTCTGCAGTCCGGGTCCTGGAAACCCACGCGGGAGCAAGTCATTGCCTTTACTGTTGCGCTGACTGTCGCTGGCTTCGGCGTCACTCTGGCCTGGAACCGGCAGCTGAGAAGAAAAGTCGAGTTCAGCACCCAGGAGCTGCGGGCAAGTGAAGAGGAGGCCAGGACGGCGCGCGAAGCGGCTGAACAGGCAACCCGCGCCAAAACAGATTTTCTCGCAGCCGCAAGCCACGACCTGCGTCAGCCGCTGCATGCCATGAGCCTGCAGATAGGGCAGTTGAAAGAGTTGTTACAGGATGAAAATGCGGAAGGGGTCCTGGCGCAGATCAGCAACTCGCAGTTTGCTTTGAGTGATATCCTGAACGCCTTGCTCGATATCTCACATCTCGATGCCGGTACCCTGAAACCTAACATGACTCACTTCCCGCTGGCGCAGCTCTTCACCCGGCTTGAAAATGAGTTTACCTCCCTGGCGCGGGAGCATGATGTCGGACTGCGCCTCCGTTCGACCCGTGCATGGCTTTATTCCGATGCAACCCTGCTCTACCGGGTGCTTGCCAATCTGGTAGACAACGCCATTAAACATAGTCGTGCCCCCGGTGTGTTGATTGCGGCACGTAGACGCGGCGACAGGTGGCGCATTGAGGTGTGGGACTGCGGCCCCGGTATTCCGGCGGAACAGCAGCAGGCGATCTTCGACAAATTCGTCCAGCTGGACAATCGGGGTCGTGACCGACGCAAAGGGCTCGGCCTGGGGCTTTCCATCGTGCAGCGTTTGAATCAACTGCTTGGCTATCAATTGAGACTCATTTCCCGCATGGGCCGCGGTACCTGTTTCAGACTGGCGGTGCCGGAAGGGGTACCATTGCCACGGCAAAATGGCGCGCCCCTCACCCACGAGGAGCGCGGTTATCGTCTACAGGGCGCCGTCGTGCTGGTAGTGGACGATGATCCGGATGTCCTTGCCGCCACCCGGGATCTGCTGACCAGTTGGACGTGCGCCGTGCTGACGGCCGACTCCCTGGAGGATGCCGTGCGAGTGGCGGCAGATGAAGAGATCGATGTGATTATCGCCGACTATCGCCTCGCCGATGGCCATACCGGTCTTGAAGTAATTGAGACGCTGAACGAAAAAGGGGGAAGACGGAGCAAGGCGGTGATCATAACGGGGGATGTCAATCCAGAGGAGTTGAGCAGGCTCCGTGGGAGTCGCTATCCGGTATTGAGTAAACCGGTAGCTCCCGTTACCCTGCGCAGTCTTTTGCACCGGTTAATGGTGGAGTAGCTCCGCACCAAGGAATACGGTTCAGCCGTCAATCAAGCCCAGGCGTATTGCCTCCATCGCCGTATCCATCCGATTGCCGGTCTGCAGTCGTTCATACAGTTTGGCCAGATGTGCCTTCACCGTATGTACCGAGATATTCAGCTCGTCGGCGATCTCTTTATTGGTCTTGCCTTTGGCCAGCCACACCAAAACCTGGTAGGTTTTGGTGGTAATACCGATTTGCTCGCAACGCCGTCTAACGGCCGCCTCGTCCGTTTGCGCGCTCGTTTGCGTGAGCGCTTGCGGCAGGTAGATTTCACCGTCGTGGATACGTTCGATCGCCTGCGCCATCTGTTCCAGGTCATAGGACTTGGGGATATAGCCCACTGCTCCGGCGTTGATGCAGGCGTGGATGGTTTCCGGCACTTCGCAGGATGAGATGATGATTATAGGGATCGGTAGCTTACGTTGTTCCAACGCCCGCAAAAAGGCGAAGCCGTCCAGGCCAGGCATGGTGAGATCAAGCAGGATGAATTGATAATCGGGATGGTATTCGATATGACGTAACGCAGCTTCGGCTGAAGTGGCAGTATCGATACCGATGTCCTGGTACATGTTCTTGAGCAGGGTTTCCAGGGCGGCGATGAATACCGGATGGTCATCGATTATCAGTGCTTTCATTTGTCGATGGATATCCATTTAGTGATAACAAGCCCTACTTACAGCCGCGACTTGATTTCCTACCCTTAATCGCTTGTTTAAAGAGGCTTATTGGTAGCCACGTATGACAAACGGTGCTCCATATGATCGTGATTGCCACATGAAAATAGCCAGATGGCTAATTTTGCCACATACATGACTTTGTTAGTGTCCTATCCAACTAATTATCCTTGATGCACGGTGACAAGGAAGTGACAGCCGGGGGGAGCGCCATGAAATTCCGCTGGTTGGATAAGTCGTAGTGGGGTGAGGGCTGTTGTCAGGCGCCATCAATCCCTTACAAAAATAATGGCTATTCTTCTTGCAGTTTCAAGGGATCACACCGTCGAGCATGTACTGAGCCCAAAGAGTACAGCTTGGTGGTAATACTAAATCCAAATGATCATGGCTAGGAATAAAGGGGGCGACGATACGGCGGCGTCATGTGCCTTGGGGGGGAACTACCACGGGTCACGTTTAGCATCGACGTTCCTTAACTAAGAATGCTAATTGGAGGAGTTAACGATGACCAAAGCGGCTTCTATTCTTTGTGTGATGGTGACGTTTGTTCTGACGGCATGCGGTGGCGGTGGCGGAGGCGGAGGGGATGGCGGCAATAGCGGTGTTAGCGGTAATCAAACGAGCACGGACAATGTTGCAGCTACGCTGCACAACCTCAATGTCGATACTACCCAGACAGCGCGCGTAGACGAGAAAGCAAATCCGCTGCCGGATAGCTTTGCCCCCTTGGGCGCAAAGAAGACCTTAAATAAAAATGATGAACTGTTTATCGCGGGACTACCGCTGACCGCAGCCGATGACGATGTCAACATCATCAAATTCCAACCCGGCATCAGCAATGTTCCAGGTGTACCCGATAAACCGGATAGCACCAAAAAACTAAATACGAGTCCCCTGGATCAGACCTGGAAGGACTCTAGCCTCAACGCCTCGGCGGCCGGCGATGTCGACGGCGATGGGTACGATGAAATCGTAGAGGCATGGTGGGATAGCACCGATAAAGCCATTCGGCTCAAGATCGTCGATGATCAAACGGAGAATTTCGCCGAGTCGCCGACAAGCGTGCTGACCACTATCGAAACCCCCTCCGAGCTACGAGTAATCTGCGGCGACTTCAATGGCGACGGCACAGATGATATCGCTATTGCCTATGCTGATGACAAAGCCGGCACGGTGACACTGGATTTTCTGATCGGCAGCAAGACCGCCACCTACAGCATCGATTCCAGCAAAAGCAAGACCTATACCGGGACGCAGGGGCCGGGCGGTAGTACCCTGGGTATCGAACTGGCCGTTGGCCAACTCGATCTTGATGCGAGCATGGAACTCGGCGTCGTGATCAATGAGACGTGGGGCGGCGGAACCAACGGCTCACCTGGAACAGGACGTAGCGACTACCACATTTACGACGACCAATCCGCTAACTTCGCGGAGATCAGGGCGGGGCGTGTCACCGGCGATGTCGGTGCTTCTACCTACAATGCAGTCACCGCAACCATCGCCATGGGGGATGTGGACGGCGACGCTATGGATGAGGTGGTACTGGCGGGCCTGACGCGAGCACCTGGTAGTAGTAATTCGACTGATTTCCCCGTCTATTGCGATGCCCTGCCTGTAATCCAGTACGTTCTCGATGACGCGCATAATGGATTTGCGAACCTCGGAACTGATTACAATACCGATCAAGGTCCCTCTAGCTGCGAGCAGAGCGGCAACAACGGTTGGACAGCCCACATCTGGGCCAATAGGCTGGACATCGACGGAGATCAGATCGACGAGATCCAGGTCAATGGCGTGGTATACGAAGACTTCAAGCATGCCGCGCACCCGTGGGACATCATGATGGTCGACTCCTCCGATACTTCCACGAAGCAGGTCGAGGCGAAAATCCCGTTCGGCTACATGTTCAAGCAGAGCGACAGTAACAACGGACGCGCCCAGGTTCGGCGCGACAGCCTGGTGATGGCGGCCGCGGATGTCAATGCGGACGGCAAGGAGGATATCCTGGTCTACAACAATTCCGGTCCCGTTGTCACTGGTAGTTCCTACAAAAGCGGTTGCAAATGCTACTCCAGTGACACGTCGTATGCGGTCACAATCTGGGGATTCGATCCAGAAACCGGACTCTGGGGCAAGAAGAACGTGCTTGGAACCAACTATGCCAGCAATGGCCTGCTGTACGCCAAAAAGATGTTCAGCGGCGCGTCAAATGTCGGGCTGCCCATGGTGGTCCCGGCCAATGTGGACAAGGACAGCATGATGCTGAAATTTAGCAAGGGTTCGCACCGTATTGTGTTCAGCGAGCCCATCGTGCATGCCGTCTTGTCCGCGCCACCTTGCTATAGCGACGGTTCGCAGGTAACCGACGTCTGCACCACGGCATGGGGTAGCAGCACGACTTCTGGAACAAATGCTTCAATATCCCAAGAGGTATCTGTTACATATCACACCGGGGTATCGGGTGGTGTCAGCGTACCTGAGTTCGGCTCCGTCAAGACGGAAGTGGAACAGTCGGTGGGTGTTTCGCTCAAAGCGGAGGCGAGTTACGCCTATGAGTTGACCAAGCTGGTGACCTATACCACGGGTCCCATGGAGGACACGGTGGTGGCCACGGTGGTCCCTTATGACCAATACACCTATAAGATTCTCTCGCACCCGGTTTATCCGGACTTGGTCGGCAAGGATGTGGTGATTTCCCTGCCGCGCAGTCCGCGTACCATGCAGATCGACCGCCAATTCTATAACGACAGTCTGGTCGGGATTGGCGACAAGATCGACAGCAGCGTGCTCAGTCATACTATCGGCGTGCCGAAATCGTACCCGACCTACTCGCAGATGCTGGGGTATGCAAATGCCAAGCGCATCGGCCCGAAGGACATCGGCGCCAGTGAGGGCAGCCAGTCGGTATCGATTTCGGAAAGTCAGGTGGCAGGCCTGACCACCACATTAGGCCTGCACTATGAAACCACCGTTAAAACGACGGAAGAAGGCGAACTGTTCGGTTTCACGGTTGGCGAATCCCAGGGTGTAACCGTGGGCGGCACCACCGAGGCCTCGCTAGGCTTCACCATCGGCTCGGGTGTCACATACACCGGGACGGTAGGCGATATGCCGCCGGCGACGTTCAGCCTCGACAAAGCCTACAGTTTCGGCATGTTTTTATCAACAGCCCATTTCTGCCCTCATCCGCTCAGATGGCATTAAATTTAATTTGAATTAAAACGAAGAGCCCGGCGTTTTGAGAAATGCCAGCTCATCAGAGGTTGAGACGCGCCCAAGCACCGTATTGCGATGCGGGTAGCGGCCGAAGCGGTCGATGATGTCCTTGTGGCGCAGTTCGAACTCCAGATTCTTCTCCAGCCCAGGTTCGCCGAACAATACCACAGCCTGCTCGTGAATCAACGGCGACTCGCTGTGCATGAACGGCATGTAAAGAAAGGGCCTTTGCTGGGGTGGCAGATCGCGCTGGGCTTGGATTCGCACCGCTTCCTGGGCCAGGACCAGGGCCAGCGGGTCGGAGGCAAAGGCGAGAGGGGTATCACGGTATATGTTGCGCGAGAATTGGTCCAGTACAATGATTTCCGCCAGCCGGCCTTGCGATGTATCGCGCCAGGGGAATAACTCGCACTTCAGTGCCCCTTCGTGAACGCCTTGAAAGCGCCGTTCAATAAGGCGGTCGAATTCGCTATCCTTGGTAAACCACTGCCGCGGTTCGATTTCACGGAACCAGAAGTCTATAACGGTTTGAGGATTCATGGTGTTCCCTAAGTTCACACTTTCCGGATATAGGTCATCGGAGGCCGTGGACATTGTCCGGTTCGCCTAAGCCCGGATTAGTTGATAATATTTCACGATTTCCAGGCCATTATACCCCGTCATGAGCAAGGCAAAGCACAACGAGCGGGTTCCTAAGCACGTCGCACAGCGCGCCGCGGCATTGCGCGAACAGATCGACTATCATAACTATCGTTACTACGTGCTCGATGCCCCGGAGATTACGGATGCGGAGTTCGACAAATTGTTCCGTGAGCTTCAGCAACTGGAACGCGACCATCCCGAGCTGATCACGCCCGATTCGCCGACCCAGCGAGTGGGAGCAGCGCCGCTCACCGAGTTCGGCGAGGTCAAGCATGTCATTCCCATGCTATCCCTGGACAACGCCTTTTCCGAGGACGAGGTGCGCGCCTTCGATCGCCGGGTGCGCGAAGGACTGGAGAGGAAAGAGGTGCGCTATGCCGCGGAGCCCAAGCTGGACGGCCTGGCGGTGAGCCTGCTGTATGAGGATGGTATGCTGGTAAAGGCGGCCACCCGTGGCGATGGCTATACCGGTGAAGACATCAGCCAGAACGCGCGCACCATCGCCAGCGTGCCGTTGCGGCTGCGAGGCAAGGGTTATCCCCGAACATTGGAGGTGCGTGGCGAGGTCTATATGACCAAGAAAGGTTTTCGTGAATTGAATGTGCGGCAGGAGGAAAAGGGCGACAAGGTCTTTGCCAATCCACGTAACGCTGCGGCAGGTAGCCTGCGACAATTAGACCCGCGAATCACCGCGCAGCGACCATTGGAGATTTGTTGTTACGGCGTAGGACAGGTGGAAAGTGGACGGCTGGCGAGTCACCACAGTGCCATCCTGGAGCAACTATTGGAATGGGGTCTGCGTATCTCACCCGAACGGGCCTTGGTGGCGGGGGTGGCGGCTTGTCTGGAATATTACGCCGGGATGGCCGCCAAGCGTGCGGCGTTGGGATACGAAATCGACGGTGTGGTGTACAAGGTTGACAGCCTAGCTCAGCAGCGGCAGCTGGGTTTCGTGGCGCGTGCGCCGCGCTGGGCGGTGGCCCATAAGTTTCCCGCCGAGGAGGTGATGACCAAGGTGCTGGACATCCAGGTGCAGGTGGGCCGTACCGGCACCCTGACGCCGGTGGCGCGTCTCGAACCGGTGGCCGTGGCCGGGGTCACCGTGTCCAATGCCACCCTGCATAACGAGGATGAGGTGCATCGCAAGGACGTGCGGGTGGGTGACACCGTGATCATCCGCCGCGCCGGCGATGTAATACCCGAGGTGGTGAGCACGGTTAAGGATCGACGGCCATCGGGCACCCGGATATTTCACATGCCCAAGCTGTGCCCAGTCTGCGGGTCGGAAGTGGTGCGCGTGGAAGGCGAAGTGGCGGCCCGCTGCAGCGGCGGCCTCTATTGCGAGGCGCAGCGCAAGGAGGCGATCCGCCATTTCGCTTCACGGCGCGCCATGGACGTCGAGGGTCTGGGTGAGAAACTGGTAGATCAGTTGGTGGCACAAGGGTTGGTGAAGGACGTGGCCGATCTATACCGGCTCAGCGTCGAACAGCTGGCCGGGCTCGAGCGGATGGGCACGAAGTCGGCGGAAAATTTGCTGAATGCCTTGAACAAGAGCAAGACCACTACCTTGCCGCGTTTTCTCTATGCGCTAGGTATCCGCGAGGTGGGGGAGGCCACGGCACAGGCGTTGGCACGGCATTTCGGCAATCTGGACGCCATTGCCGTCGCTGACGTCGCGGCCTTGCAGGCGGTGCCGGATATCGGGCCGGTGGTGGCGCAACAGATCGCCGCGTTCTTCCACGAACGCCACAATCACGAGGTCATTCAGAAGCTGCAAACAGCCGGTGTGCATTGGCCCAAGATGGAACGCCACGCCGCGGCGGCCCCGCTGACGGGAAAGACGTTTGTACTGACCGGCACCCTGAGCGCCATGACCCGGGACGAGGCGAAGGAGCGCTTGCAGGTCTTAGGGGCGAAGGTTACCGGCAGCGTATCGGCGAAAACCGATTATGTAGTGGCCGGTGAGGAGCCGGGCTCCAAATTGGACAAGGCCCGCGCCTTGGATGTGACCGTGCTGGATGAGCGTCAATTCCTGGATTTATTGGCTGATACGGAAACGGAATAAAGATCCGCTTTACCAACGGGCGATGTTTGATTCAAGGTGGCCGCATGACCAAGTCTTCTGAAGTCGATGATGAGATCACCTCATTGCTCAAACTGGCCCAGTCCCGGCATCAACAGGGCGGACTCCCCGAGGCCTTGGCGCTGTATCGGCAGGTTCTGATCGCCGACCCGAGAAACGCGGATGCCTTGCAGGGGATTGGCGTCCTCTACGGGCAATCGGGGCGTTTTGAACAGTCGGTGAAATTTCTCTTCGCTGCGACCGACGTTCAGCCCGAAAATTTTGCCGCGCATTACAATCTGGGTAAGGCCCTGCAGGCGCTCAATCAATCCGAGGCGGCCCTTGCCAGTTATAATAAGACGCTATCCCTCAGACCAGAATATATTCCCGCCTATAATAACCGCGGGAACGTACGGCGAGACCTTCGTCGTTACGCGGAGGCCTTGGGCGACTATGACCAGGCCCTGTCGTTAAAATCTGATTATGCCGAGGCCCATTTCAACCGCGGGAATGCCCTGACAAGTCTGCAGCGCTACCAAGAGGCCTTGGCGGCCTATGATACGGCGCTCTCCCTCGGTATTGCATCAGCGGAAATACATAACGCGCGCGGCGTTGCCCTCTGCCGGCTCGGGCAGTCCGATGCGGCCTTGGACAGCTTCGCTGCAGCGCTCGCTATCGAGCCCGGCTGGGCCGAGGTCCACGGCAACCGGGGCTTCGCATTGCAAAACATGCAAAGATATGCGGAGGCGCTGGCGGAGTACGATCAGGCGATTGGCCTAAGTCCGGATTATGCGGAGGCGCAATTCAATAAAAGTCGCCTCTTGCTGTTGCAGGGCCGATACCGCGAAGGGTGGGCGCTGTTCGAGTGGCGTTGGAGGGTCGCCAAAAACCGGGGCTACGCCAGGCATTTCAAGCAGGACTTATGGCTGGGCGAGCAATCTATAGCGGGGAAGACCATCCTGTTGCACGCGGAACAGGGTTTTGGCGATGTGATTCAATTCGTCCGTTATGTCTCGATGGTGGAGGCGCTGGGCGCCAGAGTGATCCTGGGCGTACCCCCCGACCTGGTTACGCTGTTACGAAGCTTGAATGCTACGTTTACCCCGGCGACCCGAACCGATGCACTCCCCGTTTTCGATCTCCATTGTCCCCTCATGAGTCTGCCCTTGGCGTTAGGGACCACTCTCGACACCATTCCGGCTGCGGGACCCTATCTTGCCGCCGATCTGGATAAACGCGGCGAGTGGCGCAGTCGTCTTGGAAGCCGCTGCGGGCCGCGTATAGGGATTGCCTGGTCCGGCAGTCCCGCGCATCCCAATGAACGCAACCGCAGCCTGTCCCTGCGAAGCTTGGCACCTCTGTTGCGCCTGGACTTCGAATACCACTCGCTGCAAAAGGAGGTGAGGGCGGCGGATGAGGCGGCAATGTCCGAATACCCGCAACTCGCGACCCATGCGGGAGAATTGCACGACTTTGCCGAGACCGCCGCCCTGGTTGCCGAGATGGATTTGGTCATAACAGTGGATACCGTCATCGCGCATCTGGCGGGTGCCTTGGGTAAGCCGGTGTGGATTTTGCTTCCGTATGCGCCGGATTATAGATGGATGACGGAAAGGCACGACAGTCCGTGGTATCCCAGTGCACGGCTTTTCCGGCAGAGGAGCGGGGGTGACTGGCAGGGTGTCATGGACGAGGTATGCGAGGCCTTGCGGCGAATGAATTTTCCATAGACGGGGTGCGTATGAAGGCGCTTGCCGCCCGGACGTAACGCCGCGGCGTCGCGGCAGCCCCCCGCCATCGGCGGGGGGCGACGCAACCGCTGGACTTTGTATCTGGCGTTTTATTTGTTCTCGATCTTGGCCTTGTCGCGCAGGCTTTTCACGTAGGCGCTGACGCGCTCGCTCTGCACGACGCCTTCCAGGCGTGGCTTGATCTCAGCGAAGGTGGGCGGCTTGACCGGACGCGAGTCTTCCCGCAGGATGACGTGCCAGCCGAACTGGCTCTTCACCGGGGTCTTGGTGTAGTGGCCCTTCTGCAATGCCTCCATGGCCTTGGAAAATTCGGGCACCATCTGAGCGGGGTTGAACCACCCCAGGTCGCCACCCTTCGCCGCGGATCCGGTGTCGATGGATTTTGCCTTGGCCAGCGTGGCGAAGTCGGCGCCTTTATCCAGCTGGGCGATGATGTCCTTGGCCTCGCCTTCGGTCTTTACCAGGATGTGGCGCGCCTTATACTCGGTGAGTTTCTGATTCAGCACGCGCTCCTTGTAGATTTTGTGCAATTCCGCATCGGTGGCCGGTTTGGCACGCAGCATATCCGTGATCATTATATTGGCCAGCATGGAACGGCGTTGGTCGTTCAGCTCCTGTAGTACCTCAGGCTTCTTATCTATCCCTTTGGACAGGGCCTCTTGGTAGAGCAGTTCGCGGTCGATCAGGGTATTCAAGGCCTCGGTGCGCGACACGTGCTGTCCGCGCGAGGCCGACATGGCCTTGGTAAACGCCTCCAGATCCCCGTTGGTGAGAACGGCGCCGTTGACGCTGACCAGGGGTTTATCGCCGTTGGCCTGATGGGCATTCGTGGCGTAAGCGGCGTTCAAGGGCAAAAAGACGGAGGTTATCCCGGCGAGGATCGCAACGAGAGGGATAAAACGTTTATCAATCATGAATGGGTCCTTGTGTTGTCGTGGGTTTAGAGGCTTGAAGCTCACTAGGGCTGCGCGCCTGAATGCTCAAGGCATGGATTTCGCTGTGCATCATATCCTGTAATAACTCGTAAATCATGCGATGACGCTCGATGAGCGTCTTATCGGCGAAGCCCTGCGCGACGATGTGGATGGTAAAATGTCCCGCACCGCCGCGCGCGCCGGCGTGGCCGGCGTGCAAGTGGCTGTCGTCGACGATTTCCAGTTGCAGCGGCTGCAACTTGGCAGTGAGCCGTTCGCGGATGCGCAGCATACGCTCCGTTTGTGTCATCACGGTAAAACCTTCTTGAAGGGTTTCACGGTGACGTGCGTATAGACACCGCCGCTCAGATACGGTTCGGCATCGGCCCAGCTTTGCGCGTCCGCCAGGGAGGGAAATTCGGCCACGATGACGCTGCCGGTGAATCCGGCCGGGCCCGGATCCACGGCGTCGACCGCCGGCATTGGTCCCGCCAGAACCAATCGCCCTTGGTCCCGCAACTCGTGGAGGCGTTGCAGGTGCGCCGCCCGGTTTGCGGCGCGTTTGCTCAAACTGTCCTTGCCATCTTCTCCCATGATGATGTAGAGCATGTGCTATTGACCTTCCTGCGTATCGTGATCCTGCTCGGGTTTGATGTGGCGGCTGAGATAAAACGCCTGGCCGATGAGAAAGACAATGGTCAATCCCATCATCCCGAACAATTTGAAATTTACCCAGGCGTCGTCGCTGAATTGTCCCGAAAATGCCACGTAGAGATTGAGCACGCCCATCGCCGTGAAGAAAATGATCCAACTCCAGTTGAGGCGCGCCCAGATTACGTCGGGCAGGCTGATGTTGTTCGCCATCATGCGTTGCAGGATGGGTTTGGACCCGACGTATTGACTGATGAGGAATGCCGCGGCGAACAACCAGTTTACCACAGTGGGTTTCCATTTGATGAAGGTTTCATCCTTCAGCAATAAGGTGGCGCCGCCCAGCGCCAGGGTCAAGCCCAGGGTAACCCAGTACAAGGTGTCGACACGGCGATGACGAAACCAGGACCAGCCGACCTGCACCACGGCGCTGATCATCAGCGCGGCGGTGGCGACGAAGATATCGTACAGTTTATAGACGACGAAGAATATGAAGATCGGGAAAAAATCAAATAATAATTTCATGACTTACGTGCGTGCGCCGCGCAGAGACTGCAAAAATCCCGTATCATACACGGAATCCTATGTGGGCGCTTAACTTAGGTAGACCGGGTGGGTAAGCGGATGTTGCGTTACGATCTCCATAGTCATTCCACGGCTTCCGATGGGACGGCGTCACCCCGCGACGTGGTGCGGTACGCCGCGTCCCAAGGCGTGGATGTGCTGGCCCTGACAGACCACGATGTTACCACCGGCCTGGCGGAAGCTGAACAGGCGGCGCGGGAAGCGGGGGTGACGCTGGTGTCCGGGGTGGAAATCTCCGTGAGCTGGGGGCATCAGTTGCTGCATATCGTCGGTCTGGGCATTGATCCGGGAAATGAAGCATTACAGCGGGGTCTGGCGGGATTGCGGGATTTTCGCGTGTGGCGCGCCGAGGAGATGGGGCGGCGTCTCGAAAAGCGGGGAATTGCGGGGGCCTACGCCGGGGCGCAGGCGCTGGCGACAGGTCCCAGCATCGGCCGGACCCATTTCGCCCGATTTCTGGTGGCCCAGGGAAAGGCGAAGGACATGCAGCATGCCTTTGATAAGTACTTGAAGCGCGGTAAACCCGGTCATGTGCCGGGGCAATGGGCATCCCTGCCCGACACCGTCGGCTGGATCCGCGCGGCGGGCGGGCAGGCGGTCATCGCTCACCCCGCGCGTTATTCACTGAGCGCCGCGCGTTTTCGCGAGTTGTTGTCGGAGTTCAAGGAGTTAGGCGGCGCAGCCCTGGAGGTGATCTCGGGCAGCCATTCCCGGGGTGCCGCTTCCGCACTGGCCAATTATGCCCGGCTCTATGAACTGCGGGCCTCGATGGGCTCGGATTACCACGGGCCCGGGCAATCATATAATGTGTTGGGGCGCCTGCCGGAGCTGCCGGCGGAGTGCGTGCCGG
Organism: Gammaproteobacteria bacterium; assembly: GCA_037381915.1. Taxonomy (GTDB): domain Bacteria; phylum Pseudomonadota; class Gammaproteobacteria; order DRLM01; family DRLM01; genus JARRQJ01. Next base: position 3,892 of record JARRQJ010000003.1, on the reverse strand, counting down.
TATGGACGGATTGGGATTTGCGTCAACGCCAAGACTCCCCGAATTCCCAATAAATTTCCTACTTCCCTTGCGCTCCACCAGCAGAATGGGCCGTTTATGTCACGCCTGATCGCCATTCACCCGCAGGATCCCCAGCCGCGCTTGATCGGACAGGTGGTCGAGTGCCTCAGGGGGGGCGGCATCGTGGTGTATCCCACGGATTCCAGCTATGCCCTAGGGTGTCATATCGGGGAAAGAGAGGCCTTGGACCGTATCCGGCAAATCCGTGGTCTGGATTCTAGCCATAACTTCTCCTTGGTTTGCCGTGATCTCTCGGAGATTGCGGTCTATGCCAAGGTGGATAATGCGACCTATCGCCTCCTGAAGGCCTGCACCCCGGGCCCTTACACCTTCATCCTGCCCGCCACCCGCCAAGTACCGCGGCGTCTGCAGCATCCTAAACGCAAGACCGTGGGACTGAGGGTCCCGGACAACGTCATCACGCAGGCGATGCTCGCCGGCCTGGATGAGCCCATGATGAGTTCTACGCTGGTGTTGCCCGGCGAGGAACTGCCGCCCACCGATCCGTACGAGATGCGGGATCTCCTCGGGGAGCGGGTGGATCTCATCATCGACGGCGGCTACTGTGGTATTGATTTCACCACCGTGGTGGACCTGACGGAAGGCGTGCCCCACGTGTTACGGGTCGGCAAAGGTGGGGTCGAAGTGTTTTATCCATAGCGCGGCTGGATTCATCGGGTTAACTCAGGTTCGGAGAATCAGGTTATACTTCGCCGATGCAGCAGCTCAATCTTATTCAGCAGGTAGCGGTGTGGGCCTTGCCGGTGCTTTTCGCGATAACCGTTCATGAAGTGGCCCATGGCTGGCTGGCGAAACAGCTGGGTGACCCCACCGCCATGATGTTGGGGCGCTTGACGCTCAATCCCCTCAAGCATATCGATCCCGTAGGTACGGTATTAGTACCCCTTACTTTGTTAGTGATTAGTCAATTTACCAGCGGCGGGTTTTTTATTTTTGGCTGGGCCAAGCCGGTGCCCATCTCGGCGGACAATCTTCATCACCCCAAGCGGGATATGGCCTTTGTGGCGGCGGCGGGACCGATGGCCAATTTACTCATGGCCTTCATCTGGGCCTTGATCATGAAATTAGGACAGCTGCTGCCGACATCTCTTGCTTTACCTTTGACCTATATGGGCGGTGCAGGCATTGCGATCAATATCCTGCTCATGGTGTTGAACCTCATACCGGTACCCCCGCTGGACGGCAGTAAGGTCGTGGCCGGATTCCTGCCGGACCCGCTGGCGTGGAAATTCAGCCGCATCGAGCAGTACGGCCTGATCATTTTGCTGTTGCTGATGGCGACCGGTATCCTGGGAAGAATCATGTGGCCACCGGTATCGATGGTGCAAAACATGATCTACCGCATGTTCGGTTTATAAGGGAGTCGCAAAAATAATTATCTTATGGATGAGATAAATTGATTAATTTAGTGATAATTAAAATATATGAGTATTGTTCCTAATCAGCCGCAACGCGTGCTTTCGGGCATGCGTCCTACCGGGCGCCTGCACCTGGGTCACTTTCACGGCGTCTTGAAAAATTGGCTGCGCCTGCAGCACGAATATGAATGCTATTTCTTCGTCGCGGACTGGCATGCACTCACGACAGATTACGAAAATCCGCGGGACATCGAGGACAGCAGTTGGGAGATGATCATCGACTGGCTGGCGGTGGGGATCAATCCCAAAAGTGCCAAGTTGTTCATCCAGTCGCGGGTGCCGGAGCACGCCGAATTGCATCTATTGCTCTCCATGGTCACGCCCTTGGGATGGCTGGAGCGCGTTCCCACCTATAAGGATCAGCAGGAAAAGCTCAAGGAGAAAGACCTGGCCACCTACGGCTTTCTTGGCTATCCCCTGTTGCAGGCGGCGGACATATTGATCTATAAGGCCGGGCTGGTGCCGGTGGGCGAGGACCAGGTGGTACATATCGAAATGGCCCGTGAAGTGGCGCGGCGTTTCAACCACCTCTATGGCGGCGAGCCGGATTTTGCGGAAAAGGCGGAGGCCGCCGTCGCCAAGATGGGTAAGAAGAATGCTAAGTTATATAGAGAGTTAAGACGTAAATTTCAGGAAATGGGTGACCATGAGGCCTTGGAAACCGCGCGGGCGTTCCTGGTGACGCAGCAAAATCTCACCCTGAGCGATCGGGAGCGCTTGTTCGGCTATCTGGAAGGCGTCAGCAAAGTGATCCTGCCCGAGCCCCATCCCTTGTTGACCCCCATGGCAAAAATGCCGGGTCTGGACGGTCAGAAAATGTCCAAATCCTACGGCAATACCATCTCGTTGCGGGAGGAACCGGAGTCGGTGACCCAGAAGCTCAAGACCATGCCCACCGATCCCGCACGGGTACGGCGCACCGATCCCGGCGATCCGGATAAATGCCCGGTCTGGCAGTTCCACCAGGTATACTCTGCGGATACGGTGAAATCCTGGGTGAGGGAGGGTTGTACCAGTGCCGGCATCGGCTGTCTCGAGTGCAAGCAGCATGTGATCGATGCGGTGCTGGCGGAACAGGCTCCTATCCGGGAGCGAGCCATGGAGATCATGGAGAACACCAACCTGGTGCGCAATATTGTGGAAGAAGGTTGCGAGGAGGCTCGGGACGTGGCTCAGGACACCCTGGACGAAGTGCGCGAGGCCATGGGGCTGCGCAAGAGATATTGAAAGTTTGAAGCCTTAAAATATGTCTGACACTATTGTAGATGTAGGCGCTGCGGACGACGCCTTGACGGTGGCCTTGGTGCGAGGCACGCCGCTCACGGAACTGCCCAAGGACCTTTACATTCCGCCGGACGCGCTGGAGGTCTTCCTCGATGCTTTCGAAGGCCCTTTGGATTTGTTGCTGTATCTGATTCGCCGCCAGAACCTGGATATCCTGGATATCCCCATCGCCGAGATCACGCGGCAGTATATGGAATACGTGGAGGTGATGAAAGGGCTGCGCCTGGAATTGGCGGCGGAATATCTGGTTATGGCCGCCATGCTCGCCGAGATCAAGTCGCGCATGCTGCTGCCACGCCCCAAGACCGAAGAGGGCGAGGAAGAGGATCCGCGTGCCGAACTGATCCGTCGCCTCCAGGAATACGAACGTTTCAAGAAGGCCGCGGAGGATCTGGATACCTTGCCGCGCATGGAACGCGATACCTTCGAGGTGAAACTCGATGCGCCGCCGCGCAGCGGGCCGCGCCCCCAGCCGACGGTGGCCCTGAAGGAGTTGCTGCTGGCGTTGAAGGATGTGCTGCACCGCGCCGAGATGTTTTCCCATCATCACGTGCACATGGAACCTCTGTCGGTACGCGAACGTATGTCCAACGTATTGAGCGCGGTAACGACGGACAAGTTCACCGCGTTTTCCGCCCTGTTCAAACTCGAGGAGGGTAAACTCGGGGTGGTGGTTACCTTCCTCGCGGTATTGGAGTTGATCAAAGAGACACTTGTTGAAATCGTGCAAACCGAACCCTACGGTCCCATTTACGTAAGAGCACCACAGCATGTCAGTGAACCTACAGCAGTTGAAGAATATTCTTGAAGCCGCCATGCTCGCGGCGGGCGAACCCTTGAGCGTGGAGCGCCTGCTCGGTCTGTTTCCCGAAGACGCGCGTCCCGAAACGGCGGAATTGCGCCAGGCCCTCAAGTCCCTGGAAGAGGATTGCGCCGAACGCGGCGTGGAACTAAAGGAAGTGAGCAGCGGATTCCGTCTCCAGGTGAAACGGGATCTGGCGCCGTGGGTATCGCGCCTCTATGAAGAACGGGCCCCCCGTTATTCCCGCGCCCTGCTGGAGACCCTGGTGTTGATCGCCTATCGCCAACCCATTACCCGCGGCGAGATC
>JARRQJ010000002.1:0-134823 GCA_037381915.1 Gammaproteobacteria bacterium | reverse complement strand
ATTGTGGCTTTGCCGTGGCCCCAGCCAGGGTGCCGGTCATATGACAGCCGGAACATTTTGTCGGTGTGCCCTTAAAGACGCCACGGTTGTGACAGCTTTCACAATCGACGCCCTTATGAGCTCCAGTTAGGGGAAAGCCGGTGGTGAAATGGTCGAAGTTGATTCGCGTGGCCGCCGTCGCACCGCCGGACGCCAACAAAAGCAGGCAGGCGATTCCCATCAGTGCTGTCCATGTCCTTCTCAAGGCGGAGTTGAACTTCATAGTTCGTAATCTCAGTGTGAATGGCGCGACAATCTTGCTGAGCCAGATACCGTATGTCCTTTTAAGATCGCGGAATTTTCCGCCCGAGTAATCGTATGTCTTTGAATGAATCCGGGGTGTGGCAACGTTCACATTGCGGGCCGAAACTGCCGTTATGGACATCGTCACTCTTGTGACAGGATCCACAGCTCGTGGGTAAGTGGATCTTGCCGGTTACGGGTTCGTGATGGCAGGCCTTGCAATTGAGCTTGCTGTGCTTGCCCTCGAGCTTGTAGTCGGTTTGGGTGTTATGATCGAATTTCCATATACGCCAGCCATTGGGGTTATGGCAGGTGGTACAACGCTCGCCGAGCGTGTGCTTGTGAACGTCGTCCTTCTTGTGGCAGGAGTCACAGTCGAAGGCATTCACCTTGTAGCTGGTGTTCAAGTGGCATTCCTCGCACGGCACCGCTGCGTGCAGGCCGATGAGAGGAAAGCGAGTCATGTCATGATCGAAGACCACCCGCTTATCCCATCTCTGTTCATTGTGGCAGCGGTCGCATGACTTGCCTTCTTTGCCTTTATGCACGTCGTCACCTTTATGGCAGGCGAAACAGGTGTGGCGGTCCTTCTCTTTATCAAGGTCGCCGCGGTGACAGTCCTCGCAGGCAACTTTCTTGTGCGCACCCCTTAATGGGAATTTGGTATCCTTGTCGTGCGAAAACGTGACATGCCCCCACCCGCGTGATCCGTGGCAGGCGCCGCATTTACGGCCGTAACGACCCGCATGTTTATCGTCGTGCTGGTGGCAGGCATAGCAGCGCGTACCTAGCTTGACGCCGTAGAGCTTGCCGGTATGGCAGGTGTCACAACGTATCTTGGCATGTGCGCCGCGCAGCTTGAACTTGGTGTCCCGGTCATGATCGAAAATAATCTGTTTCCATTTTTGTTCGTTGTGGCATTTCTCGCATTTACTCCCGTAACGTTCGGTGTGCACGTCATTGATGCGATGGCACGCCACGCACTCCTTTGCCAGATTCTTATAACGCTCATTGGGATGACAGCTGTTGCACGTCGCTTCCTTGTGTTTGCCGCGTAACGGAAATTTGGTCTTGTCGTGATCGAACCGGCTGGTCTTCCAGGCCTTGACGCCATGGCATTTGCCGCAGTCTTTGCCCAGACGCCCCTTGTGAGGGTCATCTTTATGATGGCAGTCGTTGCAGGCAGAAGGCGCTTCTCGGTACTTCGCCTTCTGCTTGTGGCAACTCCCACAGGCGAGGCCCAAGTGCGCCCCTTCTAGTGGGAAATCCGTTTTATGGTGGTCGAAGGTATTGGTGTCGAGATGAATAATGTCGGCATTACGCCCGATATGCTCTGTATGGCACGTTTTGCACGCAAGTCTGTCAATATTTCTTGTGTGGCCGTGAAATCCTTTACGCTCCTTTATGTCTCGTGCCACTTTCTTATGGCACTTGAAACACAGGCGTTTCTGTGTGGCCTTTTTGAAGGGTTCGTGACACTTCTCGCACTTGGATTCATATTTGGCATGGGCGTTGACCACCTTGCCCGGCATGATCAGGGTTTCGAGACTTGATGCAATTGCCGTCGAACAGAATGTCGACATCACAAGTAACATTGAGGCCGCCGCTAGGTGTCTCTTTAGTAAGATGCGCATTTGCCAGAATCAATATAGATGTACCGCAATCACATGTGCGATGCCGGATATAACCAGCATCAGAAATAGGGGGAAATGCAATACATGCCACATGGAGAACAGCCTGTCATAAAAAGACAGTTGGTTGATCTTACGCAAAGTGGCGAGGTACTCGGCCAATTGCCGGCGTTGTTCGCGCAGCTTCTCTTTGAATTCGCGGCGATGACCCGCATGCTTTTGCATTTCATTGGCCAGCGCCCGCTTCAAAAGTCGTCTTAGCGATAAGCCGATCCAATAGCTTTGAATAGTAAAAATGGTGATATTCAGTATGCTGCTCAGCATGCCGCGCTGCCTCGAGAGTGCGTCCTTTTCCACGGCTTGCAGCCTGTCGCGATGATTGGGGGCATAGGTAAAAGCAGTTTCGAGCAGGCTCTTGAAAAGAGAACTGTCCTGCAATAGTTCCTGCAACGTTGCCTTGCGACCGTAAAGGCCGTAATGGATCTTGCTGTAGAGATAGCGGCCGACGAGGCCGCTGCTGGCCACCAGGACCATGCACAACAAAGAGACATTGCTGTTCAGGGCGCCCGGATGAAAGCTGCAATGAAATAGGATGCACATCGGGCCGACGATGCCCAGGATCATATGGCTGCGAAACCACCATTTGACCGGCCCCAGGCGCTGCATGAAGCGCGCGCGTTTGCGCAGCGGGTAAAGCAGCAGCATTAGCATGAGTACGCCGCCGATGATGCCCAAGGCGTAACCTATGCCGCTTTCCGCAGTACGGCTCAAGTCATTGCGGTCTAACCAGCCTCGATAGAGGGTTATCAATACACCGCCGAAGAAAAGCATCGCGCCGATCTGTTCGAATCGCGACCCCTTCAATGCGTTGCGGCGAACAGGCGTGGCTTTTGCTTGCAATGCAGCTTTATTTTGTTCTAGAGTTAGCGTTGCATCGTTCATGGTCGGACCGTTTATACAAAGCGATTCTTAACTCTTGCTTAATTTTCAATTTAACGGCGTAAAGCCAGCCGGATCGGTGGATCACCGATCCGGCATCTTTCACCAGTCCGGCGTTGTTTTCTGCGACGGACCCGTCAAATTCTGCAGCTTATTTTTCGAATATTTTGCGTAAGGGCAATCTGTAGCCTGATAGCGACTCGGTTGTCGCTTGGTGGCGACATCTCATGTTTCATCATTGTGCGACGCTATAATGTCATTGTGCGACGCGGTAATGTCGCAACATTTTTTAGCGCGGCCGTGATGTACTTCGCATATATAAATCGAGAACACGGATTACTTTATAGCGATGCCAACTGAACTTGATGTCAAGCTGGTGATGTACCTCGTACCCATGGTGATGATATGGGTGCTGTATCTGCGTCGCCATCGAAGCCGTCAGCAGGCGGTGATCGCCATTCGCGATGCGGCGCAGCGCGATGGTCTTACTGAACCGTCTTCCCTGCACCCCGTTATCGATCCACGGCGCTGCATCGGGTGTGGTTCCTGCGTGAGTGCTTGTCCGGAGCACACGGTCCTGGGCCTGATAAATCACAAGGCGGAATTGATCAATCCTACCTATTGCGTCGGCCACGGCGCCTGCAAGGCGGCCTGTCCGGAGGATGCGATTACCTTGGTGTTCGGCACTGAGAAGCGCGGTGTGGATATTCCTCTGGTCAAACCCAATTTCGAGACCAACGTGCCGGGGATGTTCATCGCCGGTGAACTGGGCGGGATGGGTTTGATACGCAACAGCGTGGAACAGGGTCGGCAGGCGATGGAGTCCATCGCCAGACTTCAAGGCATCGGCAAGCATCCCGGCTTGGACGTGCTGATCGTCGGTGCCGGTCCGGCGGGATTTTCCGCCTCATTGGCCGCCTTGCAGCGCAAGCTGCGCTTCGTCACCGTAGAGCAGGACACCTTGGGCGGCACGGTGGCGCACTTTCCCCGCGGTAAGGTGGTGATGACCGCGCCGATGAACCTGCCGCTGATCGGGAAGGTGAAGATCAGCGAGACTCGCAAGGAGGCTCTGATGGAATTGTGGCAGGACGTACAGCGCAAAACCGGACTCAAGGTCAACGAGGGCGAGCGCGTCGAGGAGATCCAGAAAAAGGGGGAAGGCTTTTTGGTAAAGACCAGCCGGGGCAGTTATGAAACGCGGGCGGTTCTGCTCGCTATCGGCCGGCGCGGTACGCCACGTAAGCTGGGCGTGCCGGGCGAGGAATTACCCAAGGTGGTGTATCGTCTTATCGACCCCGAACAATATCGCGGCCGGCACGTGCTGGTGGTGGGCGGCGGTGACGCCGCCTTGGAGGCAGCGACCAGCATCGCCGCGGAGCCGGGTTCGACGGTGAGCCTGTCGTACCGTTCTGAGGCCTTCTCCCGCTCAAAGGCAAAGAACCGACACAAGGTGCAGGAGGCGGAGGCCGCGGGCAGGCTGCGGGTGTTGCTGCAGTCACAGGTCAAGGAGATTAGCGCTGAGGCAGTGAGCTTGGATCATAAGGGGCAAAAAGTTGATTTGCCCAATGACGCCATAATCGTCTGCGCCGGCGGTATCCTGCCCACGGCCTTCCTGAAGAGCATCGGCATCGAGGTCGAGACGAAATTTGGAACGGCATGAGTATGGCTGTCGCTTGCGATGCAAATGTCAAGATTCGGCGCGGCAATTTCAGCGCGGCATGTCTGCTGTGCGCCTGTTTGCTTGCGCCCCTCACTGCCGTCGGCACCGATATGCACGACGTGGACATGGCGGTACGCGTCAGAGACTATGCGCGGGCCGCCCAGTTGTTGAAGCCGCTCGCGCAGCAGGGCGATGCTGAGGCCCAGTATCGACTTGCAGGCTTTTATCGCATGGGGACGGGCGTTGCAAAAAGCCACAAGACTGCCGTGCGCTGGTTGCGCCGCGCCGCAAAACAGGGTTACGTCAAGGCGCAATACAATCTCGGGATAATGTACGAAAACGGCTGGGGCGTTCCCCTGGATCCGTTCATGGCCGAGCAGTGGTTCCGCAAGGCCGCCACGGGGGGATATGCCATGGCGGCGGCAAAATTGCGCGATATGGCTAAAACGAAATCGGCCTCGCCGGCTGCGCTGCTCCGGGCCGCGCGGAAAGGCGAGGAAGGTGAGATTCCCTCTCTGATCGCGCGAGGTGTCGACGTGAATGCCGCGGATATCTACGGGCGCACCGCGCTGATGGAAGCAGCGGAAGGGGGTCACGACAATGTGGTTAAACTGTTATTGCAGGCTGGAGCCAGACCCAATGGCAAGGACCGTTACCATGACAGTGCCCTGCTGCTCGCCGTGCGGGAGGAGCACAAGGACTGCGTCGAAAGGCTCTTGTCGGCCCGGGCGGATGTTAATGTTATTGACGCCAACGGCAACACACCGCTATTGGTAGCGGTAATACAGGGTGACGCCGGACTCGTGGCCACTCTTCTCCGGGCTAAGCCCGATGTGGGAGTGCGTAACAAAAGAAAGTGGACCGCGGTGCAATACGCCCAGTCGCGCGGCTATAAGGATATCGTTAAGAATCTCGTCGCCCACGGCGCAGTGCTTGAGCATGCCAAGAGCCTGGCGCAGGCACAGGTGGCGGCCGCGGCGGAACCGCGACCTCAACTGGCGGACGGCAAGCAACCCTATCAGGGATGGTCCCCCCTTATGATTGCCGCGTGGCGCGGCCAGGAGGATGTCGTGCGAGGCCTTCTGCGGCAGGGCGCGGATGTTGCCGTGCGTGACGAGGAGGGACATACCGCGCTGACCCGCGCGGCATGGCGTGGTCACGCCGGGATCATCACCGCGCTGCTGAAGAAGGGCGCAAATCCCAATGATAAACAGGTCAACGGCAAGACCGCTTTGATGTGGGCGGCACAGCAGGGGCGCCGCAAAGCAGTACGCGCCTTGTTGGCTGGCGGCGCGAATGCCTCCTTGCATCAGGACAGCGGCGAGACCGCCTTATCCTATGCTTTGACGAGCGGTCAGGAACCGGTAGTCGATGTATTGCTCAAGGCCGGCGCGGATGTCAACGCCACACGACGGGATGGTATCACTCCACTGATGGTTGCTGCGCAGCGTGGCGGGAAGCCGGTGTTGGAAATTTTGCTGGGACACGGCGCACGCATCGATGCCCGGGATGTAGCGGGCCGCACGGCCTTGTGGTATGCGGCGGATAGCGGTTCCCTGGATGCCGTAAGCTTATTGACCGCGCATCACGCCGACGGCGGGATAGCCGATCACGAAGGCTATACACCTCTGGCTCGAGCCGCGCAGCAGGGCCGCGCCGACGTGGTGGGCATGCTGCTGCAAAACGGCGGTGGTATCAATCAGACCACCAAAACGGGCAATACTCCGCTGATGTTGGCGGCAGATGGTGGACATGCCGCGGTGATACAACGCCTGCTGGCGGCGGGCGCAAAGGTGAATGAAAGAAACGGCGTCGGCAATACCGCCTTAATGTTGGCCGCGGCCGGCGGCCATACCAAAGCGGTGCAGTTGCTGCTGAAGAATGGCGCCGATGCCGATATTCGCAACCTCAAACGGGAACAGGCCCGCAGCCTGGCGAAGGCCGCCGGTCATAAGGATATCGTTCAGGTGTTGGAGAACCATCCTGCCGGCAAAAAGGGCTTCTTGGGCCTTTTTTGAGAATCCACCGTCTTACATATTGGATCAGCACGGTCTGCAACGAACGCAGCGGGACGAATTCTGGAATTCCGCTTAACCATCCACGCCTGGGAGATGCTAGCCGCCGATTAGCCGCATCGTCCATTCCGGGCATCTATCTATCTGGATCTGCTTTCACCGGCTTCCTGCGTCTATGCCGTGACTTGAGTACAGTCGGCTTGATGGCAGGTCGTTATAGTATAGTGGCATGCACTACGACGACCCGGAGTCCTATGTCTGGAGTGAGCAATGACCGGCGAGACCCTAGATACCATTATCCCGGCTAATGCCGTCAGCCTGGCGGGCTTGTTCCGTGAACGGGTGCGCCACTCGCCAGCCTCGCCGGCCTATTACTATTTCGATAATACCGATCAAGTCTGGCGTTTCAGCACCTGGACGGAAGTGGCCCGGATGGCCGGCCGGTGGCAGGCCGGCTTTATTCGTGATGGATTACAGCGCGGCGACCGCATCGCCATTATGGCACGCAACTGTCGGGAATGGGTGTGTTGCGATCAGGCTGCCCTGGGGTTGGGATTGGTGGTGGTGCCGCTGTATGCCAACGATCGCGCCGAGAACGCCGCTTACATTCTGCGGGACGCCGGAGTGAAGTGGCTGTTGATCGAGGGTAAGGAACACTGGCGGGCGCTTAGTGAGGTGCGCGACGAGTTAAGCGAGGTGGCCCGTATCGTTAGCATAGAGGACATTACCGCCGGTGACGACCGACGCCTGCGTGCGCTGGAGGATTGGCTGCCGTCCACCTCCCATGAATTTCGCGACGGCAACGCCGAACCTCAGGACCTGGCTACCATTGTCTATACATCCGGCACCACCGGTCATCCCAAGGGCGTGATGCTCAGCCATCGCAATATCTTGTGGAACGCCTACGCCGGCCTCAACAGCATACCAATCTTCAAGGAGGACATGTTTTTGTCGTTTTTACCCTTGTCCCATACCTTGGAGCGCACTGTGGGATACTATCTGCCCATGATGGCCGGCGCGGCGGTCGCTCACGCCCGTTCCATTCCGCTGTTGGCCGAGGACATGGCGGCGATACGGCCGACCTTAATTGTCTCGGTACCGCGGATCTTCGAAAGGATCCACGCCAGGATCCATGCCCAATTGGAGGGCAAGGCCCTGGCACGGCGTCTGTTCGGATGGGCGGCGGCGGTGGGTTGGCAACGCTTTCAGTGCCAGCAGGGTCGCACCGCGGCCAGCATGTCGGCATTGTTGTGGCCATTGCTCGACGGGCTGGTCGCGGCCAAGATCAGGGCGAAACTGGGCGGCCGCTTGCGCGCCGCCATCTGCGGCGGCGCGGCCTTGCCCAAGGATGTGGCGCAGGTGTTTATCGGTCTCGGCGTGCCGCTGCTGCAGGGCTATGGCCTTACGGAAACCAGTCCGGTAATCAGCGTCAATCTTCCCAATGATAATGATCCCTTCAGTGTCGGCGTGCCGCTGCGCGACGTGGAATTGCGCATCGGTTCCGACGACGAGTTGCTGGTGCGCAGTCCCGGTGTGTGCATGGGTTACTGGCGCCAGGCCGAAGCCAGCGCCGCCCTGATCGACCGGGAGGGCTGGTTGCACAGCGGCGATAAGGCGCGTATCGAAAATAATCATATTTACATCACCGGTCGGCTCAAGGAGATCATCGTGCTCGCCAACGGCGAGAAGGTGCCGCCCGTGGATATGGAGGCGGCCATCAGCCGCGATCCGCTGTTCGAACAAGTGTTGGTCATTGGTGAAGGACGGCCATATCTCAGCGCCCTGCTGGTCTTGGATAACGCGCGGTGGCAAGCCGCGGCGCGTGATCTGGGCGTAGACCCGCAAGCGGAGCAGTCCCTGCACGACCCGCAGGTGGAGTCCTGGATCGTACAACACGTTGCCCGGCAGTGCAGCGGCTTCCCCGGTTACGCCAAGGTGCGGCGCGCGGCATTGAGTTTGACGCCGTGGACGGTGGAAAATGGCTTCTCGACGCCGACCCTTAAACTACGCCGCGGACGGATCATCGCCAACTTCCAGGATGAAATCGCCCGGTTGTATGAAGGTCATTGAGTTATAGGATTCTTGATTATGACTACGGATACCCTGCCCCGGGACCGCGAACCCGTCATACGGGTGCTGGCCATGCCCACCGACACCAACGCCGCGGGAGACATCTTCGGCGGCTGGATCATGTCCCAGGTGGATATCGCCGGTAGCATCACCGCCTTTCGTCGTGCGCGGGGGCGGGTGGTGACAGTGGCGGTTAATTCCTTCGAATTCCACAAGCCGGTGTTCGTCGGCGACCTCATCAGCTGTTACGCGAATGTGATCCGTGTCGGACGCACCTCCCTGTCGGTGAAGGTGGAGATATATGCGGAACGCGACCGCCAGGAGGAGGAATGTGTCAAGGTCACCGAGGCGGTTCTGACCTTCGTCGCCGTCGACGCGCAGCGCAACCCCCGAGTGGTGCCGCGTGATGATGGGCCTGCCGGTTAGCTTGTCATTGATGGGCGGTCGTTGCTGTGGTTAGCCTCGGTGAGATTGTGGAGCGGCGGAATTATTTATAGCGCATGGCGATATGGGCTTTGATCAGACGCGTCGCCTTGCCGCGGATGATCGTGCCGTCCACATCCGACAGCCATAGGTGGATCAAGCCCTTCATGAAGGTGTAGCTTTCCAGCGCGCACATCTCCGGGTTCAGACCGTCGCGCAGCAGGGCTTTCTTCTTAGCGGCCCTGTAGGCTTTGGTGATCTTGTCTATAAAGTCACAGCCGGTCTTGATAACGCGACTGTCCAGGGAGGCGAATTCATCCACATATTCGCATTTCAAAGCGACGATTTCGAAGGTGGTGCGTGCGACCTCATCTTCCTTGAGCAGGCGCAGCATCGCAATCATGCTGGCCTCGATGCCGCGCAGCGGATCGATGGACTGTTCGGCGGGAGGATTATCATCGGCGAGGTCGATCAACGGCAGGGCGATCTGTTCCTTCATGGCGAAAAACAGATCCGGCTTGTTCTTGAAGTGCCAGTAGATGGCACCGCGCGTCACCCCGGCCTCTTTGGCGATCTGCGCCAGGGTGGTGCGGCTCACGCCGCGTTCGGCGAACACCCGCCGCGCCGCGGCGAGGATGTGCAGGCGGGTTTGTTCGGTTTCCGTTTTGGTCTTGCGTGCCATGGGAATTACAGCCGGTGACCAGGGCCGGTGAGCGCGCCCGTCACCGCCGGGCCACCGGCGTTGCCTGATTCGGCGACCAGCCGCCGCCCAGGGCCTTCATCAGGTCGACACTGTATATGAGCTGCTGCTGGCGGTTTTGCACCAGGGCCTGTTCGGCGCTGTTGGCAGTGCGCTCGGCATCGAGCACGTTCAGATACGGCGAGTAACCCGCGTCATAACGCAAGTGCGACAGGCGCAGCACGTTGCGCGCGGCCTCGACCCTGCTTTTGATATCCGCCGCCGCGTCCCTGGTCTGTTCCACATTGGTCAGGGCGTCGGCTACATCCTTGAACGCGGTCTGTACCGTCTTTTCATAGGCGGCCACCGCCTGACGTTGCACGGCCACCGCCTCGCGTGTGCGTGCCGCGTACTTACCGGCGGAGAAGATCGGCATGAGGCCCTCGAGTCCCAGTGACCAGATGCGCGCACCCGATTTCAAGATGTTGCTTAATTTCGCGCTTTGACCGCCGAAATCGCCGGTCAGGGAAAAGCTTGGAAATTGCGAGGCCTTGTTGAAGCCGATCTCGGCATTGGCCGCGACCAGCGCCTGTTCCGCCTGTTGTACATCCGGGCGGCGTTCCAGCAGCGTCGAAGGCAGGCCCACTGGCGGCAGGCTCGGCATCGGCAAGTTCATAATGTCGCCCGCCGCGATCCTGAGGTCGAGTTTCCCGGTCAGTACTCCGAGTTGATGTTCCATAAGCGCGCGCTGGCGCTTGAGGTCACGCAATTGCACGGCCGCGTCTGAACGCGCCACCTGGGCCTGATTGACGTCCAGTTCCGAGGCGAGCCCGCCCTTGGCGCGGTCCTTGATCACGGCCAGCGAGTCTTCCCGCGACCTCAGGATCTTCTCCGTTACCGTAATCTGTGCGTCGAGGGATCGCAGGGTGAAGTAAGACTGGGTGGTGGCCCCCGCCACGGTCAGAGCCACTACATCCCGCGCGTAACGGGAACTCAGCACCTGGGCGTGAGCCGCCTGCGAGGCGCGGCGCAGCTTGCCCCAGAAATCGAGCTCGAACGAGGTGGAAAGCGCCAGCCGGTTAGCGTTGTAGGTAATGGGCACGCCCGAGAATACGGGTGTGGCATTGAGGGTGCTGGAATGCGAGCGGCTGCTGGAGGCGCCCAAATCTATTTCGGGAAACAGCGTGGAGTTGGCTTGGGCCAACACCGCCTCGGCCGCGTCGATCTGCGCCACCGCCCGGTGCAGATCGGTGTTGTTTTTCAGGGCGCTTGCCACCAGCCCGTCAAGCGTCTTGTCGTTGTAAAGTGTCCACCAGTCGGCGGATAGCCGCCCTTGCTCGCCCTTGGTGGCGCCGCCACCGTGAGCCGCGTCGGGATAGGTGGCGGGCAGCTGAATGTCGGGCCGCTTATAGTCGGGACCCACCGCGCAGCCGGCAAGCAGGACGATCATGCTTAGCCCGAGCAAGCCGGAGGGAGAAAAGCTACGCTGCGTGCTCATGCCTTATCCTCCTGAGTCGCATCGGGGTGCGGGTTGTCGTGTTCATGATGATGGGCCGGCCGCGGTTTGCGTGCCAGCAAACTGAAGAACATGGGAACGAAAATCGGCGCGACGAAAGTGGCGACGATCATGCCGCCGAACACGCCGGTGCCCATGGACTGGCGGGCCGCGGCGCCGGCGCCGGTGGCGAGCACCAGCGGCAGCACGCCGAAGACGAAGGCCAGCGAAGTCATGATGATGGGCCGGAAACGCAGACGGGCCGCCTCGTGCGCCGCCTCGGGGGCGTGTTTGCCGTGTTCCATGCCCTGCATGGCGAATTCGGCGATGAGGATCGCGTTCTTCGCCGCGAGGCCGATCAACACCACCAGACCGATCTGGAAGTAGATATTGTTCTCCATGCCGCGCAAGTAAACGAATCCCAGGGCGCCCGCCATGGCGAAGGGCACCGCCAGCAGCACGGCGAAGGGTACGCCCCAGCGTTCGTAGAGCGCCGACAGAATCAGATAGACCATGACGATGGCGAAGCCGAAGGCGAACACGGAGGCGCTGCCGGTGCGTTTTTCCTGGAAGGCCGTACCGGTCCATTCGATGTCATAGCCTTTGGGCAAGGCCTGTTTGGCGATCCTCTCCACCGCGGCGATGGCCTCGCCCGAGCTGTAACCGGGTTTGGCGCTACCGAACACCTTGGCGGCGATGTAGCCATCAAAGCGTTCCAGCTGTTCGGGACCGATGATGTGCTTGACTTTGATCAGTGCCTTGAGCGGAATCATGGCCTGGGTGGTGGTCGAACGCACGTAGATATTACCCAGATCCGATGGCTTGGATCGGTACTGAGCATCAGCCTGGATGGTGACATGGTAGGTGCGGCCGGCCTTGTTGAAGTCGTTGACGTACAGCGAGCCCATCTGCGCCTGGAGGGCGGCGAAGACATTGCTGACCGGCACCCCCATGGAGAGGGCCTTCTCGCGATCCACCTCGACGCGCAATTGCGGCACGGTGGGACGGTACAGGGTGCGCAGGCCTTGCAAAACCGGGTCCTTGCTGAGCGTGGCGATGAAGTCGTTGGTGACCTTGGCCAGATGCTGGGGATCGGGATCGGCGCGGCCGCGCACATAGACCTCAAAGCCGCCGGTGGTGCCCAGGCCGCGGATCGGCGGCGGGTTGATGGCGAAGGCGATGCCGTCGGAGAGCATGAAGCCCTTGCCGCTCACCTCCTTTACCAGCTGCGCGGCGGTCTCATGGCGATCCTGCCAGGGTTTCAAGGGCATGAAGATGGTGGCGGAGTTGCTCTTGTTGCTGCCGCTAATGAGGTCGAAGCCGTTGACGATGAAAATGTTCTCGATCGCCTGGTTGCCGGCCATCATCTGCCGCAACTGTTCCGTGGTTTTTTCGGTGCGCTCCAGGGTGGCACCGTCGGGCAGCTGGACCACCGTAATGATATAACCCATGTCTTCCGGCGGCACGAAACTGCCGGGTATGCGCAGGAACAGAAATGTCACGAGCGCGAGGATGCCCGCGAATATGCCCAGCGCCGCAATGCGATAATGCAGGGCCAGATTAACCGCGCCCAGAAAGTGCCGCGTCAGCCAGGTAAAACCACGGTTGAAGGGCATGAACAGTTTGTGCATGACGCCGCCGTCATGATTGCGCGGTTTGAGCAATACCGCGCACAGGGTAGGCGTCAGGGTCAGGGCCACGAAGCCGGACAGCACGACGGCGATGGCCACCGTTACCGCGAACTGGCGATAGAGCTGTCCGGCGATGCCGCCGAGGAAGGCCACCGGGATGAACACCGCTACCAGCGACAACACGATACCGATGATGGCATTTTGCACTTCGCGCATGGCCTCCAGCGCGGCGTCGAAAGGCTTCATCTTTTCCTCGCGCATCAGGCGTTCGACGTTTTCTAGCACCACGATGGCGTCGTCGACCACGATACCCACCGCCAGCACCATGGCGAACAGGGTCAGGGTATTGATGGAGAAACCGAACAGCCACAGGCCGGCGAAGGTGCCGATTAGCGATACCGGCACCGCGATCATGGGGATCAAGGTGGCGCGGAAGGTCTGCAGGAAGACGAACACCACCATCAGCACCAGGATCGCCGCCTCCACCAGGGTGTGCACTACCGCCTTGATGGAGGCGGAGACGAAGCGGGTGGTGTCATAGGGAATCAGGTAATCCACGCCTTTGGGGAAGCGGTCCTTCTTCAATTCCGCCATCTTGGCGCGGATGGCGTGGGCCACGTCCAGGGCGTTGGCGCCGGATTGCAGGAACACGGCAATGGCGATGGAGGGTTGGCCGTTGACGGTATTGGCCTGATCGTAGCTGAGTGCGCCCAGTTCAATGCGTGCCACGTCTTTGAGCTTGAGTACGCCATGCGGGCCGTTGGCGCGCAGGACGATGTTGCCGAACTCCTCGGGCTCCAACATGCGGCCTCGCGCGGTGACGGTGTAGACCAGTTGTTGGCCCTTGGGGGAGGGTTCGGCACCGATCTTACCGGCGGCGTACTGGGCATTCTGCGCGTCGATGGCGGCGGTGATGTCGGCGGTGGTGAGGCCGAGCTGCGCCATGCGGTCCGGTTTGAGCCAGATGCGCATTGAGTAGTCGCGGGCGCCGAATACGATGATGTCCGCCGTACCGGGGACCCGCTTCAGTTCATCGACGATGTTCTGGGTGGCGTAGTTGGACAGATACAGCATGCTGCGCGACTTGTCCGGCGAGTTCAACGCCGCCACCAGCAGGATGTTCTGCGAACGCTTGGCCACGGTCACGCCGTAGCGCCGCACCTCGTCGGGCAGCCGCGGTGTGGCGAGCTGCACCCGGTTGTTGACATCGAAGGTAGCCTTGTCGATGTCGGTTCCCACTTCGAAGGTAGCGGTGATATTGATACTGCCGTTGGAGGAGGACGTGGAATTGAAGTACAGCAGGTTTTCCACCCCGGACAATTGTTCTTCGATGGGCGCGGCCACGGTCTTGGCCAGGGTTTCGGCGGAGGCACCGGGATAGCTGGCTCTGATGGTGACGGTGGGCGGTGCGATCTCCGGGTACTGGGCAATGGGCAGGATGTTCGCCGCGACCAATCCGGAGATCACGATGATGATGGCCAGCACCGTGGCAAAGATGGGACGTTCGATGAAGAATTTTGACATGAGTTAGCTTTCGCTGGAGTACGGAGCGTCTAATCCTGAGCTTCGGACCGGCTGGCCGGTTTTGCGGCAGGGGCTTTGCCGGCGTCCGGATGTTTCCCGCCGCCCATGGCCGCGCCGGGGCCTTCACCCGGGGCATGAGGCATAACCGGGGCACCGGGACGCATCTTCATCAGGTTGTCGATGATGATCTTGTCGCCGGGATTCAGTCCCTTGGTCACGACCCAGTCGGTGCCCGACCAGCCGTCGGTTTCCACCGGCCGCGGTGCTACGGTATTTTTTGCGGTGACGGTAAACAAGGTCTGGCCGTGCTCGTTCTGCGCCAGCGCGGCCTGGGGTATCAGGTACGCCTGGCGTTCGCCGATGGCCAACTGAACGCGCACGAATTGACCGGGCAGCAGGATCGACTCGGGATTGGGGAATTCGGCGCGCATCGGCACCATGCCGGTGGTGGTGTTCACCGTTGAGGCAGTGTAGTTGAGCTTGCCCGTGTGAGCATAGGTGCTGCCGTCGGACAGGACCAGTTTCACCGTGGCCTTGTTGCCGGCCTCACGCAGTTGCCGCGCTTCTGCTTCCGACAAGGCGAAGCGCACCCAGATGGGGTCGATGATATGCATGGTGGTCAACAGGCCGGTGGCGGCGCCGGGCGTGACTAGGTTGCCTTCGGAATACTCGGCGCGACCCGTCACGCCGGTGATGGGGGCGGTGACCTTGGTATAGGACAGATTTAATTTCGCGTCGCGCACCTGCGCCTTGGCGGCCAGCAGCGCGGCTTGTGCCCTCAGCAAAGTGGTATTGGCGTCGTCCAGATCCTTTTGACTGACCGCCTTTTCCTTGACCAGCGGCTTGAGCCGCTTGGCTTCGCGCTGCGCCTGTTTGAGATTGGCCTTGCTCTGTTCCAGGGCGGCGCGCGCCTGGGCCAGGGCGATTTCGAAGGGCGCGGGGTCGATGGTGAACAGGGTGGCACCCGCCTCCACCTTATCGCCTTCCGTGAAAAGCTGTTTGGTGAGGATCCCGGACACGCGGGCGTGCACCTCCACGTCCTTGGAACCCTCGGCTTGTCCGACTTCCTCGATGAGCACCGGCACCTGCTGGGGTTTGGCCTCGACCACCGTCACCGGCATCGGCGGCATGCCACCGCCCCCGCCCGGTCCGCCGGCGGCCTCGCTGTTCTTGCCGCAGCCGGTGAGCATGGCCATCGTCACGATGACACCGGCGGCGTACAGCCATTGCCGGTCTCTGCGTTGATGAGGGCCGCCGTGGAAATTGGTGTGGGGAGCGCGCGCCATGGGTAGTATCCGTCTTGAAGAGTGCAAAGGCCATATTATATACAAGCGCGCATGTATGTATACTCCGACATAGATTGTGGTTTCGGGGAGGCTGGCTACCGACTCTTGCTCCGGATTAATAAATGAAAATATAAGCATCTGCCCGGATACCATGGTGATACAGGGAATAAAAGTCGCTGGAGACGGTTATCAACACCTTAATATATTGTGTGGCATTGAGGCGCTCGTCACGACGGCCGGGCAGTCCTCATCCCGATGCCGTCGGGCCGGCAATTCACGACATCTATTGCCACGGTGAGACGGGAGCGTCGGATATTCGGAAGGACGGCTAATGTGTCATGATGCATGGGAAAATTGCCGATCACGCTTAATTGAAAGTCCAACTATGAATCGTTTTTGGAGCCCTATAGTCGAACGGTTGAAGCCTTACGTTCCCGGCGAACAGCCCCGACTCGCCAATCTGATCAAGCTCAATACCAATGAAAATCCCTTTGGTCCGTCACCGCAGGTCTTGGCCGCCCTGCGTGAGGAACTGGGTGACACCCTGCGCCTCTATCCGGATCCGGACGCGGATGAGCTGAGAACCGTCATCGCGGAATACTTTCAGCTGAAAAAGCAGCAGGTGTTCGTGGGCAATGGGTCGGATGAAGTGTTGGCGCACGCCTTTCATGCATTGCTGAAACACGAGCGGCCATTGCTGTTTCCGGATATCACTTACAGTTTCTACCCCGTCTATTGCGGTTTGTATGAGATCAATTATGAACAGGTGCCGCTGACGGAGGACATGCAAATCAGGCTTGACGATTACGATCGACCCAACGGCGGAATCATCTTTCCGAATCCCAATGCCCCTACCGGCTGCGCCCTGGCGCGGGAGGCCATTGAGGCGCTGTTGAGAAGGAATCGCGATTCAGTGGTGGTCATTGACGAGGCCTACATCGATTTCGGCGGCGAGACCGCGGCTCCGTTGGTCGGTCGCTATCCCAATTTGCTGGTCATTCAGACCCTTTCCAAGTCTCGATCGCTGGCTGGCTTGAGGGTGGGGTTTGCCCTTGGCGATCCGACATTGATCGAGGCCTTGACGCGCATCAAGGATAGCTTCAATTCCTACCCATTAGGCAGGCTCGCGCTCAAAGGGGCGGTGGCGGCGTTGCGCGACAGGTCCCATTTTGAAAAGACCACGGCCGCCATCATTCGCCTCCGTGAGGAGGTCGCGGAGGCATTATGCAGGCTGGATTTCGAGGTGCTGCCCTCCAAGGCCAATTTTGTGTTTGCGCGCCACACACGCCATGACGCGGCTAGGATAAGCCACAGGCTACGGGAGGCGGGTATCGTCGTCCGCCATTTCAGCCAGGAGCGGATCAGCCAGTTCCTGCGGATCACTGTGGGAACCGGGAGCCAATGCAAGGCGCTGGTCGAAACTCTGGCGCGCATACTCCCTGACTTGTAGCGATGAGGGCCGGTTCGTGAGCCTAGTCGCCAGTTGCGGCACCGCGCTTACGGATGCCGACGATTACGACGCCGGCGATGACCAGGGCCGTTCCCGCCAACTGCATCCCGCTCAAGGTCTCACCCAACAGCACATAGGCGAACGACAAGGTCAGCACCGGTCCCACGGAACTGATGATCGACGTTGCATTGGCGCCGATACGATGCATGCCGGCGTTGAGGAGAAACGCGGGTATCACCGTCGAAAAGATCGCCATCGCGCCGGCGATTCCATAAACGGGCAAGGGCAGATCGAATGCGGCGATACTGTGATGCGTGGCGACGAAGTGAATGCCGGTCGCGATGCAGGCGCTGGACATCACATAGGCGGTGAGGCGCGACGAGCCGATGCGGTGCACATAGTGGCCATTGACCAGGATGTAAAGCGCAAAACTCAACGCTGCCCCGAAAACCAGCAGGGAACCCTGCAAAAGCTGCGGAGAATAGGTAACCATGCTGGCACCGAAGACCAGGGTGATGCCGAGATAGCTCGACAACAGGGCGAAGCATTCCTGCCGGCGGATGGGGCGGCCGAAAAACAGCGCCGAAAATATCACAACCAGCGTCGGATAGAGAAACAGGATCAGACGTTCGAGACCGGCGGAGATGTAGCTTAAGCCGGCAAAATCCAAAAATCCCGCCAGGTAAAAACCCAGGATACCCAGCCCGGCCACCGCCATCAGGTCTTGGCGCTCCAGGCGCGCCTGACCATTGTTGCGCTGCGACCAGAATGCCACCGCCAGGAAGAACGGCAGTGACAGCAGCATGCGCAGGCTCATGAGGGTGATGGCATCGAGCTTGGGGCTGTAGGTGTAGGCGAGTTTGACCAGTACCGCCTTGGCCGAAAAGCCCACGGCCGCGAGAAAGACTAGCAGGCCGCCGGAGACGGCGGGACGGGAAGCTGAACCGGTTTCTACTGTCGATGTCACCACATCGCTCCTGGTTGGCGGCGGACCGTGGATCTTGCGGTGATAGCAGGTACGGCGGTCCCGGGAAGATCCGTGGCCGCCATAGTCGTTACTAAAGATGTTTACAAAGGGTGCGTTTCAGACTGCAAGGCGGCGGGCGCGCATACACGCCACAGTCGCATTGCGCTTTTTTTGAGGGAAATGAGCTTTGCTACAACGCCGTCATTCATGGTCCAAGACTATAGCCCCCTCGCGCGGCGTGTCAAGCGACCCGCGCGGGGGCGTGCGAGCACTATGACGATCGTAGGACAGACCGCCGCCCTGGAGCGGGGTGGATTCGGCTGCCCTACCGCGCATCGTACGTAAGCACGGCCGAATGCATTGCTTCTCCTGGATACACGGGATGAAGACCGCCTGAGGAAAGGGGCGGGTTCACTCCGCGTTTTTAGGGTAATATCTATCTCTAAGAATTGCGACGGGGGGGCAGGCCATTCGCACGATGCTTTACAATTCCGTGACGCAGGAACTAAAGCGCGGCGACGTACGGTTGCTGGATGAATGGCGCGCTCAGCAAGATACCGTATTGTGGGCGGATTTGTGGGGCGAGGACCCGCAACAGGAGAAGCGGGTCCTTATCCAGGGATTTGGACTGCATCCCATGGCGGTTCAGGATGCACAGCGCGAGCGGCACCCACCCAAATTGGAGCCGTTCGATAATTACGTCTTTATATTGTTGAAGGGTTTGGGTCCGGACAAGCCCGATTTTGTCTTCGACACCATCCAGATCGCCATGTTCGTCGGCAAACGTTTTCTAATCACGCGTCATGCGGACGATTCGCCCAGCATCGACAGATTGTGGCAGGAAGTGGATCAGGACCGTTCCCTGTTTGTCCGCGGCCCCGATGCCTTGGCATTGCGGCTGTCCAGAATCATCGTCGATCGTTATCTGAAGAAATTGCTGGGTCTGGAATCGCGCATAGAGGTCCTTGAGCAGGACATGATCAACGAACCGCGGGATGAGATGTTGGCGGAGTTGATCGGCTACAAGACCCAGTTGCGCAAGTTTCGCAGGGTATTTTTGTACCAGGTGCAGATATTCGCCAAGCTCGCCGCGCATCAACCGCCGGGTATCCGCGCGGAGCGGGTACATGAGATCAATGACGTCTATGAGCATCAGGATCGTGCCAACAGTCTGGCGACCCTTTATTATGAGCTCGCGTCCGATCTGATCGACGGCTATATTTCACTGGCCTCTCATAATCTGAATCATATTATAAAAATTCTCACCATTATTACGGCCATCTTCGTCCCGCTCAGCTTCCTGGCGGGCGTCTACGGCATGAACTTTGAGAATATGCCGGAACTCCATGCGCGGTCCGGCTATTTCATCCTGCTGGGGGTGATGGCCGGTATTGTGTTGCTGTTGCTTTATGCCTTTCGCAGGATGCGCTGGCTATGAGCTTCGGAACAGATATGGGATTGATCGCGATGGATGCCTCGGGGAAAAGCAGTGACCCCGGCCTTGTGGTTGACATCCCCCACGTAACGGCGGATTCCACCTGGCAGGTTGTCTTGCATTGGCTGAACCGGCCGCTCATTGAGGTCAGCGATCTCCACCTGACGACCTTGAACCTGATACACATCGTCGTCATCCTCACCATCGCCTGGTGGATCTCCAAGCTGGGACGGCGCGCAATAGAGCGGCTGTCCGCGTTGCGCCCCAACCTCAACCGCGCATCGATTTACACCTTGAGCCGTCTGCTTCACTACACCGTGATGACGGTCGGTTTTCTCATCGGGCTGTCTGCCATCGGCATTGATCTGAGCAAGTTCGCGCTGTTCGCCAGCGCGCTGGGCGTAGGCGTCGGCTTCGGTTTGCAGACCCTGGTAAGTAATTTCATCGCCGGGCTCATGTTGCTGTTCGAAAAGTCCCTGAAGGTCGGCGATTACATCGAACTCGAGTCGGGGATCAGCGGCGAGGTGCGGGAGATCAATATCCGCAGCACGGTGATCACCACCAACGACAATATAGATATCGTGGTGCCCAACTCCGTGTTTGTGAACGGACATGTAATGAACTGGACCATGCGCGACGTCTATCGGCGTATCCACGTGCCGTTCGGCGTGGCCTACGGCAGTGACAAGGACCTGGTGCGCAAGGCGGTGCTGGAGGCGGCGGCCAGTGTAACCCATACCCTCACCAACGACCAGGCCCGCAAGCCCCAGGTATGGCTGACGGGGTTCGGCGATAGCAGCCTGAATTTCGAGTTAATTGTCTGGCTGACCTCGGATGCGGTCAAACGTCCCGGAGCGGTTCAGGCGGACTACCTGTGGGCGATCGAAACCGCCCTCGGCAGGTACGGCATCGAGATACCCTTTCCGCAGCGCGATCTGCATGTACGCAGCTGGTCGCCCCATGCGCATCCTCCCGCGGCGGAGGCTCCGGCCCATCGGGAGGGCATGGATATCGGCGAGTCTTGAGCGGTCAATCCATCCGCCTTCGGCGCGCGGACTCAGGATGCATGGTTACAACTCAGTTTACGGTAACGATCATGGGGCTGAAGGTCTTGGGCAGGAGGATGATCCTGTCCCCGATGCGGAGATCGCGGACCTCCTCATTGACGGCGACGACACTGAAGATTTGCTTGCCCACCAGCACGGTGAGGGTGTGAAGTACGCCATCGCCTTCAATGGCCAGCACCTCGGCCGGGAGTCGGATCTTGCCGTCGCACCGTCGATCCGCGAATACCGCCGCTGGTGGGCCGCTGCGGGTGACGGCGCCATTTCCCAACATGAATACCCGGTCGGCGAGCTTGAAGACCTCGGGGATATCATGGGTGACCATGAGTGTGCTGAGGCCGAGGGTCTTATGCAGCCGCAGGATTTCATCCTGCAGGGCATGACGGGTGTTGGCATCCAGGGCGGACAGTGGTTCGTCCAGCAGCAATATTTCCGGCTGGCGGGCGAGGGCGCGGGCCAGGGCGACGCGCTGGCGTTGGCCGCCGGAGAGGGTATCCGGCCGGCGGTCCCGCAGTACCGACAGGCCGGTGAGTTCCAGCAGTTCGTCGATGAAACGGCGGTCGGCATGTTTGGGCAGCGCATAGGCGAGATTGCCGTACACGCTGAGGTGCGGAAACAAGGCCTGATCCTGGAAGACGAAGCCGATGCGGCGTTTCTGTGCCGGCAGATTGATGTGCCGCCGGGTATCGAGCCATGTTTCGTCACCGATGCGTATCATCCCCTCATCGGCCGTCGTTAGGCCGGCGAGTATGCGCAGCAAGGTGGTCTTGCCGGCCCCGGAATCGCCGAACAGCGTGCCCAACTCACCGTTCTTCATGCGCAGTTGCACATGCAGGCTGAATTCGCCGGCGGCGCCGTTCAGTCTTTTATGGATGTCGATCTCGATCACAGGGAACCACGCGTGACGTTGAAGCGCTTATTGATAGCGTAAACCGCCAGCAGGATGGTGAAGCTCAAGGCGAGTAACACCGCGGCATGAAAATGGGCGGCGGCGTAATTGAGGCTTTCCACTTCGTCGTAGATGGCGATGGAGGCGACGCGGGTCACGCCCGGGATATTGCCGCCGATCATCAGTACCACGCCGAATTCGCCGATGGTGTGGGCGAAACTGAGCACCGTACCGGTGAGCAGCGCGGGGCGGACATTGGGCAATAACACCTTGAACAAGGTGTGCCGCCGTGACTTGCCCAGGGTGTAGGAGGCCTCGGCGAGAGAGGAGGGCAGCGCCAGGAATCCCGCCTGTACCGGTTGCACCATGAATGGCAGGCTGAACAACACTGAGCCGACCACCAGCCCCGGGAAACTGAACACCAGCCGGAGCGCAAAATGATCGCGCAGGAAGGCCCCGAAGAAGTTCTCCGGGCTGAAGGCGAGCAACAGATAGAAACCGAGCACCGAGGGCGGCAGGATCAGGGGCATGCTTACCAAGGTTTCCGCCACGGTTTTAAAGCGCGAGCGGCTGGAGGCCATCCACCATGCCAGTGGCACGCCGATGAGCAACAACAGCACAGAGGTGACACCGGCCAATTGCAGAGTCAGGATGAGCGGTTGCCAATCGAGAGTCACGACGATGCCTCCCGCGCTACCAAGGTGACCTCGTTGGCCTTGATCAGCGCCTCGACCTCGTCGCCGGCGGCAAGCTGCAGCCGCTCCGCCGAACGGGTGGTGATGATGGAAACGATTTCATGTCCGTGGTAGTCAAGCGCCACTCGGGTCAGCACGCCGCCCTTGTCCACTTGTTTGATGCGCGTGCCGAGGCGGTTGCGCAAACTGATGAGCCCCGCCAGGTGCTTGGCGAGTGACACCTCGGCTTCCTGAAACAGGACCAGCACCGGCGCGCCGGGTTTAAGACGGCCCGCCTCAGCATCGCTCTCCAT
This sequence comes from Gammaproteobacteria bacterium, assembly GCA_037381915.1. Classification (GTDB taxonomy): domain Bacteria; phylum Pseudomonadota; class Gammaproteobacteria; order DRLM01; family DRLM01; genus JARRQJ01. The sequence continues at coordinate 112,395 of JARRQJ010000002.1, read as the reverse complement.
CAGCAGTGCGCTCATGGCGCCGCCCCGGACCTCCACGTCGGCCAGGGCCACCTGGCCGGCGCTCTGTATGGCGGTGACTACACCCGGCAGGCGGTTCATGGCAGGCGGTATCCGTAATCGGCGAGCACCTTGCGCGCCGGCGCGGAAGCGAGGAATCGGATGAAGCGCTTGCAGTTTGCCAGCGCATTGTCTGCGCCGTGTTTCAGGATTACAACGCCCTGAGCGATGGGCTGGTAGCCGTCCGGCGGAACCTCGATCCATTTTCCCTTGTCGCGCATGGTAGGCGACAGCACCACCGATTTGGCGGTGAAGCCGGCGTCGACGTTGCCCGAGTAGATGTACTGGTTCACCTGCGAGACACTTTCGCCGTACACCGTCTTACCCCGCACGGCGGTGGCGATCCGGTAATGCGCCAGCGCCTGCAACGCCGCGCGACCGTAAGGCGCGAGCTTGGGATTGGCGATGGCGACTCTGGCCACCTGGGTGTCGGCCAACACTTTCAGCCCCGGCGTCAGATCGAGATCGTTCATGGTCCACAGCACCAGGGTCCCGTAGGCGTAAACGACAGGCGCGCCGCTCGCCAGGCCCTCCCGGTACAGCGCTCGGGGATAGCCCATGTCGGCGGAGAGGAATATATCGAAGGGGGCGCCGCCGCGCACCTGCGCGCTAATCTTACCGGAGGAGCCGATGACGGACTGGACGTCGATGCCTGACTCCCGGGTGAAGGCCGTCTGCAGGTCCTTGAAGGCGAACTGGACGTTGGCCGCGACCGCGACAGTCAGAGTTGCCGCCGGGGCGGGCGTCGTCGCCGCCAGCAGTACGATCGTACATAAATATCTGCCGAGTTTTTTCATGTTCGTTCCTTTTCGGCCTTCAGAATTTGACGACGGTGCCCAGGGAAATGCCGGTCGCGGTGCTGCCGGCGACGCTGACCGCCAGATTGTCGCTGTGACCCTCTTTATAAGGCGTGAGCGTTTGCTGGGCGTCGTTGTCGACCGTGGCGTAGTCGGCGTAGATGATGACTTCCTTGTGCAGGGCATATTCGGTGCCGACCGCCAGTAGTGTCGCATCCCTTTCGGCGCTGTTCGCGTTGAGCCGGTAGGCCTGGGTCTTGAAGGTCCAGGCATCAGCGGTGTAGCGCGCTCCAATGCCGTAGGCGTCTTCGTCGTTGCCCGACAGCGTCCCGGATATGCTTTGCCACAAGGCGTTGAAGCGCCATCCGGTAAGGGTATAAGAGCCGGCGAGGCGTATCACGGACGGGTCGCTGCCCGCGATCGGCGATGCGGCGGTCGACACGTAGCCGTGCTGCTCGTAGCCGAGCCCGACGAATGCTGGCCCTTGGGCGTAGTCCACCGCGACGCTGATCAGATTCTGGTCGTTGTTGGCTGCAGCGGCGCTGTCGGTGTTAGTGGAATACTGTAGCAGTGCCCTTAACCCGGATAGGGGCGGCGACGCGTAACCGATGCTGTTGTTGGGGCGCTCGTCGAACTTGGCGTCGGCGTGGCTGCCGCGGGTCAGGTTGCGTGCATCGCCCACCTGATTTTTGAATAGGCCTACCTGCCGGCCGATGGATTTTACCGGGGTGTCGAAACGCCCGAGACGCAACATGCCGAAACCGCCTTGCAGTCCCACGAAGCTGTCGCGGCTGGCGAAGGCGGTGCCGTTGGCCGAGGTCGAGCCCGTGTCGGCGTTGACCTCCGATTCGATTTGATACATTCCCGTCACGCCGCTGTCGGTGTGGATCTCACCCTTGACGCCGAGCCAGCTTGAATTACTGGAGAGATTGAGCGCACTGTCGGTGCCGTTGTCGAGATGGTCGAAGGAGAGATTGAGCTGTCCGTAAAGGGTGGGCGCGCCGTGCGCGAAGTCAGCGGCCGCAGGTCCGCCCGCGCCCAGTGCGAGCGTGAGCATGTAATGGGCCTGTTTCATGTCGTATGCCTCATCAATTGGGGCGAACTTCCGGCGGCCCGGTCTGAGCGCTGAACTTAGGATCGTGTCTTTTTGCATTGAACGTCGGTTGTCCGGTTGGTTCGTCTCAACAATGATGCGGATTCACTTGCCGCGCGCCTGTGAATCGAAGCGGCGTTTTTGCCGGGTTTCGACCTGCACCACCTGTCCATCATGGATCACCAGTTCCACGGAGCCATAGCGGATCGATTGCATGGCGTTCGCGATATACTTGAGTACGCGCTCGTGGTCGGGCGCGGAGAGCGGCTGCGGCAAGACGGTTTTTGACATGATGAATCCTCTGTTCCAAAAAATGCCCCAACTGATCGGCGCCTGGTGCGGGTGCCGTACGCTGTATAAATCGCTATATAACGCAAGGCCCGGCAACATCCGCCAACCGGGATCCCGCTCAGGTATTCACCCCCAGAATCACGCTGGATGCCTTGAAGATGGCGCAGGCCGGCAGGCCGGTTTCCAGGCCGAGGTCCGCCACGCTGTCGTTGGTGACAATGGCGGCGACGGTGGTGCCGCCGGGCAGTATCACCTCCACTTCGCTGTTGACGGCGCCCGGCACGATGCGCGTCACCTCACCGCACAGGCAGTTGCGCACGCCCAGCCTGAACCTGGGATCCTGATCGGCACGGGCGATGAGTACCCACGACGCCTTCACCAGTGCCCACGCCCCCCCGCTCACTCGCAGGCCGAGGCCGTCCACGCTCTCGAGAGTGATGGTGGCGACGATATGCACGCTGGGATTGAGCTGCAACTGCACCTCGGCGTTGACCGCCCCGCGCTGGATGCGCGTGATGGTGCCGAAGAACTGATTGCGTGCACTGCTCTTCATGGACAGCCTCCTGATCAGGGGGTAGTAGTCGTCAAAATCCTCGATGTCCGCGCTGGCTGCCGCGAGAAAGTGTTGATGCTGTTCGTCCACTTGGCGGTAGACCGCGATGAGCTTGTGCGCGGCCTCGGTCAGCTGGGCGCCGCCGCCGCCCCGGCCCCCCACCGCGCTCGCGACCAGCGGCTGCTCGGATAGATTGTTCATCTCGTTGACCGTGTCCCAGGCCTTTTTGTAACTCATCTTGCATGCCTTGGCGGCGCGCGTGATCGATCCGGTGTTGCCTATTTCCACCAGGAGCCCGATGCGCTCGTCGCCGAGCAGGGGGCGGTCGCCATGTCCCAGCCAGATGCCGCCGTTAACCTTGAGCCTTTTGGAATGAGACATCGCCTGACATCCTCGGATAGCGCTATATAACCAAATATACAGCGCAAGGTGCAAAAAATACATGATGTTATGGGGTGCGGCGATCAGGGCGCCCGACCGCGCTGCCACCCACCCCGGGCGTGCGCTATGCCGGTCCAGGTGGCTCATGGTGCCTGCTTCCCCGCGGTGGCCGCTTCCAAGGCACGGATGACCGAAGCCCCTACCGTGTCGCCGGGATCGAGTTCCGCTAGTTTGGCGAGGATCGCCCGCGCGTCGGCCGTGCGCCCGAGGCGCAGACGGATGAAGGCAAGCGCCTTGAGACTGAATAGAAAAAAATGTTGCGGCCCGTCGGTCGCCGCCCAGTCGGCGGATTGGAGGGTGAGCTGCTGCCATTCCTCGGAAAACCCGGCCTGGCGGGCGGCGGCCGCCAGCGCCTGCAGCGTGATGTGTTCCGCCTCGGCGAGGCGCGACCTGTAGAAGTAAAACTTGTACAGGGCGAAATACACCGGAAGGCAGGTGGGATCGAGGGCTTGCGCGTCCAGCAACAACACTTCCGCGGTCTTGGCGTCGCGGTACGTCGCGGCGGCCATGCTCAGGCGCAGCTCCACATCGTGCGGTACCGTCCCCCCGAAGCGTACGGAATGCTCCATCATATTGACCGTTGAGACGTTCAATCCCATACCCCCGCTGGCGGGAGCAGCCTGGCGACGGGTGTGCCGCCTATCAAGTGTTCATCAAAGATCACCGGAACGTCTTCCTTAGTCACGCCGCAGTACAATACCCCCTCGGGATAGACCACCACGTTGGGGCCGTTATCGCAGGGGCCGATGCAACCGGAATAGGTAATGGAGATGGTATCGAACAGGTTGCGTTGCTGCAGTTCCTGCCAGAAACTTTGCAACAATTGCTGACTGCCGTTGTTCGCGCACGAGCCGCGTGGGTGCCCCGGCGGACGGGTTTGCGCACAGACGAAGACGTGTTTTTGTGGTTTTGCCATGCTCTAGTCCTAAATCTTCAAAAACCTCAATGACGAGTGATTTCCCGCTGTCTCGGAGCAAAGGGCCGTTTAACCAAACTTGAATAAAATACCGTAGCCGCCCCGCGGATACTCCCATTCCACGTTCTGATGTTCGGCGCAGATAATCCGGCAGGTGCCGCATTCCAGGCAGCCATCGGTGATCAGTGTGACGCGACCATCACCCTCCTCGGTGTAGCAGGCCGCGGGACAACAGTAGGTGCAGGCCTTGTCCTTGCACTGGGCGGCGCAGATGTCGGGATTGGTGATCTCGATATGCGGCCGGCCGCTGTCCACGCGGTAGCGGTTCTGAAAGAGCTTTTCCTCGACCTTTATGCCCCCCGGGGGGGATTGGGTATTGATCATTCGAAGGCCCTCCATAATTTGAAGGCGTCGCTCAACAGGCCGAAGGGCGAGCGCTTGCGCAGGAAGTTCTTGCGGATGCGGCGTTCCTTGGTCTTCTTGTCGACGCCGTCGACGGTGACCAGGGTGTGCGCCGCGCCGCTGAGCAGTTCCGGATACTCGGTGAAGAATTGCTGGTTCTTTTCCAGCACCGCCGGCATGTCCTTGTACTTTTTCAGGTCCTTCATCACGAAGGTAGTGTCGAGCTTGTGGCGGTAGACCGCCAGATTCCGCTTGTTCATCGCCATCCCCGCTTGCGCCAGATCGATTACGGTCTCTGCCGCCAGGCGCCCGGTGGTCATGGCCAGGTTCGAGCCCTCGCGGTGGGCGCTGTTGACGAACATGCCCGCGTCGCCGACGATCATCCAGCCGTCGCCGTACAGGGGCGGCATGGCGTTGTAGCCGCCCTCGGGGATGAGGTGGGCGCAGTATTCCTTCATCTCGCCGCCCTCTATGAGCGGGGCGATGGCCGGATGCGCCTTCATGCGTTCCAGCAGCGTGTAAGGGGAGATCCCCATCTTTTTGAAGTCGGAGAGCAGGCAGCCCACACCCAGGGTCAGGGATTCGCGATTTGTGTAGAGAAAGCCGGTGCCGACCATGCCTTGGGTGATCTTGCCCGCCATCTCGATCACCACGCCTTCGTCGGCCTTGACATTGAAGCGGCTCGCGATGGTTTCTTCAGGCAGGAAGTGGATCTCTTTCACCGCCAGCGCCACGTCGCGCGGCTTGAGTTCAGGATGGAAGCCGGCCTTTTTAGCTAGAAACGAATTGACGCCATCGGCGAGGATCACCACGTCGGCGTAGATCGAACCACCCTCACGGTCGGTCTGCACGCCGATCACCCGGTCGCCGTCCAACAGCAATTCGCGTACCGTAGTCTCGCAGATCAGCAGGGCACCGGCGTCCTGCACCCGCTTCGAGAACCATTTGTCGAACTGGGCGCGAATGATGGTGTAGCGATTGTAGGGTTCCTTGTTGAATTCGTTGGAACGGTAGTGGCTGCCCACGTAGGACTCGTCGTCCAGCACCCACACCCGCTGTTCGATGAGATGACGCTCCAGCGGCGCATCCTCGCGGAAATCGGGGATAATCTGTTCCAAGGCGTCGGAATAGAGAATGGCGCCCTGCACGTTCTTGGAACCGGGATATTCGCCGCGCTCCAGTTGCAGCACCTTGAGCCCCGCCTTGGCCATGGTGTAGGCGGCGGCGTTGCCCGCGGGCCCTGCGCCCACCACGATTGCATCGAATTTTTCAGCCATGTCTATCTCCTTCGGCGGGGATCAACCCGCAAGCTTGGCCACGGCCAGTTGTTGGCGGAAAGCCTCGGTCAACGCGGGCAGGATCTGCATGGCGTTGCCCACGATGCCGTAGGTGGCGAAATCAAAAATGGGCGCGTTGGGGTCTTCGTTGATGGCGATGATCACGTCCGACGCCTCCATGCCCACCCGGTGTTGCACGGCGCCTGAGATGCCGGCGGCGATGTAGAGTTTGGGCCGCACCGTCTTGCCCGATTGGCCCACCTGGCGTTCCAGGTCCACCCAGCCGGCCTGCACCACCGGGCGGGTGGCACCGACTTCTGCGCCCAGCACCTTGGCCAGGTCCCAGACAAGTTGGAAGTTTTCCTGGCGCTTCAAGCCGCGCCCCCCCGAGACGATAATGTCGGCGAAGGGCAGCTGTGGTTTGTCCTGCAGATTGTCCGGGATGTATTCCAAGACCTTGGTGATGATGTCGGTCTCGATCATGTTGAGCGCATGTTCGACGATGCGCCCTTGGCGCGTCTCGTCGCGCTCGGGCATGTGCATCACCCGCGGCCGGACCGTGGCCATCTGCGGGCGGTAGTTCAAGGTGACGATGGTGCACAGCAGGCTGCCGCCGAAGGTGGGACGGGTCGCCGCCAGGCTGCGGTTGTCCATGTCGATGTTGAGTTCGGTGCAATCGGCGGTGAGGCCGGTCTGCAGGGTGGTGGCCACGCTGCCGGCGAGATCGCGGCCCAAGGTCGTGGCGCCCAGCAGTAAGATTTCCGGTTCGTAGGCGTTGACCAGATCGGTGAGGGCCTTGGTATAGGATTCGTTGCGGTAATTGCTCAGCACCGCATCCTCCACCACGTAACAGAGATCGGCACCGTAGTGCATGGCGTCGCGGCAGGCCAGGCGGGTGCCTTCCTCCGGCGGTCCGATCACCACGCCGGCCAGTTCGACCCCCAGCATGTCGGCGAGCTTGCGGCCCTCGCCCAGCAGTTCCCAGGACACCGGGTGCACCGCGCCGCGTTCCAGTTCGACGAATACCCAAACGCCCTTGTATGAGGCGAGGCGCGGGTCGAGTTCGAACTTCCTGCGCCCGGCGGGTTTCTTCGCGGCTTGTGGTGCGTTACTCATTAATGTATACCTCTATTCGCTGCCTTCACTCCGACCCTCATTCCCAGAGAGGACCGATCAAGACTGGATCGATTTGCGCAAATCGGGCCTATGGGTGAACAACTTAGTAACCATGGTTACCCCCAAGTCGTGAGGCCGCCGTCCCTCGCAGTCGATCATCTCCGCTTTCTGCGACTTGGGTTGCGGCGCGAACACCTTGCTGACGATGGTCGGCGAACCCTTGAGGCCGATCTTGGCAGGGTCCTCGATGCCCGCCGCCTTGCTGTCCCAGCGCTTGAGGGGGTGGCGCGCGGCCCGGAACATATTAGCCATGGTGGCGTAGCGGATCTCGTTGATACCTTCCAGGGTAGTGATCAGACAGGGGAGGCGCGTGCTCAATACTTGCACGCCGCCTTCGGCGCGGCGCTGCACCACGATCTTATGCTTGTCCACATCCACAGTGTCGATCTTGGAGACGTAGGTCAGCAGTTGCATCCCTAATCGCTTGGCCACGCCCGGCCCGACCTGTGCGGTGTCGCCGTCGATGGTTTGTTTGCCGGTGAATACCAAGTCCACCGGCATGTCCTTTTGGATCTGGCGGATGGCCGACGCCAGAGCGAAAGAGGTGGCCAGGGTGTCCGACCCGGCGAAGGCCCGGTCGGTGATTAAAACGGCGTCGTCCGCGCCGTAGGACAGGCCCTTGCGCAACGCCGCCTCGGCTTGGGGCGGGCCCATGCACAATAGCGTCACGCGGCCACCGAAGCGGTCCTTGAGACGCATGGCCTCTTCCAGGGAATAAAGATCGTAGGGATTGATGATGGCCGGGACCCCCTGGCGCATGATGGTATTGGTCACCGGATGCACCCGGATCTGGCTGCTGTCGGGTACCTGCTTGATGCACACCACGCTATGCATGAGTATCTCCCGATTTTCTTTCCCGCAGGGCGGCGCGTACATTGTCCAGAGTGACATGACCGCCTTCGGCATCCTGAAATACCTTGAATACCTTTTCCTGGGCGGGCGTGGAACGTACGAAATCGTCATAGGCACGGGTCAACAACTCGCGGCACATGAACCGTTCCTCGTACTCGTTCAGATCTTCCAGACCGGCGGTGGTGCGCAGATACTGATGAAAGCGCTTGAGGATATGCAGGCGGTTGACGTTTAGCACCGTGCGTTCGTAGGGTACGTCCAGGAATTCGAAGAACTCCTCGGCCTGGGAGAAGGAGGCCAGTTTTCTCATCAAGTCGCTCATGTCATTTCTCGCAGATGTCCATACAGGTATCGCAATCACGATGATCGGCGGCGCTGTCGGCCGGTGCCTCGATGCCGAGGCGCGCCTCCAGAAAATCGATACGATCAAGCAGGCAGGCGATGGCCTTGCCCACCGGATCGGGCATCAGATGGTGATCGAGATCGATTCCCTGTTCGGTGATACGGCGCGCAGTGAGCGGCAGCACCACCCGGCCGGGTATGCCGACCACGGTCATGCCGTCCGGCACGTCCTGGATAACCACCGAGTTGGCGCCGACGCGCGCATTCTTCGCCACGGTGATCGGCCCGAGGATCTTGGCTCCGGCGCCTACCACCACGCCATCGTCCAAAGTCGGATGACGTTTGCCCGGATTCCACGACACCCCGCCCAGGGTCACACCGTGATAGAGGGTGACGTCGTCGCCGATCTCCGCGGTTTCGCCGATCACCACGCCGCAGCCGTGATCGATGAACAGGCGGCGGCCGATGGTGGCGCCGGGATGGATGTCGATCTGGGTAAGCATGCGCGCGATGAAACTGAGAAAGCGTGCGCTGTAGCGCCAGTTGCGCCGCCACAGGGGGTTGGCGATGCGGTATGTCAAGAGGGCATGCACGCCCGGATAAGTGCTCAGTACCTCGAAACGGGTGCGCGCGGCGGGATCACGCCGGAAGACGCAGGCGATATCCTCGCGCAGGGTGCCGAAAAAACCCGGACGCCGGCCCTGGTGCGCGGCGCGTTTGAGGGTGATGTCCTGTTGTGTCACTGCCATATCCTGTTCCTTCAACACACTAGTCCGCTGCCGATGGGTGACGCTTCCAGGTAGAAACGCTGCAGATCCTCGGACGTGGGCGGGAGCTTGGTGCATACCGCATGATTGCGGATGTGCATCAGCATCAGCCCGGCCTCTTCCTCGGTGAGCACGATGCCCAGACGCGCATAGGCGTCCTTCACCGCCCGGCCCCCGGAATGCTTGCCCAGCACGAGGTGATGCGCGCGTCCCACCACCGCAGGATCGAAGGACTGGTAATTCACGACGTTCTTCAACAAGCCGTCCACATGGATCCCCGCCTCGTGGGTGAATACCGCCTCGCCGACGATGCTCTTGTTGGCCGCCACCGGCCGCCCCGAGGCATGCGCCACTAGCTGCGAGATGGCGGGAAAGCGATCGGTCGCGACGCCGGTATCGCAGTGATACAGCAGGCGCAGCGCCACCACTACTTCTTCCAAGGGGGCGTTGCCCGCCCGCTCGCCCAAGCCGTTGACCGTAGTGTTGATATGAGTCGCGCCGGCCAGGGCCGCCGCAATGCTGTTGGCGGTCGCCATGCCCAAGTCGTTGTGGGCGTGCATCTCGATCTCTATATCCACCGTCTCGACCAGGGTGGCGATGTGCTTGTAAGTCGTGAACGGATCGAGCAGCCCCAGGGTATCGGCGAAGCGGAAGCGCCGGGCGCCGGCGGCCTGGGCGGTCTCGGCGACAAGCTGCACGAATTCCGGATCGGCGCGTGAGGCGTCTTCGCCGCCCACGCACACCTCCAAGCCCAGATCGAGGGCGGCGGCGACATGGCGGGCCACGGCATCGAGTACCCACAGCCGGTCACGTCCGAGTTTGTTGTTGATATGAATGTCCGAAACCGGGATCGACAGATTGATCATATCGACCTGGCATTGCGCGGCGGCCCGCAGGTCGGTGTCGAGCATGCGCCCCCACACGATGGCGCGCGCCGGCAGGTGCAGCCCGGCGATGGCGCGGATAACCTCCTGTTCCTCATCGCCCATGGCGGGGACCCCCACTTCCATCTCCGGCACCCCTGCCTCGGCCAGGTCGCGAGCGATGGCCACCTTCTCCTCGGCGGTGAAGGCCACGCCCGCGGTCTGTTCGCCGTCGCGCAGCGTGGTGTCGTTGATGGTGACCTCGATCCCGGACATGATGGCCTGCTCTGCAATACTTGAAACAAGAGGGGCAATTCACATGCCAACGGGGATTTTGGTTTTTATATCAGAATCTTATTCGTAAGCTGCGGCGATGGTCGCAGGGAGGTAATGCGACATTGATGGTAGCCGCATTGCAGCTTTGTAGGATTTGTGACAAAACCCGAGATCTTCAGGCCGGCTAATCATGAGACGCGATCGACCAACAACTTGCCTGTCGCGCCCGAAGCTGCGCCATGACGGCCGGGTTGGTTTCCCAATCAGCTAGTTAGAACAAGCGGAGAAAAGAATTACACATAAATAGTGCTGAATTGGTTATATTACTCACTTCAAATTACATTACTAAATTAGTGGAAATAAACCAGCGGGAGCACCAATAATGGATCAGTCCAGTCGTTATGCAAATCTAGACCTCAAAGAAGAAACCCTGATCAACGAAGGCAAGCATATCCTGGTGGCGTACAAGATGAAGCCCAAGGCCGGCCACGCTTATCTGGCCACCGCCGCGCACTTCGCCGCCGAGTCTTCCACCGGGACCAATGTGGAAGTCTCCACCACCGATGAATTCACCAAGGGCGTTGACGCGCTCGTCTATTACATCGACGAGAAGAACGAAGACATGCGCATCGCCTATCCATTGGAACTGTTCGATCGCAACGTCACCGACGGGCGCATGATGCTGGTGTCCTTCCTGACGCTGACCATCGGCAACAACCAGGGCATGGGTGACGTCGAACATGCCAAGATGATCGATTTCTACGTGCCGCCCCGCGCCATCCAGTTGTTCGACGGTCCGTCCAAGGACATCTCCGATCTGTGGCGCATCCTGGGCCGCCCGGTCCAGGACGGTGGTTACATCGCCGGCACCATCATCAAACCCAAACTGGGTCTGCGCCCCGAGCCGTTCGCCAGGGCGGCCTACGAGTTCTGGCTGGGCGGCGACTTCATCAAGAACGACGAACCACAGGGCAACCAGGTGTTCTCGCCGCTGAAGAAGACCCTGCCCCTGGTCTATGCTTCGCTGAAGCGCGCCCAGGACGAGACCGGCCAGGCCAAGCTGTTCTCCCTGAACATCACCGCCGACGATCACTTTGAAATGTGCGCTCGCGCCGACTTCGCCCTAGAGACCTTCGGTCCCGACGCCGACAAGCTGGCCTTTCTGGTGGACGGGTATGTCGGCGGTCCCGGCATGGTCACCACCGCTCGCCGCCAGTATCCCGATCAGTACCTGCACTATCACCGCGCCGGCCACGGTGCCGTGACCTCGCCGAGTTCCAAGCGCGGCTATACCGCCTTCGTGCTGGCCAAGATGTCCCGTTTGCAAGGCGCCTCTGGTATCCACGTCGGTACCATGGGCTACGGCAAGATGGAGGGCGAGGCGGATGACAGGGTCATCGCCTACATGATCGAGCGCGACGAATGCGAAGGCCCGATCTACTTCCAAAAGTGGTACGGTATGAAGCCCACCACGCCGATCATCTCCGGCGGCATGAACGCGCTGCGCCTGCCCGGCTTCTTCGAGAACCTCGGCCACGGCAATGTGATCAACACCGCGGGCGGCGGTTCCTACGGTCATATCGACAGTCCGGCCGCCGGCGCCATCTCACTGCGCCAGGCCTATGAATGCTGGAAGGCCGGCGCCGACCCCGTCGAGTACGCAAAGGAGCATCGGGAACTGGCCCGTGCCTTCTATTCGTTCGCCAGCGACGCCGACACGCTCTTCCCGGGTTGGCGCGACAAATTGGCGATGCACACGTAGAGCGGCGATCCGGCTGATGGCCCAAACCCCCTGCGTGGAGCCCGCAGGGGGTTTCTTTTATGCGGACTAACCAGGCAGCAGGCTTGGCTTGCCGTCATTCCGGCGAAGACCCAGGGGGCATAAGGAGCCGGAAACCACTAATCTTCAAAGTCAAGCACAATAGCATTATCATGTTTGCATGCGCCCTTGATCCGTCGAACGGTGCCTGGGCTATAAATGCAGCCAGCGCTATGATTAGAAGAAGAGAGCGGCGGATTCAGCGATCATCGTCGTCCGAGGCGCAGATCTTTTGGGAGAGACAGTTATGAAAAGTCTGACGGCGACTATGGGTGTGGCAGTGTGGCTCGCTTACCTCTTGACCGGCTGTGCGGAGGTCAAAACCGCCGAAATCGGCAAGCAGGAATTCAATTCAAAGTGCGCGGCTTGTCACGGCGTGAACGCCAAGGGCGACGGGCCCCAGGCGGCGCTCCTCGCAACCAAGCCGGCGAACTTGACAGTGTTGGCGAAGAACAACGGCGGAGTCTTTCCGGCCCAGCGTGTCCATGAGATCATTGACGGTCGCGTTGAAGTGATCGCCCACGGTCCGCGCACCATGCCCGTGTGGGGCAGGGAATTCCAGATCGACGTGCCTGAGTTGCCTCCGCAGGCCTCGATGCCCTTCGACCATCGGGAGACAACCGTTCGCAACAAGATCAAAGCGCTCGTCGACTATCTTGCTCAGCTGCAGGTAAAGTAGCCGGGCCGGGAGCTCGCATCACGCCGAACGTTTTCGCCGTGCCCGCCAGCGAAATCTGCAACCGGCTGCAGAAAATCTTCTCCCGCTGGCTGGAATCGCATAATGCGGAAGCTTGAACGAAGAGGCGTTTCAGTGCGCCTCCGTGCGGCATTAACTGACTTGGGGACGCGCTAGGCTCAGTAGCGATCCGAGTAATTACACTGATATGTTCCAATGAGCTGGGGGGCGGCATGGCGTTACAGTTGATGCGTGGTCACGTGAAAGAGATTTCAGCGCGGGATAAGCGTGGTGCGGTGGCTTGCCAGATCGGGCAGTGCAAAGTCAAAGTCGATGGTGACCTGGTAAGTAGTATCGCCACGGGCGATGATGTTCTCTTCGCATGTGAACAGCGTAACGACATTTTTCATATGCTGGCAGTGAAAAATATCGATAACGGCAAGGTGGCGCAAATCGATCCTACCAATACGATCCTGTTCATGGCCGCCAGCGCCTTTGTGGGTTTGCTGGGCTTTATTCTTGATCTTCAGGCCGAAAATAGCAGCATCCTGGTCCGGTCCATAGATACGAGCTTGGGGATCATCGGCTTGGTCGGGATACTGGTGACCATGCGGCGCCTGCTGGTCATCACCCGGGCGGGCAAGTCGGTGCGCCGCGCCGCCGTCTGATTTAGGTCCTGAATCATCCTGCATCGGCTCGTGATGACAGCCTTCATTGTGGATTTCCAGGTGGTATATTGACAGCGCCATAACCGGCGAGATGAAAAAGGGATCTGACCCCGGTCAGGGCCAGACCCCATACGTTACAGCTGTTACGAACGAACCACCTAACAGGTGATCGCCTTAGCGGCGGAACAACGCTTCACCGGTTTTCGGATCCAGGAACAGCCGGCGGGCTTCGGTGTGCATGTGGCCGAAGTCGAACATGCCGTTCAAGGAGCCGGCCAGCTGATCGAAGGAATCGCCGCTGATGCGGCCCAGGTTCCAGTTGTCCTCCACAAAGCGCAGGATGGAGGTCTGGTCGGTCACGCTGTGGTCAACATAGTTTTGCTTGGCCCATGGCGAAACGATCAGCAGCGGCTGGCGCGGACCATAACCGCAACGATCCTGTTCTCCACCAATTGCTCTAGCACTATCACCGCAGGTGCCATTGATGAGGTTATCATGCTGTGCACCAGGAAGTCTGGTCTGAGTATCGTCGGACTGATTGACGATAGGCGGCATGACGTGGTCGTACCAGCCATCGGAATCGTCATAGGCGATGATGACGGCGGTATCTTTCCACTCCGGGGTCTTTTCGAGACGGTTGATGGTCTTGACGATGAAGGTCTGCTCGTCCAGCGGATCGGAGTAAGCCGCGTGACCATCCTGATAACCCGGCGCCTTCAAGAAGCTCACCGCAGGCAGGTGACCGGCATCGACGGCTTTCCAGAAGTCCATCATGTCATATTGGTGGTTGGCTTGACCATCATGGCCGATCTCAGCGACGGATTTAGGCGGCAGGTGATGCGCGTTGGAGGTGGACTTGTAGTACTGGAACGGTTCGTGGTGCGGGATGTAATCGACCATGGTGTTACCACCGATGTTGAGATGGGTAGCACTGCAGGTGGCGTTACCGTTGGCATCCCAACTGGTCGGACGGAAACCGCCTTCAAACCAGCCCCAGCTGATGCCCTTGTCGCTGAGCACGTCACCGATGTTCTTGCCGTTCATGGATACATGGGGATACTTGGCGTTGGAGCAGTCGTCATAGGTCGGATCCGGATCATTGACGACAGTGCCAATGCCATTGGCATCCGGACTGACCACGCCATAGGTGTCATTTTGCGGATCGGTAGAGATTGCGCCCCAGGTCTGACCGGACACCAGATTCAACGCGCCGGGTGTAGAGGGACCGAAGGTGGTGTCGTAGGAGTTGTCGCTCATGGCGAAGTTCTGTGCGTAGTTCCACAAGGCGGTGACGGTGTTACCGTCGTAATAACCCATCACCAGATTAGGCTTGTAGAATTGCGGAGATGTGCAGGATTCTTTGTTGGTCTTTTCCACGAACTTGTCCATCAAGCCGCCATTCATGGCTGCCTGTTCATCGCCGTAGTGATGGTCCTGATCACAGGTCAAAGCTTCATCCCGCCCCAAACGCATGGGATTGGCACTATTCGGGTTGTGATTCAATAAGGCATCGTTGAGGCCATTGACTTGTGGGGTATCTTTGCGGGCAATAAACTTCGGTTCACCAGCCGGATTTGCGGCGTTCGGATAGGTGGCGAAGTAATGATCGAAAGAAACGTTTTCCTGGAAAATGACGATGACGTGCTTGATAGGCGTTGTCGTCGTCATGCCGTAACCATCGGCCCAGGCGGTAGGTGACATCGCGGCGCTGATTATTCCGGCCATGCTCAATGTGGCACCGCCGGCGAGCAAAGATTTCTTCAACATATTTCTGTTCCTCCATATAAGGATAGGGGATGTGTGAGGCGACAATGCTAAGTTCGTCATGTGAAGATCTTGTGAACTCGAGCGTGTCACAAACATCCGTATGCGGGGGAAAGCTGAACGGCTGTTCAGCTTTCTATCTATGCTGAAATTTCGCGATGGTAATTAACGTAGGCGCTGTATCGTCTGGTCGCTATGACATGAATGCGAAATTGTCTGTATGACGAATGTCGTACAGTTGCTAAGACGAGACTTGATGCCAAATAAACTGATCGAGCCGTTCAAGTTAATGTTAAAGCATGCGATCGGTTAGCAATTCGCTGCGAGACGATGATCACGATTGCATCAGTATGAGTTCAAATACATCGCGTTCGCCGATAGAAATTTCGTGGTCCAGGTGTATGGTCAACGATTACGGAATCGATAATGTGGGCGGTACCGGTTATTGCGAGCGGCACAGGCGCCGTCTCCGATACGGGGGCGGCTTGATCTGGTCGAGTGTTGGAATCTGCACTTTCTTGGCGGTTCTGTGCAAGGCGTTGTCGTCATCCTGTTCGACGATGCAATCGTCCGCCACGCATTCGAATGTATTGTCGCGCAAATAGAACAGGAAGTGGCGGCCGTCTCCCTGCTTGGGGGCGACGCTTTGCCAGTCTTGTGGCGCGTCCAGCAGCATCGCATCACCTTGCACCACGAAGAACTCACCCCACTCCGGTGCCAGCTTGCTGAAGCGGCAACGGCCGTCGTACCAGTCATCATCACTGGGCGGACCCAGTCGGTAGCGCCTGCATCCTGCGAAGCGCAGCATGCCGCGCTCGCCTTCCATAAACTCCGTGAATTGCATGGCATTCACCAGGAATTGCAGTAACAGGTCGTGACCCTGCATGCTGACACGCGGCTGCGGGGAATAGGGTTCGGCATTCCAGCCGTCATTGAGTCGGTAAAACGTCGGTTTCATAAACGCGCCAACAGATGATCAAAAGCCGATTCATTATGCATGGATTGCTTCCGCTCGGCCAGGACGGACCGCCGGATCGGGTGCTGCGCCGCTAACGCTTTTTTAATATTGAATTCACCTGGGATTCAGTCTGGTTTAACCCCCTTTTGTTTAAATGAATCCAATCCTGAAAATCAGGGATGGCTATATTTAAGGAGTTTACGGTCATGAGGTATCAGACAACCCACTTATCTGATGTGAACAATGTAGGCCCACTGGAACGCGTCCATCGCATCGTAGTGGGATTGATCTCGATTACGGCGACGTTGTTGTTCCCGGCCATATCCGAGGCCGCTATCGTCGGCCTGGTCGCGCTTGGCGTGTATGCCGGTTTGACCGGGTTTATCGGCTGGGATCCCCTGTATGCCTTGATGAAGGGCTTGCAACGGCAGGCGCCCGCGCCGACCCCCAAGCCGGCCACCACCGCTACCCATCCCCATCGCGAGGAGCAGTCTTCTGCCGGCGATTACAAGCAGGTGGCCTAGGACAATTTACCGGAAGACAGGCGTTGCGCTGACGACCCTCCCAACCCATCAAGCGCGCCCTGTCTTTCCTTTCCGGGTGGCTGCAGTTTCACCTTGTTGGTCCATATTAACCCAGCGATGACCTGCCGCCTTCCCGTGCTGGGATCGTGTCTTTCCATCTTTTTGCTAGGCAGATCAACAGCGGTCACGGGCGGCGGCATCGTATCCCGCCGCGATATTCCGCTCAACCCATCAATTTCCCCTTGTTGGCCTCCATGAACTCGGCGGTGACCTTGTCTTCGCCGGCGGCCTTGGCGGCCTTTTCAATTTTGTTCTTGGCCATGTTGCGGACGAAGGCGGGGATCTTTTCCAGGCGCTTGAGCGCCGCTTCGTCCCAGGGCAGTGATTCGTTGCTCATGTGGTTCTCCTTAGTTGGTACGGATTTGCAGACTGCGGCGTATTCGTCATTGCGGCGCATACCCTAAAGGGCGCAAGAGCCGGAACCCAGGTCTTTGTAACAAGCTGGACCCCGGCGTTCGCCGGGGTGACGGCATAGGAATGAGTCAAAGCTTCCTATTTGCTAGTGCCCTTCCCGGGCGAAATTCAGGGTATAGCGCGGAATTTCGATTTCCAGGTCGGCTTGAGCGATGGTGACCTGGCAGCTCAGCCGCGACTGGGCCTCCAGGCCCCAGGCCCTGCCTAGCTGATCTTCCTCGTCGTCCGTGGCGGGGCGCAGCTTGTCGAAGCCGCGGCGCACGATCACGTGACAGGTGGTGCACACGCAGGACTTTTCGCAGGCGTGTTCGATTTCCACACCGTGCTGCGCCAGGGCGTCGCTGAGGCGCGTCCCGGCCTTGGCCTCGAAGGAGGTGCCACCTGGACATATTTCTTCATGGGGGAGGACGGTGATGTTGGGCATGTTAGTGCTTCCGACAAAATGGCTGAAGGTCGAAACAGGATGGGTTTCCCTCATCCCTTTTCCTCTCCTGACGGGAGAGGGGTATTGAGCCCTGCTCCCCTGATAAGGGAAATATGATCGGTGTTTTCATTCTATTGGACATTCATAACCTCACAACTCCGCGACCGAACGCCCGCTGAGGGCCGTTTGAATGCTGTTATCCATGCGACGCGCGGCGAACTCGGTGGTAAGTTGATTCAACCGCTCCTGCGCCTGTTTCAAGGTCTGGATATCCGTTCCCGCCAAGGCCGCTTCCAGGGTTTGCAGGGCGTCATCGATGGCGCGGCGCTCGGCATCACTCAGCAGCGCCTCGCCATCCTCCGCCACGGCGGAGCGGGTCGCGTCGCACAGGCGCTGCGCGTCCACCTGCTGCTCGCGCCAGGCGCGGGACTGGGCGTCGTCGCCGGCGCAGGCGTGGGATTCGGTCAGCATGCGTGCCACTTCTTCGTCGCTTAAACCGTAAGAGGGTTTCACCGTCACCGCGGCCTCGACGCCGCTGGTCTGTTCCCGCGCCGTAACGCTGAGCAGGCCGTCGGCGTCCACCTGAAAGGTGACCTGGATACGCGCCGCGCCCGCCGCCATGGGCGGAATACCGCGCAGTTCGAAGCGCGCCAGGGAACGGCAATCGGCGACCAGTTCACGCTCGCCCTGCACCACGTGCAGGCTCATGGCGGTCTGGCCGTCCTTGAAGGTGGTGAACTCCTGGGCGCGCGCCACCGGCAGGGTGGCGTTGCGTGGAATGAGCTTTTCCACCAGGCCGCCCATAGTCTCGATGCCGAGGGACAAGGGGATCACGTCCAGCAGCAGCCAGTCGTCCGCGCTGCGATTACCGGCTAGCACATCGGCCTGGATGGCCGCGCCCAGGGCCACGACCTGGTCCGGGTCGTGATCGGTGAGCGGCGCCTGACCGAAGAATTCCGCCACCGCCTCGCGCAGATGCGGCATGCGGGTGGCGCCACCGACCAGCACTACGCCTTTGATCTCGTCCGCGTTCAATGCGGCGTCGCGCAGGGCACGTCGCACCGGGGCGAAGGTCTTCTTTAGCAGTTCACGGGTAAGCCCCGTGAATTGCTCGCGAGTGAGCAGGATGGGCGGCGCGTCTTCCGATCGCGGCAAGGCGACCTGTACCTGGTGCTGTTCGCTGAGCGCTTCCTTGGCACGGCGTGCGATCGACCACAATTCACCCGCCTCGCATATATCCGGTGTTTCCATGCCCGCCTGTTCCAACAGCCAGGTGTACAGCAAGCGGTCGAAGTCGTCACCGCCCAAGGCCGAATCGCCGTTGGTGGCGAGGACCTCGAAGACGCCGCGCTGCATGCGCAGGATGGAGATATCGAAGGTGCCGCCGCCCAGATCGTAGACGGCGTAGACCCCTTCGCTGCCGTGGTCGAGGCCGTAGGCGACGGCGGCCGCGGTGGGTTCGTTGAGCAGCCGCAACACGTGCAGACCGGCGAGACGTGCCGCGTCGCGGGTCGCCTGACGCTGCGCGTCGTCGAAATAGGCGGGGACGGTAATGACCGCGCCGGCGAGTTCGCCGCCCAGGGTCTGTTCAGCGCGTTGACGCATGACCTTGAGGACTTCGGCGGAGATCTCCACCGGACTCTTGATGCCGGTAGCGGTGTCCAGCCGCAGCATGCCGGGCTCGTCGACGAAACGATAGGGGAGATGGGTGGGCTCTGCCACATCGTTTAGGCCGCGGCCCATGAAACGTTTAACGGAAACAAAGGTATTGGCCGGGTCTTCCTGGGCGCGCGCCAGCGCCTCATGCCCCACGTCGATGCGGCCGTCGCCGTGATAGCGCACCGCCGAGGGCAGCAGGGCGCGACCTTGGTCGTCGTTCAGTATCGAACCGCTGCCGTTGCGCACCGCCGCCACTAGGGAATTGGTGGTCCCCAGGTCGATGCCCACCGCCAGGCGATGCTGGTGCGGAGCGGTGCCCATGCCGGGTTCGGCGATGTTGAGTAATGCCATTGCGTAAAGTCCTCCTAGGCCTCCGCTTCGAACAGGGCGTCGTCGAGTTCGGCCAGGAGCTTGTCGAAGAACTGCAGGACCAATACGGTCTGGGCGGCGTGCGCATAATCCTGTTCACCGTCCAGCTGGCCGGCGAGGCGCGTGTGCAGTTCGGCGTATTCCTTTTGCAGCGAGTCCTTGAGTGCGGCCAGTTCCTCGGTGTTGCCGCCGCGCCGGGCCTTTTCCACCGCCTCGCGCAGATTCAACTGGGTAAACAGGAAGCCCTCCGGCAGGGGGCAATTCTTGAAGTCGACGCCGCGCAGCTCCACTAAATAGCGCGCGCGTTGCACCGGTTGTTTCAACGTGCGATAGGCTTCATTGGCTAGCGCTGCCCATTGCGCCGCTTGGCGCTGTTCGCCGCCGGCGCGGTGGGTGAACTTGTCCGGATGCACTTGGCGCTGGATGGCGTGATAGGCGCTGTCCAGCGCCTGGGCGTCGATTGCAAATACCGGACTCAGTCCCAGCAGGCTGAAGTAGTCCGGCATGGCGGCACCAAGGTTAGACACTGAAACTTTCTCCGCATCCGCATTCGGCCTTCGCATTAGGATTATTGAACTTAAAGCCTTCGTTGAGGCCTTCACGCACGAAATCCAGTTCGGTGCCGTCCAGGTAGACCAGGCTCTTGGGGTCGATGATGACGGTGACGCCGTTGCTTTCGAACGTCAGGTCATCGGCTTGCAACTCGTCGGCGAATTCCATGGTATAGGCCATGCCGGAGCAGCCGCTGGTGCGCACGCTCAGGCGCAGGCCCACGCCCTTGCCGCGGTTTTCGATGAATTTTTGGACACGTTGCGCCGCGCGGTCTGATAGAGTGATGGCCATGGCCACTCCTTATACGGAAAACGAACTGCCGCAACCACAGGTGGTGGTGGCGTTGGGGTTCTTGATGACGAAGCGTGAGCCATCCAGGCCTTCCTGATAATCGATCTCAGCGCCCACGAGATATTGGTAACTCATGGGGTCGATGATCAGGGTCACGCCGTTTTTCTCTACCCGCGTGTCGTCTTCCGCGGCGTTGTCGTCGAAGGTGAAGCCGTACTGGAAGCCGGAACAACCGCCGCCGGAGACGTAGATGCGCAGCTTGAGGTCGGCGTTGTTTTCCTCTTCGATCAACTGCCGCACCTTGTCGGCGGCGTTATCGGTGAAGAGAATCGGGCTGATCTCGCCGGGATCGATTTCGGTGGCCATGCTCATATCGTTACTCCTGGTCTGAATACCTTGGTAAATTGCGTTTAGGTGCCCGTTTTTTCCGCGAGAGGGTCTTGGTCTGTGGCCTGTTGTTTGGCGAGATAGTCATCCACGGCGGCGCGGATCGCGCCTTCCGCCAGCACCGAGCAATGGATCTTCACCGGCGGCAGCGCCAGCTCCTCGGCGATGGTGGTGTTCTTGATTTCCAGCGCCTCGTCCAGGGTCTTGCCCTTGACCCATTCCGTCACCAGGGAACTGGAGGCGATGGCCGAACCGCAGCCATAGGTCTTGAAGCGCGCCTCTTCGATGCGGCCCTCATCGTTGACCTTGATTTGGAGGCGCATGACGTCGCCGCAGGCCGGGGCGCCGATCATGCCGGTGCCGACGTCGCTGTCATCGGCTTCGAACGAGCCGACGTTGCGGGGATTTTCATAGTGATCGACGAGTTTGTCGCTGTAGGCCATGTCTTTCTCCTGTTTCGTTTGTCAAATTGCGCTTCGGCCCGGTCCCGATTGAAACCATCTCTAGTGCGCCGCCCATTGCACGCTGTCGAGATCGATGCCCGCCTTGTACATGTCCCACAGCGGCGAAAGATCGCGCAGTTTCTGAATCTTTTCCCTGATCAGCGCAATGGCGCGATCGATATCCGCTTCCGTGGTGTACCGTCCCAGGGTGAAGCGGATCGAGCTGTGCGCCAGTTGATCCGGACGTCCCAGGGCGCGCAACACATAAGACGGTTCCAGACTCGCCGAGGTGCAGGCCGAACCGCTGGAAACGGCGAGGTCCTTCATTGCCATCATCAGCGATTCGCCTTCGATATAGTTGAAGCTCAGGTTGAGGTTGTGGACCACGCGCTGTTCCATGTCGCCATTAATGTAGACCTCCTCGAGATCGCGCAGGCCTTCCAGCAGCTTCCCGCGCAGGCGATTGATGCGCGCGTTCTCCAGCTCCATCTCCTCGCGGGCGATGCGGAATGCCTCGCCCATGCCGACAATCTGGTGGGTCGCCAGAGTGCCGGAGCGCATGCCGTTCTCATGGCCGCCGCCGTGGATTTGGGCCTCGATGCGCACCCGCGGCTTGCGCCGGACGTACAGGGCGCCGATGCCCTTGGGACCGTAGATCTTGTGCGCGGAAAATGACATGAGGTCGATGGGGGAGTCCTGCAAGTCGATGGCCACCTTTCCGGCGGATTGGGCGGCATCCACATGGAACAGCACCCCTTTCTCGCGGCACAGCGCGCCGAGCGCGACGACATTCTGGATCACGCCGATCTCATTGTTTACGTGCATGACCGAGGCCAGCACGGTGTCGGGGCGCAGCGCCGCGGCGAATTGTCCGGGATCGACCAGTCCGTCCGCTTGCGGATCCAGGTAGGTCACTTCGAAGCCCTCGCGTTCCAGTTCGCGCATGGTGTCCAGCACCGATTTGTGCTCGGTCTTGACCGTGATCACATGGCGGCCCTTGGCACGATGGAAATGGGCGGCGCCCTTAATAGCGAGGTTATTGGACTCCGTGGCGCCGGAGGTCCAGACGATCTCCTTGGAATCGGCCTGCACCAGCGCGGCGACCTGTTCTCGCGCCTCTTCCACCGCGGCGTCCGCCTGCCAGCCGTACTCGTGGGAACGACTGGCGGGATTACCGAACCGCTCGGTGAGATAGATCATCATCTTTTCCGCCACACGCGGGTCGACGGGCGTTGTTGCGGAGTAGTCCAGGTAGATCGGCGCGTTGCTGTGGGTGTCTGACATGGTCGGGCACATCCGGGTTGAGTCCTGACTCACTTAGGGCAACTGTTATGCCAGATCGGCCATCGAGTTATTAACTCATTGATATGGCGCGGAGGAGTGGGATAAGCGCGTCATGCGATCCCATAGTTCTCATGTAGGGATTTGTCGTGTTTCCTACAAATGTGTCTGGGACGTGCAGGAACCTTGCGTCCGCCGAGACGCCTGTGCTGGTGCGGAAAATTCCATTACCGGAGGGAATTAGTCAAATTTACTCACAACTGGAATGGAAATTGCTCTAGCTAGACTGTCATACCGTGGAATTCATTTTCGGTGCTATACGTCTTTGGAGTGGGCAGATGAGCAAGGCCGCGATCAAGCTGGCGAAGAGTGACTCTAATCTGGAACTGGGTGCGATATATGAAATCAGCAAGATACTCAGTTCATCCTTGGATTTGCGGCTGACGCTGCGCGAGGTGTTGAGCGTCCTCTCTTCGCATTTGAAGATGCGGCGCGGCATGGCCAGTCTGGTGCAGGAGAGCGGCGAATTGCACGTTGTCAGTGCATCCGGGCTGTCTGAAGAGGAAGTGGAGCGCGGGCGCTACCGCAGAGGGGAGGGAATAACCGGGCGGATCATGAAGAGCGGCTCGCCCATGGTGATCCCCGATGTGGCCAAAGAACCTCTGTTCTTGAATCGTACCGGCTCGCGGCGTCTGGTTGCGGGTCAGGTGGTAGCGTTCATCGGTGTCCCCATCAAGGTGGGTCGCGAGACCATCGGCGTGCTGAGCGTCGACCGAGAGCTGGACGGCGAACCCGGCAACTTCGAGGGCAGCGTGCGCTTTTTGAGCATGGTGGCCAATCTCATCAGCCAGACGGTGCTTCTGCACCGTAGTGTGGCGGCGGAGCGCGAGCAGTTATTGGAGGAAAAGAACCGCTTGCAGAAAGAGCTGCGCGGCAAGTATCGCCTGGACAATGTCATCGGCCAGAGCAAACGTATGCAGGAGGTGTTTGCCGAAGTCCATCAAGCCGGACCCGGGCGCTCCACCGTGTTGTTGCGTGGCGAGAGCGGTACTGGCAAGGAAGTGATCGCGCGCGCCATCCACTACTTAAGCCCGAGAAAAGACAAACCATTTATCCGGGTCAACTGCGCGGCGCTGTCTGAGACGGTTCTCGAATCCGAGCTGTTCGGCCATGAAAAGGGGGCCTTTACCGGTGCCACCCAGGAACGCAAGGGACGTTTCGAAATGGCACACGGCGGCACCTTGTTCCTCGATGAGATCGGGGACATCTCAGCGGCATTTCAAACCAAGCTGCTGCGAGTGCTGCAGGAACGGGAGTTCGAGCGTGTGGGCGGCAACAAGCCTATCAAGGTCGACGTGCGGCTGATTACCGCCACCAACCGCAACCTGGAGGAGGCGGTGGCAAAGTGTGAGTTCCGGGCGGACCTGTATTATCGCATCAACGTGGTCACGATCTTCCTGCCGCCGCTGCGCGAGCGGCGCGAAGACGTTCCCTTGCTGGTGGAACATTATCTGGAAAAGTTCAACAAAGAGAATCGCCGCAAGCTGACCGTCACGCCGGAGGCGCTGCAGGTACTGCTCAACTGCAACTGGCCCGGCAATGTGCGCGAACTGGAGAATTGTGTCGAACGCACCGCGACCATGACCCGCGGCGACGTGATCAAAGATGTGGACCTGCCGTGTCAGCAGGGCAAATGTTTTTCCCTGGCCATCCAAAGCTATGGCTTGGCGACCCAGGCTGTCCCCATCGCGGCGATCACGGCGGGGCTCGGCCCCGCACCACAGGCGCCCGCATCTTTAGAGGAAACGAAGGATGTGGAGCCTCCGGCTTTTGCCTCGGAGCGCGACCGCCTGATCTGGGCCATGGACCAATGCGGCTGGGTGCAGGCCAAGGCCGCGCGCCTGCTCAGCCTCACCCCACGGCAGATCAGTTACGCGCTGCACAAGTACAATATCCCGCTCAAACGTTTGTGACTGTACGGGGCCGCGGCCCTGTCGCATTTGTAACAAACCTGCTACATCCTATTTCGCTTCGTCGCTTTCGCAACAGGGCCGCATTGCCGGTTGGCGCTAAATTTTTATATCTATAAGTAACTTAGCTAGATGGCACGGTAGTTGTAACGTCAACTCCATCACCATCGACGTACCCGTGCAAGGGAATATGTCGTGGGCACAGCAAATACACGAACAATGTGATTAAGGAGCCCAAGCCATGCAGGAGACTTCAGGAGTGAGCGATATCGGCGTTGAAGTGGCCCAGCCGTCGGGCGAAATCATGCAGAAGATGGCCGAACACAAGGGTTGCGGTACGTCGGGCGGCAGCGGTAAAGCGAGCTGCGGCTCGGGTGCGGGCGAGAACGACCTGCCACCCGAAATCTGGGATAAGGTCAAGAACCATCCCTGTTACAGCGAAGAGGCCCACCATCATTTCGCGCGCATGCACGTGGCGGTGGCGCCGGCCTGTAACATCCAGTGCAATTACTGCAATCGCAAGTACGACTGCGCCAATGAATCGCGTCCCGGCGTTGTGAGCGAGAAGCTCACCCCCGAACAGGCGGCGAAGAAGGTATTGGCGGTGGCATCCACTATTCCGCAGATGACGGTGCTGGGCATCGCCGGACCGGGTGACCCGCTGGCCAATCCCGACAAGACCTTCAAGACCTTTGAGCTGGTGGCCGAGACCGCGCCCGACATCAAGCTGTGTGTGTCCACTAACGGCCTGGCGTTGCCGCAGCACGTAGAGCGCTTGTCGCAGTACAACATCGACCACGTCACCATCACCATCAACATGGTCGATCCGGAAGTCGGGCAACACATCTATCCCTGGATATTCTACAAGAACAAGCGCTGGAAGGGCATCGACGCGGCGCGTATCCTCAGCGAGCACCAGTTGCGCGGTCTGGAGATGCTCACCGAACGCGGCATCCTGTGCAAGGTCAACTCGGTTATGATCCCGGGCATCAACGACGACCACCTGGTGGAAGTCAACAAGGCGGTGAAGTCCCGCGGCGCCTTCCTCCACAACATCATGCCGCTGATCTCCGCGCCCGAGCACGGCACCGTCTTCGGCTTGAACGGCCAGCGCGGTCCCACGGCGCAGGAATTGAAGGCGCTGCAGGACCGCTGCGAGGGTGAGATGAACATGATGCGTCACTGTCGCCAGTGCCGCGCTGATGCCGTGGGCCTACTGGGCGAGGATCGTTCCGCAGAGTTCACCACCGAAAAGATCATGGAGATGGATGTGCAGTACGACGCCGAGTCGCGCAAGGCCTACCAGGAAATGGTGGAAAAGGAGCGTCAGGAAAAGGTGGCGGCCAAGGGCGAGGAATTGCTGGAATTGGCCGGCGAAGACAGCAATATCAAGATCCTCGTCGCAGTGGCGACCAAAGGTTCCGGGCGTATCAACGAGCACTTCGGTCACGCCAAGGAATTCCAGATCTACGAACTCAGCACGGGCGGCGCGAAGTTTGTCGGTCACCGCCGCGTTGATCTCTACTGTCAGGGCGGCTACGGCGAGGAGGACTCACTGGACACCATCACCCGTGCCATCGCCGATTGCAGCGCGGTGTTCGTGGCCAAGATCGGCGGCTGCCCTCGCGATGAATTGAGCAAGGCCGGGATCGACCCGGTGGATAAATATGCCCACGAGTTCATTGAACAGTCGGCCATCGCCTACTTCAAGGATTATCTGGGCAGGGTGAAGAGCGGCGAAATCGCGCATGCGGAGAAGGGCGACGCCACTATCCGTCAAGGGGCGTATACCGCCGCCTAAAGATGTAGCTTAATAGTAAAACCAGTAAAGGAGTAACACAGCAATGGCATATAAAATCGTCACATCACAGTGCACTGCATGTTCCGCGTGCGAACCGGAATGTCCCAACAACGCCATCCGATTCAAGAACGATACCTATGTGATTGACCCCAAGAAATGCACCGAGTGCATCGGCTACTTTGACGATGCACAGTGCGTGGCGGTGTGTCCGGTGGACGATACCTGTGTGATCGATACGTCCTATCCACGCTATCAGGCAAACGCCTAGGAGCGAAGTCATGAATGTGACGATTACTCCCGGCGCGGAAAAATTCATCCAGCGCATGGTGCGGTTCAGCGGTGTCGGCGAGGGTGCCGGATTCCGTTTGCAGGTCAGCACCGGAGGCTGTTCCGGACTGGCCGCGGAATTCAGTGTCGAGGCGCAGCCTGCCGCCGGTGACAGTGTGGTGGAAATCAGCGGCGTGAAGTTGTTTCTGCCCGCCGAAAGCCGCCTGCTGCTGGAGGGCGTGACCATTGATTTCGCCGACACGCCCATGAGCAGCGGTCTGACCTTCATCGACCCCAAGGCTGCGAGCTGCGCGTGCAGCAGCGCGAGTCCGGGGACGACGACGATCGACGTCACCAGCATCGGACGCAAGCATTGAAGTTATCTCTCTTTCCCTCGGGGAGAAGGTCGGGATAAGGGGACGGGTTAAGGGGAGTTGAAACAACCGGGACGTGTTCGTTTTATCCCCTCACCCTTCCCTCTCGTTAAGGGAGAGGGACATAAGGGCGGAGACGTAGACATGAACCTGGACAACGACGCAGTACTGAATCCCGCAGCAGCGGACTATGCCTGCTTCGGCGCTGGGCTGCCCGCCGACGCGGAGCGGGAGCTGCGTCTCGCGGGTAAAGCCTATCACCAGGATAGTGTCGCCGAGGCGCATCTGCGCAACGCCATCAACCTGGCGCCGTGGCACGTCGCCGTGCATATTGGTTTGTATCGCTTCTACTTCTACAAAGGGCGTCTGCAGGATGCACTGGGAGTGGCAGTGCACTGCCTGAAAGATGCCGCGGCGCGCATCGGGGTTTCCGGCGACTGGCGCGAGGTGCGTGCGCAGGACGCTGAGTTCGGCAGCTACGACGCGGTGATGCCGCGCTTTTATCTGTTCACACTCAAGGCCTATGCCTATCTGCACATGCGCCTCGGCGATTTGGAGGCGGGCCGCGCCGTCACCACCAAGCTGCTGGAGTTGGATCCGCAGGACAAACTCGGGGGCAAGGTATTGTTGAACGTGTTGGATCGGATGGGTAAAGACGACTATGAAGACTGACATTGACGAGTCGCTGGATTGGCAGGGAAACGAGATACGCTGCGAAACCTGCCGCTATGCCTGCCTGCGCCAGGTGGGTCGCTGCGAACCGCTGCGCGCCTGCGTTCGGGACCGCTACGCACGCCGCATCGACCGCTTCTTCGCGAGCAATCCCGCGCTGGCCGATGCCAGTCTCGACCATCCCTACTTCGAGGTGCGCGCGGTCGCCTCCAAATACGCCGGCCTGTTTCACCTGCCGCGATTGCTGGACGACCCGGACGACACCGTGCGCTGGAACGCAGCGCAGCGCCTGCCGGTTCGTTATCTGCTGCGGCTGCGCAACGACGTCAGCCGCGAGGTGCGCATCCGCGTCGCCGCTCGGCTCGAAGGTACGGACCTGATCGCCATGATGAGGGACGCGGATTACTACGTGCGGCAGAATGTGGCGCGCCGCATTACGCCCTACCTGCTGCCATTCATGCTGCGCGACGAGGATTCGGAAGTGCGGCGCGTGGTGGCGCAGCGCATCGGAAATGAATGGTTGATGACCATGGCCATGGACGAGGACGGCGGCGTGCGCGTGCAGGTCGCAGCACGGATGTCGCCGGAGCAACTGGTGTGGATGCGCCACGATCCCGACTGGCGGGTGCGCTACGAGGTGGCGAACCGCGCCGGTGCGGAATGCCTGGTACAGATGCGCGGTGACGAAGACCCCATGGTGCGCGAGCGCGTCGCCCAACGGCTGTGGAACGCCGTTACCGCAGCCCGCGACGACGAAGCTTTGTGACGAGGAGCGAAATATGAACATAAATCGCGACAGTGACTCCGTGGAATTGGAACGCCCACCGCGCTTCGATTACGGGCAAAAGGTGCGCTCGCGCAAGAGTATCCGCAACGACGGCACCTTTCCCGGCAAGGAGATCGGCGAGATTCTGGTGAAGAAGGGTGAGGAAGGATATGTAACGAGCATCGGCAGCTTCCTCCAGCAGTTCTATATCTATGGAGTGGATTTTTACAGCCGCGGCTATCGCGTGGGCATGAAGGGCAAGGAACTGGAAGCGGTAGAGGAAGAGATCGTGGAGGAGGGGGCATGATGGATATGCGCATTCCCAAATATCAATGGGGGCAGCACATCCGCGCGGCGAGCGATTTGTACAATGACGGATCTTATCCCGACCGGCCAGCCGATGCGTTACTGGTGCATGAGGGTGATCGCGGTGAGATCGTGCAGGTGGGTACGCATGTCGAGTCCGGGGTGCCGGTATATATGGTGGAATTTGGGGCAGGCAATGTGGTGGGATGTCTGGAAGAAGAGATTGCGGTCGAGTAACGGGGCGATGATGAATACGGCAACCACGACACAGCATTCCACGACGTCGCTGGTTAGTCCTCACCCCAATGAGTTGGACTGCAAGCGCATCGAACGCGCTCTCGCCGACCGTGAGCGTTACCGTTACGTTTTACCTCGCGTTTATCCGATGTATAACGGCTATCGCGTCGAGAGCCCATGTTGCTCGCGCAATATCGACAAGGAAGGCGGGGTCATCGATATCGCGCAGCTCGAATATGTCCCGGGCGAGGGTAGGTGGCGCCTTTATCGCAAAAATCACCACCTGGACCAATGGGAATCCTATGCCGCGATGACCAGTCTCCTGGACGCCCTGGAAGTGTTGAAATGCGACCCGCTGCGGATGTTCTGGCCATGAGCGACAGACCACCAACCAACGATATGATCTATTTCGATTACAACGCCTCCGCACCGGTGGCGTCGGAAAGCGTCGACGCCGTATACGACTACCTGGACAGCGGCTACGGTAACCCATCCAGCAAGCACGGCGCCGGCGAGCTGGCCAAGCGCGCCATGCAGGAAGCGCGCGTTCAGGTGGCGAGTTTGCTGAATGCGCACCCGGCGGAGATTGTCTTCACCGCCGGCGGTACGGAAGGCAATCATGCAGCGGTACTGGGCGCGTTGGCGATGGCGCCGGAAAAGAATCACATCGTGACCAGTACGGTGGAGCACCCCTCCCTGCTGTTGCTGTTCAAACACCTCGAGACACGCGGGGTGCGGGTCACCTATCTGGAGGTGGACGCAGCCGGCCGTCTCGATCCATCGCAGATTGAAGAGGCAATCTGTAAAGAGACCGCGCTCGTGAGCTTGATGTGGGCCAACAACGAGACCGGTGTAGTGTTTCCCATTGCGGAGGTCGCGCGGCGGGTCAAGGCCCGGGGGGTGCTGTTCCACAGCGACGCGGTGCAGGCGGCGGGTAAGCTAGCCCTCGATGTCGCGACCGCGCCGGTGGACCTGCTGACCTTGTCCGGACACAAGCTGTATGCCCCCTCAGGGGTGGGGGTCCTGTATATGCGCAAGGGTTTGAAGCTGCCTCCGCTGTTGTACGGCCATCAGGAACGTGGCCGGCGCGGCGGTACCGAGAACGTCTCCGGGATTATCGGCCTGGGTATAGCCGCGCTATTGGTTCGGGACGGCTTGTGTACCGAAATGCCGCAAATGGCGGCGCTGCGTCAGCGACTCGAGACCGGCGTGCTGGAACGCTTTCCTTTCGCGAGCATCAATGGCGCGAACGGAGAACGTCTCGCCAACACCAGCAACATCCGCTTCGGCGATCTCAATGGCGAGGCCATCGTGCAGAAACTCGATCAGGCCGGCGTGTGCGTGTCGCAAGGTGCCGCGTGCAGCGCCGGAGGTACGGAACCTTCCCATGTCCTGACCGCCATGGGGCTGTCGCCCGAAGCGGCGCAGGCCTCCATCCGATTTTCCCTGGGGCGCTACAACACTCTCGAGGAGGTGGACCGGGTGCTCGATTTATTGTCAACGATTATCGCGTCGGGGGTGGCGGACGCGGCCTGAGCCAGAAGCCGTATACATATATTCAGAGTAGGAGCAGTGCAGAAATGAAGGTAATGATACGCAAGAACAAGGCGGGCGAGCTGTCGGCCTATGTTGCCAAGAAGGATCTGGAGGAGCCCATCGTCTCCATGGATAAAGCGGAGATGTGGGGCGGCACCATCACCTTGGGCAACGGCTGGAAGCTGGCGTTGCCGCAGATGGCCCAGGACACGCGCCTGCCCATCACGGTGGAGGCGCGCCGGTTGGGCGATTAGGATCATATGGAATCTGTGCATTATCCGTTACCCCGGTGTAAGCCGGGGTCCGGCGTCTTGATAAGCCTGGATTCCGGCATTCGCCGGAATGACGGAATAGGAATGAATCGCAGGTTTCCCGCATACAATCATCCTTGGTCCCCTCTCCCTCAGGGAGAAGGTAGTTTTATCTACTAGGTAGCGGAATATGGCACTAAACGAAGGACAACTGCAGAACATCGAGCAATTCCTCCTGGCCGATCCGGCGGGTGGCAACGTCGCGGCGTTTCGCGCCGAGTTTCCCGGCGTGACCCTGACACGCTGCGACGCCATCGACATGCGCGGCGAGACGCCGTTTCGCAGCTATGCGCAATTCGATCTGTATCTGATCGACGCGCGGGATCACTGCGTGCAGTTGACCGCCGATCCGGCGGCGGCCACGGGTGTCGTGATGGCCAAGCGACAGGGAGCGCGGGCATGAACGAGGACAACATTCTCCTGTCCGACCCGGATATCTCCATGGCGGAGATCGATGCCGTCACCGAGGCACTCAAGGCGCCGCGCCTGTCGCAAGGGCCGGTAGTGGCGGCATTCGAGGAGGAGTTCGCCGCCTCTGTGGGACGCAAGCACGCGGTGGCGGTGGCCAGCGGCAGCTTGGGACTGCTACTGTGCCTGCGCGCCTACGACATTGGCCGCGGCGACGAGGTGATCGTTTCGCCCTATTCCTGGCATCAGATCGCCCACGCGGTGTCGATCAGCAACGCCACGCCGGTGTTCGCCGACATCGATTATTGGTCGGGGACAATCTCCCCGGAGAAGGTGGAGGCTAAGCTCAGCGCGCGGACGCGCGCCGTCATCGCCGGGAATACCAACGGCCATCCCGCCTCATGGCATGCGTTGCGTACCCTGGCCGAGCTGCGCTCCATACTGCTGCTCGAGGATTCCACCGAGGCCATCGGGTCGCGCTATGCCGGCAGGCCGGTGGGGAGCTTCGGCGATTGCGCCATATTCGACTTCTCGCAGCCGGGGCCCCTGGTGTGCGGCGAAGGCGGTATGATCGTCACCGACGACGCCGACATCGCCGCCGCCCTGCGTACCCATCGCGCGCGCCGCCTGGACGAGCGCTTTTCCGTCAGCGTGACCGCGCGCCTGCCCCACCAGGCGGGCATGAGCGACGTCAGTGCCACGCTGGGGCTGGCACAGTTGCGGCGCATCGATGAGATCCTGGCGCGACGCAAGCAGATCGAGCGTAATTACTTCGATTACGTCAAATCCTTCGAAGGCATCAAGGACCCATATGTCGCGCCCGAGGTCGACGAGGTCCACTGGTTCCTGTATCTGGTGCACCTGGGGACGCGCTTCACCCGCAGCAGCCGCGACGCCATCATCGACGATCTGCGCGTCGAATTCGTGGAGGCCGCCGCCTTTTGTCAGCCCTTGCATCTGCAGCGTTTTTATCTGGACAAGGGCCATCGCAAGGGCGAGTGTCCGGTGACAGAAAAAGTGGCGGACCGCATCCTGGCACTGCCCTTTCACGGTCACCTGGCGGAGGAACAGATCGGCTTTATCGTCCAGACCGCCAAGGACGCGTCGGTGAACGTCGGCGCCGGCTCGGCGATTTACTTATGAATGTAGTCCGGGCTGAGCGCAGCGAAGCCCGGGATAGTTATCCACTAATCAATCAAGGAGTAAGACCATGCCCATGTTGACCATTCTCCCCGCCGGCAACAAGGTGGAAGCCGCCGAAGGCGCGCGACTGCTCGATGCGATCCTCGCCGCCGACGATACCTTTACCCACAAGTGTGACGGCAACGTGGAGTGCGGTTCCTGTCATATCTTTATCCACGACGGCCGCAAGAGCGTCTCCAAGATTCAGCGTGCGGAAAACGAAAAGCTGGATACCATCGTCGGCGTCGGCTCCAAATCGCGGCTCGCCTGCCAGGTAACCTTGGGTGGCGAGGACGTCACGGTTGAGTTGCTGGGTTTCAGTTCGGGGCTGTAACGGCATGCTGAAAATTCCCTCTTCTTGTGGGAGGTGAGGCGGATACAGGAAAAGGTCCAGTGAACCTTTTCCCCGCTGAACGGGTGCACGATGTTTTAGTGCACGCCGGCGGGAATAATCAGGGTGAGGGGAAATGATTTACTCAGGGGTTTCTGATTAATACGTCACCCCGGCGAATACCCAAATGGGCACAAGTACCCAAAAGGGCACAAAAGCCGGGGTCCGGAACCTTAGAAATCCTGGATTCCGGCCTTCGCCGGAATGACGGAATAGAACTTGATGAGGGTTTACTTAGCGTAATTTTGAATCGCAAAGGAGCACCACAATGGAAAACGACCAGATCATGATACATGTGCGTTTCGCCCCCAACGGCACGGTCACGGAGATCGGCGAGCGGCCGGCCGCGGCGAGCGCCCAGGATTGGTTCAACCATCTGAGCCAGAACAATGGTGACAGCTACAAGACGTATTCCGGTGGGCGAGGACTGTTTCGCTTGTCCGGCGAGCAACTCAGCACGGCGAAGACGCCCTGGAACAACGGCAAAGGGGCCTAGTCATGAGCGAACTGTCTGCAGTGGTAGAAGAGATCGCGCGCGGCCTGTCCGGCGGGCAGGTGATTCCGTTTCTCGGACCGGAAGTGCTGGCACTGGACCCGGCCAACGCCGACGTACCGTCTACGCCCGAGGACTTGGTACAGCGCCTCACGGCCAAGGCCAGTGTTCCACACAAGATCAAAAACAACCTCACCGCGGCGGCGCAGTTCATCGAAAACTTCAAGCATCGCAAGACCGTGGTAAATCTGATGGCCGAGGCGTTTCAAATCGACGCGCTGCCGACGGACCTGCATCGTTTTATCGCCGCTTTGAACAAGCTGCCGCTGGTTGTCGACGTGTGGTACGACAACGCAATGGCAACCGCCCTTAAGAGCCGGGATGGCTGGGGTTGCATCCAGGGACTCAGCCAGGCCGAACATTTCGGAACCTGGACCAAGAACTATCTCCCCGACGGCAACGAGGCCGACGAGGCGGCGGTCGAAGACTGGAGCACGGTAGTGTATCAGCCGCTGGGCTCCATCTCCCCAACGCGCAACTTCCTGGTATCGGATTCCGACTACGTCGAGGTGCTCACCGAGATCGACATCCAGACCCCCATCCCCGCCGTGGTGCAGCAACGGCGTACCGGCCGCAATTTCGTATTCCTGGGTTGTCGGTTCGCCAATCAACTGGAACGCAGCTTCGCCCGTCAGACCATGAAGCGCTCGTCGGACAAGCACTGGGCGGTATTGCCGGAGGAGCCGACCAAGAACGAGAAGCGCTTTCTGGCGGAGCAGAACATTCAGCGGGTCGATGTGCCACTGGAGGAATTCGTGCGCGCGATCATCCAAGTCGCCAGCGAGGCGGGACAGGCAGTGGCGGCAACTGCCTGAAAGTTTAGTGATAATGAAAATATCATGGAGAAATGAGAACGAATATATCTTTTGATCTACAATTCCAATATGGCCGGAGGAAATAACTCTGTTCCGTCCCGCTTTCCGCGCACTTCTCCAGGAGGCAGGTAATGCATGTCCTGATTGTATATGGATCCAAGGAGGGGCAAACGGCCAAGATAGCCGAGCGCATCGCGCAAATCATTCGCAAGCAGGGCCTGCAGGCCAGTACTTATTCCACTAAAGAGATTCAAACCGGTTTTGCCATAGACGGCTTTGACGCGGCCATCGTGGGTGGGTCCATTCATATGGGCAGCTATCCGGCATATCTTCGTAAATTTGTCACGATTCACCGTGACTGGCTTAGTGACGTACCCTCTGCATTCTTCACCGTATGCATGGCAATCCAGAGCCAAAACGCCGATGAGCGCGCAGAGGCCAGGAATTACGGCGTACGCTTTACCAACTCCACCCGCTGGCGCCCGACCCTCAGCGAGACCTTCGCCGGTGCCGTGAAATATACACAGTATAATTTCATCACCCGCTTCATCATGAAAATGATCACCAAGCGCGAAGGTGGCAGCACCGATACCCGCCGCGATCATGAATATACCGATTGGGATGCCGTCGCGCGTTTCACCAGTCGATTTCTGGAAGAGATAACGGCTACAGCGTAGGCCCGAGTATCAGGTCCAATTGGAATTTATTAGCGATGCCATGGAGATTCAGCCGAGTCTGACCCACTGCTGTCCGAGTTACTCCCTCTCCCTCCGGGAGAGGCGCGGGGTGACGGGATAAAATCAAGCCAATGCCCTGATTTAAATCCCCTCAACCTCGCCTTCTGCCGAAGGGAGAAGGAACGCAAGATTGATACGGCCGTTCATTATTTTATGTAGACTTACCTTGATACAGCCAGCGAATTAAGGCCAATCATTGAGTTGATGCAATATAAATGTTTGTAAGTGGGACAGCGTTGAGTCTGACCCCTTTGATTGCTTGTGCGTGCCTCCAGCGAGGTGGGACAGCCGTAAGCGGCGAACGCCTAAGGATCTTCATTTTCCACTTTGACGCGTATCGGTTGCCCGGCTTCGTGGACGCGGAAGAGCAACAGTTGCGCGCCTTCGCCGTTCGTTCGCGCCGCATACACCTGCTTGAACGGTACGTCGACGACGTCGCCTTTTTTGCCGACAATCTCGTCCTTGCCGTCCGGGGACACTGTGACGGTGCCTTTCATGACGTAGACGAACATCTCGCCGGGATGCCAACGCCTCGACAAGGTGATGTCGGGCGGCAGGGTGACGCGATCGATAATCACATCTGTGCCCGGCGCGACTACCAGTCCCCTTTTCAAAAGGGTGTCGACGACAGTTCCGCTCGTCGTGCTCTTGGCCGTGGATTCGGCGTGGCCGGTCATGCCCGCAAGTCCGAGCACGGTGCCCAACATCATTGCTGTATAAAGTGGTTTCATGGCGTTGATCTCCTATCAGTGGGGTTAGTGGTCTAGCCGTCGATGAACGGACGCGTGGCGGGAATGGCCTTGGCCACGGCCTCCAGGCCGATCTGGTTGCGATGGGCCTTCATGGTCTTGATGGATTGTTCGATCAATTCCTGAAAGCTGAACCCCTTTTCCTGGTGATCGTCGGCGTCCCACAGGCTGCGCTCGTCCATGACGGCGCCGAAATCGCCGCCGTAAATATGCAGCGACCGCGCGACGGTGTTGTCCGGGTTTTCGATGTGATGGATGGCATCGGCCGGCAAACTCATCACACTACCGGCGTGGACGGTGAGTGTTTCGGCTACGGCGAGGCGCTGCTCGCCTGCGGCTTTCTTGTAAACCGTGCTGACTTCGCGGCCTTCGAGTTGACCCATGCAGGCAAACACCGTGTGATTGTGAATGCCGCTTTCAAAGCGCGCCGGTACCCGTGCGTATAGCATGGTCAGCTCGGGAGACGTGTGAACGATCATTTCGCCCACGTCGGCGCCTGGGGGGATGGCGGCATCGAGAACCTCGGCTATTTCGGTCAAATCGTTTTCCTGCAACACCTTTTCTAAGCAGGTTTTGGCGGCAAGTTCGCGGTCGGCGGCGCCGGCCATGGCCTGTTTGCACCCTGCGGCAAAACC
The DNA here is from genome assembly GCA_037381915.1 of Gammaproteobacteria bacterium. Lineage (GTDB taxonomy): Bacteria > Pseudomonadota > Gammaproteobacteria > DRLM01 > DRLM01 > JARRQJ01. The sequence goes on along the minus strand of JARRQJ010000002.1, from coordinate 76,293 downwards.
GTCGATGGTAAATTTGCTCATGTCGTCTCTCCTCGTTGTGGGTTATCGTTGCTACGGGAGTGATCGTAGGCTGATTGAAATCGCAATAGAATTACCTATAATTGAAATATAAGCTTGCAAAAATGCAAATATCGGCAACTAATTGAATAGATTGAAATAATGAGCCTGTTCCCGATTCAAGCCGCCGTAAATCGCCAGCCTGAGGCGTTGGAATGGAGTGATTTGGCAGTCATTCTGGCGATATGCCGGGCCGGCAGCCTCTCCGGCGCCGCGCGCACCCTCGGCAACAACCACAGCACGGTTTTCCGCAAGCTCAACGCCATAGAGGACAAGACCGGGGTGCGCTTTTTCGAGCGCCTGCCCGAAGGCTACGCCATGACCGATGCGGGGCGCACGGCCATGCAATACGCCGAGCGCATCGAAGCCGAAGTCCACGCGCTCGGCCGCGAAGTGCTGGGCCAGGACATGCGACTGCAGGGAAAAATCACCGTGACGGCGATGGAGGGATTGGCGACCCAGATCGCGCCCAAACTGATGGCCGAATTCTGCCGCCGGCATCCTGACGTCACCGTTGAGGTGACCGGGAACATTGCCGCTTTCGATCTCGGGCGACGCGAGGCGGATATCGCGATTCGCGCCACCCGTAAGCCACCGGATACCAGCCTGGGAAGAAAGATCTGCGACTTCCGCTTCGCGGTGTTTTCCTCGCCGCAATACCTAGCAGACAAGGAAGGCATCCCGCTGGCCGAACTCGATTGGAGTCTGATTTCCGGAACAGTGGAATGGCTGGTCCCCATGCTTTGGAAAAAAAGAGGGCAAGGTGAAGCGCGCACCATCTTCTCAAGTAGCCTGGCAATAGCGGTAATCAATGCCGCAGCCGAAGGCATGGGCGTGACGCTGATGCCCTGTTATCTAGGCGATAGGGATAAAAGGCTGATGCGCGTGACCGACTCCATCGAGCCGTTAACGCTGGAATTATGGCTGTTGACTCACCCCGACCTGCGCCACACCGCCAGAGTCAAGGCGCTGATGGCTTATTTATACGATGCGCTCAAACGAGACGCCGATTTGTTCGAAGGGAAGACCGTCAAACCAACCCGGCCATTTGCCTCTCCCTAGGCAAAAAAGGAATCGGTTTCAACTTAAGGTAATTAAATCGTCATACTTCTCAAATTATGCTGAAGTCTTGCTTCGGAATCGTACTAATACCTATATCAACCGCTTCCAATGTGTAGTTCCCGACTGGCAACACCCCGGCAGGGGTCATTTGGTCCCATGTGGTCGTAACCGTGTGAGTATCACTTGGCGCAATGTCATAGGATGTAAAGGCTGCTATAAAGAGCTTGCCCATCGACCATCTCCATACGATAGTATCATTGGCATCTTTGGCAATAAAATCATATTGCTCCCCACTTCCAAAATTCAGAGTTTTCGTTTCTGCGGAGACATTTTTAATTGATAAGACGATAGTGATGTTTTCCCCCTGAACAAAAGATGTTGCATCTTGGCCGAATTTATCGAGTGTTCTTAGGGTGACAACAAAATCACTGGATGTGTCGGCATCGCTTGCATCGTGGCATCCAACTATTATGGACAGCATGAAAACGGCGGCCAGCAATTTTCTTAAAAACATTTATTCAAGCTCTTTTGCCGAAATGTCAAGCGGGTCAATCAACAGGCCTCGCGGTCAACTCGCATCATTGATGAAGCGCTCTTTATAATAGCCTAGCTTATGGATTGTTTCCTGACGTCTCCGTTATTTCGGCCCGAAAAGCGATCCCGGAACGGGCAATGGGATAACGTCCGCTCTTGGCAGCGATCTCAACTGGTCGCAGCCGAATTCGGACATAGTGTCTCGGCTTAAACTAACAGATCTAATTCAAGGCATCGTGTATATCATTTAATGACACGGTTTGGATGAGTCATCTATTCTCTACCTTGCGGTTTCGGTCGCCACTCCTTGCCTGTCAGCCAGCCTTCGGTCGCATCGGTGACGAGGTCGAAGCGCGGGATGTAGGGTTTGATGTCCAGCAGCGGGGTGCCGTCGAGAATGTCGATGCCAGAGATTTCCAGCAAGTTGCCGTCGCGCTTGATCAGTTTGACGATGGACAGGCCGATACCGTTGGGACGGCAGGGATGCCGCGACGCGTAGATGCCGTGCGGCTGGTCGTCGAGGAAGGTTGGCCGGACCAGTTGGACGTCGCCGGAACGGTCGAAATGATAGAGCAGGTAAATATGTGAAAAGCCTTCGATATCTTTCAAACCCTCCTGGTATTGCTCGAAGACTTCCACCTTGCCCGGCGTCGTGGCGGCGCAGGGTGGCTGGATCGGACAGTCGTCCTTGTTGTGGTGAGGGGAGTGGATGATACCGATGGGTTCTATCTGCATGGGTTGGGTCCGAATGGCGGTGAAAGGATTATCGACTTGTGTTTAATTAGATCGTCCTCACCCCGACCCTCTATCCCTCAAGGGGGCGCCGAGGTCCCTAAGGGAGAGGGAGATAAACTTTTCCGCCTCACTTCCCCGGGGAGAGGGAGATGTAGCCAAGCATTTCATGCCGTGGCGGTCTTGCGCAATAGTTGCAGGCAGTCGAGCGTCGCCGCCACATCCAGTGCGGTGAAGTCGTCCAGGGATTTGAGCTTGTCGTTCGCCCCGGCTGCCAGCAGGGTTTGTACCACCGTGTCCTTACTGGTGGAGGCGGCGTACATCAGGCAGGTGGCGCCGTTGTCGTTCTGATTGTCGATGTCGATGCCACGTTCGAGCAGCAGGGCGATGGCGTCGAAGTGTTCACCCACGCAGGCGAACCATAGAGCGTTGTTGCCGTCGCCATTGCGGACGGCGAGATCGACGCCGAGTTGCAGCAGGGCGTCGATCTTGTCGAGGTCGCCCTGGCGCGCGGCGCGCATCAGCGGGGTGAGGCCGCTGGCGCCGACGGCATTGAGGTCCTTGCCGGTAAAACCGTGTTGTGCCAGCCAGAGGGGCAGGATAGTGTTGTTCATGTGGCATGCTCCGATGGTTGTGCCGCCCGCTCAGGATAGGGCGGTAGAGTGGTGATGCGCGCGTCGTGCAGGGCGCGTCCCACCGTGAAGTGGTAAAGGGTTTGCAGGCCCAGGCCGTGCAGGCCGAGCAGCTCATGGACGGCGTCGTCGAAAAAACAGCCGATGCCCGTGCCGCTGATACCCGCGGCCTCGGCCTCCAGATACAGCACTTGCCCGAGCAGGCCCGCTTCCCAGTGCAGTTGCCGGTAGCGCCAAGGTGACTGGCTCACCACGTCGGCGAATTCCGCCACCATGCCCAGCGAAAAACAGCCATGGGAGGCGATGGCCTGATGGCAACTCACGGTCCGCGCCAGCTTGCCGCAGTCGGCGGCGGCGAGTTGATACAGTGGAATGTGATCGGGGCAGTCCGTCACCCGTTGCCATTGGAAGTCTTCGCGCAGGGTCGTGCGCAAGACTGCTTCTCCCTCAGCGCTGCGCGGCAGCGCGTAAAGGCCGGGCGCGACACCCGCGACCCGGTGCACGAACAGCAGTGGATGGAGGCGGGGCGTGTAGTCCCAGATATCCCAGGGCGCGATGTCGCGCGGCAGCAGGCAATCGAGCATCTGATAAAAATCCGCAGCCGGTAGCTCGTACCGGCCGTCGAAGCGCTGCGCGCTGCGCCGCCCGCGGATGAGCTGCGCGGCGCTTTGGGTGGTGGTGTGGTTCAGCGGCGGATAGTCGGGATGAACGACGGCCTCGGCGGCGAGCAACCCGTGAGCGGTGGCCGCCGCGACTTCGTCGATCACCGGCCAGTAGTACATGGGATGGGGGTCGAGGCGGTTGGCCTGTCCCTGCCATTCGGTGCACGCCGTGGACGGCGGCGGTTGCATTGCGTTGTTCGGTTGCGGCAATAACGCCAGCAGGACATCGGGCGCTTCCCGTTCCGCACCGGCGAAGTCCGCGTCGCGGTTCAGGCCGAGCAGCGCGGCGAGATCGTCGCTGCTGTAACCGTGCAGCATTTTTATTTGCCAGCCCAGGGCACCGGCGGCATAGCGCAGGGCGCCGAGGGCGTGGCCCACGTCGAGCTGGCAATAGCGGAAGGCGCGCTCACCGTATTTCCAGGCCTCGCGCCAATGGATGGAGGTCAAGGCGATCCAGACGCCGCCGGGCTGCGGCGTCGGGCTGGGGGCGGCGCGGCAGCGTTGCTCCAGGGCATGCTCGCGGTTGAAATAGTGATAGACGCCGTCCGCCAATCCGTCCACGCCGCGGCACAACACATAGGCCTCGGTGGGATGGAGATTGCCGGAGGAGGGATTGCAGCGCAGCGCCCAGCGGTCGGGGCCGTATTCCTTCCAGGCGGAAATACCCAGGGACAGTTCCAGCAGCGTGGCCAGGGAGGCGAGGCTCACGGGACGGGGCGTCAGCCGCGCCACGCTCTCATATATATAAGAGTAGGGCGTGGCCAGTCGGTCGGCGGTCAAGGGCAGGACGACCCGCGGGCTGCCCGCGAACTCGCGGAAGGGATCGGGCTGCATGGTCCAGTCCAGGGTTTCGGGCCCGGCGGCGTAGCGTTCCAGGGTGTGTTTGGTGCGCTGGTGGTAGGCCGTGACGACGGCGGCGTTTTGGGTGTTTTGGTCGGTGTTATGCGTCATGGCAGATGCGGCACGATTGATTTGGCAAGCCTCAATGATTTCATGTCTTCCGCGAAACCCCATCCCCACCCTATCCCTCCCCTTGAAGGGGAGAGTACTAGTCGGAGCATGCTCACTCCTTTTGTATACATGGCGGTGTGCTTGGGTTGTGGCGACAGGTCTGCAAATCGCCACGTGCCTCAAGCTCGAGCGATGTGCCCAGCCATGCTTCAACGCGCCCGGCATCGAAACCGGCGAGGCGCCGTCCCTCACACTCCATCAAGGGTCGCCGGATCAGCAGCGGATCGGTCAGCATGAGTTCCAAGCCAGCATCCGCTGCGAGTCGCTCCGGATCGACCTCACCCGATTTTACGCGCGGTGCGGCGCGGTTGAACCAGTCGCGTACCGGCAGTTCGCCGAAGAAGCTGCGCAGATGCTCGGCGGTCCACGCCTCGGCCAGCAGATTGCGGACGATGACGGTGTGGCCGGCGGCCTTAAGCAGTTGTTTCTGCTGGGCGTTGTTGGCGCAGCCGGGTTTTTCGTAAAAGAAAATCTCTGCCATGGCTGTATTCCTACGCCTCGCTTGGCGTTTTGTGCGCAAGGCGCAACAGCGCCTCGGTCTGCGCGGTGATTTGTCGCACGGTGTTCCTCTCGAGTTTCTTCAACCAGTAAGGCGGGATATTGTCCACGCCGAAGGCCGCGCCGCTGAGCATGCCGGCCAGGGCGCCGGTGGTGTCGGCGTCGTCGCCGCGGTTTACCACTTGGGTGACACAGGACTCGAAGTCGTCGCTGCGCAGGAAGTAATACAGGACGGTTTGCACGGTATCGACGATGTAGGCCGAGGCGCGGCGCGGATAGGGTTCGAAGCGGAACACGGGGTGCGTGGCGACCAGCTGATTGGCTTCGACGCGGCAGGCCTTGATGCCTTCGCCCACCAACAGGCGCTGCACCATGCGTCCCAGCGCCAGGCTGGCGGCGTCGGACAGGGGATGATTGTGAGTGATATGACACTGGGCGATGCTCCAGCGGGTGAAGTCCTGCGCGTTGCCCAGGCTGGCCAGCGCCACCGGCAGATTGCGCATGCAGGCGCCGTTGCCCGCGTCGCCGTCGCCGGGCGGCGCCTCCAGGCTGCCGTTGATGATGAAACGGCGAATGCCGCGGCGGCAAGTGGCGCCCACGTCCACGGGTTTGGTCTTGAGCCAGGCGGCGAAGGCCTGCGCCGCCGCGCGCGCGCTGAATCCGCCGCTCGCGACGATGGAGTGGCCGAGGGCCAGCGCCATCTGGGTGTCGTCGGTCACCTGGCCGGGTTTGAGCTTGAGCCAGCCGCCGCCGATGATGTCGCGGTGCATGCCGTATTGCGCACCGATTTCCCGCGGCGTCATGAATTCCACGGTCGCGCCAAGGGCGTCGCCGACGGCGAAGCCCAGATAGGCACCCAGAGCGCGGCGCCGTACCGCGTCCCAATCCGTTGTGATGATAGTCATCAAATCATTCCATTCCTGGTCGTCGTGGTCAGAAATAGCTGACGCTGACGCGGTAATCGCCGCCGACGGCCATGTACTCCGCTTCCCCCTTCAAGGGGTGGTGCGGCAGCAGATCGCTGAAGAACACGATCTTGACCTTGGGGACGCGTACTTCGAGGATGGTATCGCCAAATTCGCAGGCGATATGGCGATCTGCGGTGAAGGACAGCAGATTGTTCAACCGTACGGTGATTTCCTTGTCATGGTTTCTGCGTAGCAGCGGGTGTTCGATGAAATCGTTGACGCCGCGATACAGGGTGATGTGGCGGCCGGTGCCGCGGTCGCGTGCCAGCACCCACTGACAGAATTCATAGAGGAGATCGAGCTGCATGAAGATATTGTTGTTGTGGAAGCGGCTCGACATCTTTTCCTCCACGTATCCGCTCCACGCCGGTGATGAGACCCGGTCGAGCGGCTGGCGGTGGAAGGTGGGGAACAGCCCGAAACGGCTTTCCACCCAGGATTTCAGCACGGCGCCTTCGCGGCAGTTGGCGTCGAAGCCCCAGCCGCGCAGCAGGCGACGGTAATCGGCGCGGAAACGGCGCGGTCTGACCACGTTGGGCGGGTCATTGTCGTATGCAAGCTTGAAGGTTGTTTCCATGTACCGGTCGAAGGCGCGCGCGGCGTCGGGTGCGGGGGTCAGGCCGTCGAACAGCTCGTGATGCTGTTCCCGCACACCCGCGATGTGCAACGGCTGCGGATAGTCGTTGAACACGGCGCTGCCCAGCAGGCCGGCAGGAATGCCTACCAGATTGGCACCGTGGCCTCCCACCTCCCCCAAGGTCACGCTCACACCCCGTAGATGGGGATGACTGTGCGGTTGATCCGACCCAGTAGACGATCGACCTGTTTGCGCGTCGCCTCGATGGTGAGGGGTTTGACCAGCACGGCGTCGGCGCCGTTTTGCCGGCATTCGATTACCAGGGGATCGGTGTCAGTGTCCGCCACCAGCAGCAGTTTCATACCCGGTATGCGGCTCTTCAGCAGATTCAACACCTCTGTGCCCTCTTTTTGCACCAGACCCGCGCCGAGCAATATCACGTCGGGTTTCATGTGTTCGCTCTTGCTCAGGGCGCTGGCGACGTCGGGCACCTCGTGGGCCTCGTTCTCGTCGTGCAGCATGAATTGCAGGGCCGCGCGGGTGATTTCATCATCATCCACCACGAACAGACGCTTGTTCTCCACGGCCCTGGAAGTTTCGACACCGATTTGCATATCTCGCTCCTCTCTAAGCTCTACCCCGCTACTAAAGCAAAAGCCATTCCCGACAGGCGGGCGATGCAGCGACGGGACAAAAATCACTTTGATCTTAGGTTGTTAGCGTGTGAGGCAGGCATGCCGCTGACTAAAGCGCCTGTATCGTTTGCGACAGCCGCCGGGTGGCTTGTCAGGTTTGCAACATGAGTAATGGCTGGCGTAACGCTCGCGACAAATCAGGATTATTTATAGCAATCATTAGGTTAAATGCGCCGTGGCGACATGGCACGCTCATTGCCATTCCAAATGGGTAACAGTCGCCGCGGACATCCGATGAACATCGCTTTATGCCGGCGGGGAACTGGAAGACAGTCTGAAGAGAACGCGTTCAACGGAAAACACAGGAGACTAACATGTCCGATTTAAGACAGATTGCGTTTTACGGCAAGGGTGGCATCGGTAAGTCCACCACTTCCCAGAATACCTTGGCGGCCCTCGCCGAGCTGGGCCAGAAAATTCTCATCGTCGGTTGCGATCCCAAGGCCGACTCCACCCGTCTGATCCTGCACTCCAAGGCCCAGGACACCATCCTCAGCCTGGCGTCGGAAGCCGGCAGTGTCGAGGACCTGGAGATCGAGGACGTGATGAAGATGGGCTTCAAGGACATCAAGTGCGTCGAATCCGGCGGTCCGGAGCCGGGCGTGGGCTGTGCCGGTCGCGGCGTGATCACCTCCATCAACTTCCTGGAGGAGAACGGCGCCTACGAGGATATCGACTATGTGTCCTATGACGTGTTGGGCGACGTGGTGTGCGGCGGTTTCGCCATGCCCATCCGCGAGAACAAGGCCCAGGAAATCTACATCGTCATGTCCGGCGAGATGATGGCCATGTACGCCGCCAACAATATCTCCAAGGGCATTCTCAAGTATGCCAACTCCGGCGGCGTGCGCCTGGGCGGCCTGGTGTGCAACGAGCGCCAGACCGACAAGGAGCTGGAACTGTCCGAGGCCCTGGCCGAGAAGCTCGGCACCAAGTTGATCCACTTCGTGCCCCGCGACAACATCGTGCAGCACGCCGAGCTGCGCCGCATGACCGTCATGGAATTCGCCCCGGATTCCAAGCAGGCCGCCGAGTACCGCACCCTGGCCGAGAAGGTGCACAACAACGCTGGCAACGGTGTGATCCCCACGCCCATCACCATGGACGAGCTGGAAGACCTGCTGATGCAGCACGGCATCATGAAGGCAGTGGACGAGTCTGTCGTCGGTAAGACCGCGGCGGAACTGGCTGCCGACGCAGCCGCGGCTTCGGCATAGGGCGAAAAATGTAGGGTGCGCCCCGCGCACCACAGACATCGGTGCGTATGCGCACCCTACTTTTAGATATATGTATGAGGAGGGCGAAATGAGCCTGACAGTGCAGGAAACGAAAGAGCGAAACAAAGAGCTGATCGAAGAGGTCCTCAAGGTCTATCCCGATAAGGCCAAGAAGCGCCGTGCCAAGCATCTCAACACCTTCGAGGAAGGCAAGACGGATTGCAGCGTAAAGTCCAACATCAAGTCCATCCCCGGGGTAATGACCATCCGCGGCTGCGCCTACGCGGGGTCCAAGGGTGTGGTATGGGGTCCCATCAAGGACATGATCCATATCAGTCACGGTCCGGTGGGTTGCGGCCAGTATTCGTGGGCGGCCCGCCGCAACTACTATATTGGCACCACCGGCGTGGATACCTTCGTCACCATGCAGTTCACCTCCGACTTTCAGGAAAAAGACATCGTGTTCGGCGGCGACAAGAAGCTGGAAAAGATCATGGACGAGATTCAGGATCTGTTCCCTTTGAATCACGGTATCACCGTGCAGTCCGAGTGCCCGATCGGCTTGATCGGCGACGATATCGAGGCGGTGTCGAAGAAAAAATCCAAGGAATACGACGGCAAGACCATCGTACCGGTACGTTGCGAAGGGTTCCGCGGCGTGTCCCAGTCCCTCGGTCACCACATCGCCAACGACACCATCCGGGACTGGGTATTCGACAAAATGGGCGACAAGCCCGCTCCGTTCGAGACTACGCCCTATGACGTGGCCATCATCGGCGACTACAACATCGGCGGCGACGCCTGGGCCTCGCGCATCCTCCTCGAGGAGATGGGACTGCGGGTCATTGCCCAGTGGTCCGGCGACGGTTCGTTGGCCGAACTGGAGAACACCCCCAAGGCCAAGCTCAACGTGCTGCACTGCTATCGTTCCATGAATTACATCTCGCGCCATATGGAAGAGAAGTACGGGATTCCCTGGGTGGAGTACAACTTCTTCGGTCCGTCCAAGATCGAGGCCAGCCTGCGCGAAATCGCCAGCCACTTCGACGACAAGATCAAGGAAGGTGCCGAGCGCGTCATCGCCAAGTACAAGCCCCTGATGCAGGCGGTGATCGACAAGTACAAGCCCCGTTTGGAGGGCAAGAAGGTCATGCTGTTCGTCGGCGGCCTGCGCCCGCGCCACGTCATCGGTGCCTACGAGGATCTGGGCATGGAAGTGGTGGGGACCGGTTACGAGTTCGGCCACAATGACGACTATCAGCGCACCACCCATTATGTAAAAGACGGCACGCTGATCTACGACGACGTCACCGGCTACGAGTTCGAGAAGTTCGTGGAGAAGATCCAGCCCGATCTGGTGGGTTCCGGCATCAAAGAGAAGTACGTGTTCCAGAAGATGGGCGTGCCCTTCCGTCAGATGCACTCCTGGGATTATTCGGGTCCCTATCACGGTTATGACGGTTTTGCCATCTTCGCCCGTGATATGGACATGGCCATCAACAACCCGGTGTGGGGCATGACCAAGGCACCGTGGAAATAAAACGGCGTAGGGTGCGTACTGCGCACCATCAACCGATGCATCGGTGCGCATGACGCACCCTACATGAAGGAGTCTGAAAATGAGTCAAAACAGCGACCGAGTCCTCGATCATTTCGAACTGTTCCGCGGGCCGGAATATATCGAGATGTTCGAGAACAAGAAGGCCAATTTCGAGAACCCCGAGCCGGCCGACAAGTTGGAGCAGACCCGCGAGTGGACCAAGACCTGGGATTACCGGGAAAAGAATTTCGCCCGCGAGGCGCTGACCGTCAACCCGGCCAAGGCCTGCCAGCCCCTGGGGGCGGTGTTCGCCGCGGTAGGGTTCGAGGGAACCATGCCCTTCGTGCATGGTTCGCAGGGCTGTGTGGCCTATTACCGTTCGCACTTCAGCCGCCACTTCAAGGAACCGTCATCATGCGTCTCTTCGTCCATGACCGAAGACGCGGCCGTATTCGGCGGGCTCAACAATATGGTGGACGGCCTGGCCAACACCTATAACATGTATCAGCCGAAGATGATCGCGGTGTCCACCACCTGCATGGCGGAAGTGATCGGCGATGATCTCAACGCCTTCATCAAGACCGCCAAGGAAAAGGGTTCGGTGCCGGACGAGTTCAATGTACCGTTCGCCCACACGCCGGCCTTCGTCGGTTCACACATCACCGGTTACGATAATGCCCTGAAAGGCATACTCGAGCACTTCTGGGACGGCAAGGCCAAGACGGTCGAACCGGAGACCCGCACCCCCAACGAGTCGATCAATTTCATCGGTGGTTTCGACGGTTACACCGTGGGTAACCTGCGCGAGATCAAGCGCATCTTCCAGTTGATGGGCGTGGAGAACACCATTCTTGCCGATAACTCCGACGTGTGGGATACCCCCGCCGATGGCGAGTTCCGTATGTATGACGGTGGTACCACCCTGGAAGAGGCGCGTCTGGCGCTCAACGCCAAGGCCACCATCAGCATGCAACAGTACTCCACGGAAAAGACCCTGCCGTATATCGAGAGCAAGGGCCAGGAAGTGGTGCCGTTGAATCACCCGCTGGGCGTGGCCGGGACCGACAAGTTCCTGATGGAAGTATCGCGCCTCACCGGCAAGCCGGTCCCCGCGGAGTTGGAGAAGGAGCGCGGCCGGCTGGTGGATGCCATCGCCGACTCCAGCGCCCATATCCACGGCAAGAAGTTCGCGATTTACGGCGACCCTGATCTGTGCATGGGCCTGGCCTCATTCCTGCTGGAACTGGGTGCCGAACCGGTACACGTTCTCGCCACCAACGGCAGCAAGGCCTGGGTGGAACAAATGCAGGCCCTGTTCGACAGCTCGCCCTTCGGCAAGAACTGCCATGCCTATGGCGGCAAGGACCTGTGGCACATGCGTTCGCTGCTGTTCACCGAGCCCGTCGATTTCCTGATCGGTAACACCTACGGCAAGTATCTGGAGCGCGATACCGGCACGCCGCTGATCCGCATCGGCTTCCCCATCTTCGACCGCCACCATCACCACCGCTATCCGCTGTGGGGTTACCAGGGGGCGATGAACGTGCTGGTGTGGATACTTGACGAGATTTTCGAGGAGATGGATAAGAACACCATCGTGCCGGCGAAGACCGACTACAGCTACGACATCATTCGCTAACCGTTGCGCGGGGCGGCCTAGCCGCCCCGCGATTAATGGAATATCAGGGGTTTCGGGCAATATGGCAAACGTGACTTTCACATCACCGGCGATGAAACGCGACGTGACCGTGTACGCGGTGGTGGGCGACCGCCGCAGCCTGCTGGCGGTGGCGAAAGAGCATAAGATCCCCGTGCATTTCGAGTGCGAAAACGGCGAATGCGGTTCGTGCGCGATTGAAGTATCAGTGCTAAGCGATAAATTGCCTTTGGCGTCCCACCTCACCGAAAAGGAGAAGACAGTGCTGAGGCTGGCGGGCAAGATCAACAAGGACCAGATCGCCGCTGCGGAACTGAATGACGAACCGCCGCCGTGGCGGCTCGCCTGCCAGTACATCGTGCGCGATGAAGAGATTTTGGTGCGGTTTTAGTTTTAAACGAGAAGCAGTGCGAGGAGCAGCAACATGGCCTCAGTGACAGTCCTCAAACCCGACATGAATGAACCTCTCATGGTTGAGGTGCGTTCTCAGGAAAAGCGAACCTTGCTCAGTTTACTGACGCAGCTGAATCAGTTCGATCCTTGCATCTGCGACCGCAAACTGTGTGGTGAATGTGCGGTGAAGGTAGTGCCCAAGACCCGCGGGCGTGAGGCGCGTCCCGTGACTCTCGATGACTACGAAAGAAAGATACTCTTGGAGGCGGGCAAGTTGTCCCAGGAACAATACGAAGCAAAGTCTATTCCGGCGGCGCCGTCGTTGTGGCGGCTGGCGTGTCAGTATGTATTGCGTTACGAGGAAATCATCGTGGCGATGTAGAAGAGGAGTTCGCAATGAACGCGTTGTCGAACAAGATTCAGCAGGTCTTTGACGAGCCCGGCTGCGGGAAGAACCAGGGCAAGTCCGAGAAGGAACGCAAGAAGGGTTGTACCAAGCAGTTGCAGCCCGGGGCAGCAGCCGGCGGCTGCGCCTTCGACGGCGCCAAGATCGCGCTGCAGCCCATCACCGACGTCGCCCACCTGGTGCACGGGCCCATCGCCTGCGAGGGCAATTCCTGGGATAACCGCGGCGCCAAGTCCTCCGGCTCCAGGCTGTACCGCACCGGCTTTACCACCGACATCAACGAGCTTGACGTGATCTACGGCGGCGAGAAGCGGCTGTTCAAGTCGGTGAAGGAAGTCCTCGACAAATATGATCCACCGGCGGTGTTCGTCTATCAGACCTGCGTCACGGCCCTGATCGGTGACGACATCGAAGCAGTGTGCAAGGCCGCCACCCAGAAATTCGGCCGGCCGGTGATCCCGGTCAATTCGCCGGGTTTCGTCGGCAACAAGAACCTGGGCAACAAGCTGGCGGGGGAGGCGCTGCTCGACTACGTGATTGGCACCGAGGAGCCCGGATATACCACTCCCTATGACATCAACATTATCGGTGAGTACAACCTCGCCGGCGAACTGTGGCAGGTGAAGCCGCTGCTGGACGAGATGGGGGTGCGCATCCTGTCGTGTATCTCCGGCGACGCCAAGTACCGCGAGGTTGCCTACAGCCATCGCGCCAAGGCGGCGATGATGGTGTGTTCCAAGGCGATGATCAACATCGCCCGCAAAATGGATGAACGCTATGGGATTCCCTTCTTCGAGGGTTCCTTCTACGGTATCAGCGACATGAGCGAGTCGCTGCGCAATATCGCCAAGTTGCTGGTCGAGAAAGGGGCTCCGCCGGAGCTGCTGGCGCGTACCGAGGCCATCATTCAGCGCGAGGAAGCCGCGTTCTGGCAACGCATGGAGCCGTACCGCGAACGCCTCAAGGGTGTGAAGGTATTGCTCATCACCGGCGGCGTGAAATCCTGGTCGGTGGTGTCGGCACTGCAGGAAGTGGGCATGGAGATCGTCGGTACCAGCGTCAAGAAATCCACTCTTGAGGACAAGCAGCGCATCAAGGAGCTGATGGGTCAGGATGCCCACATGCTCGAGGACCTGACGCCGCGCGAGATGTACAAGATGCTGAAGGAGGCGCAGGCCGACATCATGCTCTCGGGCGGCCGTTCCCAGTTCGTCGCCCTCAAGGCCAAGATGCCGTGGCTGGACATCAACCAGGAACGCCATCACGCCTATGCCGCCTACGATGGCATGGTGGCCTTGGTGCGCGAGATCGATACGGCGCTGTACAACCCCATGTGGGCGCAGGTGCGCAAGCCCGCGCCGTGGGAAACCCCCGGTACGACGATTTTCGGCGAGGAGGGCGCCCAGGCGAGCGCGTAATCCATGGCCAACGTCACCCACATCAAGAAGTCCTGCGCGGTCAATCCGCTGAAGATGAGCCAGCCCATCGGCGCGGCCCTGGCCTTCATGGGGCTGGACAACTGCATGCCGACCCTGCACGGCTCGCAAGGCTGCACCGCCTTCGGCTTGGTGCTGTTCGTGCGCCACTTCAAGGAAGCGGTGCCTATGCAGACCACCGCCATGAACGAGGCCACCACTATTATGGGCGGCATGGAGAATGTGGAACAGGCCGTCCTCAATATCCATAAGCGCGCCAAGCCCGCCATCATCGGCATCGCCTCCACCGGTCTCACGGAAACCAAGGGCGATGACGTGGATGGTTATCTCACTCTAATCCGCAACAAGCACCCGGAGCTGGCTGATGTGGCGCTAGTATATGTGTCTACGCCGGATTACGTGGGTGCTTTCCAGGATGGCTGGGCGAAGGCGGTCGCCAAGCTGGTGACGGAACTGGCCGAGCCCGGAAAGACGGTGCAGGGGCAGGTGAACCTGCTGGCCGGCAGCCATCTCACCCCCGGCGACATTGAGGAGCTGCGCGAAATCGTGGAGGCCTTCGGCTTCACGCCGATCATCCTGCCCGACCTCTCTGGTTCCATGGACGGTCATGTACCCGATAACTTCAGCCCTACCACCTTGGGTGGGACCAGCGTGGCGGAACTGCGTGCCACGGGTCGTTCGGAATTTACCCTCGCCGTGGGCGAACACATGCGCGAGGCGGCGCAGGCCCTGCGGGACAAGTGCGATGTCCCGTTCGAAATGTTGGACAATCTCACCGGTCTGGACGGCAACGATTGCTTGATGACGCTGCTGACCGAGAAATCAGGCCGACCGGCACCCAACAAATACCGCCGCCAACGCAGCCAACTGGTGGATGCCATGCTGGACGCGCATTTCTATCTAGGCGGCAAGAAGATCGCCATCGGCGCCGAGCCGGATCTGCTGTGGGGAGTCGGCAATTTGCTCGCCGGCATGGGCGCGGAGCTGACTGCGGTGGTGACCACTACCCAGTCACCCCTGTTGGAGAAGTTGCCCGCCGAGGAGGTGTTGATCGGCGACCTGGAAGATCTCGAACAGCGGGCCCAGGGTTGCGATTTATTGGTGACCCATTCCCACGGCCGCCAGATGGCGGAGCGGTTGGAGACCCCGTTTCTGCGCATGGGTATCCCGATGTTCGACCGGTTGGGCGCGGCCCATCAGGTCATGGTGGGTTACCGCGGTATGCGGGACCTGATTTTTCAAGTGGCCAATATGTTCATGGCGGCGGCCCACGAGCCCGGCCCGGACGATTGGCGCCAGTCTGCATCCGAGGGAGCGACATGTGGAAGTTGTACGTCGGCTGCGGCTCATTAACAGTGGCTCTGGTGAACGTTTTTCAAGTGGAGGTTATATGAAAGTGGCATTTTGCACACAAGACATGAAGCGGGTCGACGCCCATTTTGGCTGGGCGAAGAACATCGCCATCTACGACGTGGCGGCGGACGACGCGCGCTTCATCGAGGCAATCCAGTTCGACGGTGACCTCCAGGAAGACGGCAACGAGGACAAGCTGGCCCCCAAGTTGGAAGCGATTAAGGACTGCGCGATCCTCTATGTGGCGGCCATTGGCGGCTCGGGTGCGGCGCGGGTGGTGGCCAAGAATATTCACCCTATCAAGGTCCAGGAGCCGGAAGTGATCGATGACATCCTGGTCAAACTGCAAGGGGTATTGAACGGCACGCCGCCGCCGTGGTTGCGCAAGGCGCTGCTCAAGGGCCAGGAACGGACATTCGATTTTGCCGAGGAGGTGGAGCCATGAACGAGGCGCAAGCGATGGCGGCGGTTGACTCGCCTATGGAATCCCCATTCATCAAGGAGCTGGTCAAGCAGTGGCGCGCCCAGGATACCCACGGTAGCTGGGACAAGAAGAGCGACGAGATGTTGCTGGAACCCTACATCCTCGATAAGGAAAAGCGCAAGGAAATACCGATCATCGGCGATCCCGATCCGGAGACGCTGTGGCGTCTGGAACTGTTCTATTCTGCGGTGGGTATGGCGGTGGAGCGGGCCACCGGCGTCATGGTGGCGCCCATGATGAAGATGAGCCACGAAGGCTTCGGCCGGATGATCCTTACTGCCGGGCGGTTGATCATCGTCAACAAGCATCTGCGCGACGTGCACCGCTTCGGTTTTCCCACTATGGAGAAGATGGCTGCGGAGGGCGAGAAGCTGGTGGCGGCAGGCGTGGAGATGATCAACAAATTCACCGAAGTGGCCAAATACGGCTGAGGAGGCGGATATGAGTTTAGCTATCGATCACTTGGATTACGCGATGTCTGAAGTCGCGCATTGGGAGGAGTATATGCAAGAGCAAAATGCACCCGTTGATCTGGAGGCCCTGAAGAAGGAGGTCAAGAAATTGAACGCACGGGCCACCAATCTGAAGATGAACCTGCATGATCTGGCAGAGGATCTGCCTATCGGTTGGGAGCAGATTCCCGAGGTGGCGGAACAGGCCTATCAGGCCTATAAAAGCCTGACGGAAGCGCGCAGCCGATTGGCCAACGCGGGCGGCTAAGTCATGAGCGAAGCTACCGTTACCGTCACCATGCCCGACGGGCGCAGCTGGACGCCCAAGTTCGTTAAGGAGATCAACGACGAGAAATGCATCGGCTGCGGGCGCTGTTTTCGTGTATGCGGCCGGGAGGTGTTGCAGCTTGTCGGCCTAAACGAGGACGGCGAGATAATTCCATTCAATGGTCTTGATGCGGAAGATGAAGACGAGGAATACGAAAAGAAGATCATGACCATCGCCAACCAAAAAAATTGCGTCGGTTGCGAGGCTTGCGCCAAGATCTGTCCCAAACAATGTTATACACATGCCCCCATGACGGCGGAGGCGGGTTAAGCATGGAGTCCGCGGCGGTTTCGGATCGCCGGCGTTTTGCGTCCGCAACGCCGTCAGCGTCCGATGTCGACATTGAGGCTCTGGCATTTCGCGGCGTGACGGCCCGCTTTCGTGTGCGTGGGGTGCGCGGCGCCGCGTTGCGCCGTCTCTACGATCGTTATTTACCTGACAAGGTCTGCCCTATCACGGGCGAAAGGGATGGCGATGAAGGATTGGATGAATTCAACGACCTGGTGGAGCTGCTGCGTGATCACCGCGCCGACGATGGCGAGGTGACCGAATGGCTCGCCTGTGCCGTCGCCACCGCTTGCTTCGGCGAGAATCATCTGTGGCAGGACATGGGGCTGCCGAATCGCGCAGTATTGTCGGAATTATTGCGTGTCCATTTCACGACGCTCCATGACAAGAATGCGGGCAATATGAAATGGAAGAAGTTTTTCTACAAGCAGATTTGCGAGCGCATGCAGGTCAGCGTCTGCAAGGCGCCGAGTTGCAGCGTCTGCAGCGATTACTCTCAGTGTTTCGGCCCCGAGGAGGACGGAGCGGCGAGCTGACCGGCTGGCGTTATAGCCCTCCCCGACTCCCGGAAGCGGCGGAGCACCGGAACCATGAATTCACGCGGCGCCGGAAGCGACGTGCGTCCGGCGATCAGAACGCGTTCAGGCGGTCGGCGAGCCCGGTTAGCTGCCGTCAAAGGCGAATTGGGCCGGTGGTCAGTGCATGAGGGCCTGCCCCTCGGCTCGATCACTGTTTGAGGGCGAATGCAGGTAACGCCTGGCGGTCCATCTGTCTGTATGAGATCGCTTCACTGATGTGCATCGTCTCTATAGCGGGAGATCCGGCCAGGTCGGCGATGGTCCGGGCGACCTTGATGATCCTATGATAGGCGCGAGCGGACAGCCCTAATCTCTCCACGGCCTGCTCCAGGAGATCGGCGGTTTTTCCGTCTAAGTCGCAATAAAGCTCGATCTCCCTGGGCGACATCGCGTGGTTCAGTTTCCCCGTTCGTTCCCGTTGTATCTTGCAGGCGGCTTCTACGCGCTGCCGCAGTTCGGCACTGGTGGCAGCGCTTGTCTCCGTTTTCGCCAGCGTCCTCTGCGGCACTTTCGGCACTTCCACATGCAGATCGATGCGGTCCAGTAGAGGGCCGGATACGCGGGCGCGATAGCGCTGTACCTGTTCCGCGGTGCAATGGCAGCGTCCGCTCGGGTCGCCCAGATAGCCGCAGGGACAGGGATTCATGGCCGCAATCAATTGGAAACGCGCCGGAAATTCCGCCTGGCGGGCGGCCCGGGAGATAACGATCCGGCCCGATTCCAGGGGTTCGCGCAGGACCTCCAGCACGCGCCGATCGAATTCGGGCAGTTCGTCTAAAAACAGCACGCCATGATGGGCAAGAGAGATTTCGCCGGGCCGTGGCTGCGAACCGCCCCCCACCAGCGCCACCCCGGAGGCGGTGTGATGCGGGGCGCGAAACGGTCGGACACCCCACTGGGCCGTGGTGAAGCCCTGGTCGCCGATGGAGGCGATGGCGGCGGATTCCAATGCTTCGGTCTCCGTCATGGGGGCGAGAATGGAGGTCAGGCGATTCGCCAGCATCGTCTTGCCCGTTCCGGGCGGGCCGAGCATCAACAGGTTGTGCCCGCCCGCCGCGGCGATTTCCAAGGCGCGTTTGGCGTGATGTTGGCCGTGGACTTCGGCCAGGTCACCGTCGTTCACTGCGGTCGCGAGGGGAACGGTGCGCGGCTGCGGTGCAAGTTGCGCCGTGCCATGCAGGTAGGCGCAAACTTCCAAGAGGTGCGGCGCGCCCAGGACGCGGGCGTCGCGCACCAGGGCAGCCTCGTCGGCGTTGATCGCTGGCAGCAGCAGGCTGCGCCCGGCGTCACGGCTGCGAATCGCCGCGCATAGCGCCCCGCGGATGCCCCGCAGTTCCCCGGTCAATGCCAGCTCGCCGATGAATTCGTAACTATGGAGTCGGTTCGCCGGGATCTGCCCCGACGCGGCAAGTATTCCCAGGGCGATGGGCAGATCGAAGCGGCCGCCTTCCTTGGGAAGGTCGGCCGGCGCCAGGTTCACGGTAATGCGCCGTGCGGGAAATTCGAACCGGGCGTTAAGCAGCGCGGCGCGCACCCGGTCTTTACTTTCCTTGACGGTGGTTTCGGGGAGGCCGACGATGGACAGGCTCGGCAGGCCGTTGGCAAGGTGGACTTCCACCGTGACCAGCGGGGCACTGATGCCATCTTGAGCACGGCTGTATATGACTGCAAGAGACAAGGAATCCTTTCCTTCTAGCTGATACGTCATACCGCCAGTCCGGTGACGCCCATCCGTGGCGGCGGACTGTTCGGTCAGTTATTTCTAATCGCTTCGCGGCCTGTTTGTCAAAAACCGCCGGAGGGGTGGGTCGTGTCGCCACCGGGTTTCCGGGACTGGAGCCGGGTTTCCAATTGGGTGATTTGTTCTTCCAGTTCTTGCACCTTGGCGCGGGTGCGGCTCAGCACTGCACTTTGTACATCAAACTCTTCCCGGGTGACCAGGTTGAGTTTGGAGAACGCGCTTTGCAGGATGGCGCGAAAATTCTTCTCCGTGTCCTGTTTGATTTCCTTGAGCCCGGGCGGCAGGGCCGCCGTCAGCCGGCTGGCAAGATTGTCGAGAATTTTAGGGTCGATCACGGTCGTTCCTCTTTCCAATAATGGGCTGTTTATTGATGGCCAAACGCTGCGTTTCAGTCTAAACCAACCCGGTGACGAATGGAGCCCGGCATTTCGCACAAATATGGTGCATTCGAATTTTTCCGTGTCCATTGTGGTGCATCACCCTGTTTGGGCGCAACGGCGGAAATATTCAACTATAAGTTTTATATAGTTTTATTTGAGTGGCATGGAATGTGCCTAGAGGTGAATGCTGTGATAACAAATTCCCAATTGTGTTGTTTGACGGGATCCGGGCGACGGCGGCGACGATATGGGAGGGCCTATATGCCGCGCCGGGGATTTCTGACTGAGGAGACATATCCATGAAGCTAGTCGTAGCCATTATTAAACCATTCAAACTGGACGATGTCCGCGAGTCCCTGTCGGAGATCGGCGTCCAGGGCATAACGGTGACCGAGGTGAAAGGTTTCGGTCGCCAAAAGGGACATACCGAGTTGTATCGCGGAGCGGAGTACGTGGTGGATTTTCTGCCCAAGGTGAAGCTCGAGGTGGCTGTTGATGACAGTCTGCTCGATCGGGTCATGGAAAGCATCGCCAAGTCCGCCAACACCGGCAAGATCGGTGATGGGAAGATTTTTGTGTTCAACCTAGAGCAGGCCATGCGGATCCGTACCGGTGAAACTGGTCCCGATGCGCTGTAAACATGAAGAGAGAGGTGTCAAATGAAGCTTAATAAAAGTCTGCTGAGCCTGTGTGCTTTCTTGATGACGTTGTTCGCGTCGCCTTTGGCGTTTGCGGATGCGCCCAAGCTCGATTCGGGCGATACCGCGTGGATGCTGACGTCTACGGCCCTGGTGTTGATGATGACCATTCCCGGTCTGGCCTTGTTCTATGCCGGTATGGTGCGCTCCAAGAACGTATTGTCAGTATTGATGCAGTGTTTCGCCATTACCTCATTGATATCGGTGATATGGATGATAGTGGGTTACAGCATCGCTTTCGGGGATGGCGGGTCGATGAACGCCTACTGGGGTGAGGGCAAAGCCTTCCTCGCCGGGATACGCGACTCCATCAGCGGCACCATACCCGAAACGGTATTCATGACCTTCCAGATGACCTTCGCCATTATCACCCCGGCGCTGATCGTCGGTGCCTTCGCCGATCGCATGAAGTTTTCCGCCATGCTGTGGTTCATGGGCCTGTGGCTGGTCCTGGTCTATGCACCCATCTGCCATTGGGTGTGGGGCGGCGGCTTCCTGGGCAGCCTGGGCGTGCTGGATTTCGCCGGCGGCACCGTGGTGCATATCAATGCCGGTATCGCCGGTCTGATGTGTGCACTGGTGTTGGGCAAGCGCAAGGGCTATCCCACCACCCCCATGCCTCCCCATAACCTGGGCTACACCGTCGCGGGCGCGTCCCTGCTGTGGGTGGGCTGGTTCGGGTTCAACGCCGGTTCCGAGTTGGCCGCCGACGGCACCGCCGGCATGGCCATGGCGGTGACCCAGATCGCCACCGCCACTGCGGCCCTGGGCTGGATGTTCGCCGAATGGATATCCCACGGCAAGCCCAGCGTCCTGGGTATCGCCTCCGGGGCGGTCGCCGGTCTGGTGGCCATTACTCCGGCCTCCGGTACCGCGGGTCCGATCGGCGCCCTGATCATCGGTGCCGCCGCTGGTGTGGGCTGCTTCTTCGCCGCCACCACCATGAAGCGCGCCCTGGGTTATGACGACTCACTCGACGCCTTCGGCGTTCATGCGATCGGCGGTATCATCGGCGCCCTCCTCACCGGCGTCTGCGTCGCCGCCGGCCTCGGCGGTTCGGGTCTGGCCGACGGCGTGAGCATGGGTGCGCAGCTCGGCAAGCAGGCCATCGGCGTGTTGACGACGGTGGTCTACGACGGCGTGGTCAGCTTCATACTGCTGAAGATCCTCGACGCGGTGATGGGTCTGCGTGTCAGTGAAGAGCAGGAGACCGAAGGTCTGGATCTGGCTCTGCACGACGAGCGTGGCTATAACCTCTAATATTGACCATTTACCTGATAGACGGGCGCCCTCGCGGCGCCCTTTTTTTGTCCGCCGCTAGTAGTCTCATGGGCCGAGCAAGGCATGGCCGCAGGGGGACGGGCTGCCGGGGAAGGGGCCCGGTGCCGCACTCGGTTGGTGCTTACCCGAGGCGGTTGTGGGTGCCGTCGCAGAAGGGCTTGTTCCCCGTGTGTTTACAGCCGCAGAGCACCACGGGGGCTTTGGACGTAATGGTGAATTTGACCGGGGAAAATTCGCTGCCCTGGTGGGAGCCGTCGCAGAAGGGTTGATTGGTGGATTTCCCGCAGGCGCACCACCAATAGTCGCCCGGTTCCAGTTGCAGTATATAAGGGGATGTTTTCGCTATGCGGGGTTCGGCCATGGCGCGCTCCTGAGTGTCCGCATGGAGGAGGGGAGAATCACTTGCGGAGATTTAAGTCGCTCAAGCAGTGACTGTCAAGACGTGCCCCCGCCCGGCGAATCGGCTACGCTGATTGGATTCATGTAATCGACAATCGGGGAGAAGCAGTCTGAAACGCTTGGAAGCACGCTCTTTGTGCGTGCGGCATATCGGTCCCGTGGATTTTGCACTGGCGGCGGGCGAGTGCGTATGCCTGTCGGGTGCCTCGGGAACGGGCAAGACCCTATTGCTGCGTGCCCTTGCCGATATGGAACCGCACTCGGGTCGGGTGACATTGGATGGGGTGGCATGCGAGGACTTCGCGCCGATGCAATGGCGGTGCAACGTCGCCATGTTGGCCGCCGAAAGCGGCTGGTGGCACGATCGGGTCGGAGAGCACTTCCCGCGCGTGGACGAGTCACTGCTGGCGGAGCTGGGATTCGAGCGCAAGGTGATGACGGCGGAGGTGCGCCGGTTGTCGACCGGCGAACGCCAGAGATTGGCCTTGCTGCGGGTACTCATGGGAAAGGCCCGGGTGTTATTGCTCGACGAACCTACCGCCGGCCTGGATCCGTCCAACGTCCGGTGCGTCGAAAGCCTGGTGGCGGATTACCGCGAGACGCGGGATGTCGGCGTCGTGTGGGTCAGTCATGACCCGCAGCAGGTGGAGCGTGTCGCGCATCGCCATTGGCGCCTGGTCGACGGGCGGTTGCACGAAGAGCGGCTTTCAGGATGACGATCATTAGACTCGACACCTGGGATTTGAGCCTGGCAGCCGTACTGGTGTTGATCCTGGCGGGCCTGAGCTTTCGGCTGCGGCTGGGAGTGACCAGCCAGTTGCTGGTGGCGGCCTTGCGCACGGCAGTGCAGCTGATCCTGATCGGTCTGGTGCTGAAGGTGTTGTTCGCCAATGTACATCTTGCCTGGATGTTGGCCATGGCGACCGTGATGCTGCTGGTGGCGGGACGCGAGGCCATGGCCCGCCAGCAACGGCGCTTCAGCGGGCTGTGGGGATACGGCCTGGGGACGCTCTCCATGTTCGTGTCATCCTTCGCGGTGACCCTGCTGGCCTTGACGGTGATGATAGGGGCCAAACCGTGGTATACGCCGCAATATGCCATTCCCTTGCTGGGCATGGTGCTGGGCAATACCATGAGCGGCATCGCTTTAGGCCTGGATCGATTGACCCAGGGGGCCTGGCAGCAGCACCGCGCCATTGAGGCGCAATTGCTGCTGGGGTTTACGTGGAGCGAGGCGATCGCCGCCACGCGCATGGAGGGGATGCGTGCCGGCTTGACGCCCATCATCAATGCCATGGCCGCCGCCGGCGTGGTGAGTTTGCCGGGCATGATGACCGGTCAGATCCTCGCGGGTTCGCCGCCGCTGGAGGCGGTGAAATATCAAATCCTCATCATGTTTCTGATCGCCGCCTGCACCGGTTTCGGTACGCTGATGGCGGTGTGGTCGGGGTCGCGTCGTCTCTTCGACGAACGGCAACGCCTGCGTCTGGACCGTCTGCAGGAACGCCGTTAGCCTGCAAGCATCGGCGTGTGCTGATTCGCGTCACTGGCCGATCACTGCGTCACGCGGGGCCGGCGGGATTTGGCCGGTGCCGCGGCCGCTTTGTCGGCCGCCGGGTGTTTACCAGAGTCCCGTTGCGTGTCTATGCCGGGATAGGGCAGGACATCGGTGTGCCGGTGCGCCTGTTTGAGGTAATCGAGAAAGGTATTCGCCACCACAGAGAGCTGCTTGCCCTTGGGATAGACGGCGCACCAGTGGCGTTCGATCGGAAAGCCTTGCACATCCAATAAGGCGATCTGATCCGTCGTGACATCCGGAGGGAGGGTGTGGCGTGACAATACCGATATCCCCAAACCGCCTACCACGGCTTGCTTGATGGCTTCGTTGCTCCCCAGTTCCATGCGCACGCGAAGCTTCAAGTCATGCCGCGCGAACAGTTGTTCCGTGGCGATGCGCGTGCCGGAACCGGGCTCGCGCAACAAGAACGGTTCCTCGGCCAGGCGCCGCAGCGGTATGCGCCTGGCCCGGACCAGGGGATGGTCGGTGGGGGCGAGCACCACCAGGGGATTGGTTAGAAACGGCTCGGCGACGACGTCGACTTCTTCCGGAGGCTGGCCGAGGATGTAAAGATCGTCTTCATTGTTGTTCAAGCGCGCGAGTATGCGTTCCCGGTTGGAGACCTTCATGGTCACGTCTATTCCCGGATATTGGCGGCAGAAGGCGCCAAGCATGCGCGGTATGAAGTACTTGGCAGTGGTGATTACCGCCAGTCGCAAGCGCCCCTGTTTCAAACCCTTCAAGTCAGCCAGCAGCATCTCGAAGTGGCTGAAGTGATCGAAGATCTCGCGCGAGAACTCGTGCAGCGCGCGCCCCGCATCGGTGAGATACATCCTTTTCCCCACCTGTTCGAACAAGGCCATGCCGACGGCGTCGCTGAGCTTCTTGATCTGCATGGACACCGTGGGCTGAGTGAGATGCAGTTCCTCGGCGGCGCGCGTGAAACTGCCCAGGCGGGCGATGGCCTCGAAGACCTCGAGCTGGCGCAAAGTGGTATGGCGCATAAGCGGGTATTCCGGCTGATGAGATAGATAAAAGTCTATCATGATTATCGAAAAAATTGACTGTTTTGGGTGGTTATTACCAGGCAGGATAAAGGCCTCGTAGTGACATTGCCGGGTGCGCCCAAAGGGCGGCGTCATCTAGCAGGGGGCAGGGTCGGCTACGCAGCTAACCGCATTAACTATTTGAGGAGACTAGTGTTATGGCAAAGTCTGAAACCATGCAGGAAGGGAAGGAGCGCTATCAATCCGGCGTCATTCCCTATAAGAAAATGGGGTACTGGGAGCCGGATTATCAGCCTAAGGATACCGACGTCATCGCATTGTTCCGCATCACACCGCAGCCCGGTGTCGATCCGGAAGAGGCGGCGGCGGCCGTGGCCGGCGAATCGTCCACCGCTACCTGGACCGTGGTGTGGACCGACCGGTTGACCGCCTGCGAACTCTATCGCGCCAAGGCCTTCCGCGTTGATCCGGTCCCCAACACCGGCGAGGGTACCAAGTCCGAGGCCCAGTATTTCGCCTATATCGCCTATGATCTCGACTTGTTCGAGCCGGGCTCCATCGCCAACCTGACCGCGTCCATCATCGGTAACGTGTTCGGCTTCAAGGCGGTGAAGGCGCTGCGCCTGGAGGATATGCGCGTTCCCGTCGCCTACCTCAAGACCTTCCAGGGTCCCGCTACCGGCATCGTGGTAGAGCGCGAGCGCCTCGACAAGTTCGGCCGCCCGCTGCTGGGTGCAACCACCAAGCCCAAGCTGGGCCTGTCGGGCCGCAACTACGGGCGCGTGGTGTACGAAGCGCTGAAGGGCGGCCTCGACTTCGTGAAGGACGACGAGAACATCAACTCTCAGCCCTTCATGCACTGGCGTGATCGCTTCCTGTACTGCATGGAGGCGGTGAACAAGGCCTCCGCCGCCACCGGCGAGGTCAAGGGTCACTATCTCAACGTCACCGCCGGCACCATGGAAGAGATGTACGAGCGCGCCGAATTCGCCAAGTCCCTGGGCTCGGTGATTATCATGATCGACCTGGTGATCGGCTACACCGCCATCCAGTCCATGGCGAAGTGGGCGCGCAAGAACGACATGATCCTGCACTTGCACCGTGCCGGTAACTCCACCTATTCGCGGCAGAAGAATCACGGCATGAACTTCCGGGTGATCTGCAAGTGGATGCGCATGGCGGGCGTGGACCACATCCACGCCGGTACGGTGGTGGGTAAACTCGAGGGCGATCCGCTGATGATCAAGGGTTTCTACGACACCCTGCGCGAGACCCATACACCGCAGAGTCTGGAGAACGGCTTGTTCTTCGAACAGGACTGGGCTTCCTTGAACAAGGTCATGCCGGTGGCGTCGGGCGGCATCCATGCCGGGCAGATGCACCAGTTGCTCACCTATCTGGGCGAAGACGTGGTGTTGCAGTTCGGCGGCGGAACCATCGGCCATCCCATGGGCATCCAGGCCGGCGCCACCGCCAACCGCGTGGCCCTGGAGGCCATGGTCATGGCGCGCAACGAGGGCCGCGACATCTGGAATGAAGGTCCGCAGATCCTCAACGATGCCGCCAAGTGGTGTTCGCCGCTCAAGGCCGCCCTGGATACCTGGAAGGACATCACCTTCAACTACGAGTCCACCGACACTGCGGACTTCGTGCCCACCAGCACCGCAAGCGTGTAACGCATAAGGAGAAGCCATTATGATGACCAATCACGGCAATCGCATCACGCAGGGTCAGTTCTCGTTCCTGCCGGATCTCACCGACGAGCAGATCACCGCGCAGATCAAGTACGCGCTGCAAAACGGTTGGGCAGTGAACGTGGAGTACACCGACGACCCGCATCCCCGCAATACCTATTGGGAGATGTTCGGCATGCCCATGTTCGATCTCAAGGATCCCGCCGGGATCCTGATGGAGGTCAACAACTGTCGCAAGACCTTTCCCAACCACTATATCCGGGTGACGGCCTTCAACAGCACCCGGGGAGTGGAATCGCCGACCATGTCGTACATCGTCAATCGGCCGAAGAACGAGCCGGGCTTCGGGCTGATTCGTCAGGAGGCTGATGGTCGCCATATCCGCTACACGGTGCACAGTTACGCCACCGACAACAAAGGAGAAGGCGAGCGGTATTGAGGATGGGAGCGGCGGGCCCTGCAGCCCGCCGCTTTCTATACTTAAGTGATAACGGGAATAGGCAGTATGAGCGAGAGCACACAAACGACCGAATCTCATGTTCTGGCGGACGACGCCCAGGTGGATCTGGAGGCCGAGTTCAAGGCCTCCAATATCCAGGAGGTGCTGGATAAGCTGGATAACGAGCTGATCGGTCTCAAGCCGGTCAAGACCCGCATCCGCGAGGTCGCCGCCCTGCTGTTGGTCGACCGCCTGCGCAAGAAGTTCGAGCTGAGTTCGGAGACACCCACCCTGCATATGTGCTTTACCGGCAACCCCGGTACCGGCAAGACCACGGTGGCCATGCGCATGGGCGAGATTCTCAAGCGCCTCGGCTACGTACGCGAGGGGCATCTGGTGACGGTGACCCGCGACGACCTGGTCGGCCAGTACATTGGTCACACCGCCCCTAAGACCAAGGAAGTCATCAAGAAGGCCATGGGCGGGGTGTTGTTCATCGACGAGGCCTATTATCTCTATAAGCCGGAGAACGAGCGCGACTACGGCCAGGAGTCGATCGAAATCCTGTTGCAGGTCATGGAGAACAACCGTGATGATCTGGTGGTGGTTCTCGCGGGCTACAAAGACAAGATGGAGAAGTTCTTCCAGAGCAATCCCGGTATGCGCTCGCGTATCGCCCATCATATCGATTTCCCCGATTATTCGCCGCAGGAGTTGCTGGCTATTGCCAAGCTCATGCTGGCACAACAGAACTACCGCTTCAGTGTGGAAGGCGAGAAGGCCTTTTCCGATTATTTGAAGCTGCGTATGAAGCTGCCGCATTTTTCCAATGCCCGCTCGGTGCGCAACGCCCTGGACCGCGCCCGTCTGCGTCAGGCGAACCGCCTGTTCGCCGCCCCCAAGAAAAAGCTCAGCAAGACCGATCTCATCACTATCGAAGCGGACGATGTGTTGGCCAGCCGCGTGTTTAGCGAAGGCCGAAGGGATGCGGAGGACGTGGAGGATTGAGGGATGCGATGTGTATCCGGCGTTGGGCAGCCGTGGCTGCGGTTTGTCGCCGCCGGGACGAACGCCGGTATGCAGC
Source organism: Gammaproteobacteria bacterium (assembly GCA_037381915.1). Lineage (GTDB taxonomy): Bacteria > Pseudomonadota > Gammaproteobacteria > DRLM01 > DRLM01 > JARRQJ01. Next base: position 48,452 of record JARRQJ010000002.1, on the reverse strand, counting down.
CTAAACTGAGGAAATGAATATTCAGCCGGGTAGGTGAGTATGCGCGATGAGTCCAAACCGACGGCGCTGCGCACGATGCCGAAATCCATCGAGGCATCGATCTACAACCATGTGCGTTTGGCCTTGCGGCGACTTGGTTCCCCCTTGCGAGTGGCGGTGCCCGGCCACCGCGGCCTGGAAATTATACTGGACGATCATGTGTGGCTGTGTGTGGACGCCAACGCCGATGATCAGTCGGTCATGGCCTGGCTGGATTTCGAGGTTCATCACCGCGACAATCTGCATGAGCCCGTCGCGTGCACCTTGGAGCTGTATCACCGCTTTGCCGGTCTGGTGATGGGCTCGGCCCTGGATTCATTGGACGAGACCTTGACCGATCGGCTCAAACACATTAATGACAGCGGCCCACGCCCGTGAATGTCGGTGCAAGGTAACGCCGCGGGTACGTAGGACGCGCAACTTACAACCAGCCCAATTCTATATGCACTTGGCGGGAAGCTATCGGTCCAACTCCGGATAGTGGCGGAAGATGCCGTCCTGGTTGAACGGCAGGCGACGCTGGGACGCCAGGTAGGCGGCGACATTGGATCGCCGCGCCACCTTGTCGTGCAATGCGACCAGGCCGGGGGTTTCGGGTTCGAGTCGCCGCATCATCTCAGGGAAGGCGTAACGTAATCCCGCGATGAGCTGGAACATCGACAGGTCGACGTAGCTGAGGTTGCGGCCGATCATCCAATTCTTGCCGCCCGGATTGTGTTGCCGTAGGCCTTCGAAATAGCCCAGAAACTGGCGTGCGCGATCTCCGGTGAAATTTTCGGTGCGACGCTTTGCCTCGGGTTTTTGCTCGTGATAGTAAAGGCCGCTCGCGATGGGATGATGGGTATTGTGAATCTCGATGATGAAGTCCTCGACCGTGAGCTGCAGCTGATGGGCCCACAGGCGGCTCGCCTCGGCCTTGGGGGCGAGGCCCAAGCGCGGGCCCAGGTATTGCAGAATGTTCGCGGTCTGGCCGATCATCAACTTGCCCGCGCGCAGAAACGGCGGGGCGAACGGTGCCCGCCCGGACGCGGGATTGCGCATGAGACGCAGCATGGCGTCAAGGCCTCGCCTTCCTTTCCGCGCCACATCCACATAGTCGGCACCCGCCTCTTCCAGCGCCAGGCGCACGAATTCGCCCCGTCCCTGAATGGAAGGCCAATAGTAGAGTTCGTATCGCATAGAGTCTAATAATACTCCCCGCCCGCCTGGATGGGCCACAGCCAGCAGCCCGGCGTCCGGTCGGCTGTGAGCGTGTCAACCCAGGCCCGCTTCCCCGCAAAACGCCGGCTGCGCCAGGGCGGCGCGATGAACATCGGCGTTGTAATAGCGCGTCTTGAAGCCCTTATTCCGGGCGGCGGTCACGCGGAAATCCCGGAGGTCGGCATCCTTGCACGCCATGGTCGCCGACCACCACCCCGACGGATAGACCGGCTGCGGGAAATAGTGGGTCCTGGCGTCCTTGAATCCGGCGCCGCGCATGGCGCCGTGCATTTCCTTGAGGAGCTTCAAGTGATAGAGCGGCGATTCGCTCTGTTGCACCAACAGACCACCGCTGCGCAGCACGCGGTGGCACTGCCCGTAGAAGGACTGGTTGAACAGGCCTTCCGCCGGACCGATGGGGTCGGTGCTGTCGACAATGATGATATCGAGGCTGTCCGCCTCGGCGTCCCGCACCCACTTGATGCCGTCGTCGAACAGGAGGCTTGCCCGCGGGTCGTCGTTGGATGCGCACAGCTCGGGAAAATGCAGTTGTGACAACCGGGTGACGGCCTCGTCGATGTCCACCTGCCAGACGCGTTCGAGTTCCCGGTGTTTCAGCACTTCACTGAGCGTGCCGCAGTCGCCGCCGCCGATGATCAATACCTTTTTGGGGTCGGGATGGGTGAACAACGCCGGGTGGCTCATCATCTCGTGATAGATAAAGTTGTCCCGGGTCGAGAGCATGTAGAAACCGTCGATGACCATGAGCTTGCCCCAATGTACGGTGTCGTAAATCTCCACCCGCTGGAAAGGGGTTTGTTCATCGTGAAGCCTGGCCTTGATCTTGATGGAAAAGGCTGAGCCGTTGGCTTGATCGATTTCGGTGAACCAGGTGTCGTCCAGGGCCATGGTGCGCGGCTCCTCGGTAGCTCTTGAAAGGGCGTAAAGATACAGGATGGGCGCCCGCCAGCCAATAAGCGCGGCGGTAAAATTTCTTTTATAATCGGCCTGTATTTATCCAGCAGGATGAGGGCCCATGCAGAAATGGGATATTCAGCAGGCGAGGGACGTGTATAACGTCGCCCATTGGGCGGGGGACTATTTCGATATCAACGCGGACGGCCATCTCCACGTGCGCCCGCAGCGCGGTTCCGCGCACCCCGGCGTCGACCTGTTCAAATTGAGCCAGGAGGCCTGCGCGGCCGGCCTGGCATTGCCCCTGTTGCTGCGCTTTTCCCACATCCTGCACGACCGCGTCGACGTCTTGTGCGGGGCCTTTGAGAAGGCGATGAACGCGGCCGGATACCGTGGCCGCTACACCGCGGTTTATCCCATCAAGGTCAACCAGCAGAAGAGCGTGGTCGAAGAGATTCTCCGTCACGGCGAGGACCGCGTGGGCCTGGAGGCGGGCAGCAAACCGGAGTTGATGGCGGTGTTGGCCTTGTCCAGGCGCGACGCCGTGATCGTGTGCAACGGCTATAAAGACCGGGAATACGTCCGCCTCGCTCTCCTCGGCAGGCGCATCGGCCATCGTTTGTACATCGTGGTTGAGAAGCTTTCCGAGTTGACCACGGTGATCGAGGAGGCGCGCAGGCTCGGTGTTGTGCCGCTGTTGGGGGTCAGGGTACGTCTTGCATCCATCGGTCACGGCAAATGGCAGAACACCGGGGGAGACAAGTCCAAGTTCGGTTTGTCCGCCGCCCAAGTGCTTGCGGCGGTGGATGAGTTGCGGCGGGCAGGGATGCTGGAGTCCCTGCAGCTAATGCATTTTCATCTGGGCTCCCAGGTGGCCAACGTGCGTGACATTCAGCGCGGCGTGCGCGAGGCGGCGCGTTATTACGCCGAGTTGCACAGCCTGGGTGTGAATATTCGCTGCGTGGATGTGGGCGGCGGTCTGGGGATCGATTACGAAGGTACCCGTTCACGCAGTTATTGCTCAATGAACTACAGCGTGCAGGAATACGCCAATAACGTTATTCATACCCTGTGGGAAATCTGCGAACAGCTGGGCCTGTCCCACCCCGATGTGATCACCGAATCGGGGCGCGCCATGACCGCCCATCACGCCGTCCTGGTTACCAATGTTATCGATGTTGAGCGGGCGCCGGTCAGCGAGGACATGCCGGCACCCGGCGGTGATGAGCCCCTGATCATTCACGACCTGTGGCAGGCATTGCATAATTTGAGCGCCCGATCGGTGCTGGAGGTCTATCACGACGCCGAACATTGGGTGGGCGAGGCGCAATCGATGTATACCCACGGCGTCATCAACCTCGCGCAGCGTGCCCGCGCCGAACAATTGTTCTTTGCCATTTGCGCCGGGGTGCGCAGCTTGCTGAAGCCGGGGAGCCGCTCGCATCGCGAGATACTCGATGAATTGAACGAGAAGCTGGCTGATAAGTATTTCTGCAATTTTTCCCTGTTTCAATCTCTGCCTGACGTCTGGGCCATCGATCAGGTGTTCCCCATCATGCCGTTGCATCGCCTGGATGAACGTCCCGAGCGCCGCGCGGTCATTCATGATCTCACCTGCGATTCCGACGGCCGCATTGACCATTACGTGGACCGTGAAGGCGTGGAGTCCAGCCTGCCGCTGCACAGCGCGCAGGGTGGCGAACCCTATCTGATAGGCGTGTTTCTGGTTGGGGCCTATCAGGAAATTCTCGGCGATATGCATAATCTGTTCGGGGATACCGATGCGGTCAATGTGGAGCTGAACGCCGACGGGTCCTATGGATTGGCGCAGCCGCAACGCGGTGACACCGTGGACGAGCTGCTCCGCTATGTGCACTTCGATGCCGAGGAATTGCTCGCCGCCTACCGTCGCAAGATCGACGAGACGGACTTGAGCCAGGGGCTGCGTAAGGCCTATCTGACCGAATTGGAGGAAGGTCTGGCGGGCTATACCTATCTCGAGGAATAAACCCTGGCGCGAGTGCGGAGCATGCCGTCTTTTGCGCGGTTTCATGGGGTGGGTTCCGCTGGGCCATGAACGGGGATGTTATGAGAAGACTCAACTTGATCCTGCCGATAATATGCGCCATGGCATTGGTGCCGCAGGTTGCGCTCGCCCGGGATAAGGCCTACTTCGGTCTGGCGATGTTGAATTCCACATACAAGGCCGGCGCCCATGATCACCGTTCCACGGGACTGGTTGGGCGCCTGGGCTACGAGCTGAGCAGGCATCTTGCGCTGGAGACGCACTTTGGCGGAAGTATCGGCCAGGAATCCAATGTCAACACCAGCTACGGGCAGGGGCAAATAGTCGATCTTTACAGCGCCTTTCTGTGCCTCAATAGTTGGTTCGGCAACAAACGGCTGTACGCCTTGGCCGGGATCAGCTACGGCACGCGGGAGTATAAGGGTCCCGATCCAGCGCCGGCCGTCCGCGACAAGGACAGCAACAAATCATTCGGCTTCGGCGTGGAGGCGTACCAGAATGACGCCATCGGTTTTCAACTGGAATGGGTGCGTTATTTCGACAACCGTTATTACCGTGTAGATGCCTGGAACCTGGGGCTTGTAACTCGTTTCTAACCACACTGAAATCGTGAGAGGGCGGCCGCGGACCCATGAGCCCTGAAATCATCGTACGCTCCAAGCCGGATGCCGAGTTGCTCGACAAACTCGGCGTGTTTACCTGGCCCATCTGGACCAAGGGGATTTCCACATTTCCTTGGATTTATGACAGCGGAGAGACCTGCTATTTGCTCGAAGGCGAGGTCATCGTGACACCCGTCGATGGCGCCCCGGTGCATATCGCCGCTGGCGACCTGGTAACGTTTCCAGCGGGGATGAGTTGCACCTGGGAGGTCCGCCAGGCGGTGCGTAAGCACTACCTCTTTGCTTGACGCGGCTGGCGCCAGCGTGACCCGCGGCCATCATGATAAGCCACCATTGGCCGGATGGCGTCCATAGTTGATTTCCAGAGCAGGATAGGCTTTGTGACGTGGTTTGGGGGGTTGCCCACATTTCCCCCTTGGGGCACCTGCTTGACGATGGTGCTGCGAGAGTGACCTGAGGTGGACCACTAGGTGAGCATGCAGGCTCGCGGTGCATCCTCGCCCCTTGCTTCAGTCCCGGACCCCGGCCGGGTAAGCGTGGCGATCAGTCGCCATCTTTATCCCAGCCGCTTGATATATTCTTCAGAAGGTTGAATTTGATTCGGAAAACCAACCCGCTGGCGGCAACTCATCTCAGCGCGGGGCCCACCAAGCGATGTAGGAATTAAAGGTAAATGCGCGCAAGTCGATATACAGATTAGCAAAAACGTATCAAACAACGTAGTCCCCAAGCGATGGAAATCATAACGAAAATCAGGGCTTGGTGTGCTCTGAGCTCTAATTGTGCCGCGCGGCATGACGCGTTCACCGATGGGATGTCTCAATAGATGGCCAGCCCAAAGCAACTTGATGATCTCAATTACGATGCCCGGCGATCCAAAGCGCGCGCCATGGGGACAGGGCGCCGGACCTATGTGAGATATCCCTTGGTGCTGGAGGCGACGCTGGTCGTGTCGCAAAAGACGCACATCCCATGCGAGATGCGTGACTTTTGCTTGGGCGGGATGCTGTTGCATTACAAACCGCAGCATACCGCCGGCAAACCTGTCGCCGTCGGGACCGATGAGGTGGTGACCGTACATTGCATAGTACCCGATGGGCACGGGGAGAAGCTGCTGAAGTTCCAGGCGCGTGTCGCCCATGCCGTGGAGGATGGCGTGGGGGTGGCCTTTATCGATCCGGATCGTGAATCCTTGCAGGAGATGCAACGGATCGCATTGCAGCTATCCCTGGACGCCGCGAAAAAGCAGGCTGAGAAAGTCAAGAAAAAGAGGCGGGGTGCGCAGCAATCGGGTGCTCTCGGTCGCCGTTATGACGACGTCATTGACGGTTGCGGCCGGATTGTCCAGGACACGATGAATTCAATGCTGGAGAAGCTGGGTGCAGGCCTGACGAATCACCTGCTCGAATTGTCACGAGATTCGGTCAGCACTGAACTACAGAACAGCTATTTTGACGCCTCGGAACTGCTAAGGCAAAACAGTGCACAGTTTCTTAATGCGTTCCGCTCCAACTTCCAGCAACATATGCGGGAACGAGTGACCGATGCGATCAATCATAAGGAATCGCAAGAACACAGATCCAAGGAGATCACCCTGGAAGGGATGTCGCTCATCGAAGATGATGATTTGGCGGCCTGGCTGGCCGTATCCGAGGTAGCCACCAAGGCCGAGGAGCAAAACAAGGGATATCTGGATCTGTTGGAAGAGCGCCTCTCGGCCGTTTTCGGTATGCCTATCGGCCGAGCCAATAATCCCTATGGTCCCGCGCTGTTTGCGGAATCCTTCCAGGTGGCGCTGGGGCAATACCAATTCCCGGAAGCCATCAATATCATCTGCTACGAAGTCCTGCGGGAAATGCTGTTCCCGACTCTATCGGGTCTATACGATAAGCTGAATACGATTCTGGTCGACTGCGGGATCTTACCGAACCTCAAGCCTCCACTCCTGGCTCAGCCGAAGGCTGCGACACGCAAACCACAATCGTCGGCCTCATCAGAGCCCAGTGCGGCGCCGAATTCTCCGACTAAGTCGGAAGGGGGCCGGCCTTTCCGCCATGCGGCTGCCGGGGATCCGAAGGTCGAGGCGTCATATCAGCCGGCGCCAAGCGGTCAGTCGGGTAGCGCGGCGGGACCGGTCCCGTCAAATCAGCAATGGCCAGGCCATCTCTACCAGCTTATAAGAAATTTGCAGGATATGCGGCGGCTGCCGATGGCGTCTCAGCGGCCGACGGGTTCTGGGGACGCCGGCGTCGCCGCCGGTGTTCAGCAGGGCGACGCGGAGGCGACCGCCCGCTATAGTACTGCGGAACTGGTGGATGCCGTCGCCGATCTGCAGGTCAACGGTGATCAGTCACAGCTACGCAAAGATCTGCCGCTCGAGTCCATCAAGTCACGAGTGCTCGCGGCTTTGGACGCGCAGGACAACAATCATACTGGCAAGGCCATCGATCCACGCGATAGCAGCGTGATGGAAGTCACGAGTGATCTCCTTGACTCAATGCAGGACGATCCATTGGTGGCGGCTAGCGTAAAACCATGGTTGAAACAGCTGGAGCTGCCGGTTCTCAAGCTGGCGCTTCAGGACCCCAGCCTGTTCTTTGATCAATCGCATGTTGCGCGCCAGGTGGTCAACAGCATAGCCCAGTTGGAGTTCTATCAGGAGGACGACACTGATTCGAAACTGAATTCCATCAGCATAGCCATCGAAAGACTTCTGGATCAAGTTGCGACGGAACGGTCCAACGCTGTGGAAATTTTCTCGGCGATCCAAAGCAAGCTAAACAAGCTTGTCAATGTCCAGAATATGGCGTATGCGGAAAACGTGAAAGACGTGGTGAAGACATGTCAGGAAAATTTACCTATACCCGAAGTATATGAATCGGAGGCGATCGGGGGCGGGGAAATATCCGACAGTGAAATGCGCAAGTGGCTGATGTTTGCGCGGAGATTGCGCGAAGGCGACGATGTAATATTTTCCCCGCCGACCGGCAAGCCGCAAAGATTGCGGGTAGCTTGGATGGACGAGCATAAAAACTTGTACGTCTTCGTCAATCTGCGCGGCATCCAGGAAAGGGTCATGCGCGTCTTCGACGTCGCAAGGATGATCCGGGTCGGCATGATCGAGCCGCAGGGCAATGCCGTGGATCCGGCCATGGATCGTGCCCAATATTCAGTTATGCAGAATCTGTACAAGCAGGTCGTCTATGAAAATACGCATGACACCTTGACCCATCTGGTCAATCGCCGTGAATTCACCCGCCGCGTCGATGAGGCGCTGATGCATGCAAAACGCGACGATAAGCGGCATGCGCTGCTGGACATCGATCTCGATCAGTTCAGTGCGATCAATGCGAATTGCGGATATGCCGCTGGCGACGAACTGCTGAAGAATGTCGCAGAAATGCTCGGCCGCGACCTGGACGGTAAGGCGGAAATCGCCCGGCTGGGCAGCGATCAATTCGGGGTATTGCTCGCGGAGTGCTCATTGGACGATGCGTTGGCTTGGGCTGAGTGGCAGATAGAAGACATCGCCAATTATAAATTGGATTGGGAAGGTAACCAGTATTCCATCAGTCTGAGTGTCGGCATAGTTCCCATAAGCGCGCGTAGCGGCAGTGTCGATGAGTTGATGCAGGCGGCGGAGGCAAGTCGCAACTTCGCCAGGGAATCCGGTGGAAACAGACTGCAGTTATTTCATGCAGGTCATGCCAGGGGCGGCCATCAGGCTGAGCTAAAGAAGTGGGCGGCAAGCGTGGATAGAATCCTCAAAGAGGATAGTTTGGAAATCAGATGCCAACGTATTCAGCCGATTGGCGGTGACAGCGGCTTGCATCCGCATTACGAAATACTACTGGGTGTCAAGAACGAACAGGGTGATGTCGCTTCCCCTGTGGAGTTTATCAAGTGGGCGGAGCTGAGTAGGAAGATGTCCACAGTAGATCGCTACGTTGTCACCAAAGCCTTGCGATGGATGAACGATAATGCCGAAGTTGTCGATGCTATCGCCGGTTTCAACATCAATCTGTCCGGTGAATCCCTCAATGAAGAAGGGTTCGTCGATTTTATCCTGGAGCAACTGCAGGGTGTGCGCATCCCTTATGAAAAGATTTGCTTCGAGGTGACCGAAACGGTTGGGGTCACCAGTCTGTCCGACGCCACCTTGGGTATTGAAAGAATCAAGGATGCCGGATGCCGGTTCGCGCTCGACGATTTCGGCAGCGGCATGTCAAGTTACGGATACCTCAAGAATCTTCCCGTGGACATGGTCAAGATCGACGGGGGCTTCGTCAAGGACCTGGTGGCCGAGTCGAGCGATTACGTCGTGGTCAAATCCATTACTGAAATCGCGCACTTCATGAAGAAGATAGTGGTGGCGGAATACGTTGAAAGCGAAGAGATTTTCGCGCTGCTACGTGAGATAGGCGTGGATTTCGCACAAGGTTATATGATCGATCGGCCCGGTTCGCTGGACCGGCTGGCTAGCATGCATCTGGCCCCTGGGGCCTAGCCGCCATTTACGTTTCCCTGTGGTTCGATTTTGTGTCGGGCCGCCATTCTCTCGTCGCAACTTGCCCGTGCGTCTTAATCACGCTTCGGCTCCCATTCGAAACGGGGCAGACTGTTAAAGGTGCGACGCAGGCCCTCGTTCCAGCGATGTTGGATACGCCTGAACAACGGGGCATTGCTTTCCAGGGTCAAGTGTCGCTCCAAAGCCAGTTGATCCTTGCGGTAAAATGCAAGTTCGAGGGGAGGGCCGACGGAGATATTCGAGCGCATGGTGGAATCGAGCGACACCAAGGCGCAGCGCGCCGCGTCTTCCAGGCTGGTTTCCAAGGTGATCACGCGGTCAAGAATGGGTTTGCCGTACTTTGATTCGCCGATCTGCAGATAGGATGTTTCCGGAGAGGCCGCGATATAATTTCCCTGCGGATAGATCAAATAGATTTCGTGCGGGTTGCCGACGATCTGTCCCCCCAGAATGAATGAGGCTTCGGCGCTCGCTCCGGCCGTTTTGAGCGGCTCGTTATATTCCTGTTGCACGCGATAGTTGATGCCGCCGATGTAGTGGGCGGCGTCGAATCCATATTCCACCGTATTCAGGCTCTGTTCGGCGTGGGGATTGGCGAGGTCGCGCTTGATGACGTTGACCACCGCCTGGGTGGTGGCGAGATTGCCGGCGGTGAGCAGTACGAAGAAGCGTTCGCCCGGTTTGCCGAAGACGTGCATCTTGCTGTAGGTGCTGACGTAATCAACCCCGGCGTTGGTCCGTGAATCGGAGGCCAGGATAAGGCCGTCGTTAACTTTGATGGCAAGGCAGTAGGTCATGGCGTTCGCGCACCGCGGTTTTATTCGCGCCCATCATAAGGCTTGCCGCCTTGCCCGTCCAGAAGAGTGCGTCTGGGAACGGCGGCCTTTCCGCGCTATAGTTACGCCATGGCGATTCGCTGGAAACAATATCCCACCCAGGGTCTGCACGACGAATTGATACGGGGCGGCGGGCGCCCACGGCCGCCGGCCCGTTTTCTCTGCCAGCATCTCAAGCAGCTGTCCGAGGATGAAATTCAGGCGCGCAAGGCGGCGGCGGAGTTGGCCATTCGCCTCATGGGCATTACCTTCACGGTTTATTCCCAGCAGGGCGGCTCCATCGACCGTGCGTGGCCTTTCGATATCATTCCGCGCATCATCGCCAAATCGGAATGGGATACGATCGACGCGGGTCTCAGGCAACGCGCCCAGGTCCTTAACCTGTTTATCGATGATATCTATCACGAGCAGCGCATCATCAAGGACAATGTCTTTCCCCCGGAGATACTGGCCGGATCGAAAAATTTCCGTGAACAGTGCGTTGGCATCAGCCCGCCTCTGGGGATATGGGCCCATATCTGCGGTTCCGACCTGGTGCGGGACAAGAATGGCACGGTCTATGTGTTGGAGGACAACCTGCGGGTGCCGTCCGGTGTATCCTATATGCTGGAAAACCGCCAGGTGATGAAGCGGGTCTTCCCCGAGTTGTTCCAGGAGGCGAGCATCCTGCCGGTGGATGATTATCCTTCCCAGCTCTACGATTGTCTGGCCGCCATATCGCCGCGGCCACTGGCTCAGCCGGAGGTGGTGGTCTTGACCCCCGGCGTCTACAATTCCGCGTATTTCGAGCACGCCTATCTTGCCCAGCAAATGGGCGCCGAATTGGTGGAAGGGCGCGACCTGGTGGTGGGCGACGATGATTGCGTGTACATGCGGGCCGTGGAGGGTTTGATCCGGGTCGACGTTGTCTATCGGCGAATCGACGACATGTTCCTCGATCCGGAGGCGTTTCACCCCGATTCCATGCTGGGCGTGCCCGGTCTGATGCGCGCCTGGAAACAGGGCAACGTCGCCTTGGCCAACGCGCCGGGCGCCGGCGTAGCGGACGACAAGGTGGTGTATGCCTTCGTGCCGCGCATGATTCGTTATTAAAAGAGCGCGAGTACGTTCTGGCGCACCTCGATAAACTGGTGGTGAAGCCTGCCAATGAATCGGGCGGTTACGGCATGTTGATCGGGCCCCAGGCCGGGCGCCGGGAACTGGAACGCTTCGCCAGGCTGATCCGCAAGGACCCGCGCAACTACATCGCGCAACCCCTGCTGACCCTGTCGACGGCGCCGACCCTGGTGGGTGACCACGTCGAGCCCCGCCATCTCGACCTGCGTCCCTTCATCCTCTCCGGGCAGAAGACCTACGTCACCACCGGCGGTCTGACCCGAGTGGCGCTGAACAAGGGTTCCATGGTGGTGAATTCCTCGCAGGGAGGCGGCAGCAAGGATACCTGGATCGTTGACAGCGAGGGGACATAGGCATGTTGTCGCGCGTCGCCGAAAACATCTATTGGCTGGCCCGCTACATCGAACGCGCCGAGAACACCGCGCGCCTGATCAACGTCACCAGTAACCTGGTGTTGGATCTGCCCAAGAAAATCCCCTTCGAATGGGGGGCACTGGCGGACATCACCGGTTCCAGCGCCTTGTTCAATGAGCGCCACGCGGCGGCCGACGAACGCACCGTGGTGAAATTTCTGGTGGGCGACGTTAATAACCCCGGTTCCGTCATCCGTTCCCTCGACAGTGCGCGGGAAAACGCCCGCACCATCCGCGACATAATCCCCCGCGAGGCCTGGGAGCAGATCAACCATCTGTACATGAGGTGCAAGAGTAACCTCCAGCTCGGCCTGTCGCGCCAGGGACGTTACGACTATTTGCGCTGGGCCATCCTCGGCACCCAGACCATCACCGGGATGCTGGCGGGCACCATGAATCACGATGCCGGTTATGATTTCCTGCGCGTGGGGCGCAATCTGGAGCGCGCCGACATGACCACCCGGATTATCGACGTCCGTTCGGCGAATCTCCTGGCGGAGCAGGCCTCGGATCTGGCACCGTTCGAGAACATCCAATGGATGAGCGTGTTGAAATCTCTCACCGGCTACCAAATGTATCGTCGCACCATGCAGGTGCGGGTGCGGCGTCCCGACGTCTTGAGGTTTCTGATTCAAGACAGGCGTTTTCCCCGCGCCTTCTACCATACGGTGTGCGAGGTGGAGAGTTGCCTGCGCGACCTGCCGCGCAACGACGCCCCGCTGCGCCTGATAACGCAGCTGCAGCGCTTGGTGTCGGACTCGAAGCCGGAACGCTTGAACCCGGTGGAACTACATCACTTTATGGATGAACTGCAGGCCCATCTTGCGGAGGTGCATGATCAGATCAGCGCCACCTATTTTTCCACCGCCCTGCCCGCGACCGCATAGCATTCCCGAGCCTTATTCTGACTCCAGGAACGACTTCAGCGCCACGGCGTTGTTGTATCGGGTGTTTTTCGCCGCGTAGAGCAGCGTGACCCGCGATGCTTTTGCCCGCCCTTTCACCTGATCCAGCAGGTCCGAGAGACCTGCCAGTTCCCGGCGATAGCGTCTCTCGAATTCATGCCATTTCTCCGGATCATGGTTGAACCAGCGGCGTAGGGCCGTGGAGGGCGCGATGTCCTTCAGCCATAGATCAATCTTGGCCCGGTCCTTGCCCAGGCCGCGCGGCCAGATGCGGTCCACCAACACCCGGTAACCGTCTTCAGGGGTCGGCGGGTCATAGACGCGTTTCAGCCGGATCTTCATGGCGCCGCTGTGTCCTGTTCACCTGTTGATCTTGAGCAGTATGCCATTGATGTTGTTGTTGAGCAGCCGGGTACGGATCTTGTTCAATTCCCGCAAGTCCTGATAGGGCCCCACCCTTACCCGGTGCCAGGTATCGGTATTGTTGACGGTAACGGTGTCGATCTTGGCTTCCACCCCGAGCAGAGCCATCTGGGCCTTAAGACTGTCGGCTTCAGAGAAACTGCGAAACGATCCCGCCTGCAGGATATACGTCCCCGGCTTGTCAACCGGGGCCGTCTGACCCTTGTTGTCGCGAACGTCCGGCACCACGACCTCCATTTCGGGAAGGATGGTATAAAAATCGAAATGTTGTTTGGACTGCTTGTCAGCCGGTTTGGCAAGCACGGCGGCATGCTCCCGATTCGCCGCGGCCGGTGCCTGGCCGCCGCCGAGCGGCGGCGCCGGGGCATGTTTGGTGCGATCGCGGGGTGAAGTGAAATAGGCGATGGACAAGCCGATGGTGAGGCCGGCCAGTAACCACGCCCAACCCGGGACGGGTCTGCTCCGGCGGGGTGAGGTCTTCTTGCGCATTTTTTTCGTGGCTTGCGCCATGGCTCACATGGATTCGGGCGCGGAGACCCCGAGCAAGGCCAGGCCGTTGCGGATGACCTGCCGGGTAGCGAGAATCAGATTGAGCCGCGCATCGCGCAGGGTATCCTCTTCCACCAGAAACTGGTGGCTGTTGTAGTAGGTGTGAAAGTCATAGGCCAGTTCCCGCAGATAGTGGGCGACCAGGTGCGGCTCGTGATTGAGCGCGGCGGCCTCCACCACCTCCGGATAGCGAGATAGGCTTACCATGAGTTTCAGTTCGTGCTCCTCGTGCAGCAGGTGCAGATGCTCGTTGCCGCGCCGTTCGTCCCGCTGCAGACGCTTTTCGTCCAATTGGCGCAACACGCTGCATACCCGCGCATGGGCGTATTGGATGTAGTACACCGGGTTGTCCGCCGACTGGGACTTGGCCAGGTCCAGATCGAAGTCCATATGCTGCTCGCACTTGCGGGTGACGTAAAAGAAACGCGCTGCGTCGTTTCCTACCTCGTCGCGCAGTTCGCGCAGGGTGACGAACTCGCCGGCGCGGGTGGACATCTGCATGCGTTCGCCGCCCTTGTAGAGGATGGCGAACTGCACCAGGAGCACGTCCAGTCTGGCGGGGTCGTCGCCCATGGCGCGCAGGGCCGCCTTGACCCGCGGCACATAGCCGTGATGATCGGCGCCCCAGACGTCGATGACCCGTTCGAAACCGCGTTCCAGCTTGTCCATGTGGTAGGCGATATCCGAGGCGAAATAGGTGGTCTGGCCGTTGTCGCGCACCAGCACCCGGTCTTTCTCGTCGCCGAAATCGGTGGCGCGAAACCACAATGCGCCGCCCTGTTCGTAGGCATGGCCGCCGGCCTTGAGCCGTTGCAGGGCGCGGGTCACGGCGCCGCTGGCGGTCAGAGAGCGTTCCGAATACCAGTCGTCGTAGACCACGCCGAATTCCTCCAGATCCTGGCGGATATCGGCGAGCACCATATTCAGGCCGGCATCGAACACGATGCGATAGTCGGCGGCGCCGAGCAGGGCCTGGGCGCGGGCGATAATGGCGTCGATATGTTCTTCCTTATCGCCGCCCGCCGGGGCGTCCGCCGGCAACCCGGTCATGACCTCGGTCGCGGGCCGGTGAAATTTGTCGCCGTGGATCTGTCGTAGGGAGGCGGCGATGTCGCGCACGTAACCGCCCTTGTAGCCATTGACGGGAAAGGCGAGGCGCTCGTCCAGCGCCTCGAGATAACGCAGCCACACGCTGGCCGCGAGAATGTCCATCTGGCGGCCGGCGTCGTTGACGTAGTATTCGCGATGGACGCGAAAACCCGCCGCCACCAGGAGATTGGCCACGGCGGCGCCGTAGGCCGCGCCGCGGCCGTGACCGACATGCAGGGGACCGGTGGGGTTGGCGGAGACGAATTCCACCTGGACGGGCCGGTGCGCGCCAAGCGCACTGCGGCCGTAAGCATCGCCCGCCGCCAGGATGGCGCCGACGGTTTGATGATAGGCCCCGGGGGTCAGGAAAAAATTGATGAAGCCCGGACCGGCGATCTCCACCCTGTTCACCAGCGGCGAACTCGGGATGGCCTCCATGATCAACTGTGCCAGGTCCCGCGGTTTGCGCTTGGCGACCCTGGTCAGGACCATGGCCGCGTTGCTGGCAAAGTCGCCATGCTGGCGGTCACGAGTGCGCTCTACGCGGCTTTCGGTGGTGATCTCGGCGGGCAGATCGCCGTGTTGCCGGAGTTGCTGCAAGGCCTGGTTGATCAGGGATTCGAGCTGGTGCTTCATGGTTGTATGAGATCTTTGGGATGATCGAGCGCTGGCTAATGCGCGTATTATCCGGGGTATGTGACAGCTTGCAAGCGCTATCCGCCTTAGATCATCTCCATGGGGTCCACGTCTATCGACCATCTCACCTTGCGGGCGCCCGGCAATCCGTCGAGCTGCGGCAACCAGGTATCCAGCAGGCGATGTAGATCACTGCGCTGTTCCGCTTGCAGCAGTAACTGGGCCCGGTAGCGGCCGGCACGCCGTTCCATGGGGGCGGGGATGGGGCCGAGCAAGCTAACGCCCTTTGTCCCCAATTGCCCGGCGAGATTCAACGCGGCGTCGAGAAAGCGACCGGGCGCCGCCGCGGCCGTGGCTTCGGCGCGCAGCAGGGCGAGGTTCACATAGGGCGGCAACTCGGCCTCGCGTCGTTCCGCCATGGCGGCGGCAGCGTAGCGATGATAGCCCTCAGTGAGCAGAGTACGCAGCAAGGGGTGATCGGGGTGATGGGTCTGGATCAATACCTCCCCGGGCAGGGTCGCGCGCCCGGCGCGCCCGGCCACTTGCGTGATCAGTTGCGCCATGCGTTCACCGGCACGGAAGTCCACACCGAACAAGCCTTGATCACCATCCAGGACAGCGGCCAGGGTCACCTTGGGCAGGTGATGGCCCTTGGCCAGCATCTGCGTGCCGAGCAGGATACGGTGACGACCGCTGCGGGCATCGTCGAGTAATTTTTCCAAACTGCCTTTGCGGCGGGTGCTGTCGCGGTCGATACGGGCGCAGCCGAATTGCGGAAAGCGGTCGCGCAGGACCTGTTCGATGCGTTCAGTACCGTGGCCGAGAGGATGCAATTCGCTGCCGCCGCACTCCGGACAGTGGTCGAACATCGGTTGCTCCGCGCCGCAGTGATGGCAGCGCAGACGGCGTTGGCCGTGGTGATAGGTGAGATGGGCGTCGCAGCGGCGGCACTGCGCCACCCAACCGCAATCATGACACAGCATGGTGGGGGCGAAGCCGCGGCGGTTGAGGAACAACAACACCTGATTGCCTTGAGTGAGATGCCGGTCAATGGCCTGTAACAGGCTGGGCGAAAGATTTCCCTCCAACTTCCGCCCGCGCATGTCGACGGTACGGAGCCGGGGCGGTTTGGCGTCTCCGACTCGCGCCGGGAGGGCGAGGCATTGGTAACGGCCGCGTTCGATGTTGTACAAGGTTTCGAAAGCGGGGGTGGCGGAGCCGAGAACGATGGGAATGCCCAATTGCCGTGCCCGCCATACCGCCACGTCGCGGGCGTGATATCGGAAGCCATCCTGTTGTTTGAACGACAGGTCGTGCTCCTCGTCGATGATAATGACTCCCGGCCGCTGCAAGGGGGTGAATACCGCGGAACGGGTACCGATAATCACGGCTGCCTGTCCGTTACGCGCCTGCAACCAGGCTTGGAGACGTTCGCCGGCATTGAGCCCGGAATGCAGGACCGCGGAGGTTTGACCAAGGCGAGTCTGGAAACGGTCGATCAATTGCGGCGTGAGCCCGATTTCCGGCACCAATACTAATGCCTGTCGATCGGCGGCGATCGTCCGCTGGATGACCTCGAGATAGACTTCGGTCTTGCCGCTGCCGGTAACGCCGTCCAAGGCGAAAGTCGCGAAGCGATCGAGGGAGGCGCATACCGCGTCGACGGCCCGACGTTGCGCGGCATTGAGTGTGATATCACGCGGCGGGCAAAACGGCGCGTGCGCCGCCGGTGACACGGCTTGCGCGAGACATTCCACCCAGCCTTTGTCCAGCAAGGCGCGCATGGCGGCGCGCCACGGTGTGGCGCGCTCATGCAATTCATCGTCGGTCAGGCCGTCATCGCTCGCTTGACGCAGGCGATTGAGTAAGGCCGCTTGGCGGGGCGCACGTTTTAAATCCGCAGGCAACACGGCCGTGCCCGCTTCGGTGAGCCGCCAGCGCTGCGCGGTGGGGAATTGCGCGGCGTGGCCGTTGCGCAAGGCCATGGGCATGAGCGCGGACATGACTTCGCCCAGGGGATGGTGATAGTAACGGCTGGCCCAGGCGCTCAGCTCGAGCAGGCCTTTGTCGAGTAACGGTTCTTGGTCGAGCAGCGACAGTGCCGGGCGCAGGCGCTGTGCTGCAATGCGGCTTTGCGCGGCGATTTGCACCAGGACCCCGACGGCCTTGCGCTTGCCGAAGGGGACCTGCACCCGCATCCCGGGGCGCAGGATCTGATGGGCGCAGTGAGGCGGCGGCAGATAATCAAGACTGCCATGCAAGGGGCTGGGAACGGCCACTTGGAGGATGGGGGAGTCTGTTTCTAAGCTCATGGCGCTACTGTATCAGGTTTGCTGTGGAGGCTTGGGCGGAGGACGCGATCAGGAAATTAGGGGGTGGGGTTAATGCCGTTTTTCACCAAATGTATCTAACCCACTACCCAGGAAGAGATTTGCTTCTTATCCACAAAAACTGTGGATAACTATGTGGAAGAAATGGGATCAAGCCCCGCTAATGCCCGTCGTTATTGGAAATCTGACAAATTGATGACAAAATGGTCTTTGCAGTAAATATTTTTATTATCAATTAGTTATTAATAAATTGGCGGGGCGGCCCCCGGTGCCTTGACACACATGAGGCAAAAACGTTATGGCGACGGCCAATTGTGCATAAAGAGCATTTCCCGGGTTGATTTTCCACCGCAAATATGGCGTGGACGACTGCCCGGGTGGAGCACGGCCTATATATAATAAGAGAGAAGGTAGGCCCGGGTGGCAGGCGGATCGCCCCGCGGGGCGTCTGTTTAGAACGGGCGTACCACTACCAGGATCACGATCCCGATCAACAGCAGCACGGGGATCTCATTGAACCAGCGGTAGAAGACATGGTTGCGGCGATTGCGGTCATATTTGAAGTCCAGCAGAAATCTTCCACATAATATATGGTAAATGATCAGCAGCAGCACCAAGGCCAGTTTGGCGTGCAGCCACCCGCTGTGGGCGTAGGTCTGCCAGCGGTCGACCAGCATCCAGATGCCCAGGACAATGGTGAGGATCGCGCCGGGCGTCATGATCCCATAGAACAACTTGCGTTCCATGACCTTGAAGCGCGCGATGCCCGGGGCGTCGTCGGTCATGGCGTGATAGACGAACAGGCGCGGCAGATAGAACAGGCCGGCGAACCAGGTGACCATGGCGATAACATGGAAGGCTTTAACCCAAATCACTGGAGATCATCCTAGCGGGTGACAATGCGATTGCGATTATACGCCTTACCGCGCCTCCATGTTGATTCGATGAGGTGTAGTGCGTTGATTGTCGGCAGGTTACGGCGATCGGCCGTTTGCCGCCGGATCATCGACGATCCGGGCCGACTAGTGTATCGTAATACGAGATTGTCAGGCAGCGCTCGGAAGCGGTGAATTCAGCCGTATCAGGCCAGCGATGTTGCGTCAGGCTCCCGGCGTGTAAAGGGTTGATGGTGTCGAATGTCCGCGTTCGCCCGTGCTGGTATGGCATATAGGGCGGATGTTGGATGCCTTGCGATCGTGAGGGGACGTGACCGCGTAAGGTGGTACCCGGTTGTATCCCGTGGGGACGTCAATGACAGGCGCGCGTGGATGGGCGAAGCGCCGAGTAGGTAGGTGCAGAGTTCCTTTAATCTATTTGCTTGTGATTACCTTCCCGAGCGTATCCCAACGCTGCACGCTTCGGTTTGAGGACGGCGGCGCTACGCTTCACTTACAGCCAATGATATTCAGCTTTGAACCGGCGGTCGCTTCGCATTGCCCGGGATGGCAAGGTCGTTTCCGTCGTTACTAAAGATCATTGAGAGGGGGTCGTCGAAATTTTTGCCGATGTCTTTTTCGTTTCCCATAATCGTGGGATTTCCATTCAGCATCATCGGCCTTATCCATTGTAGTTCGTTATGAACAAAAAGATTCTTAAAGCCGGAAGACACATGCTGTCTCTTGATAACTGGAGTAAAAGGCTTATCTTCTGGCTCGGCGCGGTCGTGGTCGGCATGAGCGCCGCCGGTTATGCGTACGTCGCCGATTACGCGCAGACGCTTTTTTCAGGGTTCGTGGCGTACAACGTGTATGTGCCGTTTGTCCTCAGCCCGATCATCTTCGCTGTCGCGGCTTGGCTTACCGCCAAGTATTGTCCCGGCGCCGTCGGCAGCGGTATTCCCCAGGCCATCGCCGCCCGTGTCGCCCAGAATCCCGAGGAGCGGCGCTACCTGTTGGGTCCGCGCATCATCTTCGGCAAGATCCTGTTTACCACCCTCGGACTTCTAGGGGGGGCATCCATCGGCCGCGAAGGTCCAACCGTGCAACTCGGTGCCGCCATACTCTACTTGGGCGCCTCGTTCGGCAAGGTGAATGCGGAGACCTCGCGCAGCCTGATCCTTGCCGGCGCCGCAGCCGGCGTCGCGGCGGCCTTTAACACCCCGCTGGCGGGGATCGTGTTCGCCATCGAAGAAATGGCGCGCGCCTTCGAGCACCGCTACAGCGGCGTCGTATTGACCGCCATCGTGCTCGCCGGCGCCTCGTCATTGTCCATCCTCGGCAATTACAGCTACTTCGGTTTCGCCGACGGCGGCTATTCCCTCAGCCGTGATTGGCTGGCGATCGCCCTGGTGGGGGTCGCGGGAGGATTGCTGGGCGGTTTGTTCTCCAAACTCTTAACGGATGGCGCGACGTGGCTTTACACCGCCTTCAAGAACCGCAAAATATATCACCCGGCGCTGCTCGCGGCGCTGTGCGGCTTGATTATCGCCGCGCTGGGGTTTGCGACCCACGGTGCCACCTACGGCAGCGGTTATGCTCAGGCCAAGGCCCTGCTGCACGGTGAGAGCGCGGGATCGTGGACTTATACCATTGCGAAATTTTTCGCTACCACCATCTCCGGGATCAGCGGTCTGCCGGGAGGCATCTTCTCACCCAGCCTGTCGGTGGGGGCGGGACTGGGCGCGTCCATGGCGCCGTGGTTTCCCGCCATGCCGGTGGCGGGGGTGGTCTTGTTGGGCATGACCGCCTATTTTTCCGGCGTGACTCAGGCGCCCATTACCGCCTTCATTATCGTACTGGAAATATCCGGGCGGCAGTCGCTGCCGGTGCCCCTCATTGCGACAAGCGTTATCGCCGTCGCAGTCAGCCGGCTGATTTGCCCCGTGTCGCTCTACCATGCCTTGGCGAATAATTTCATCATCGCGATGAAAAAACCGGACGCGGGACAGAAGCCCGCGGAGCAGAAAGAAGAAGCAGTCGCCTGAATCCAGCCTCCGTTAAAGGCAGCGCGCTTGCCGCTGCGGTGGCGGATTCTTAAGCGGAGGAATCGCGAGTTGATGGCATTCGATAACGCGGGAAGCGGATCCGGGCGAGACCCATGGCGCTGATCTCCTCCGATTGGAGCCTGTGGGGCATGTTCCTCAGCGCCTTCCTCTCCTCCACCTTGTTACCCGGCGGTTCCGAAGCGGTGCTGGTGTTGCTCGCGGCCAAGGGCGCCGGCGATAAGCTGCTGTTGTTGGCGGTGGCCACCCTGGGTAATACCCTGGGCGGGATGAGTTCCTGGCTGCTGGGCCGCATCATCGCCTGGCGCTTTCCGGCACGGCGCTTTGCCGCTAAAGAGCAGCGCGCCATCGCCCGCATCCGGCGATGGGGGAGCCCGGTCCTGCTGTTATCCTGGTTGCCGGTGGTGGGCGATCCCTTGTGCCTGGCGGCGGGGTGGCTGCGCATCTATTGGTTGCCGTCCCTGGGCTTCATAGCGGCGGGCAAGGCGGCCCGCTATGCGGTGTTGCTGCTATTGGCCTGAAGCGTTTAAGGAAATGCCGGGACGGGGCATGCTACAATTGGCCTCCACGCTTCGTTCACGTTGCCCGAAGGTTTCCCGCCGCAAGATACATGCCCATGGTCGCCAGCAGCTCAACGCGCATCCGCGAGATCCCCTATAACTACACCTCGTTTACCGACCGTGAGATCGTGATTCGTTTCCTGGGCGAATCCATGTGGGAGGCGCTCAATCGTTTGCGCGACAGCCGGCGCACCGGCCGTTCCGCCCGCATGCTGTTCGAGATCCTCGGTGACATGTGGGTCGTGACCCGCAATCCCTACATTCAGGATGATTTGCTGGACAATCCGCAGCGGCTTGCCTCCCTGTCCCGCACCTTGCATCAACGTCTGGATCAGATCGTCGACCGTGCCGAGCAGAACTCCACCACCCTGGAGCTCGCCGAGCGCGCGCGCGAGGCGGTACGCGAATTCGAGGCCTGGTTTTCCCGCCAGCGCAGCCTGCGGCACAAGGCCATGCGGCGTTTGGCCAAGGTCACGCGTCGCGACAACATTTGTTTCGACGGCTTTGCCCGGGTCTCTCATGTCACCGACGCCACCGACTGGCGCGTGGAGTTTCCCTTCGTGGTGATTACGCCGGACAGCGAACAGGAGGTAGCGCCGCTGGTGGCGGTGTGTATCGATCTGGGTCTCACCATCATTCCCCGCGGCGGCGGCACCGGTTATACCGGCAGCGCCGTGCCCCTGTATGCCGATACCGCCGTGATCAATACCGAGAAATTGGAAGGCTTGGGGCAGGTGGAACGGCGCGCTCTGCCGGGCGTCGAGCATCCCGTGGCCACGGTGCACGCCGAATGCGGCGTGGTGACCAAGCGGGTCGCGGAGCTGGCTGAGGCCAACGACCTGGTGTTCGCCGTGGATCCCACCTCCATGGACGCCTCCACCATCGGTGGCAACATCGCCATGAATGCCGGCGGCAAGAAGGCGGTGTTGTGGGGTACCACGGTGGATAATCTGGTGTCGTGGCGCATGGTCACCCCGGATGCCGAATGGTTGGAGGTGGAACGTATCGGCCACAACCTGGGCAAGATTCACGAGCAGGAGACCGTGGAGTTCCTCATCCGGCGTTTTCACGCCGACGGCAAGACGCCGGCGGGTGAGGCACGCTCCCTGAGCCTGCCCGGGCGGGTATTTCGCAAGCAGGGGCTGGGCAAGGACGTGACGGACAAGTTTCTCGGCGGGCTCCCCGGCGTGCAGAAGGAAGGCTGCGACGGTCTGATCACCTCGGCGGTGTTCATCCTGCACCGCATGCCCAAGATCAGTCGCACCGTGTGCCTGGAGTTCTTCGGCAGGGATCTGACCCGCGCGGTGCCGGCCATCGTCGAGATCAAGGACTACCTGGAGGGGCGTGACGGCGTGGTGCTGGCGGGCATGGAGCATCTGGACGAGCGTTACGTGCAGGCAGTGAAGTACAGTACCAAGGCGCCGCGCCGTGAGCGGCCCAAGATGGTATTGATCGTGGACATCGCCGGCGACGAAGAGGCCGATGTGGCGGAGGCGGCCTCCGCGGTGGTGCGCCTCGCCAACGCCCGCGAGGGCGAGGGCTTCATCGCGGTGAGCCCGGAGGCGCGACGGCGCTTTTGGGCGGATCGCGCCCGCACCGCCGCCATCGCCGCCCATACCAACGCCTTCAAGATCAATGAAGACGTGGTGATCCCTCTGCCTCGCCTCGCTGATTACAGCGAAGGCATTGAGCGCATCAACATCGAACAGTCCATGCGCAACAAACTGCGCATGCTGGATGCCGTCGACGCTTATCTCGGCGGCGCGCTGCCCGAACTGCGCCAGACCGCCGAATACGAGAGCAGCGCCGAGAGCAGCGCCATCATCGCCGACAAGCAGCACGCCGCCCGCGAGCACCTGAGTGCGGTGCGTGAGCGTTGGTCGGCCTTGTTGAACCATCTCGACGCCCCGGCGGCGGAGCACGGCGATCTGCTGGATGAGGAGCTGCGCGCCCGGTTGCAGCCGGGCGACAGCCTGCTGTCCCTGCTGCTGCGCCGCGACCTGCGCGTTTCCTACCGCCGTGAGGTAGCGCAGGTCCTCAAGGAGATCTTCGGCGGCCAGGAGTTCGCGCCGGCGCGCGCCCGCCTGGATGACATCCATGCCGCTATTCGCTCCGGCCGCCTGTTCGTCGCCCTGCACATGCACGCCGGTGACGGCAATGTGCATACCAATATTCCGGTCAACTCCAACGACTACCAGATGCTGCAGGAGGCGGAACGGGTAGTGGACCGGGTAATGGCCCTGGCCCAATCCCTGGACGGGGTCATTTCAGGGGAACACGGCATCGGCATCACCAAGATCCATTACCTGGCGCCGGAGGTAGTGGCGGAGTTCGCGACCTACAAGCAGCAGGTGGACCCGGAGGGGCGTTTCAACCGCGGCAAGCTGCTGGCCGGCTCGGGTTTGGAACGGGCTTACACGCCTTCTCTGCGCCTGGTGCAGCAGGAAGCATTGCTGTTGGAGGAGAGCGAGCTGGGGGCGCTCAACGACGATGTCCGCCATTGCCTGCGCTGCGGCAAGTGTAAGCCGGTGTGCAACACCCATATCCCTCGTGCCAGCCTGCTCT
Source organism: Gammaproteobacteria bacterium (assembly GCA_037381915.1). Classification (GTDB taxonomy): domain Bacteria; phylum Pseudomonadota; class Gammaproteobacteria; order DRLM01; family DRLM01; genus JARRQJ01. Next base: position 24,758 of record JARRQJ010000002.1, on the reverse strand, counting down.
ATTCGCCGCGCAACAAGATTCTCGCCAGCGGGCTGATGATCGAGGCCTTTCTCTACGAGGAACAGACGCGCCGCGGCATTTCAGTGCGCCACTTCGACGAAATGAACGATGTGGCCGACCACTGCACCGTGTGTCACAAGTGTCTCACCCCCTGCCCGGTAGACATCGACTTCGGCGACGTCTCGATCCGTATGCGTAAGATTCTCAAGGACCGCGGTCAACGCCGCGCCAACGTCGGCTCGTGGGCGGCCATGGCCTTTCTCAACGTCACCGATCCGTCCACCATCAAACTGCTGCGCAAGACCATGATCGGCTGGGGCTACGCCGCGCAGCGCGGCGCCGTTACCCTGGCGAAACGTCTCCTGCCGGGCGGCAAGAACGAGCGGCCGGGACTCACTACCGGCAAGCCGCCGCTGCGCGCGCAGGTGATCCAGTTCGTGAAGAAGCCGCTGCCCAACAACCTGCCCATGCAGACCATGCGCGCCCTGTTGGGCGTGGAGGACACCAAGACTATTCCGATCTTGCGCGATCCCGCCAAGATTCACGACGATTCCGAGGCGGTGTTTTATTTCCCCGGCTGTGGTTCAGAGCGCCTGTTCAGTCAGATCGGCCTCGCCACCCTGGCGAGCCTCTATGAGGTCGGCGTGCAGACCGTCCTGCCGCCGGGTTATCTATGCTGCGGCTATCCCCAGACTTCGGCCGGCGACGTGGATAAGGGGCAGCAGATCACCACTGAAAACCGGGTGCTGTTCCATCGGGTCGCCAACACCTTGAGCTATCTGGATATCAAGACGGTGATCGTGTCCTGCGGCACCTGCATGGATCAGCTGCTGAAATACGAGTTCGGGCGGATCTTCCCCGGCTGCCGCCTGCTGGACATCCATGAATTCCTCATGGAGAAGGGCGTGAGTCTGGAGGGTGTGGGCGGCGTGCGCTATCTTTACCATGATCCTTGCCATACCCCGATGAAGACCCATAATCCGGTGAGCGTGGCCTCAAAGCTGTTGGGCGGTGCACAGGTGGAGCTATCGGACCGCTGTTGCGGCGAGGCAGGGACCTTCGCTGTGGCGCGTCCCGATATCGCCAACCAGGTGCGGTTTCGCAAAGAGGAAGAATTGAAGAAGGGGATTGAACGGCTCACCGGCGCCGATACCGCCGTCAACGGCAACGTGAAACTCCTCACCTCCTGTCCGGCCTGCCAGCAGGGTTTGTCCCGCTATCGGGATGATACCGGCCTGGATACGGACTATATCGTGGTGGAACTGGCCAATAAGCGCTTGGGCGAAGGTTGGCAGGAGCGGTTCATCGAACATGCCAAACAAGGGGGTATCGAGCGGGTGTTGTTGTAGCGCAGCGTCTGCGGGTCCATAGCGGTAAGAATCCACAGATAGATTTGTAACGGCTGGTTTGCCATGCTTGGCACAACCCAACTTCGCGGCCCGGAGGAAAGCGCAATGCAGAGTGGTGGTAGGAAGACTCGCGGCTCGTCGACACGAGCCTGGCTGATGAGCGCCTTGCTGTTGGGCGTGACGGTGGCCTCCGAGCCGGTGTGGGCGGCGCTGGGGGGCGATATGGAATCGGTGGATACCGACCAGGGGGCCTTGAACGCCTCGGAGCAAATATCGGCCACTACGCAATCCTATACCGTCTACGAGCTGCAGACGACGGCGGGCATTGTTGTCAGGGAATATCTATCGCTGGACGGCAGCGTGTTCGCCGTTTCCTGGCAGGGGCCGGCGCTGCCGAACCTGCGACAGATTCTGGGCGGGTACTTCGCGCGGTATACCGAGGCGGCTCAAAAGCAGTCGGGCGGCCATGGGCATCAGGCCGTTCACCTGCCCGACCTGGTCGTGGAATCAAGCGGACACATGCGGGCGTTCTTCGGCCGCGCCTATCTTCCCAAGGCCTTGCCACAGGGTGTGACCGCTGCGGATATCAAATGAGACGCGCGGGCGTACGCTACGGGCTGCTATCCCTGTTGCTGACGGTCGTCGGCCTGCTGGCCGGTTGCGGAGGCGGGAGCGGCGGCGGTGCGGTAACCAGCGGCGGTGGGTCGGATAACGTCCAGCCGGTCACCGTGGCCGTGGGGCCGAGTAATGCCGTGAACCTCCTCTTTACCAGCGTAACGGTCTGTACTCCCGGCACTAGCACCGAATGCGCGACCATCGACCACGTCCAGGTGGACACCGGTTCGAGCGGCTTGCGGATCATCGCCTCGCAACTACCCCCTTTCCTGGCGCTGCCGCAACAGACGGACGGCGGCAACAACGCCATCGCCGAATGCGCCCAGTTCGCCGACGGCTATGCCTGGGGTCCGGTCAAGTTCGCCGATGTCAAGATCGCCGGGGAGGAAGCGGCGGGTATTCCCATCCAGGTGATCGACGGGAGTTTCGGCACCGTGCCCGACGACTGTTCCAGCACCGGTCCCGCCGAAAACACCGTGACGAGCTTCGGCGCCAACGGCGTGCTGGGTGTGGGGGTGTTCCTTCAGGATTGCGGCAGCGCCTGCGCCACCGTCGCCAACAACGGCTTTTATTATCCCTGTCCCCAGACGAGCGGTTGTCTCGCCACAACGGTCAGCGCCATGCAACCTCTCGCGCAGCAGGTGGCGAACCCGGTGGCCGCCTTCGCCAATGACAACAACGGTATCCTCATCCGGTTGCCGCCCATTTCTCCCGACGGCGCCGTATCGGTGAGCGGGTCGCTGATCATCGGCATCGATACCCAGACCAACAACACATTGGGGAGCGCGCAGGTATTCACCACCTCCGCTAGCTTTGGCGCCTTCACCACTATTTACAAAGGCAACGCCTACCACTACAGCCTGTTCGACAGCGGCTCGTCTTCGTACTTCTTTTCCGACGCCACGATCCCCGTGTGTCCGTCGACCGATCCCTACGCGCCCGGGTTTTACTGCCCGACGAGCACGCTCGAGCTTTCCGCCATCATTCAAGGTGCCGGCGGCGGGAGCGCGACCCGGAATTTCAGCGTGGCCAACGCCCATGATCTGTCCGGTAACAACCCGGATTACTGGGCGTTTGACAACCTGGGGTCGCCCAATGCCGGCAGTTCGAACATCTTCATCTGGGGTTTACCGGCCTTTTTCGGCCACACCATCTACACCGCCATCGAGGGACGAGCCACCTCGGCGGGTCCCGGTCCCTTTTTCGCGCTTTAGAATGACGCCGCTACGGAGTCGCCATTCGCCGCTCAGCGGCGGAACAGCCAAAACAGGATGGTGAGGATCAGGCTGATGATGATGGAAGTAGTGAGAGGAAAGTAGAAACGGAAGTTTCCCCTTTCTATCTTGATATCGCCGGGCAGATGACCCAATCCCATTCTGTGCAGCACGGGCCACAACAGGCCCGCCAGCACTAATACCACGCCGATAGTGATTAGAATCTGAGAAATAGGCGACTTCATGGTCGTCTTATTTGACAAACCCTCCCTACCCTTGTTCCCGGCCTACAGGGCCCTCACCGCGCCGCGCGCTCAGGTGATGGTGCGCACGCCCTCCGGGGTGCCGAGCAGCAAGGCGTCGGCGGGCCGCAGGGCGAAGATGCCGTTGGTGACGACGCCGGCGATGTTGTTCAGCTCGGCTTCCAGTTTCGGGGGATCGAGGATCTCCAGATTATGGACGTCGAGGATGATGTTGCCGTTGTCGGTGGTGAATCCTTGACGGAATACGGGTCGGCCGCCAAGCTTTACCATCTGGCGGGCGACATGGCTGCGTGCCATGGGGATGACTTCGATGGGCAGGGGAAACTTGCCCAGGACATCCACCAGCTTGGATTGATCGGCGATACAGACGAACTTGCGGCTCACGGCGGCGACGATCTTTTCCCGGGTCAACGCCCCGCCGCCGCCCTTGATGAGGTGGAGGAAACGGGTCGCCTCATCGGCGCCGTCCACGTAGACGGCGATATCATCCACGGCGTTCAGATCCAAAACCGGGATGCCGTGTTGCTTCAGGCGCTCCGCGGAGGCGACGGAGCTGGCGACGGTCCCCTCGATCTTGTGTTTGATATCCGCCAGGGCGTCGATAAAAAAATTGGCGGTGGAACCGGTCCCGATCCCTATGATGGTGCCCGCCTCCACGTATTGCAGTGCCGCCTCGGCAACGAGTTTTTTCATGGCTTCTTGTGACATCGTCCTACTCCGCGTAGTAATTTCTCGCGAAAAATCATACCTCCCTTGGCGTGTAAAGTCATGATGAGGCTGCTAGGCAGTGCTGCCGGAAACTGTTAATGTGATTGAATGACGAAGAAATACTTGGAAAAAATCCTCAAGGCGCGTGTCTACGACGTGGCGATCGAGACGCCCCTGGATGCCATGCCCGCCCTGTCGAAACGCCTCGCCAACGCGGTATTGCTGAAACGCGAAGACCTGCAGCCGGTATTCTCCTTCAAGCTGCGCGGCGCCTACAACAAGATCGTACACATGTCGGAGGAACAGCGGAGCAAAGGCGTGATCGCCGCCTCCGCGGGCAACCATGCCCAAGGCGTGGCCCTGGCGGCTGGGCGTCTGGGAATTCAGGCCTTGATCGTGATGCCGCGCACTACGCCGGGCATCAAGGTGGAATCGGTGCGCACCCTGGGCGCCAGGGCGGTGTTGCACGGTGACACCTATGACGAGGCCTATGCCCGGGCCAGGGAACTGGCGGAAGAAAAGGGCATGGTCTTCATCCATCCCTACGATGATCCGGAGGTCATCGCCGGCCAGGGTACCGTGGCCATGGAGATCCTGCGCCAGTACGAGGCACCGCTGCACGCGATCTTTGTGCCGGTGGGCGGCGGCGGTTTGATCGCGGGCATATCCAGTTTCGTCAAGGCGCTCTATCCCGAGATCAAGGTGATCGGTGTGGAGCCGGAAGACGCGCCGACCCTGCAGCGTGCCTTGCAGCGCAACAGAAGGGTAACGCTGGAGCAGGTCGGAATCTTCGCCGACGGTGTCGCGGTGCGGCAGATCGGTAAAGAGCCATTTCGCGTTGCCAAGGAATGCGTCGACGAGGTGATTGTGGTCAACACCGACGAGATTTGCGCGGCGATCAAGGACATTTTCGATGACACCCGCTCCATTGCCGAGCCGGCGGGCGCCTTGGGCGTCGCCGGTCTGAAACGCTACGTGGAACGGGAAGACATCACCGGTAAGGGCCTGGTGGCCATCGATAGCGGCGCCAATATGAATTTCGATCGTCTGCGCCATGTCGCCGAGCGTGCCGAGTTGGGCGAACGCAACGAGGCGATTCTGGCTGTGACCATTCCGGAACGTCCCGGCAGCTTCCGCGCCTTTTGCCAGGCCATCGGCTCACGCTCCATTACCGAATTCAACTATCGCTACGCCGATTCCGGTGCGGCCCACGTGTTCTCCGGGATCCAATTGCGCGGAGGGGAGCCGGAACGGCAGGAGATCGTGACGCGCCTGCGTGACGAGGGCTATCCGGTCATCGACCTCACCGACAATGAAGTGGCGAAACTGCATATCCGGCACATGGTGGGGGGGCGCGCCGCTGGCGTGGAGCACGAGGTGGTCTATCGCTTCGAGTTTCCCGAACGGCCGGGTGCGCTGTTGAAGTTCCTCACCAGCATGGGGCAGCGCTGGAACATCAGTCTGTTTCACTACCGCAACCATGGGGCCGCGTACGGCCGGGTATTGGTGGGCATGCAGGTGCCGCCCGCCGATCGACGGCGTCTCGAGAGCTTCTTGAAAGAGTTGGGTTATCCCTATGCAGAAGAGACCGGCAATCCCGTCTATTCCCTGTTTCTGCGTTAATGCCGGCCGTTGCTTCAGCGGCCGGATGCCAGCTTTTTTCTTTAAATTAATTAAGTTACCTGTACCCGGATACACGAAGGGCCCGCTTGCGGCAGGCCCTTCGAACAGCACTACTAATTTGCCGAATCTGCTTACTTCTTCCGGCGAGAAGCTTTCTTCTTGGAAGTGGCTTTCTTCTTAGAAGCGACCTTTTTCTTTGCGGCCTTCTTCTTGGTAGCCTTCTTCTTTGCAGTAGCTTTCTTCTTGGCGGTTGCTTTTTTCTTCGCTGCAACCTTTTTCTTAGTAGCTGCCTTTTTGGCAGTGGACTTCTTCTTTGCAGTTACTTTCTTCCTAGTGGCTTTCTTAGTCGCCATTGTATTTCCTCCATTGTGAACGTAGTGTTCGCTAATAAGTATAAACAACTTCTTCAAAAATCAAAGAGTGTTTACCTACTCGAAAACACTATCGAGCAATGTTGTACATTTCTTTAGCCCAAAATGGAAGTTTTTTGTGCATGCAAGCATTGCATGCGGTGCTGATTTTCAGCCGTGTGATGTGACGTCACCAGATCATTTCAATGTCGTGTGCACGACGACGATGATGCGTTTTCACCATGACGTACGCCGTTTTTTGCATTGTGCGCTGCGGTGACGCAAAGGGCGACGAGTGTGTATCCGATCGGCGCGGGGACTTTGCGGGGGTGAAAATGTTTATTCGAGCTCAAGGATGAAATGCCAGTGGGCGGGGTTGACGGGGGTGATCGACAGGCGAGTGCCGGGTCTCAGCAGCGGCATTGAATCCAGTGCGGGGTGCCGTTTCAGTTCCTGCAGGGTAATACAACGGCGCAGTTTTCTTCGGTAGCGCACATCCACCATGTACCAACGAGGCCGAGCGGGCGCGCTCTTGGGATCGTAATAGGGGCTGTCGGGATTCCATGCGCTGTCATCGGGGTAGCCTTCGCGCATGATATCGACAATGCCGACGATGCCCGGTTCCTTGCAGCTGGAATGGTAAAAAAAGGCCTGATCGCCCTGTTTCATCTGATCGCGGAGCATGTTGCGCACCTGATAATTGCGTACACCGTCCCAATGTTCGGTGCGCTGCGGCCGTGCGCGCAGATCGTCGATGCCGAATACATCCGGCTCCGATTTCATTAACCAGTAATTCATCACGTCCCCCGTTTATTGGGTTGAGTCGGCGTTATTTGTTGCTAAAAAGATACAAATCTTCATCGGTGGCAACGCCATCGAGCGGGACATCCCACGGCGCCGCTGGCAGGGCGGCGAGGTGTTGCAGTTCGTGGGCAATGCCAAGCAGGCGCGGTTTGCGCCATGCGTGGCGATGGCGCAGGAATGAAAGGGTGCGATCGTAAAAGCCGCTGCCCATCCCCAAGCGATGACCCCGGTCATCGAAAGCGACCAGCGGCGTGAGGATCAGGTCCAGCACGCGCGCCGGTACGCGCGTTAGTCCGGCAGCCGCAGGTTCGGGGATTGCGAAACGGTTCAATGCCAGTGGGTCGCCGGGTGCATAGGGTGCGAACCATAGACTCTTCGCCGGGGTGATGATGGGGAGATAACAGGTCTTGCCCATGCGCCATGCCCGATGCAGCAGCGCCTGTGGGTCCAATTCGCCGTCGTTGGCCAGAAAGAAAGCGATATGACGGCTGCGCCGAAAGAGCGCGCTATGGCCGACGATGCGGTCCAAACGCAGTGCCGCACGCCGTTGTTGCTCGGCGCTGAGTCCTCGCCGCTGTTCGCGCAAGCGGTTGCGCAGGACGGTGCGGGAATGCGGGGGTGTGGATGAGCGTGCCACGTCAAGCCATGGCTGAGTCGTGATGGTGGGACGGCGTGCTTTTCATTTTTGAAGGTCCCCGGGATAAAGAGGCATCCTCCGCAAGGACCGTTGCCGACCAACGCCCTTGAACCGGAAGGTTCAAGTGGGGAAGCAAGCGGCGCTATTAGGCTTTCCGCGCAGGGCGGACATGCACACCAACGCCGTCGCAGCCTCCCCGAAGGGTTTCTATTAGGGTCAAGGAGCAACCTGGCCCGCTAACGGGAACCGCAGAGGATGCACAATGATTTTATCGCGAAACGGGGTGGGAAAAAACCGGTAGAACGGGGATGGATCAAAGATCCATCTGTTTGGAGTCGTGCAGCGCGGCGTCGATCTTGTTTTGCAGGGAGCGAACGCGGGTGCCCAGCGCATCGTTTTGCGATGTGTTCTCGGAGCGCGTCTTGAGCAATTCGTGGGTGATATTGAGGGCCGCCATCACGGCGACGCGGTCGGTGCCGATGACCTTGCCGCTATCGCGGATTTCCTTCATTTTTTTACCAAGATAGCTGGCCGAGACCATCAACGCCTCCTGTTCCTCGGCCGGGCAGGATACCCGGTATTCCTTATCCAGCAGGTGGATGATAACGGTGCCGGCATCGCTCATGCTTCGATTTCCAGTGCCTTGAGACGCACCAGCATGTTTTCCGTCTGGGTGCGCGCCATATCGTTTTTCTGTTTCAGTTTGGCCCGCTCGGTCATCAGAAGCGATTGCTGCTGGCGCAGCAGGCGATTCTCTTGTTTGAGACGCTGACAGGTATGGATGAGTTCGTCGATGCGGTGTTCCAGCCCTTTAAGTTCCGGGTCACTGATGCGGATTGTCTTCTCGGTATTCATAGGTTCACCAATATAGAAGGACCACGGGCAACGGGTCAAATGTTAGACGGCCTCCGACTCGACCGGAGCAGTCAGATGCGCTATCGCAAGAAATGTTCCGGCACCCTAAGCTTTGTTATCGCTATCGCCATTCTCACCAACCGGCCTCATGTTTCCCTGCTTGCCAGCAGGTCACACGGTCCCCTTTGCATTTGCCGTTCATGGCAAGTTGCGCATGCAATAGGTGCGAATACACGCTCATGATAGCATAGACCAATGTTTTCGAGATGCCGGCAATGAGAATCGGCGTCTGGTGTCTGCTCTATCTACTGGACCATGATGGCCCCACATGACTAGCACTGAACATCTGATTGATTTTGAAAGCATCGAGGGGTATTTCCACCGCCTCGGGCTCAGCCTGGATCCCGCCGAATGCCATGGCAGTCTATGTGGCCTGTTATGTGCTACGGATGCCTTGAACGCGGCGGCATGGGCGCAGCAGGTGCTTGCAGGGAACCTGGATCTTCTCGATGCAGCGGCCCCGCCGGCGCAGGGTGTCGGGGGGGAGGGCCATGCCCTGCTGTCGGCTCTATATAAAGAGACTGCCGACCGCTTGAACGACCCCGAATACGGATTCTCGCCCTTACTGCCCGATGACGAGGAGCCCCTGAGGCGGCGGGTGGAAGCCTTGTCCCGGTGGTGCCAGGGGTTTTTGCTGGGATTGGCCCTGGGAGGGTTGCAGGATCAGTCCAAACTCCCGGGCGACACTTACGAGGTGATAGGGGATCTGGCGGAGATTTCCCGCTTGGGGCATGGCGAGGCCGCCGAAGGCAATGAGGACGAAACGGCTTTTGCCGAGATCGTGGAGTATGTCAGGATGGCGGTGTTGCTGGTATATGAAGAATTGCGCCCGCTGCGCGAGGCGCGCCCTGACGGAGAAGTGGTGCATTGATTAAGGAAGGGTGAAGCGTGTTGGATAAGAAGGAATTCGCCAAGCGCCGGCGGCAACTGATGCACACCATGGACGCCAACGCCATCGCCATCCTTCCGGCGGCGGCGATACACTATCGCAACCGCGATGCGGAATATCCGTTCCGCCAGGACAGCGATTTTTATTATCTCACCGGGTTTACCGAACCGGAGGCCGTGGCGGTGCTGGTGCCGGAACGGGAATACGGCGAATACATTCTGTTTTGCCGCGAGCGCGATCCCTTGATGGAGGTGTGGGCCGGCCGTCGCGCCGGGCCGGAAGGCGTCCGCGAACACCACGGGGCAGATGACGCCTTCCCCATCACGGATATCGACGACATCCTGCCGGGGCTCATCGAGAACAAGGAACGGGTCTATTACAGCATGGGTTACAGCCCCGAATTCGATCAACGGCTCATGGGCTGGGTGAACCGCATCCGCGCCCGGGCCCGTGGCGGCAGCAGTGCGCCGATGGAGTTCGTGGCCTTGGAGCACGTGCTGCACGATATGCGCTTGTTTAAGAGTCCCACCGAGGTCAAGGTCATGCGCCGCGCCGCGCAGATCGCCGCCGCCGCCCACCGGCGCGCCATGCGCGTCACTCGCCCGGGGATGGGGGAATACGAGGTCGAAGCGGAACTGCTGCACGAATTTCGGCGCGGCAACGCCTGGACGGCTTATAACCCCATCGTGGGGGGCGGCGCCAACGGCTGCATCCTGCATTACACCGAGAATGACGCCAAGCTCGCCGACGGCGATTTGCTGTTGATCGACGCCGGCGCCGAGTTGCACGGTTATGCCTCGGACATCACCCGCACCTTTCCCGTCAACGGCCGCTTCACCCCGGCGCAGCGCGCGGTCTACGAGGTGGTGCTGGCGGCGCAGCACGCGGCCATACAACAGGTCCGTCCCGGCAATCACTGGAACGAGCCTCATGACGCCGCAGTGCGCGCCCTGACCGCAGGCCTGGTGAAGCTGGGTATCCTCAAGGGCAAGGTCAAGGAACTTGTCCGCAAGGAGGCCTACAGACGCTTTTACATGCACCGCACCGGCCATTGGCTGGGGATGGACGTGCATGACGTCGGCGATTACAAAATCGGGGCGCAATGGCGGCTGCTGGAACCGGGGATGGTGCTGACCGTGGAACCGGGTCTGTATATACCCGCCGGCTCCAAGGGCGTGGCGAAGAAATGGTGGAACATCGGCATCCGCATCGAGGACGATGTGTTGGTGACCAAGAACGGCTGCGAGGTGCTGAGCCGCGACGTCCCCAAGGACGTGGAAGAGATCGAAGCGTTGATGGCGGGGTCTGCTGCCCCGCGCGCGCCGCGACGGAGCAGGTATGGCTGACACCGATCATTATGACCTGGTAATCGTGGGCGGCGGCATGGTGGGCGCGAGTCTGGCCATCGCCCTGGGCGGCAGCGCCCTGCGGATCGCTTTGCTGGAAGCGGTGCCGTTCCGCTCCGCCAGCCAGCCCAGTTACGACGACCGCGCCATTGCCTTGGCCTACGGGACCCACCGCATCTTCGCCGCCATGGACCTGTGGGATGTCCTGCGCGGGGAGGCCACGCCCATTCATTCCATTCATATATCCGATCGCGGTCATTTCGGATTTACCCGCCTGGATTGCCGTGACGAGGGCGTGGAAGCCCTGGGTTACGTGGCGGTGAGCCGCGCCATGGGGGCGGTGCTGGCGGAGCGCCTGCAGCAGCTGTCCAACGTCGAGGTAATTTGTCCCGCCACCGTAACCAATGTGGTGATCGGCGGGTGCCACGCGGAAGTGGAGATCGACGGCGACGCTGCGGCAGCGCGGCGTTTGACCGCCAGCCTGGTGGTGGCGGCGGACGGCGCCAAGTCTCAGGTGCGGGAATGGCTGGGAATCGGAACCGTCCATTGGGATTACGGTCAGACCGCGGTAATCACCAATGTCACGCCGGAGCACCCTCATCACAATCGCGCCTTCGAACGGTTTACCGACAGCGGACCCCTGGCCCTGTTGCCTATGAGCGAAAAGCGTTGTTCGGTGGTATGGACCGTGCGCAGTGAACTGGCGGAGGACGTGACGGCCATGGACGACGTCGCGTTTCTCAATGCATTGCAACGGCGCTTCGGCGGGCGCTTGGGGACATTCCAGCGAGTGGGCGCGCGCCGTGCCTATCCCTTGATGCTGGTGCGCGCCAAGGAACACGTGCGCCCGCGTCTGGCGCTGATCGGCAATGCCGCGCACACTTTGCACCCGGTGGCGGGCCAGGGTTTCAATCTGGGTTTGCGCGACGTGGCGGTGCTCGCCGAAGTGTTGTACGACGCGGCCGCGGCCGGCCGCGATATCGGCGACATGCAGGTGTTGCAGTCCTATGCCCGCTGGAGGCGGCGTGATCACTCCAAGATGATCGCCTTCACCGACGGCCTGGCCCGGGTGTTTGCCAATCCTTTAACGCCGTTGCGATTGCTGCGCAACGCCGGGCTGCTGGCGGTGGATATGATGCCGCCCCTGAAGCATGTCCTGACCCGCCACACGATGGGATTGGCGGGCAGGCTGCCGCGGTTGGCGCGTGGCCTGCCTTTGGTTCGCTCGTCAGGAATTTTTGCCGCAGCCAATCCCCCTCACCCCAACCCTCTCCCCAAGGGAGAGGGGGAGCAAGTAAAGCGTGGATAGATTTGACGTACTCATCGTCGGCGGCGGCATGGTGGGCGTGACCCTGGCCTGCGTGCTCAAAGACAGCGGCCTCAAGATCGGTTTGATCGAGGCCAATCCCCCCGCGGATATTCATAGCGACGATCCCGTGGAGCTGCGCGTCTCCGCCATCACCCGCGCCTCGCAACAGATATTCACCGCGCTGGATGCCTGGGACGGCATGGCGGCGCGGCGCGTCAGCCCGTTTCGCGAGATGCACGTGTGGGACGCCGGCGGCGCGGGGGCGATCCATTTCGACGCCGCGGAAGCAGGGGAAGACGCCCTGGGCCATATCATCGAGAACGCCGTGGTGCAGCGCGCCTTGTGGGACGTGCTCGCGGCAAGCGGCGGCGTCGAACTGATATGTCCCGCCGCGGTGTCGGCATTGCAGCGCGACGGCGGCATGACCCGGTGTCGACTGGAGGACGGCCGCGAGCTGCGCGCGCGGCTGCTGGTGGGCGCGGACGGCGCCCAGTCACGGGTGCGGCACTTTGCCCGCATTCAAGCGCGGGGCTGGTCCTATGATCAACAGGCCGTGGTGACGACGGTGGCCACGGAGCGCAGTCACCGCGAGACCGCCTGGCAACGGTTCCTGCCCACCGGGCCCCTGGCCTTTCTGCCTTTGCATGACGGGCGCAGTTCCATCGTGTGGTCCACCACGCCGCAACAGGCGCGGCAGTTGCTCGCCGCGGACGAAGACGCTTTTTGCGAGCAATTGGAACTCGCGTTTTCCGCCACCCTGGGACGCATCGATGCCTGCGGGGAGCGGGCGGCCTTTCCGCTGCGCCTGCAATACGTGGACAGCTATGTGCGGCCGGGCCTGGCCCTCATCGGCGACGCCGCCCATACCGTGCACCCGCTGGCCGGCCAAGGCGTCAATCTCGGCATCCTGGACGCCGCGAGCCTGGCGGAGGTCATCCTGAACGCGCGGGCGCGGGACGAGGATCTCGCTTCCTTGAAGGTCTTGCGCCGCTATGAGCGGTGGCGCAAGGGGGACAATCTGCTGATGATGGCCACCATGGACGGTTTCAAGCGCCTGTTCGGGTCAAGCCGGGAGCCGCTGCGCTGGGTGCGCAACGCGGGATTGAAACTCACCGACGCCCTGCCGCCGGTGAAACAGATAATCATGAGCCATGCCATGGGCCGCAGCGGTGACCTGCCCGCGCTGGCGCGGCCGTCGACTCAAGAACAATTCTCCACCGTATAGTCTAAACAATTGTCGCTGCTTGCAGCGTCCGGGTTCATGCAAGCCCGTGCCCCGATCGTTGCCGTCTATCAACTTCGTATCCTGGAAACGATGTGATCAGCCTGATTCACACCATCTCGATCTTGCTGGTCCTGGCAACGCTGTTCACCTACGTCAATCACCGTTTTATCGGTTTGCCGCCCAGCGTGGGTTTGATCATCATGGCCCTGGGCCTGTCCTTTTCCCTGGAAGCCATGGGCGCCCTGGGTTTTGGCGTGGAGGGTCAGGCCGCGCGCCTGCTGGCCAGCCTTCATTTCAATCAGGCGGTATTGCACGGCATGCTGGGGTTCCTGCTGTTCGCCGGCGCATTGCACATCAATCTCCACGAGTTGGCGCGGCACCGCTGGACGGTGATGCTGTTGGCGACGGTGGGCGTGATCCTGTCCACCTTGCTGATCGGTTTCTTGACGTGGTGGCTGCTGGGCATGGTGGGTATCAATCTGTCATTGCTCTATAGCCTGCTGTTCGGCGCCTTGATCTCCCCCACCGATCCCATAGCGGTCCTGTCCATCCTTAAGAAGATCAACGCCCCCGTCAGCCTGGAGATGCAGATCGCCGGCGAATCCCTGTTCAACGACGGTGTCGCGGTGGTGTTGTTTTTGGTTCTGCTCGGTCTCGCTACCGGCGGCGAACACGTTACCGTCGGACAGGTGGCGAGCCTGTTCGCCAAGGAGGCCGTAGGCGGGGTGATCTTCGGGCTGGTCGCCGGCGGCTTCGCCTTCTGGTTGTTGCGTGACGTGGATCATTATCCCGTGGCGATCATGATCACCCTGGCCCTGGTCACCGGCGGTTACGACCTCGCCGAGGTCATGCATGTTTCGGCGCCCATCGCCATGGTGGTGGCGGGCCTGATTATCGGCAATCACGGCCGCAATCTCGCCATGACGGATACCACCCGTCACCACCTCGACGTCTTCTGGGAGTTGGTGGACGAAGTCCTCAACGCGGTGTTGTTCGTGTTGATCGGACTGGAGGTCTTGGTGGTGGTCTATACCGGGGCGCATCTCATCGCCAGCCTCATCGCGATTCCCATCGTATTGCTGGCCCGCTTCGTCAGCGTCGGTCTGCCGCTGGGGGTGTTGCGGCGCATCCAGGAGTTCAGTTCCAATGCGGTGACCATCCTGACCTGGGGTGGATTGCGCGGCGGGGTATCGGTGGCCCTGGCCCTGTCCCTCCCCGCCGGTCATGAGCGGAATTTTATCGTGCCCATCACCTATGCAGTGGTGGCCTTTTCCATAATCGTACAGGGGCTTACCATCGGCAAGCTGTTGAAGCGCGGGTGACGCGGGCGCAACATTTGCGGGCGCCGTTTCCCTGCGCAGCAAGTGGTATTGAACAACATAAAGATGACGGCGCTTGGTTTCCCGGAGCCGCACCGGTATAGTGTGGGCATTCGACTCGATCTTCTGCGGGAGAGACCTCGCCCCTTGCGAGGCGCCGAAGGCGCAACCAGCCCGGAATCGCTCAGGCAAAAGGACCGCAGCAGGATGTTGACTCTGGAGAGAGACCGCCATGCGGTCCACCGAAGGTGCTAAAAGCTCTCAGGTAGCCGGACAGAGGGGCAATGCCGTGATGGCGCGGCATTGCCCTTTTTTGTTTGCATACGCGGAGGAGCCCATGGCACATATTCCCCATCGAGTGAAGATGCTCTCGAGTCGTTTTACCGCCGTGACGGGGTTCGGAGGGTGCGAGCATGGGTAAGCGGACCGCGCTCTATGACACCCATGTCAGCGCCGGCGCCAAGATGGTGGACTTCGGCGGTTGGGACATGCCCTTGCACTACGGCTCGCAACTCGACGAGCATCATCTGGTCCGCCGCGCCGCCGGCATGTTCGATGTCTCCCATATGACGATCGTCGATCTCAAGGGCGGGCGCACCCGGGAATTCCTGCGTCATCTGGCCGCCAATAACGTGGATAAGTTGAAGCGGCCCGGCAAGGCGCTGTATACCTGCATGCTCAATGAACGCGGCGGCGTCATCGACGATCTGATCATCTATTTCGTGGCGGACGACTGGTTTCGCCTGGTGGTCAATGCCGCCACCCGCGACAAGGACCTGGCCTGGATAGAAACCCACGCCGCGCCTTACGCCGTGGCCGTGGGGGAGCGCCGTGACCTCGCCATGATCGCGGTGCAGGGACCGAATGCCCGCGACGCGGTGCATGCCGCTTTGCCCGATATTGCGGAAACGGCGGCGGCGCTCGCCGCGCCGTTCACCTTCGCCGTGGTGGGCGAGATGTTCATCGCCCGCACCGGCTACACCGGCGAGGACGGCTACGAGCTGATGGTGCCCGCCGCCCTGGCGGCCGAGGTGTGGCAAAGGCTGGCAGTGGCCGGCGTCAAACCCGCCGGTCTGGGCGCGCGTGACACCCTGCGCCTGGAAGCGGGCATGAATCTCTACGGCGCCGACATGGACGAGACCACCACGCCGTTGGAATCCGGCTTGGCTTGGACGGTGGGGTGGGAGCCGCCATCGCGAGACTTCATCGGCCGCGCGGTGCTCGATGCGCAGCGTACCAGTTCGGATGTGGCGCGCTTCATCGGCCTGGTGATGACGGAGCGGGGCGTGCTGCGTAATCACCAGAAGGTCATGCGCGCGGGCGAAGTAATCGGCGAGATCACCAGCGGCAGTTTTTCGCCGACCCTGGGGCGGGCCATCGCCCTGGCGCGGGTGCACGGCGACCCCGGCGCCAGCTGCCAGGTGGAGATGCGCGGCAAGGCGGTGGAGGTCAAGGTGGTGAAACCGCCCTTCGTGCGCAATGGTAAGGCATGCGTGGGGATTTGAGGGGGATATCGCCGAAAAGACGCACCGTCCGCCAAGCACCTCGGTTAGCCGCGATTATCCGGCCAGTGGTTTAATGGAAAATTTTCGGGCTCTTGCAGCGGGAATAGAGATCCCTCACCCCTAGCCCTCTCCCAAGGGGAGAGGGTGGGTCGGTCAGAAGATATTTATGAATTGGCCCTCACCCTATCTCTCTCCCGGAGGGAGAGGGGAGGCGGGAAATGAAATGGGTTTGTTAACTTTGAGGACATGGGGATGAGCACAATTCCAGCCGAGTTGAAATACAGTAAGAGTCACGAGTGGGTGCGCCGCGAGGACGACGGCACCGTTACCGTCGGTATCACCGACCATGCCCAGGATTTGCTGGGTGACATGGTATTCGTGGAGCTGCCCGAGCCGGGGCGGACGGTCGAGGCCGGTCAGGAGTGTGCCGTGGTGGAATCGGTGAAGGCGGCCTCGGATGTCTATAGCCCGGTCACCGGGGAGGTGGTGGCGGTGAACGACGCCCTCGGCGACAGCCCGGAGCTGGTCAACAATGCGCCCTATGGCGAAGGCTGGATGATGCGCATCAAGCCCGCCGCCGCGCCGGAGCTGGATGCGCTGTTGGATGCGGAGGCCTACCAGGCGCTGATCGACAGCGAGGAAGATTGACAGATAAACGCCGGTGTCGGCTGCGGTGCGATCATAGCCGGCGGTCGATAGCCCATTCAGGAAATTCATATGCCGTTTATTCCACATACCGAACAAGAGGTCAGCGACATGCTGGCAGCGGTCGGCGTCGCCGATATCGAGACCTTGTTCGACGAAATCCCCGCACCGTTGCGCAGCTCGCTCAAGCAGGTCCCGCCCGGGATGGCGGAGATGGAGATCGCACGGTTGATGGCGGCGCGTGCCGCCCAGGACGACCACGCCCTGTGTTTCGCCGGCGCCGGCGCCTACGAGCATCACATCCCGGCCGCGGTATGGGAGATCACCACCCGCGGCGAATTCTATACCGCGTACACGCCTTATCAGGCCGAAGCCAGTCAGGGCACCCTGCAGGTGCTCTACGAATACCAGACCATGATGGCCGGGCTCACCGCCATGGCGGTGTCCAATGCCTCGCTCTACGACGGCGCCTCGGCCCTGGCGGAAGCGGTGCTGATGGCGGTGCGCGCCAACCGCCGCTCCAAATCCAAACGTATCCTCATGCCGGTCACGGTGCCCCCCGCCTACCGCAAGACGGTGCACGCCATCGTGCGCAATCAGGGCATCGAGCTGGTGGAGCTGCCGTACTGCGCCGAAGCGGGTCACACCCTTCCGGACGCCTTGGGCCGATACGCCGGCGAGGACTTTGCGGCGCTGGTGATCCCGCAACCCAATTTCTTCGGTGCCCTTGAAGAGGTGGACGCCCTCACCGACTGGGCCCACGCCCAGGGGATGCTGGCGGTCGCGGTGGTCAATCCCGTCGCCCTGGCCCTGTTGAAGCCGCCGGGCGAGTGGGGACAGGCGGGGGCGGATATCGTATGCGGCGAGGGCCAGCCGCTGGGCGTGCCCCTGTCCTCGGGCGGACCCTATTTCGGTTTCATGTGCTGCAAGCGGGATTGGGTGCGCCAGATGCCGGGCCGCATCGTCGGCCGTACCGTGGATCGCGACGGGAAGCCGGGTTTCACCTTGACCTTGCAGGCCCGCGAACAACACATCCGCCGTTCCAAGGCCACGTCCAATATCTGCACCAACCAGGGCCTGGCGGTGACCGCCGCCACCATCCACATGGCGATGCTGGGCGCCGACGGACTGGAGCGGGTGGCGGCGGCGAGTCACGCCAATACCCGCCGCCTGGTGGAAAAGCTTGCCGCGCTGCCCGGCGTTTCGCAGGTATTCACCCGGCCGGTGTTCCACGAGGCGGTGCTGCGACTCGATTCCCCGGTGACGGCGGTACTCGACGAACTGGCAGCCCACGGCATTGTGGGCGGTTACAGTCTGCGGGACGATTACCCGGAACTGGGTGAGGCATTGCTGGTGTGCGCCACCGAGACCAAGACCGAGGCGGACCTGGATGCCTACGCGCAGCGCCTTGGGGCTATACTAAGTAAGCCCTGATTAATTCGTCCCTTCCCCCTCAGGGGGAAGGACAGGATGGGGGTGGGGTTATGGACTGATTGAATGTATTGTAGCCGTTCAAAACCCCATCCCCTCCCCGACCCTCCCCTTGAAGGGGAGGGTGAATAGATCAGAGGTTCCCTAAACAAGTGACCCGGATGAATCTTCGATCACTCCCGGAAAGGAGAGAAGGCCATGGCTACGATAACGCTCAAGGGTGACCCGGTGCATACCAACGGTGAGCTGCCGGCGGTGGGCGGTGCGGCGCCGGATTTCAACTTGGTGACCAAGGACCTCGCCGATGTGCAGCTCGCCGCCTACAAGGGCAAGAAAAAGATCCTGAACATCGTGCCCAGCCTGGACACCGCGGTGTGCGCCGCCTCCACCAAGAAATTCAACGAGTATGCCAAGGGCCGCGACGATCTGGTGGTGCTCACGGTGTCCGCCGACCTGCCCTTCGCTCAAAGCCGCTTTTGCGAGGCGGAGGGCATCGACAACGTTACCACCCTGTCCATGATGCGCTCGCGCAATTTCGCCAAGGACTACGGGATGCTGATCCAGGACGGCCCGTTGGCCGGGATCACGGCGCGGGCGGTGGTGGTGCTCGACGAATACGACAAGGTGATGTACACCGAGCTGGTCCCGGAGATCACCCAGGAGCCCAATTACGAACGGGCGCTGGCGGCGATGTGAGGCGATCGCCCGCCGGAAATCATAATAAGAGGTTGTCATGTTGATATTCGAACATTCCCGCGCGGGTCGCCGCGCCTATGGTCAAGCGCCCAAGGGGCAGGGTGACGTCGGCGATATTCCGGAGGGACTGCGGCGCACCCGCCGCCCCGTGTTGCCCGAGGTTTCGGAACTGCAGGCGGTGCGGCACTATACCCGCCTGTCGCAGCAGAACTTCTCCATCGACACCCATTTCTATCCCCTGGGTTCCTGCACCATGAAATACAACCCGCGGGCGTGCAACAGCCTGGCCTTGCTGCCGGGGCTGCGCAACCGCCACCCTTTGAGCCCGGCGGCGCTCAGTCAGGGCTTTCTCGGCTGTCTGCATGAACTGCAGGAGATCCTCAAGGATGTGACCGGCATGCGCGGCGTGTCGCTGACGCCCATGGCCGGGGCGCAGGGCGAGTTCGCCGGCGTGGCCATGATCCGCGCCTATCACGACGACCGCGGCGACACGGCGCGCAGCGAAATCCTGGTGCCCGACGCCGCCCACGGCACCAATCCCGCCACGGCGGTGATGTGCGGTTATACCGTGCGCGAGATTCCCACCGACGATCAGGGCGACGTGGACCTGGAGGCGCTGCGCGCCGCGGTCGGTCCCCACACCGCCGGGATCATGCTCACCAATCCTTCCACCCTGGGCGTGTTCGAGCGGCGCATCGTCGACATCGCCAAGATCGTGCACGATGCCGGCGGCCTGCTCTACTACGACGGCGCCAATCTCAACGCCATCCTCGGCAAGGTGAAGCCGGGCGACATGGGTTTCGACGTGGTGCATTTGAATCTGCACAAGACCTTCTCCACGCCCCACGGCGGCGGCGGGCCCGGCGCCGGTCCGGTGGCGGTGGGCGAGCGTCTGCTGCCCTATCTGCCGGTGCCGCGGGTGGACTATGACGGCCAGCGCTACCGCTGGCTCGGCGAAAAGGACTGCCCGCAAACCATCGGCCGCCTGTCCGCCTTCATGGGCAACGCCGGGGTGCTGCTGCGCGCCTATGTCTATGCGCGCATGCTGGGCCGCGAAGGCATGGAGCGGGTCGCCGAGTTCGCCACCTTGAACGCCAATTATCTGATGGTGCAACTGGCGCAGCGCGGCTTCAAACTGGCGTTTCCCAAACGGCGCGCCACCCATGAATTCATCGTGACCCTCAAGCCCCAGGCCAAGGAACTGGATGTCACCGCCATGGACTTCGCCAAGCGCCTGCTGGACTACGGATATCACGCCCCGACGACTTATTTTCCCTTGCTGGTGCCCGAGTGCCTGCTCATCGAACCCACCGAGACCGAGGCCAAGGAGAGCCTGGACGGTTTCGCCGCCGCGCTGGAGGCGATTCAACGCGAGGCGGAGCGCGATCCGGACAAGGTGCGCAGCGCGCCCCACGACCTGCCGGTGAAGCGCCTTGACGATGTGCGCGCCGCGCGCGAGCTGGACCTCGCCTGGCAGGCCAGCGCCGGTTAGCGCCGGCACGGCCGTTCATGGGCAAGCCGGGAAACACCGGGTTCAAGCGCTTGCTGCATGCCACGCGTTATTCCTGGGCCGGCCTGGCCTGGGCATGGCGCAAGGAGTCCGCGTTTCGCCAGGAGCTGATGCTGGTGATCGTACTGACGCCGCTCGGCTGGTATCTGGGCGGGAGCGGGATAGAGCGCGCCCTGTTGATCGGCGTGCTGTTGCTGGTGCTGGTGGTGGAGTTGCTCAACACCGCGGTGGAGGCGGTGGTGGACCGTTTCGGGGACGGCCACCACGAGTTGTCCAAGGCGGCCAAGGATCTGGGGTCCGCGGCGGTATTCGTTGCCCTTATCAACGTGATTGCCGTTTGGGTGCTGGTGTTGCTTACCTAATGAGTTACGCGGCTTGATCTATGGGTTGTTGGGAATGTCCTGCCGGTCTCGTCGCCCCGGCGGTTTGAAACGGCCTGGATTCCGGCGCTTGTGCCCTTCAGGGTATGCGCCGGAATGACAAAGGCAATACTTTTCTGGCTGATTGTCGGATATTAACAATTACGGAGAGATTCATGTCAGCGTTGATCTGCGGTTCCATGGCCTTTGACACCATTATGTTGTTCAAGGGCAAGTTCAAAAATCACATCCTTCCCGACAAGGTGCATATCCTCAACGTCTCCTTTCTGGTACCGGAGATGCGCCGCGAGTTCGGCGGCTGTGCCGGCAACATCGCCTATGGCTTGAAAATGCTCGGGGGCAATCCGCTGCCCATGGCGACGGTGGGCGAGGATTTCGGCCCTTATGCAAAGTGGCTGGAGCGCCACCACATTCCCGCGACCCACGTCAAAGTGCTCGACGATCAATTCACCGCCCAAGCCTATATCACGACCGACCTGGAGGACAATCAGATCACTGCCTTTCATCCCGGCGCCATGAGCTTCGCCCATCAGAACCGTGTGGATGATGCGCGGGGCGTCAAGCTCGGCATCGTCGCCCCCGACGGACACAACGGCATGGTCGAACACGCCGAGCAGTTCGCCGACATGGACATACCTTTCATCTTCGATCCCGGCCAGGGCATGCCCATGTTTGACGGCGACGACTTCATCAGCTTCATCGATCAGGCCACCTGGATCACGGTCAACGATTATGAATCGCAGGTCCTGCAGGAGCGCACGGGCCTCGCCCCCCATGAAATCGCCGAGCGGGTGCAAGGATACATCGTTACCCTGGGCGCCAAGGGGACGCATATTTATGTGAAGGATCGCCGCATCGACATTCCCGCGGCCGCGCCGCAGCATACACTGGACCCCACGGGCTGCGGCGACGCCTTTCGCGCCGGACTGCTCTACGGCCTGATGCGCGGCATGGACTGGGAGACCACCGGCCGCATCGCCAACCTCATGGGCGCCATCAAGATTGAAACACACGGCACGCAGAATTACCGCTTTACCGTCGGGGAGTTTCACGCGCGCTTCCAGGAGAACTTCGGTTACAGTTTTTGAGGAACCTCTGAATTTATTCACCCTCCCCTTCAAGGGGAGGGTCGGGAGGGGATGGGGTTTTGAACGGTTACAATACATTCAATCAGTCAATAGCCCCACCCCATTCTGTATCCTGCCCGGGGTGCACGAAAACAGTGTGTACCCGTTCGGTAGGAAAAAGGTCCACCGGACCTTTTCCTTTTCCACCTCACCCCCCCGAGGGGGAAGGGACGAATTAATCAGGGCTTATTTAAATAAAATCAGGATGACGCGCAGCCTGCGACGCCAGGCCCGGTGCGCGCGGACGACTTGGGAGCCTGCGCGCCTTTGCAGGTGCAGCGTATACCGGGGCGTCCATTTGCCGTTCGACGTTTAATCTAGGCGCTGCGGATGCCGGCGGTCGGGAACTTGCCTTCTACGGAACCCGAACCTCCTGGATTCCGGCGTTCGCCGGAATGACGACGCAACAACTCCGGGAAGGGATGGTGTGTGGCTAAGGAACGTTCCCGGTCTAGGGCTTGACCGCCACCACTTGCACCACGGCGCCGCGGCCGGTGTGGAATTTGCCCTCGATCACGTCCCGCTCGAGTTCCCGGGCGTGGATGAACTGCAGGCCTTCCAGCTCGGTCCGGAGTTTGTCCAGGGTCATCAGCATGTCTTCCGTGGGAGGACCACCGGTCTTGAGGGCGAGTTGCGCCGGGGTATAGGCCTCGAGCACCAATACCCCGCCGGGACGCAGTCCGGCCACGAGCTTACGATGCACGCTGCCGCGGATGCCGGACGGCAGGTGACAGAAGATAGAGACGACGGCGTCCCATGCCTCGGGTTCGATGTTAAAGGTGGCCAGGTCGGCGACCCGGGTTTCGATGGTGACGCCCCGTTCGTCCGCCAGGCGTTGCGCCTTGCCCAGGCCCACCGCCGAGGCGTCGACGCCCAGCACCTTGTAACCCAGTCCGGCAAGGTAGACGGCGTTGCGGCCCTCGCCCTCCGCCAGGCTGAGCACTGTTCCCTTGGGCATTTGCGCGGCGACGCTCACCAAGAAGTCGTTGGGTGCGGTGCCGTAGGCATAATCGGGGGCGCTGTAACGTACATCCCACATGTGGCGTGCTTCCTGTGTCTAGGCCTGTGCCTGGTGGGTCTGGCTCGCCTTGCGGTAGCGCAGGAAGGTCATGGGGCCGTAAAAGGCGATGACCAGGGCGTAACCGAGGATGCCGAGCCCCACCTGATAACCCAGATCGGCCTTTTCGTTGGGATAGAAATAAATGACCGATGTGCCGAGGATGGTCATGAACAGGGCCGGCAACAGGCTGTAAATCAGGCTGGGAAGCGGTTTGGCGCGGGCGGCCATGCGCACCATCAGCGCATAGTATTCGGTTTCGCCCATGGCGCGGATCAGCCAGATTTTGCTGCTGTTGGACGTGGCCACCAGCAGCGAGGCGACCATGATCACGATGCCCGAACCGATATCCCAGTAGGGGACGACGAACACCAGCATGGTCAGGAAGGCGTACGGCCATCTGAAACGGCGAACGACCGAGTTGGATTCCAGTTCCAGGTTGGGCGAGGCCAGATAGGTCGAGCCGATATCGGCCAGGCGCGAGACCAAAATCAGAATGGCCAAGGTGAATTTCAAACCTTCATGTGCATCCACGGTGTGCGTTCCTTGATGGGAGATAATGCCAGGCCGGGGAGTCGCATGGGAATCCCCCCGGACACCTCTATAACGGCTGAATCAGGATGGAGTTCAGTGTGTTATTTTGACTGGATCATCAGGTGATTTCCACGCGACCACCGTCCCGCGCCGCCGAGCCGGTGCGATTTGTCCGACCAGGCGGGTGGCGGGCCGCGGTGCCCTCAGGACGAGACGGAATGCAGGGCGATCCTGTTGCCCTCCGAATCCAGGACCATCGCCCGGAAACCGTACTCGCCGATCTGGTGTTTGCCCTGCAGCACCGTCCCGCCATTGGCGCCGGCGGCGGTGACGGCGGCGTCCAGGCGGCCGTTGACGTTCAGGTAGATCAGCGGTCCTTGTCGCGAGGGGCGGTTGTCCTGGGATTTGAACAGGCATCCGGAGACGCCGCTACCGGCGTTGGGCAGCAGGCCGAGGGCAAAGCCGGGATAGGCCTGTTTGGTCACCTCGGCGTCCAGCACCGCCGCGTAGAATTTGATGGCGCGATCGAGATCGTCGACGGGGATGTCGACCCACACTATTTGATTGCTCATGATGTCCTCCCGTGCGGATTGGGGGTGAGATGGGTCGTGCTGAGCGACCTTGCATTGTCGGCGGCAACGCGCCGTCTGGTTCGAGAGTATAGGCCGCGCGCTGTCATTTGATAAGATAGCAGGCAAAACACGCGCGAGGACAAGAGCGTTCGGATGCTCGCCGCGCAAGGGCTTGACGCAGGCAAGGGAGAACGATCATGCCGTCATTCGACGTGGTATCGGAAGTGGACATGCACGAGGTGACCAACGCGGTGGACCAGGCCAACCGTGAAGTGACCACCCGCTTCGACTTCAAGGGCAGCAACGCCAAATTCGAGCGCAACGAGGCGGTGGTGACCCTGTCCGCCCAGGTGGACTTTCAATTGAAACAGATGCTGGACATCCTCAAGGACAAACTGGCGCGGCGCGGGGTGGACATCGGCTGCCTGGAGATCAAGGACCCGGAGGTCGCCCTCAACCAGGCGCGGCAGACGGTGATCCTGCGCCAGGGCCTCAACGGCCCCCTGGCCAAGGACATCGTCAAGCGCATCAAGGAGGCCAAGCTCAAGGTGCAGGCCGCCATTCAGGGCGACAAGGTGCGGGTGACGGGCAAGAAGCGCGACGACCTGCAGGAGGTCATCGCCATGCTGCGCAAGCAGAAGCTGGAACTGCCCTTGCAATACAACAATTTTCGCGACTGAGTCTGCGCCGGACTTATCCGCGCCGCTGTCCCGGTTGCTCCCTCTCCCTCCGGGA
>JARRQJ010000001.1:0-131127 GCA_037381915.1 Gammaproteobacteria bacterium | reverse complement strand
ATCACCTCATCCAGGCCCAAACGACTCAGTTCGGCCTCGCAATCGCGCAAGGCGCCCACCCCGGGGAATACCACCCGGTCGGCGCGGCGGATCAGATCGGGATCATAGGTCACGCGCACGCCCACACCGCCGCTCACATGCTCCAGGGCCTTGGAAACGGAACGCAGATTACCCATCCCATAGTCGATTACTGCAACGACGTTCATTTCAATTACCTATAACGGCACCATCGTCCCATTTTTGCGCAGACGCGGAGACGCTCACAACTTCCCCTTGGTGGACGGCAGGACCCCCTGCATACGCGAATCCCACTCCAGGGCCATGCGCAGGGCGCGCCCGAAGGCCTTGAAGACCGTCTCGGCGATATGATGGCTGTTGACGCCGCGCAGACAATCGATATGCAGGGTCACCTGGGCATGATTGACGAACCCCTGGAAAAACTCATGAAACAAATCCACATCGAATTCGCCGATGCGCGCGCGGCTGAATTGCACCCCGTACTCCAAGCCGGGCCGCCCCGAGAAGTCCACCACGACCCGCGACAAGGCTTCGTCCAGGGGGACGTAGGCATGACCGTAACGACGGATGCCGCGCTTGTCCCCCACCGCCCGGGCGAAGGCCTGACCCAGGGCAATGCCGATATCTTCCACGGTATGGTGGGCGTCGATCTCCAGATCGCCGTCGGCGGTGATCTCAATATCGAACATGCCGTGACGGGCGACCTGATCGAGCATATGCTCGAGGAACGGGATCCCGGTCTTACACTGGGAAACGCCGCCGCCATCCACATCCAGCTTGACCCCGATCCGGGTCTCCAGGGTATCGCGCTGCACGCTGGCCTTGCGCTCAGACATGGTCCGCCTCCGTAAGGTGTAAGATTGTTCGTATCAGTCCAGACATTTCCCAGCAGGCCTCATTTTATCGATATCGCCATACGCAATGCGCTCAAAAAGGCGCGGTTTTCTTCGGGCGTACCCACCGTCACCCGCAGGCAATCCGCCAAGGCCGGGTGGGAACCGTGCAGGTTCTTGATCAACACCCCAAGCTGTTTGAGCCGTTCAAAAATCTCCACCGCCCGCCCCGGCTCCACCCGAAACAAGATGAAGTTGGCCTGGCTGGGGTAGGCGCTCACCCCCGGCAGGGTTTGCAAGGCGTCGAACAGCGCCTGGCGATCGACGCGAATCCGTTGGGCCTGCTCCAACAGCATGCCATAGTGATCCAAAGCGAACTCGACGCTCGCTTGGGCCAGCACCCCGATATTGTACGGCAGGCGCAGCTTGTCGATCTCCTGCAACCAGCTCGGCGCACCCACCAGAAACCCCAGGCGCAATCCCGCCAAACCCAGCTTGGACACGGTACGCAGGATCAGCAGATGTTCGTATCGGGCCAAGTATTCCATGAAGCTGGCGTCGCAAAAGGCGGAATAGGCCTCGTCCATCACCACCAAACCCGGCGCCGCCTCGATTAAAGAGAAGATATCCGCGGCGGCGAATAAGTTCCCGCTGGGATTGCTGGGATAGGCGATAAACACCACTGCCGGGCGCTGGGCGGCGATCAAGTCGAGGGCGGCATCCCTGTCCAGGGAAAAATCCGCGCCGAGGGGCACGCCCCGATAGTCCAATCCCACATTGGTGCTAATGATGCGGTACATGGAAAAACTCGGCTCCGGAGCCACTACCACGCGCCCCGGCCCGTTCACCGCCATGAGGATCATCTGAATCAGTTCATCGGAGCCATTGCCCAGTAACACGGCGCTCGCGGCGGGAATTTTGAAGGTGTCCCGCAACCGTGCTTTGAGACGCGCGGCGCCGGGATCGGGATATCGGTTGAGGCTAGCCTCGCGCAGCGCCTCGCTCCAGGCCTCGACCATCTCCGGCGGCCAGCCGTAGGGATTTTCCATGGCATCGAGCTTGATCAGGCCCTCGGCATCCTGCACATGATAGGCGGCCTGCCCCCGGACATCCGGTCTTATCCACTCGTTAATGCGCGCGTTCATGGCATACCTGTCGCGACGTCACTCGGCGCCTTCCGCCTCCACGCGGTATTCGGCGGAACGGGCGTGGGCGGTCAAGCCTTCACCGCGCGCCAACAAGGACGCGGTATCCCCCAGGCTGCGCGCCCCCGCGGCGGAACACATGATCAAACTGGAACGCTTCTGAAAATCGTAGACGCCCAGGGGCGACGAGAAACGCGCGGTACGCGAGGTGGGCAGTACATGATTGGGCCCGGCGCAATAATCCCCCACCGCCTCGGCGGTGTAGCGCCCCATGAAGATCGCGCCCGCGTTGCGGATGCTCTTCACCAGGGTCTGCGGATCCGCCACCGACAACTCCAGGTGCTCGGGCGAAATGAAATTGGCGACTTCCGCCGCTTCCGCCAGATCGCGTACTTTGATCAGGGCGCCGCGCGCACTCAACGATTTCTCGATGATTGCGGTACGCTCCATCTGTGGCAATAAGCGCGTGATGCTGTCCTGCACCTGATCCAGATAGGGGCCGTCGGGGCACAGCAAGATGGACTGCGCATCTTCGTCATGCTCCGCCTGGGAAAATAGATCCATGGCGATCCAGTCGGCCGGCGTCCGCCCGTCGCAGATCACCAGGATCTCCGACGGCCCCGCCACCATGTCGATGCCCACCTCGCCGAATACCATTCGCTTGGCGGTAGCCACATAGATATTGCCCGGGCCGACGATCTTGTCCACCTGGGGAATGGTCTGTGTACCGTAGGCCAAGGCGGCCACCGCCTGGGCACCGCCAACGGCGAATACCCGGTCGACGCCCGCTATGGCCGCCGCCGCCAGCACCAGCTCATTCAATTCGCCGTCGGGAGTGGGGACCACCATGACGATCTCCCTTACCCCTGCCACCTTGGCCGGCACGGCGTTCATCAATACCGACGAGGGATAGGCCGCCTTGCCGCCCGGCACATACAGGCCCACCCGATCCAAGGGGGTCACTTGCTGGCCGAGCAGGGTGCCGTCCGCCTCGGTATAGGTCCAGGTTTCCTGCCTTTGATGCCGGTGATAGGCATACAGGCGCTGCACCGCGGTTTCCAGGGCGGCACGGGTCGCGTCTGGAATCCGCTGCAAGGCGTCCCGGAGACGGCCAAGGGGAACCTCCAGATCGCGGCCGTCGGACAGATGCAGGCGATCGAAGCGATTGGTGTACTCGATCAGCGCCGCATCGCCGCGCTGGCGCACATCGGCGAGTATCCCCTCCACGGTCTTGGACACCGTGGCGTCGGATACCGACTCCCATGCCAAGCGCTGTTCCAGCTGCGGCCAAAAGTCCGCTTCCGCACTGTCCAGCCGTTTGATTGATATCGCGCTCATTTGTGGTACCCCGTTCCGTTGGCCCTTACGTAGACTTGCCACCCGCTTCCCGTTTTGCCACCGCCTCGCCCATCCTCTGGATGAAGGATTTCACCCGCGCATGCTTCATCTTCATCGCCGCCTTGTTGACGATGAGGCGCGAGCTGATGTCGGCGATATGCTCAAGGGGTTCGAGGCCGTTGGCGCGCAGGGTGTTGCCGGTGTCCACCAAGTCCACGATCAGGTCCGCCAGCTTCACTAACGGCGCCAGTTCCATGGAGCCGTAGAGTTTGATGATCTCCACCTGCTTGCCCCGTTCGGCGAAATAGCGGCGCGTGGAGTTGACATACTTGGTGGCGATGCGCAGCCGTGTTCCCGTGGTTTCGGCGCGACGCGGTCCGGCCAGCATCATGCGGCACTGGGCGATCTTCAGATCCAGGGGTTCGTACAAACCGTCGCCGCTGTACTCCATCAGCACATCCTTGCCGGCGATACCCACATCGGCGGCCCCGTATTCCACGTAGGTGGGCACATCGGAGGTGCGGATGATAATCAAATTCACATCGTCTTGACTGGTGGGGAGAATCAGCTTGCGGCTGGCAGCCGGATCCTCCTGGGGGACGATACCGGCGGCCGCCAGCAAGGGCAAGGCTTCCTTGAAAATCCGGCCCTTGGAAACTGCGATGGTCAGCATGTTATTCATCACTTAAAGTTGGCTGTGAACGACCGACGCGCGCGTCGGCCCTTAGTCAGGTATACGCCGGATATGCGCCCCCAATTGCGACAGCTTCTCTTCGATACACTCATACCCCCGATCGATATGATAAATACGATCGACGGCGGTGTCGCCCTCGGCGACCAGGGCCGCCAGCACCAGGCTGGCGGAGGCGCGCAGATCGGTCGCCATCACCGGGGCGCTGGTGAGGCTCTCCACGCCGGTGACGATGGCGACATTGCCCTCGAGGCGGATGTCCGCCCCCAGACGCTGCAGTTCCTGAACATGCATGAAACGATTTTCGAACACGGACTCGGAAATGGTACCGGCGCCCTCGGCGATACTGTTCAAGGCGCAGAATTGCGCCTGCATATCGGTGGGGAAGGCGGGATAGGGTGCGGTATGCACATCCACCGCCCGGGGACGCCGGCCCTCCATATCCAGGGTTATCCAATTATCACCCAATTCTATCGTGGCGCCGGCCTCGCGCAATTTGGCCAATACCGCCTCCAAAGTGTCCGGACGGGCGTCTTTCAGTTTGACGCGCCCGCCGGTCATAGCGGCGCCCACCAGATAAGTCCCGGTTTCGATTCGGTCCGGCAGGATACTGTAGGTGGTGCCGTGCAAACGTTCCTGGCCTTCCACGATGATGGTGTCGCTGCCCGCCCCCTGGACCCGCGCGCCCATGCTGTTCAGGCAATTGGCCAGGTCCATTACCTCGGGCTCGCGCGCGGCGTTTTCGATGACCGTCGTCCCCTTGGCGAGGGCCGCCGCCATCATGATGTTCTCCGTGCCGGTGACGCTGACGATGTCGAAGAAGATCCGCGCGCCCTTGAGCCGTTTGGCCTTGGCGTGGATATAGCCGCCATCCACCGTGACGTCCGCCCCCATGGCCTGCAAGCCCGCGATATGGAGGTTCACCGGCCGCGAACCGATGGCACAGCCGCCCGGCAAGGAAACCACTGCTTCGCCATAGCGGCTCAGCAAGGGCCCCAACACCAGGATGGAGGCGCGCATGGTCTTCACCAGTTCATAGGGAGCGTAAAATTCCTGGATGGTCGTGGGGTCCGCCTCGATGCCCATTCTTTCATCCACCACCAGGCGCACGCCCATGCGCCCCAACAGCTCCATGGTGGTAGTGATATCGTGGAGATGGGGAATGTTACGCACCACCACCGGCTCGTCCGCCAGCAAGGTGGCCGCCAGAATCGGCAAGGCGGCGTTCTTGGCCCCGGAGACGCGGATCTCCCCGTTGAGAGCCGTCCCACCGGTGATAATCAGTTTATCCATGTGCTAGTCATAGTCTAGAAGGAAAAAAATCTCGCCGCCGTCTTCCCCCATCAAGCGGCTGGCGCAACCATCCGCGGTTCAGGCATTGGCCTGCGACCACTGTTCACGGGTATAGGTGCGTATGGTCAAGGCGTGGATATCACCGCCCATTTTGTCCCCCAAGGCGGCGTAAACCAAGCGATGCTGCTCCAACAGGGCCTTGCCGTCGAATTGGTCCGAGATCACGACGGCATCGAAATGACGCCCGTCGCCCGACACCTGGACTTCGGCATCGGGCAGTCCCTGCTGGATCATGGCTTGAATATCTTCAGATTGCATGTGGCACTTTAAGTCGACGTCGGACGGCGCATCGCTACCCCGCTAACAGCATACCCACTCATTCGGCGTTTTGACAGCCCTAGGCCCCTAATTTTTCGGTTGATTTACCCGCCTCGGCAAACGGCAACACCGTATCCAGGCCGCTAACGGTGGCAATCGCCATGAGTTGCGGCGGCGCGTGCATCAGGAAAACGTCGCCGCCCCGCTTGCGCACCGTGCGGATCAGCTCGATAAGCAGGGCGATTCCGGCGCTATCGACCCGGGTGATGCCCGACAGGTCCATTTGCACCTGCCCGCCGCCGACGCCCCCAAAGCCGGCGCGCCACAACTCGGGCACCGTGGTGAACGTCAACACGCCGCTAATCGCATAGCGCCCCTCGCCGCCGGTGATGCTCGCGGCTTCGCTCAATCTGCGCCGGCCTGTTTGTTGCGACTGGCCAGAGAGGCGATCAACCTGTCCAGACCCTTCTGGCGGATTTGATTGGCGAAGGTGGTGCGATAATTGGTCACCAGGCTGACCCCGTCGATAGTCACATCATAGACCTTCCATTCATCACCCTTGAGATAGAGATCGTAATCGATGGGGATGGGAAAACCGCCCGGCTGGTCGACCTCGGTACGCACCTTCACGTCGGTCTTGCTGGGACCGCCCCGGAATGGCAGATAGGTAATCTTGTTATCTGTGTAGGAGGACAAGGATTTGGCATAGGTGCGCACCAGCAAGGTTCGAAACTGTTCCACGAA
The DNA here is from genome assembly GCA_037381915.1 of Gammaproteobacteria bacterium. Taxonomy (GTDB): domain Bacteria; phylum Pseudomonadota; class Gammaproteobacteria; order DRLM01; family DRLM01; genus JARRQJ01. The sequence goes on along the minus strand of JARRQJ010000001.1, from coordinate 124,747 downwards.
TTCCTTGCGTTGCTTCGGCGTCGCCCTGCGCCAGTATTTGCCCAACACCCAACTGGACATGCGTTCGAAGTCAAAGTGCGGCAATACGATTTGATCTACCAGTTCATAGATGCGCTCGGGATGGGCGTCGATGACCTTGCGATCCTCGCGCAACTTGCTCAACATCTGTTCGGCGGTCTGACGGACCAGATCCTCCGGCGACTGAATGGCCCAGGTGGGCGCACTCTCCAGTAGCGCCAAGACCGTTACCGCAATGACCCCCATCATCCGCCATTTCATTGATCGACTCCCGTGACGTGCTGCAGTTTCGCCACATGCATATTGTAATCGAAGACCGTCTGCAAATACTGGGTATGGGCCAAGACGTAACCCTGAAAGGCGGTCACCACCTTGTCGCCCGCAGTTTGTCCCGCCTCGAAATCGGCGAAGCTGGCGATCATCCAGCGCCGCGCCGAGCGGCTAGCATCCGCCATATGCGCCACCGCTTTATGGTAGGCCCGGACCTGATGATATTGCTCCGCCACCTGGTAGGGGATACCCTCCCGGGCCTGGGCCGCCTTGGAGATCAAGGCATTCAACTCGGCCTCGGCCTTCTCCACCTTGGCCGATTGTACACCGCCCGTCCAATCCCACTTGAGGCCGATCACCGGCGTCAGGGCGGCGTCGTTGAAAGGATCGTAAATATAGGGATTATCCAGAGTGTCTCGATTAGGCGAATAGGACAACAATCCCCCTACGCCGGCATAGAGGTTGGGCCTGGCATTGGCCTTATTGGCCGCCACCAGGGCGCGACGGGCGCGCAGCCCCGCCTTCACCTGGCTCATCTCGGGGCGCTTGGCCAAGGCCTGCTGTTCCAGCGCCGCCAAGTCCATGTCCGGCATCTTTACCGGTTTCAGGGCGCTGTCGGCCACGGTCAAATCGCTGCCCAGCCCGGCCCCGGTGAGGACCCTCAAGCCGTCCAGGGCCACCTTCTCCAAGGCACCGGCTTCATCCAGATAACGGCCGATCAGGGCCGAACCGGATTGCAGGGCATACAGATCCGACTGCCGCACATTGCCGGTCTGATCGTTCAACCACCTTTGGACCAATTCGATGGTGCTGTCCACTCGCTTCTTGACGTCCTCCAACAGTAAACGGCCGTCGCGGGCGGCAAGATAACCGTAGTAGGCGCGCTTCACGTCCAAGACCGTCTGGCCACGCTTCAGGCGCACATCGCCTTGTTTGACTTCCACGTTGGCCTCGGCGGCCTTGGTGTAATTCTCGACCTTCCCGAAGGTGTAGAGGGGCTTGACGACGGTCACCGTGAGGTGCCCCCACAGCGATAGGCCGTTGAGGTCATAGCGGTCTTTACGCAGCTCACAACTGCCGGGAGAACAGGTACCGCCCTTGAATATGTTGCCATTCACCGCAGGCGAGACGCCGAGGAAGGAATTGAGATCAATGGACCAGCCCTTATGGCCCTGGGCCTCATCCACCAAGGCGCGGGCGGCGTCCACCAAATGATTGACCTCCTCGATACGCGGGTCATGATTGAGGGCGCGGGCCACGGCCTGGTCAAGATCGATGGTTTCGGCGCGGACCACGCCACAGCACAACATGGCGCAAAAAAGCGCAACTGACGCACATCTCACTTGCCTGTCCCTTCCGCCGCCTTGCTGAACAGCACCCGACCGATGACCTGCTCCAGAATAAGTGCCGATTGGGTGAGCTTGATGCGATCACCCTGCTTGAGATTCTCCTCCGAACCGCCCGGTTCCAACGACACGTACTGTTCGCCGAGCAACCCGGAGGTAAAGATACTGGCACTACTGTCAACCGGCAAATGAAAGTTGCGGTCGAGCTTGAGTGTAACCAGGGCCTCGAACATTTTATCATCATAGCGGATGGCGGCCACCCGCCCCACTGTCACCCCCGACGCCGTCACCTGCGAGCGGACCTTCAACCCGCCGACATTATCGAAATAGGCAGTGACTTCGTAGCCGTTCTCGTCGGTCAAGGTAGTGATGTTGCTTACCTTCATGGCCAGCATGAACAGGGCTGCCAAACCGGCCACCACGAACAAACCCACCAATATCTCCACCGTTGTCTGTTTCATAGTCACTTATTACCGAACATTAGGGCCGTCAACACAAAATCCAATCCCAACACCGCCAAGGCGGTATGCACCACGGTGCGAGTGGTGGCGCGACTCACGCCCTCCGAGGTCGGGACGGCGTCATACCCCTCGAATACCGCGATCCAGGTGGCTACTATCCCGAACACCACGCTTTTGATCACGCCGTTAAACACATCGTCATACAAACCCACGTGGGCCTGCATCTGGGACCAGAAGGCGCCCTCGTCAACCCCGAGCAGGCCCACCCCCACGAAGTAGCCGCCCCACACGCCCACCGCGCTGAAAATGGCCGCCAGCAGTGGCATGGAGATGGCGCCGGCCAGGAAACGCGGCGCGATGACGCGATTGATAGGATCCACCGCCATCATCTCCATGCCCGACAATTGCTCGGTGGCCTTCATCAGCCCGATCTCGGCGGCCAGGGCGGAACCGGCGCGGCCACCGTACAGCAAGGCCGCCACCACCGGCCCCAGCTCGCGTACCAGCGATAAAGCCACCACCACACCCAGGGATTCCGCCGCACCGAAATCCACCAGGGTATTGTAGCCCTGCAGTCCCAGCACCATACCCACGAACAAACCGGAGACCACAATAATTATCAGGGACAAAACCCCGATGGAATATATCTGCTGGAACACCAGCCGCGGGCGCAGCAACAGCCCCGGCAGGCCGGCCAATATCTGCAACAGGAAGATGTGCCCCCTTCCCAGCCGTTCGAAGAAGGCGAGCCCTGAACGGCCCAAGCGCGCCAACCACCCCGTCATCAGCCGTTCCCTGCCAGGAGATCTTTTCCATAGTCCGGTGCAGGATAATGGAACGGCACCGGCCCGTCCGGCAGGCCCTGCATAAACTGCCGAACCCATGCGGAATCAGTGCCCTGCAATGCGACCGGCTTACCGCGCCCCACCACCTTGCCATCAGACAATACATATATATAGTCTGAGATCGATGCCGTTTCTTGTACGTCGTGCGACACTACGATACTGGTCAGATTCAGCGCCTCGTTCAACTTATGGATCAACTGCACGATGGCGCCCTTGGAAATGGGATCGAGTCCGGTAAAAGGCTCGTCATACATGATCATCATGGGGTCCAGGACAATGGCCCGCGCCAATGCCACCCGCCGCGCCATACCGCCCGACAGTTCGCTGGGCATCAGATCGCGGGCGCCGCGCAGGCCTACCGCCTGGAGCCTCATCAACACCAGATCACGAATCATCACCTCCGGCAAACGCGTATGCTCACGCAACGGAAAGGCCACGTTATCGAACACGCTCAAATCGGTAAGCAAGGCGCCGCTCTGGAATAACATCCCCATGCGCTTGCGCAGGGCGTAGAGTCCGCGATGGCGCAACTTGTGGACATCTTGGCCGTCCACCTTAACGCTGCCCTGCTGCGGCCGCAACTGGCCGCCGATCAGTTTAAGCAGGGTCGTCTTGCCGGTGCCGCTGGGTCCCATGATGGCGGTGACCTTCCCCCGCGGAATATCGATATCGACGCCATCGAAGATCACCCGCGAACCGCGGGCAAACGACAAGCCGCGTATCTCCACTAATAGTGATTCGCCACCCTGCGATGCCATTTTTGTTCTTGAACTCCTGACTTACTCGCCCATTGGAATGCCGTCTACCGTCAAGGCTGATAAGGATACCCGGAAACACCATGACTGGCTATCGCACTGCCACCACGCCGCGGAACAGGTACCATACCCTCTTCAACGCAAACCCTTTTGTCAGGAGCAAGCAATGGCCTATTTCACCAAACGCTATCACCCTCCCGGCACGGCGCCCGGCACCTTGACCGCCGATGAAGCCCTAGCGACCCGCCCCCTCAAGTTGAGGCTGGTAGAATACGATGCCACGCTCCTGAACGAGCGCGAGGAGATCTCCCCCCTCGAATGCAGGGCCTATCTGGAGCGTAACACCATTACTTGGATACACGCTTACGGTTATGCCTCGCCCGGATTGCTGAAAGAACTGGGAGAAATTTTCGGCCTGCATCCATTGGCCCTGGAAGACGTGCTGAACACCGGTCAACGCCCCAAACTGGAGCAGTACGATCACCAACTGTTCGCAGTAATGAATCTGCCGGCATGGAACAACGAAGAATTGAGCACCAACCAAGTCAGCCTGTTCTTCGGCAAGAATTACCTCATTAGTTTTTACAACGGTGGTGATGACCCCTTCGAACCGGTGCGCAAGCGTCTGCGCGGCAACGGCGGCCGGCTGCGTCTCCGCGGCGCCGATTTTCTATTCTACACCCTCCTCGACGTCATCATTGACCAGGGTTTTCCCGTTCTCGAAAATCTCGGCGAATGGATCGAGGATTTGGAAGACGAACTGCTTGAGGCGCCGTCCAGGGCCGTTCTGTCGCAAATCCACGAACTGAAGCGCGACCTGCTGCTGTTACGGCGCATGCTGTGGCCGCAGCGCGAAGTCATCAACCAGCTGCTGCGCGAAGACCATTCCTTGATCAATGAGTCCACCCGCCCCTATTTGCGCGACTGCTACGATCATACCGTGCAGATCATGGACCTGTTCGAGACCTACCGCGACATGGCCGCGGGCATGTTGGACGTGTATCTCTCCAGCACCAGCAATCGTCTCAACGAAGTCATGCGCGTGCTCACCGTGATCGCCACCATTTTCATCCCCCCCACTTTCCTGGTGGGGGTGTACGGCATGAATTTCACTCATATGCCGGAGTTGCACTGGCGCTACGGTTATCTCGGCGCCTGGCTGATTATCATGGCCATGATCGGCGGCATGCTGCTGTACTTCAGGAGCAAGAAGTGGTTTTAACGGTGCATGCGGCGCCGGTAAGCACTGTTCGCCACCCAGCCCAATATCGCCCCGACGGCCAGAAGCAGGAAGATCAGCAATACCCGCGACATGGAGAGCTTCCAAAACAGCAGGCGCACCTCCACTACCTGGGTGTTCTGCAAGGCGAAGAGCAGCACCACGGCGACCAAGATTAGGCTCAGTGTCCATTTGGCCCTGCTCATCGTCCTTCCCCCGGGAACGCGCGCGGTCCGTCAGGTCCCGGCGATGGTCATACGTTCGATCAGGACCGAACCCGTGCGGGTATTCCCGCGGGTGTCGACGTCGTTGCCTACCGCGACGATGCCCTTGAACATGTCGCCGAGATTGCCGGCGATGGTGATCTCCTCCACCGGGTATTGAATGCTGCCGTTCTCCACCCAGAAGCCGGCGGCGCCCCGCGAATAATCGCCGGTAACGATATTCACCCCCATGCCCATCATTTCAGTGACCAGCAGGCCGCTGTCCATTTCTTTCAGCAAACCCGCGAAATCAAGGGGGCCGGGATCGACGGTCAGATTGTGCACGCCGCCGGCGTTGCCGGTGGTCGGCATCCCCAGCTTGCGCCCCGCGTAGCTGTCCAGCACATAGCCCTGCAACACGCCTGCCGAGATCAGGTCACGCGCCCGGGTCGCCACGCCTTCGCTGTCGAAGGGCGCGCTGCCCAGGGCCTTCCTCAGATGGGGTTGTTCGTGAATGCGCATGAATTCGGGAAATATCGTCTCACCGAGCTGGTCGAGGAGAAACGAGGCCTTGCGGTAGAGGCTTTCGCCGCGCACCGCGCGCACGAAATTGCCGAACAGACCGCCCGCCACCTCCGCCACGAACAACACCGGCGCCTGGCGCGTGGACAAACGCCGGCCGCCCAGGCGCTTGACCGTGCGTTCGCCTGCGCGGCGCCCAACGCTGCGCACGGTTTCCAGATCGTCGCTGTCGCGTGCCACCGTATACCAATAATCGCGCTGCATGCCGTGGCCGTCGTCTGCGATCACCGCGCAGCTCACGCTGTGCCGCGAGCTGGGGTAGGCGCCCATGAATCCGTGGCTGTTGCCGTAGACGCGCTTGCCGGCATGGCTGGACACCGTCGCCCCTTCGGAATTGGTGATGCGTTTGTCCACCGCCCGCGCCGTCGCCTCGCACTCCACCGCCAGTTCGATGGCGCGTTCCGCCGCCGGCTCCCAGGGATGGTACAGATCCAGTTCGGGGATTTGCGTGGCCATCAATTCGGCGTCGGCCAGGCCGGCGCACGGATCTGCGGCGGTGTACTTGGCGATGGCGCAGGCGGCGCCCACCGTCTCGCGGATCGCATCCCGGGAAAAATCCGAGGTACTCGCCGAGCCCTTGCGTTGACCGAAATACACGGTCACCCCCAAACCCTTGTCACGGTTATGCTCCACGGTCTCGACCTCGCCGAGCCGCACCGTCACCGACAGACCGCTCTCCGCGTTCACCCCCGCCTCCGCGGCGCTCGCGCCCTGGCGTTTGGCCTCTTCCAGAATGTACGCGACGACGGGCTGTAAATCACCGTCGCTGTAAGACGCCGCCTGTTTTACCGTAGACATGACTTCCTCCATTGCTTCAACCGCCTCGGCGCACTTGAAGTGCACAAACTCCACCACCGCGCTCAGGTTCCCGCGCGGTCCGCAATTCGGCACCGTGGAAGGCATCCAGCCTAGCCGGTTTCGATACGGTTTGCCAAGATCCCGACGCCGGTCCGCCTCGGACGCCCGTCCCTGCAGGCCGCGCAGGCGGAATGGGGAAGGCCTTCCCGGCTTCTGTGCGATTTGACCGTCGTTCCGCCCCTAAGTGCGTCAGTGCAAAGACAGAGGGGATCCCGGCCGCGGCACCGTCGCCAAGCTCAATCAATTCCACGTATTTGCCCCGACGCTGGGGGACGCGGCGGCCATTAACGGCGATCCATCGGGGCGTTGCAGGAAAGGGGGCCGGTGACGCACGGCAGGTGAACGTCACCGCTCCCGCGGCCCGATTCACCCTGGTGATCACGTCCTAAATCCGTGCAAATGCTGCATTAATGCGCCGCGAGGGTGCGTACGCGCCTTCAAGCTCACCTGCCCAAATCTCATACTCCCCGCGTACATAGATATTTTTCCTCTGAAAATCAAAAGTATGCCATAGAATTGGGCGCTACCGCTCACCCCCTCCCAGTCTTGCACAGATATTGCACTCCCTGCTTGGAGAAACCTTTCAAAGTATCAAGGCATATCGACGTGGAAGCTCACTTATTTGCAGTCCCAAGCGGGGAGGGGGGCGAGGGGGATCGTACGGGGTTGACGGCCAGCGCCATCAAGCGCGCCTTCCTCGACAATCTTTTTTACGTAATGGGCAAATTTCCGGCGCTGGCCACGCGCAAGGATTACTACCTGGCTCTCGCCTACACGGTACGCGACCGCATGTTGCAGCGGTGGATCAGTACCGCCACCGCCTATACCCAGCAGGGCTCGCGCACGGTCTGCTATTTATCCGCCGAGTTTCTCGTCGGTCCCCATCTCGGCAATAACCTCATCAATCTCGGCATCGACGACACCGTCAAGGGGGTGGTCGCCGAACTCGGCTTCAATTTCGACGATTTACTGGATACCGAAGAAGAACCCGGCCTGGGCAACGGTGGCCTCGGCCGGCTCGCCGCCTGTTATCTGGATTCCCTGGCGAGCCTGGAGATCCCCGCTCTGGGTTACGGCATCCGCTACGAATTCGGCATCTTCGATCAATCCATCGTCAACGGTTGGCAGGTGGAAAAGACCGACAAATGGCTGCGCTTCGGCAACCCTTGGGAGATCGCCCGCCCGGAATGGGCCGTGGAAGTGAAGTTCGGCGGCCACACCGAAAGCTTTATCGACGAACACGGGCATCGGCGCAGCCGCTGGGTGCCCGGCAAGATCGTCAACGGCGTTCCTTACGACACGCCGATCCTGGGTTACCGCAACAATACCGCCAACACCATGCGCCTGTGGTGCGCGGAGGCTCCGGAATCCTTTGATTTCTCCACATTCAACCGCGGCGACTATTACGGAGCGGTCAACAAGAAGATCGTATCCGAGAATCTCAGCAAGGTCCTTTATCCCAACGACGAACCGCTGCAAGGCAAGGAACTGCGGCTTGAGCAGCAGTTCTTCTTCGTCTCTTGTTCATTGCAGGACATGCTGCGCATCATCCGCGTACAAAAGATCCCCCTCAGCCGCTTCCACGAAAAATTCGCCGTACAACTCAACGACACCCATCCGGCTATCGCCATCGCCGAGCTGATGCGCATGCTGGTGGACGAGCACGGAATGGATTGGGAGCCGGCGTGGAACATTACCCGCCGCACCTTCGCCTATACCAATCACACCCTGCTCCCCGAGGCGCTGGAACGCTGGCCCTTGGCGATCTTCGCCCGGGTCCTGCCGCGCCACCTGGAGATCATTTATGAAATCAACGCGCGCTTCCTCGACGAGGTGCGCATACGCTTTCTCGGCGACGAAGAACGGGTCGCACGCCTGTCACTGATTGATGAAAGCGGCGAGCGTTACGTGCGTATGGCCCACCTGGCCTGCGTCGGCAGCCATACCGTCAACGGCGTAGCGGAGCTGCATTCGCAATTGCTGCAACAGGACGTACTCCAGGACTTTCATGCCCTGTGGCCCGAGAAGTTTTGCAATATCACCAATGGCGTCACGCCGCGCCGCTGGATGGCACTGAGCAACCCCCGCCTCGCCGAGCTGATCAGCGCCGCGATCGGCGAACAGTGGATCCGGGATCTGGAACAGCTGCATGGGCTGGAACCGCTGGCGGAAGACGGGGCGTTCCGCGACATGTGGCGCGGCGTCAAGCACGCCAACAAACAGGACTTCGCCGACTTCGTCCGCAAACGGACCGGGACGCTCATCGATCCCGATTCCCTGTATGACGTCCAGGTGAAACGCATCCACGAGTACAAGCGCCAGCATCTCAACATTCTCCATGTTATCGCCTTGTACCACCGCCTCAAGTCCGATCCCCATTTCAGCATTCAGCCGCGCACCTTCATCTTCGGCGGCAAGGCGGCGCCCGGCTATCATATCGCCAAGCTGATCATCAAACTCATTACCGCGGTGGGTGACGTGGTGAATCGCGACCCCTTGATCCGCGACATGATCAAGGTGGTGTTCCTGCCCAACTACAACGTCACCAATGGCCAGCACGTCTACCCGGCCGCCGACCTGTCCGAACAGATCTCCACCGCCGGCAAGGAGGCGTCGGGGACCGGCAACATGAAGTTCGCCCTCAACGGCGCGCTGACCATCGGCACCCTGGATGGCGCCAATATCGAAATCATGGACGAGGTCGGGAAAGAGAACTTTTTCCTGTTCGGCCTGACCGCGCCGGAAGTCTACGATCTCAAAGCGCTCGGCTATCAGCCTATGGACTATTATCACGGCAATCCCGAGCTGCGCGAGGTCATCGAACTGCTGCGCGGCGGCTTTTTCTCGCGGGGGGACACGGAGCTGTTTCGTCCGCTCGTCGACGGACTGCTCGGCGCGGACCCTTACCTGGTCATGGCGGACTTCCTATCCTACGCGGATTGCCAAAGACAGGTGAGCCAGGCCTATGGCGATGCCGCGCACTGGGCGCGCATGTCCATACTCAATACGGCGCACTCCGGCAAGTTCTCCTCCGACCGTTCCATCCGCCAATATTGCGACACCATCTGGAAGGCCAAGCCGGTCCCCATCAAGCTGTTGTCTCCTGCGGATGTCAAGGTGGGCTTTATCCAATGAGTCGCGGCAGCCGCCGGGGCAACGGCGTACGGCATCTTACCCGCCGCGGGTCATGCGGATTGATGCCGGCTGGCTTGGCCCAACAACCACTCGCGAAAGGCCGCGATCTTGGGGATCTGCAAGCGGTTCAGCGGCGCCACCAGATGATAACCGTGGTCGGTGGAAAACGCGCTGTCCAGCAACCGCACCAGGCGGCCACCGTGCAGTTCGTCTACCACCAGGCTATGCCAGGCCAAGGCGGCACCCTGTCCGGTAACGGCGGCCTGGATAACCAAATTGATGTCGCCGTAGTGACGGATGCGCAGCGGTGCGTCGCTCTCCACGGCCAATGACGCCAACCACGTGTCCCAGTCGGGAAAGGCCGGATCCCATTCATGGGAGTCGTCGTGCAATAAGGTGCACATCAGGAGGTCCGCGGGACGTTTGATGACGGCGGCCAACGCCGGGGCCGCCACCGGCACGATCACCTCGGGCATGATACGTTCGGCAAACAGACCCGGATACGGCCCGGCGCCGAAGCGCAGGGCCACATCCACGTCTTCCACTCCGAATTCCACCAAACGGCGGGTGGCGAGCAGGCGCAATTCGATATCCGGATGACGGTTGTGAAAATCGTCCAGCCGCGGGACCAGCCAGCGTGCGGCAAAGGCCGGCGGCACCGACACCACCAGCGGCCCGTCGCGCCGGTCGGCGCGCAAGTGGGACGCCGCCGCCTCCAGACGATCGAAGGCCTCGCTGATCGCTGACAGGGCGACACCCGCCGCCTCGCTGAGCGCCAGGACCCTGCCGCGACGAAACAAGCTGACACCCAGACTGTCTTCCAATTGTTTGATCTGCTGGCTGATCGCCGCAGGGGTAACGTGCAACTCCGCCGCAGCCCGGGCAAAGGACAAATGGCGGGCGGCGGCCTCGAAGGCCCGCAGGGCATTCAGGGAGGGTAGGCGCCGAGACATTAGATTTCCTTAACAAGGCTTTCAGAAAGTCTAGTTTGTGACAGTCAGTTATGTCAATTAAGCTGCGTCTCTGGCAAGAATTACTGAACTAAGGAGCCCTATGAACGCTGCGCTGGTCTACCCGTTGGTGGCCTTATCCACCCTATTCTGGGGTGCCAACTTCGTCCTCGCCGGCCCGGTGCTGGCGGACATCCCGCCGCTGTGGGCGGCGGCACTGCGCTTCGCCTTGGGCACGGCGGTGATGCTGGCCGTGGCGATCTGGCGCGGCGAAGAACTCATCGCACCGCTGCGGCGCCATGCCAAGGTGTACGCATTATTGGGCGCGGTGGGCATCGGCGGTTTCAATCTGCTGTTCTTCTTTGCGTTGCAAACAACCTCAGCGGCCAACGGCGCCCTGATCATGGCCACCAATCCGCTGTTGACGACCGTGCTGGCCGCGCTGCTGTTGGGAGAGACGTCGACTCGGCGTCAACGTCTCGCGCTGCCGCTGGCGTTCGTTGGCGTCGTGGTGGTGATCTCGGGCGGTGATCTGCATCACCTGGCGGAGCTGCAGCTGGCACGGGGCGATCTGTTGATGATCGGCGCCGACGTGACCTGGGCATTCTACAATATCCTCACGCGCCGCTACCTGCCGAGCGGCTCGGCCGTGACCAACACCACCCTGGTGATGGCGGCGGGCATGTTGCTGTTGCTGGTGGTGGCCTTGGGCAGCGGCGAGATCGTGCATGTCCCCAGCTTCAAGGCGGGCGGTTCGCTGGTCACCATGGCGGTCGGCGGAACGGTGTTGGCTTATCTTTTCTGGAATATGGGTATCGTCCATCTCGGCGCCGCTCGCACCGCGCTGTTCCTCAATCTGGTACCGGTATTCGCCATGTCCATCGGTGCACTATTGGGAACGGCGCCCAGTGAAGCTCAGACCGTCGGGGGGCTGCTGGTGATCAGTGCGGTGAGCATCGCCATGCTGCCATCGCGACGCTTGGCCGTGAGTTGAAACCGCAACGGGATCTATCGCGCACCGTTAAAAACGTCGGTAATGAGATAATCATCGGTGATGCCCGCGGCGGTGGCCCGCGGCTGTTGACGCCCCGCCTTGGACAGGCCGTACATGGCCTCGAGGGTGCGCAGGATAGTCACGTGAGTGATGCCCTTGCCCTCGGCATAATCGCCGGGCCGGATATGCGCGCCGGCGAAGATCGTGACGATGCGGTTCTGCAGTTCCAGGCAGTACTCGCGGTCGCGGCCGGAGCCGACGCACACCCGCGGGTCGGCCCGCGGATCGGTCATGCCGAAATTGCCCCGCTTGTCGTCGTTCTCGTCGAAGGTCAGGATCAGCAGGCTATTGTGATGCTTCGCCCATTGATAATAAGGATCGAGGTAGTGCTGCAGCCAGGCATCCCCCCGGGGAATGCTCCTGGCGCCGGGACCATTGTGCATATCATTGGCCTGATTGGGGATGACGAACGCCACGGTGGGCAGCGTGTCGAAAGCGGCGGGGTCGTGGGGAAAGTCCGCAAACCTCAGGTTGGAGGATGTCGCCGCCGTGGTGCCGTTGGGGACGTTGGCGAAACTGATCCATGGCACGTGCTTGCGCGCATACAGACCGTGATAGGCGCCGGCGAAGCCGATGGCCGGCAGACTCTCGGCATAGCCCTTGAAGGATCTGCCTTTGGCGATCAACTGCTGGCCGAGATTGGCTGCAGTGAAGGGATAGCCGGGATGGTTCGCAGCTGAGGGAATGCGATCCTTGTAGCCGACGCCTTGATTGTCGCCCGAAAACAGCCAAAAATAATTACCCTCGCTGAAATGTTCTTCCCCATAAGAACGGATAAAATTGGCCCCCTCCTTCTTCAGCACCCCGTTGATGTAAGGCGCGGCCGGGTTGCCGATAATCTGTTCATACCCCTTATTCTCTTCGACGACAATGACGACATGGTCATAGACCGGCAGGCCGGACGGCCATGCCAGGGTGTTGTCTGCTCCCGAAGACCCGGCGTCGGCAGCTTCCGCCGCTCCGGCCCGGACACCGACTGCCGCAACAATCAGGACAAGCTGCACCAGTCGCTTCATAACTCTCTCCTTCACATCCACACCTAACCGGCCACCCGTACGACTACGAAAATGAAGGCCGCGCCCAAGCAAGTGATCCCGATCAGGCCAACGGCGGTCAAGGCACGGGCCTGGGAATGCGCCTCGGGAAGAATGTCGGATGCGGCGATATACAGCAGAAAGCCGGCGAAGAATCCCAGATAGAGCATCAGAAAGGAATCGGGCACGGTAAACAGCAGGGTCGACGCCGCCCCGAATATAGGGGCCAGGGCGTCCAATATCAGCATCACCGAGGAACGGCGCTGGGTATTGCGATGCAACAGCATCAGGCTGACAGTATTGAGCCCATCGCAGAAATCGTGGGCGATGACCGCGATGGCCACCGCGATCCCCACCGCCTGCGATACCTGAAACCCCAGACCGATGCCGACCCCGTCCATGAAACTATGGCCGATCAAGGCCAGGGCGGACAATATCCCCACCTTGGGGTGGTGGTGCTTGGCATAGTCGGCCTCGTGACCGTGATGCACCAGCACGAACTTTTCCAGGCTGTGGAACAACAAAAATCCCACCACCAGGGCGATCATGGCGCCGGTGACGTCCATGCCGCGCTCATGGGCCAAACCGTGGATCTCGGGCAGCAAGTCGAAACTCACCACCCCCAGCAACACACCGGCAGTGAAGCTGAGGATAAAATGCAAGCGGTCGCGAAACTTGAACGCGAACAAGCCGCCGCCCAATGTCGAAAAAAAGGTGGCGATTGATAGCAATATGGCGGTCATGAATTTATATACAATTGGCCCGGAGGGATATACGGCACGATGTCTTCTTAGTCGACGCAGAAATGCGAGTCACAACCTGCGCTGGCGAACGATCAATGTGAATCCATGGACTCCCCGCTAATGGACGTGGATTTGCCGTCCCATGCGCCCGACCGGCGCAGCGATCGATAATATCATTACCCTCCGGGGATACGACAACAATCTGAAACTTATCCGGCAACCACTCCTGCTTCCAAGTGACCCGTGTTTCCGCCATTGGGCTCGTCACCAGGGCGGTACCGACCGGGGTGGACGATGGTCCGGGAACCGCTCCAGGCCTATTTGACAGCAAACCCCACGCGCATGCCGCTACGATAATGGCTTATCACCTTGCTCCCTACGATTTCCAGCTTGTTGCAAAACAGCACGTAACTGCCCGGTGCCAGATGAAACGTCACCTCTTGGGTGTCACCGGGATGGATATCCTCAAGCTCACCGATCATCTTGCCCGCCCTTTTCTCATCCAGGCCCCTGTCATTGACCGGCAAGGCATGCATGGGCACGCTTGTCTTGATGACGATAAACTCATGATCCATGCGGCCCTGATTGGCGACCTTAAACCTTATATTGCCCGCGTCCACTGTCCTCTTGTCTGGCAAGACGTACCATTCCTTCAAAACGACGTTGACCGTCTCGGCCGTCTCCGAGGGCGCGAAATCGGAGCCGGGTGAAACGTCAAAGGCGCAGGCGCTCGTCACCAAGGCCATCAACTGCAACGTGATAAGCCTGGCCCAATTAGGGACTGGATTCACTTCGGCCATCGACGGTCACCTTTCCTTATTCGTTTCGAACGATACAAGAGGCGGCGAACTGCGGGCAACATAGCGTTCCCGGATCGCCCCGTCCAGAACACCCCGACCGCCGCTCAGCTGGGGAGAGACCTGCATCGCAATAATAAGGACAGGGGCGTACCCGAGTTCGGATCCGACGGTTCGACCAGCGACTCAACACAAAATCCGTTGTTTGCCAGCAATGCCGACCAGGAAGTCAGGCCGCGAAAATACCAGGGCATCACCTGACTGAAACGGCCTCCGCAGCCGGCGAAGGTTTCGACGCGCCAACCGTCCCGATAATCACCGGCCGCGCCACGCCACGGATGCAGGGTATGGATCAACAGGCGCCCGCCCGGCTCCAGCAACGCCTGCAAATGGGCCAGAACCGGCCGCAAATCCTCCTCGAAAAGCGAGAAATTGCAGATGACGACGGGAAACAAGCCAAGGGACCGCCGCAGACCGGCCAGTTCTTCATAAGCGGCGACATGAAACTCACCTCCGCCCGCATGCCGTGCCGCCGTAATCAGCTCCGGCGCGGCATCGATCCCCACCGCGGAAACACCGCAGTCCGCCAAGGCGCGGCACAACCAGCCCTCGCCGCAACCCATATCCAGCACCCGGTTGGGATTGAGCGCGAGCGCGGCATGCACGATAGCCTCATCGGTGGCGAGCCGTCGGCTTTCGATCAAGCCGCCCCTGACCGCGTCGATCCAGGCCAGGGCGTTGGCGCGCCAGCTGTGCTTTATGAGGGTGGGCTTGTCGCGCATTCGACCCGTGCCGCTCAATATCCAGGACGGTGGTCCCCACCCACTAACACCTCAACGGCCATACTTGGCCTTGAAACTGGCCTTGGCTATGCGGTTGGCGTGGACCATATATCCGA
Source organism: Gammaproteobacteria bacterium (assembly GCA_037381915.1). Lineage (GTDB taxonomy): Bacteria > Pseudomonadota > Gammaproteobacteria > DRLM01 > DRLM01 > JARRQJ01. The sequence goes on along the minus strand of JARRQJ010000001.1, from coordinate 109,579 downwards.
TCAAGGCCGGACTCGCGTCCTTGGGAACGTCGATCTTTTCCACCTTGAGCGCATTGACGGTGAAGATATAGCGATGGGGCTTATCCCCTTTCGGTGGACAGGCGCCGCCGAAGGCATGCGTACCGTAATCCGTGCGCCCCTGCATCGCGCCCTTGGGCAACTTAGCGCCGCTCGCGTCCCCCGCCCCTTGCGGCAACTCGGTGACATTCGCCGGGATGTTGTATACCACCCAATGCCACCAGCCGGAGCCGGTCGGCGCATCGGGATCGTAGATGGTCACGGCAAAGCTCTTCGTCCCCTTGGGCGCGCCACTCCATTTCAGCGCCGGGGAAATATTTTTGCCGGTGCAGCCGAAACCGTTGAAGACCTGATCCAAACTGAGAGTCGAATTGGGCTTGATGGTCGGACTGGAGAGCTTAAAGCCCCCCGCCTGCGCGACGGCGGCACAGGCAAACATGACTAGACCGACGATAAGGCTCGATTTTTTTAACATATTGGACTCCTTGTCTTGATAAGGGGGACATTAACGCCCGGACACAACGAACCTCCGCGAACCGAACATCCCACAGCGACTCCCGTGGGTGCCGGAGAGATTAGCCCGCCCCCGCAGGAAAGGCAACGGCGAAAGAGAGCGGGGCCCAAATCATCCTTGCAACGGCTGGGGAGGCAAATCCGGCATTGACCGGTTCCTGGCGACCCCATGCCGCGGCTCAATCAGTGACGCCACTTGTCAAACGGATAAAGAGCACCCGTTGGAGGTTCAGGAGTGTGTAAATATAGCGCATATTTGCACACATCCTTACAAACCGATGTTCCTGTAGGCGGAATGTCCCGCCGCAGACGCCTGACGGATGCCGAGTCGATAGCCCATGTTCCTCGCCTCCAACAAGGGTGCCACCGCCATGGCCCCGCCGATACCCTTGCGCCTTGCCTCCGAGAGCGTCGCGACCGCACAGTTGCCGGCCAGGCCGCTCCGGCACCGGCGCCGAGGTCGCCACCGGAGTCTCATCTCGGTATCCGATATAACGCGACCGGGCGGATAATGTGGATCGGTGATAGCGACTTCAACCCCGGCCAGTTGCTACGCCGTCGTTTCGGAAAAACCGGCCCCTATCGCGACCGTACATGCCCATCGCGAGCGCAGCTCCTCAGAGTCGACCGTGCGCTGCGAAAAATTCTCAATCGGCTCCCGCACCAATTCTGACTAGCGACCCAACGCCGGGGGCTTTTGCGTTCGATACGACCGTATCAACCCGGCGACGTGCATTCCTTTTTACCAAAGGGTTCTTCCCTTAGCCATTTAGTCGCGGCAGCAGCAGCCCGCTTGAGGTATGATGCATTCCGTGATGAATCACGACGATTTCGACCCACACGATCATGCCCCCGAACCTCCGTCCAAATCGCAATTGAAACGCGAGGCACAGGCTGTGCAGGCCTTGGGCAAAGAGCTGGTGGAATTGCCGGCGGCGCGCTACTCCGCGGTGATGGCCAGGTTGGATCTGCCCGAGGCCGTGCGCGAGGCCATCGATGCCTGCCGCCGCATCCGCGCCCGCGGCGGACACAAACGTCAATTGCAGTACATCGGCAAGTTGCTGCGCGGCATCGATGTGGAACCGATTCGCATCGCGCTGGAAGGCCTGGCGGGAAAGGACCGCGCGGAGACGGCGATGCTGCACCGGGTGGAGCGCTGGCGCGAGCGGCTCATCGCCGAAGGCGATGCGGCGCTGGCGGAATTGCTGAATGAATATCCCGCCGCGGAACGTCAAAGCCTGCGCCAAGTGGTATTGAAGGCGCGTAAGGAACAGGCCGCGGGTCAGCCGCCGGCGGCGGCGCGGACCTTGTTTCGGATGTTGCGGGAAATCGTGACGGCGGCTGGCGAATAAAAGCGGTATTAGGTCGGGGAGCGCTTTTTGTCGTATCAGCGGTTCAACTCCGCACTTCGCGAAGCAACGAGCTGCGCGCCGCGCTCAATCACTCCGCGCCGGTTCCGCCGACGGTGAGACCGTCGATGCGCAGGGTCGGCTGGCCCACGCCCACCGGCACGCTCTGCCCCTCCTTGCCGCAGGTACCGACCCCCGAATCCAGCTCCAGGTCATTGCCGACCATGCTGACCCGGGTCAGCACATCCGGGCCGTTGCCGATCAGGGTGGCGCCCTTCACCGGGTGGGTAAGCTTGCCATTTTCGATCAGGTAGGCCTCGCTGGCGGAGAACACAAACTTGCCGGAGGTGATGTCCACCTGGCCGCCGCCGAAGTTCACCGCGTACAGTCCCTTGTCCACCGAGGCGATGATTTCCTGCGGATCGTGGGCGCCGGCCAGCATGTAAGTGTTGGTCATGCGCGGCATGGGCAGATGGGCGTAGGATTCCCGGCGCCCGTTGCCGGTGGCAGCCACACCCATGAGGCGCGCGTTCATCTTGTCCTGCATATAGCCCTTGAGCACGCCCTTTTCGATGAGCATGGTGCACCGGCTTGGGGTACCTTCGTCGTCGATATTGAGCGAGCCGCGGCGGTTGGCCAGGGTACCGTCGTCGACGATGGTGCACAGTTCGGAGGCGACGCGCTCGCCGACGCGGCCTGAAAACGCCGAACTTCCCTTGCGGTTGAAATCACCCTCCAGACCATGACCGATGGCCTCGTGCAGCAGCACCCCGGGCCAGCCCGGCCCCAGCACCACGGTCATGGTGCCGGCGGGGGCATCGCGCGCCTCCAGATTCACCAGGGCCTGGCGCACCGCCTCGCGTGCGTAGCCCAGGCCGCGCTCCTCGTCGAGAAACATCTCGAAGCCGACCCGGCCGCCGCCGCCCGCGGTACCCTGTTCGCGCCGGCCGTTGTCCTCTGCCACCACGCTGACGTTCAGGCGCACCAGGGGCCGCACGTCGCCGGCCAGGGTGCCGTCACTGCCTGCCACCAGCACCGTGTCATGCACGGCGGCCAGGCTCACCATCACTTGTTTGACCCGCGGGTCCTGTTTGCGCGCCTCAGCGTCCAGTGCTTGCAGCAGCGCGACCTTGTCCTCCGCCGTAAGGGTCTCGATGGGGTCCAAAGGCCGATACAGTGCCTGTTTGCCGCGCCGCGACCAGGCCTGCACCCGGCCTTCCTGGCCGAGGCGGGCGATGGCCCGCGCCGCCGTGGCAGCCTGGGTCAGGGCGGGAAGCACGATCTCGTCGGAATAGGCGAAACCGGTCTTCTCGCCGCTCACCGCCCGTACCCCCACGCCGCGCTCGATGCTGTGGGCACCGCTTTTGACGATGCCGTCCTCCAGGGACCAGCCCTCGTGGCGGCTGCTCTGGAAATAGAGATCGGCGTTGTCCACCTGGTGAGTGAGCAACTGGTGCAACACCCGCTCCAGGTCGGTTTCGCTCAGGCCCGCCGGGGCGAGGATGGTGTTGGCGGCTAAATCAAGGCTTGCGGTCATGGGCGTCGGATCTTCCTACATGTATGGACAAACGGCACATCGAAACATCGCATCAATATCGGCATTAATCATCCGCTAACGGCGGCGGCCCGGTCGACAAGTATTGTGACAAGCGAATTTTATTACAGGTTCAGACCAGGGCTTGGAAAGGCCGCCGGCACCGGCACTTGCGGCGCCGACGGCTACAGGGTATCACAGGATTCAGGCCGAATCCCGCTCGGCCTCCTCGGGCAATACGCACGCGACACAGCGATGTTGAATCGCAGGGAAATTGCGGCGGATATTCTGCAGGCGCGCCGGCTCGATATCGGCACTGACCACCCCGGAACCCCGCGGCAGGCGATCCAGCACCACCCCCCAGGGATCGACGACCATACTGTCGCCGTAGGTCTCGCGGCCGTTGGCGTGATAGCCGCCTTGCGCCGCGGCGATTACGTAACACAGATTCTCCACGGCGCGGGCGCGCACCAGGATCTCCCAGTGGGCCATGCCGGTCACGGCGGTAAAGGCGGACGGCACCGCCAGTATCTCCATCCCCTGCTCCAGCATGACTCGAAACAGTTCGGGGAAACGCAGGTCGTAGCAGACCGCCAGGCCCAGCTTGCCGAACGGCGTGTCCACCACCACCGGCCGGTTGCCGCGTTCGATGGTCAGGGATTCCGCATAGTTCTCGCCGGTCTCGGCGATGTGCACGTCGAACAGATGCATCTTGTCGTAATGGGCCATGCGCCGGCCGCGCTCGTCCCACAGCATGCAGGCGGCGCGCACCTTCTGCGGATCATGGGCCTTCAAGGGTATGGTGCCGCCCACCAACCATACCCCTTGGCGGGCCGCCTGATTGGCGAGGAAATCCTGGATGGGTCCCGAGCCCTCCGTCTCGCGGATCTTGACCTTTTCCTGCTCGGACAGACCGACCAGGGCAAAGTTCTCCGGGAGCACCACCAATTTGGCGCCGTGATCCTCCGCCGCCACCGCGATCAAACGCGCCGCCTCCATCAAATTGGCGCTGATATTGGGGCCCGAGGCCATTTGCACCGCTGCTACCCGACTGCTCATATCATCTCCACTCCTGTCCTACCGTTCTCGTTCTTCATCTTCGTTGTTATGGCGCGCTTCAGTGCTTTATTCTTCCCGCCTGTTTACTCTGCCCGCCCGCCGTGATCCGCGTCACCGTCGGGTCCGCCCAAGGTCCCGTCACCTGATATTCGACCTTGGTTATTTTGTCAATTCCCGGCTTGATGAGTTTTTCCACCAGCCACATTGCCGCGCCCGCACCGACGCCGCCCGCCAAGGCCCCGGCGATTGGAAGGCCGGCGCTGACGCTGGGGATCACCGTCACCCGCTGGTCATAATCCTCCGCCGCCAAACCAACCCGTCCGCGCGCATCGATCCGCGCCGCGGGTCCCTCCATGTATAAGTTATCGGTATAGGCGTTGCCTTTCTCAATAGTGAAGCTGCCGGCCAGGGTGTCAAAGCTGAAGCCCTTTTGAAAGAGATCACTGAAATCGAGCAACAACCGCCGCGGCAGGGCCTGGAAGCTCAGCAGCCCCAATATGCGGCCGGCGCCCGGTTCCACGTCCAACAGGCGTCCGTCCTTGATCTCCAGGTTGATCGAGCCCATAGCCCGCGCCAAGGCGAAATCCGCCGGCGCGCCCGGCCATTTCAGCTGAAAATCGGTGTGGGTCCTGCCGCCCTTGATCATCCCGGCAAATCCCAGTGAGGTGAGGGTGCCGCCCGCGTCCTGGCCGTTATATGCGACCTTGAACGACGATTGCGCCTGCTCGTCTGCCATGATCCACTGGCCGCTGGCCTTAAGATCCCGTTGCGCAGAATGAGTATGAATATCGTCGAAGTGCAGCCCTGCGGGAGTGCGGGTGGCGCTCACGCGCAGCTCTCCCAAATCGAGATTACCGTAATGAAAACTCTTGGCGTTGATATCCAGCGGCCGCGCCTTTCTCGGGTCGGTGCTGGATTCCCCCTTGGCGTGCCTCTTGAAACGCGGCAGGAATAAACGATCCATGGTCATCACCAAGGGGCCGTCCCGCGCATCGGGCAGGTGGATATGGCCTGCTACCTGATCGCTACGGATATCCGCATCCCAAGCGGCGTCTCCGTGATCGGCTAGGATATGCACCTTGTCTAATCGTTGATCCGCGAATTGCAGAGCCCCAAAGTTCATGTCCACATGCATCACCATTGGCACCGCACCCCTGCCTTTGGCCGCGGCCTCCTTGTCCACGATCGCCGCCCATTGGGTTGCATCGAATTCGGGAAGCGATCCCACCGCGCGCAGGCCCGCCCGTGGAGGCAGGGCCGCGACGCCGGCACCGAAACGGACTTCGCCGCGCACCAGTTTCAATCCGCCCTTGGCACCGGCCACGACCAACTGGGCGTCGGCCAGCTTTCCGTAGCGGACATGAATCGGCTTCTCCGTCTTGAGGGGCAAGGGCATCTGCACCAACAGTGGGCGCGCCTCGTCCGCCGCCTTACCCATGGGAGGGGGCAGGTTCACCTCCACCCCTTGCAGAGGTGAACTCATATCCAGTTCCACCCAGCCCTCGCTGCGCGGCGGAATGCGCAACTCGCCGTGCCATGCCGTCACACCGTCGACATAAGGAGCGAGCAGCGGAATGTAACGTTTACTTATCGCCGCCGCATCCATCAATCCCTGTGCGCTGAAGACGGTGGTGACGCCCTCTCGAGCGCGGGTGGTCTTTGCCGAGACCGTTACCGCCTGCCCGAGCAAGTCGGCATGAACCTTATCGGCGCTCAGGCCTCGTTCCGAAAATTTCAGGCTGCCGTCGATGTGGGTCAAATCGACCTTGGCGTCCTTGAACAGCAGGCTGCCGTCGTTGATCTGCAGGGTCCCTCTGAGCCTGGAGACCCGTCTTCCCAAGGGCAATTTCAAATTGAGCTGCAGGCTGCTCCGCCCGCCGGCGGCGACGTCCTGCAAATAGGTGCCCAATTTGTCACGCAAAGGGCTCTTGGTGACATAGCGCACGGCGTCGCCGGTAGGCCCTCGCGCCGTACCGTCCACCACGAGTACCGCCGGGTGGGTGGTCATATCGGGAATCGTGACGAGCGCCTGCCGGATCTCCGAATCGAGCGACTTTGCGGATACGACACGGGCCTCGAAGCGCCGGCCGTGAAACCCGATTTCGGTTTGCACTTCTTCAAGACGCGGCCAGCCGTTGGCGTAATCCAGGATACCGTCCGTCACGTCGAATCGAATCTCGAACAGGCCGCGACCGTCGTCGAACGGGAAGTCCGCGAGTCGTCCATAAATACGGGCCCTACCGCCCGATATCCGGCCGTTGACGATGGCCCTATCCAACCAGTGCAGCGTATGGGGAGGGATGATCTTGGCGGGCAGATAGCGGGAGACGTGATCCGCCTTGCCGTCATCAAAACTTGCGGTCATATCGAGATAGGGCGTGGCATCCCCCGGCTGTTTATCCACGTAGCCCGCCACTTTCATTTTCACGTCCTCATTGTGCACCGCAAGATCGTGGACCCGCACCCGCCATCCCCCGGTGCGGCGGCGCCAATAGACGTCACCCGCGAGACCGTCCACCGGCAAGGGGCCGCGGAACAAAGCGCTGAAGTCCAGCCTCGCCTGTCCGGTGGCGAACGTCACCACGCCCTGCTCATTATCCGCGGTGATCGAACCCGTCATACCCTCTACACCCGGCGCGGGAGCAACAGCTTGCCAGACCAGATCGTTGAAACGGCTATGGAACAGGAAACGGGGCGGGTGTTGCGGTTCATTTTGGTAACGCAGATAACCGTCGCTCAGCGTACCATGGAGCGCCATCGCGGCCAGACGTTGGCGAAACGCCGCCGGCAGCACCTGCGCGGCCTGCAGCACGTCAGCGACGTCTTCGGCGCGCAGCTTGCTGTAAGCCGCCTGAACCACCTTGCGGCCGCCGGCCTTATCCTCCGCATACTGCACGCGCAATTGGGCGGGCGGCGTCCGGGACGCGGCGTGGCCAATGACGAATTGGTCGATATCCACGGCCCAACCCGCGGCGCGACGTTGCCAGCGGAACCCTCCCGCGACGCTTTTCTCCGTCATTGCGGGTGCGGGCGCCGCCGGCGCCGTTGCGGCAGCATCCGCCGTCAGGTCCGCGGTATCCCGAGTAACCCGCAGGTTGTCGACATGGACATCGCCGTCCACGCGTTGCACACCGTCGCTCCATGTGCTCCACGCCCGAAAATCCGCTACTCCGCCCAGGGCGGCGACGCCGGAACGCGCCCGACCTCCCCACCACTCGCCCAAGCGCAAGGCGTCGCCGCGCGCGTACACCTGGCCCACCCATGACCTGGGGGCAAATAAGTCGCCCCGCACGTCGACCGCCACCTGCAGATGTCGGCCCAGGGACGCGGGGAGGTCCACAGTCCCATCGACGCGGTGGCGGTCATCCTGATTGCGCAATTGCAGATTGACGGCCGAAAACTCCCACGTCCGGCCTTGGGCACCCAAATCGCGCCACTCCAAGGCGCTGTCCCTGATGGACAGCCGCGCCTGATGTTGCAACCATTGCTCGAGCGCGTTCGCGCCCGACACGTTCAAGGCGCTTTGAGCCGCCGCCTGTTTCAAACCCATCACATGGATGCCGCCGTCCGCATGCCTCACCACTGCGAGGCGCAGGCCGCGCACCGTCAACTGACCCGGCTCGAACTGCCACTGGCGCAGTGATTCCCAAAGATTGATGTCAAGGCTCGCCGACGCGCACTGCAAGACGACCTGTTTGCCTGCGGCATCCAGCACCGCGACGTCGCGCAACTCCAGGCTGGGGCCCAAACCCCGCCAGCCCGCCGCGAGGGCGCCGATCTTCACCGGCTGTCCCAGGACATCACCGACCCACGCCGCCGCTTCGTCGTGATACTGACCCAATTCTGGGAGCAACAGGCGCGCGGCGCTGAGCAGCAGACCGATTACGATAATCAGCGTAGCCAGGCTCAACCACAAACTGGAGATAAGAAAGCGCAGCAGTTTCACATAAGACTCATAAGATGGGCCGTGCCAGGATCGCTCTAAACCTCGGCAAAACCTCTTTCATCCCTGTCAGGAAGCTACATCAGCACGACGTCGAACTGCTCCTGACTGTACAGGGCCTCCACCTGCAGTTTGATGGGTTTGCCGATAAAGGCCTCCAACTCGGCGAGGCTGGTCGCCTCCTCGTCCAGCAGGACATCCACTACGTCCTGCGAAGCCAAGACCAGATATTGTTGCACATCGAATTGGCGCGCCTCGCGCAGCAGTTCACGAAAAATCTCGTAGCATACCGTCTCCGGCGTCTTGATCGAACCACGCCCATGACAGGTCGGGCACTGGCTGCATAACACGTGCTCCAAGCTCTCGCGGGTACGCTTGCGCGTCATCTCCACCAGGCCCAGCGTCGACACCTCGCTGATGTGGCTCTTGGCCCGGTCCCGTTCCAGATTCTTCTCCAGGGCCGCCAAGACCTGGCGCTTATGATCCTCCTCGACCATATCGATGAAATCGATAATGATGATGCCGCCGAGATTGCGCAGTCGCAGTTGCCGGGCGATGGCCTGGGCGGCCTCCAAGTTGGTCTTGAAGATGGTCTCTTCCAGGGTGCGGTGCCCCACGTAGGCGCCGGTATTGACGTCGATGGTGGTCATGGCCTCGGTCTGATCGATGATCAGATAGCCGCCGGACTTGAGCAACACCTTGCGCTCCAGCGCCCTTTGAATCTCGTCCTCTACGCCGTATAAGTCGAATATCGGGCGCTCCCCCGGATAATATTCTATCCGCGGTGCGACCTGGGGCACGAACTGTTGCGCAAAGGCCAAGGCCTTCTTATAGTTCTCACGAGAATCGATACGGACCTTCTCCACGTCCAGATCCACCAGGTCGCGCAGCGCGCGCAACACCAGCGGCATGTCTTCATAGATGACGGATCCGGGCGCGGCGGTCGCCGCCTGTTCGCACACGGAATCCCACAGCTTTTTCAAATACTCCATGTCGTCGCGCAGGGCGTCTTCTGCGGCGCCTTCGGCGGCGGTGCGGATGATGTAGCCGTTGCCCGGCGCCGCGCCGACCAGGCCCGTCACGATATCCTTGAGACGCTGCCGCTCCGCTTCATCCTCGACCTTTTGCGATATGCCGATGTTGAGTGCCGTCGGCATGAGCACCAGGTAGCGGGACGGCACGGTGAGCTGCGTGGTGAGCCGCGCGCCTTTAGTTCCCAAGGGATCCTTGAGCACCTGAACCGTGAGTTCCTGGCCTTCCTTGACCAGTTCGGCGATCTGCCCCACCCGCCGTTCTTCGCTGGGCGAACACTCCACCGGTTGGTTGTCGATATCCGAGGCGTGCAAAAAAGCGGTGCGGTCCAGCCCGATATCCACGAACGCGGCCTGCATCCCCGGCAATACCCGACTCACCCTCCCCTTATAGATATTGCCCACCAAACCGCGCCGCCGGGTGCGTTCTATATACACCTCCTGCAACACACCATTCTCCACCACGGCGATGCGGGTCTCCTGAGGTGTAACGTTGATCAAGATTTCTTCGCTCATGAGCGGATCAGTGAATTGTGAAATATCTCTTCAGGTTAGCAGGTTTAGGTGGGAATTGGTTAACGGGATTGCGACCGCTCCCAGGCGCGCCGTCAAGGCGTTGTGCCCAACAGATCACCCAATCCCGATTCCCGCAACAATTCCGCCGTCTCGAACAGCGGCAGTCCCATTACCCCGGAATAACTCCCCTCCAGGCGTGATATGAACATTGCACCCCGTCCCTGGATGGCATAGCCACCGGCCTTGCCGGCGGGCTCACCGCAGCGCCAATAGTCTTCGCATTCCTCCCGGCTCAGAGAACGGAAGCTCACCGCGCTGACGCTGAGACGCGAGCCTGCCCGCTCATTGCCGACCAGCGCCACCCCGGTATAGACATGATGTGTCGCGCCGGACAGAAGCTCCAACATGGCGAGGCCTTCCGCCCGGTCGCGGGGCTTGCCGAGGATCTGGTGGTTCACCGCAACGCTGGTATCGGCGCCCAACACCCAAGCCTCTTCTGCCGCAGCGGCGGGCAGGCGGGCGTAACCCGCCCTGGCCTTGTCCAAGGCCAGGCGCAATACATAGATTTCAGGCGGCTCGCCGGGACGGGGGGTTTCATCCACGGTCACCGTCAATAGACCGTAAGGGACGCCGATCTGTTCCAATAACGCGCGGCGGCGCGGCGACGCGGAGGCGAGATATAAGGGCGGTGCCCGGCGATTCACCCGGCCGCGCCCCGATGATAAGGGTGGCCCTGCAGCACGGTCCAGGCCCGATACAATTGTTCGGCCGCCACCACACGCACCAGCATATGGGGCAGGGTCAGGCGTGACAAGGACCAGCGCCGGTCGGCCCGCGCCGTACAGGCCGGCGCCAATCCGTCGGGACCGCCCACCAGCAAGGCCATATCCCGTCCATCCTGCAGCCACCGCGATAATTCTCCCGCCAGTTCCTCGGTGGACCATTCCTTGCCGTTCACCTCAAGGGCCACTACCTGGCAGGCCTTGGGGATGGCGGCCAGCATGCGTTCGCCTTCCTGCTCGACGCAACGGGCCGTATCGTGACCTTTAGAGCGCTTGGGCAGGGGGATTTCAACCAGATGCAGACGACATTCGGAAGGCATGCGGCCGGCGAATTCACCGTATCCCATATTCACCCATTCGGGCATGCGCTTGCCCGCGGCTATCAGATGTATGCGCACCAGCCATTCCTTTCCACAGGGGATGCGAGATCGACAATTTCACCGGCTTACTATGTCAGAAATCAAGCGTGCCTGCAGGGACGGCAGCGCGGCGGGGATGATGATCAAGACATCAACGTGGCTCGGCATCGGGCTCGACAGCGAGCCGCGACTCACGCTCGGTCACGCCGTCGGTGTCTCCTGAGCATGCGGTTGTTCCATGCCCCACAGCTTTTCCAATTGATAAAAATCCCTGATGCTCGGCAACATCACGTGGACCACGACATCGGCCAGGTCCACCAGGATCCACTCCGCCTCCCGTTCTCCTTCCACGCCCAAGGGGCGGTTGCCGGCGGCCTTGGCCTTCTCCAGCACATTATCGGCCAGCGCCTTGACTTGCCGGCTGGATGTACCGCTGGCGATTATCATGAAGTCGGTGATGGAAGTGAGTTTACGCACATCAAGCACCACCACATCCTTCGCCTTGATCTCTTCCAATGCCGCCACCACCGTATCCTTGAGCTGCTCGGATCGCATTCCTTCCATTACGTCGCTTTCATTTCTGATATAAATCTGTCATGTGAATATATTCCAGCACTTCGTCGGGCAATAAATAACGCGGGCTCTCGCCGGCGGCCAGCAGGGCACGAATGCGCGATGCGGACACGTCCATTAAGGTAACCGGACAAAGCATCAGCTTGCCGGCGGCGCAGGCGCGCAATGATGCGGCGTCCTCCACCCGTCGTTCCCGCACCAGTTCGGCCACTGCGCCAGACTGCGGCGCCCGCCAACCGGGACGGGTCGCCACCACTATATGACACAGGTCCACCAGCTCCCGCCAGCGATGCCAACTTGCCAGCCCGTGCAGGGCATCCATGCCGATCAGCAGGGCGAAGGAACAGTCCGCGCCCAACTCGGCGCGCAGGGACAACAGGGTATCCACCATGTAAGACGGCCCGGCGCGCCGCAATTCCCGCTCATCGATGGACAGACCCGGCTCGCCGCGTGTCGCCAGTTGCAACATGGTCAAGCGCTGCTCGGGGGTGGCGTAGGGTTGAGCGCGATGCGGCGGTTGCCGGCAAGGCACCAGACGCAGTTCCTCCAGTTCCAGCGCTTGGCGCATATCCAATGCGGGCCGCAGGTGGCCGAAGTGGACCGGATCGAAGGTGCCGCCGAGAATCCCTATCATGGCGTGGGCGGCAGGCGGCTGGAACGGATCGGCATCGACTGGGACAAAACCACGCGCCTGCTACTTTCTGACCTGACCCTCACCCAACACCACGTACTTCTGCGAGGTCAGGCCTTCCAGGCCGACCGGACCGCGGGCGTGAATCTTATCGGTGCTGATGCCGATCTCCGCGCCGAGACCGTACTCAAAGCCGTCGGCGAAGCGTGTCGAGGCGTTGACCATGACCGAACTGGAATCCACTTCGCGCAGAAAACGCCGCGCCCGCGAATAGTCCTCGGTGACGATGGCATCGGTATGTCGCGAACCGTAGCGGGCGATGTGCGCCATGGCCTCGTCCATATCCGCCACCACGCGAATCGCCAGGATCGGCCCCAGGTATTCCGTGGTCCAATCCTCCTCGGAGGCGGCCTTGATATCGGGAAGCAGGTCGCGGGTCCGCGCGCAGCCGCGCAATTCCACGCCTTTTTCCTGATAGAGTTTGCCGAGCCGCGGCAACACCCGTGCAGCGACGCCTTCCGCCACCAGCAGGGTCTCCATGGTGTTGCAGGTGCCGTAACGCTGGGTCTTGGCGTTGAAGGCGATGGCGACCGCCTTGTCCATATCGGCCTCGTCGTCAATGTATACGTGGCAATTGCCGTGCAGATGTTTGATCACCGGCACCGCGGCCTCGGCGCTAACCCGTTCGATGAGGCCCTTGCCGCCGCGCGGCACGATCACATCCACGTATTCCTTCATGCGAATCAATTCCCCCACCGCGGCCCGGTCGCTGGTCTCGAGCACCTGTACCGCCTCGCTCGGTAATCCGGCCCGCTCCAGGCCGGCGCACACGCAGGCGGCGATGGCCTGATTGGAGCGCAAGGCCTCGGAACCGCCGCGCAGGATCGCGGCATTGCCCGCCTTCAGGCACAGGCCCGCCGCGTCAGCGGTGACATTGGGACGTGCCTCGTAGATGATGCCGATCACTCCCAGCGGCACGCGCATCCGCCCGACCTGGATGCCGGAAGGGCGGTAATTGAGATCGCTGACGCCTCCCACCGGATCGGGAAGCGCGGCGATCTGGCGCAGGCCCTCGGCCATGGCGGCCACGCCGTTGGGGTTCAGGCTCAACCTGTCCAATAGCGCCTCGTCCAGGCCCAGCTTCCGCGCCGCCTGCAGATCCGCCTCATTGACCTCCACCAGTTGGGAGGCGCGCTCGTCGATCAGGGCCGCGATGGCCAACAGCGCGTCGTTCTTGGCGGCGGTCTCGGCGCGCGCCATATGTCGCGCTGCCGCGCGGGCGCGCTGCCCCACCTTGTGCATATATTCCTTAATATCCGCCATTGATCCCGACTCTTAATCTGTTCTTTACGAACTGCCAGTGGCAGCGCCCCGGGCGTTTTCCCGGCTTCGGCATCACCCCTACAGTGCCAAGTATACCCGCCTCCCCGGCGACGGGTACGCGCAACCGCCACCGTCAGGCTGATATCAGGATAGCTTACCCCACTCCCTTTATGATAGGCATGATCATGAGCGGTCGCCCTGATATGCCCGGTGGCATCTTCCAATCAATAGCTTATCATTCGTCAAGGCTCGTTATGCCTGTGCATGGGTGACCACCCCGAATTTGTCGTTTTGCAATAATTTAGCCGTGCCATATTACACTTGATCGATCCAAGACCATCAGCCCAACCATCCAGCCGAGAGGTATCGTCATGAAGTTGCCGCCCATCCCCTATCGTTCCATTATCCTGTCCGTACTGGCACCGATAATGGCGGCCGGGCTCAGCGCCTGCAGCGTCGGCAGTTCTACGTCCATCTCCTACAGCGTCGGCGGCACCGTCTCGGGACTGGGCAGCGGCAAGAGCGTCGTCCTGCAGAACAACAAAGGCGATGATCTTACCGTCAGCGCCAACGGCAGCTTCAGCTTCGCCACGCGGCTCTTAAGCGGCGGCGGCTACGATGTCACCGTTCTCACCCAGCCCACGGATCAGACCTGCACCGTGGGCAACGGCACCGGCGCCGTGTTCGGGGCGGACATCACGGATGTAACGGTGAACTGCACCACCGCCACCCACACCGTCGGCGGCACCGTTACGGGTCTGGGAAGCAGCAAGAGTCTCGTCCTGCAGAACAACGGCGGCGATGACCTTACCGTCACTGCCGACGGCGGCTTTACCTTCACCACCCCCCTGGAAGACGGCGCCGCCTACAATGTCACCGTCCTGACCCCGCCCCCGCAACAAAGCTGCACGGTAAGCAATGCCAGCGGCGCAGCCACCTCGGATATCAGCAGCGTGGCGGTGGTATGCCGCGACTGGGGCGGCACCGCGCTGATCGAGACCGACAATGCGGGCGACGCCACCGCGCCCCAGGTGGCCATGGACAGCGACGGCAATGCCGTGGCGGTGTGGACCCAATCCGACGGGTCGCCCACAACTGTCTGGGCCAATCGCTATCTAGGCGGCAGTGGCTGGCTGACACCCATTCGCATCGACAACGACGATACGAACGGCGCTTCCTTGCCCCAGATCGCCATGGACGGCAGCGGCGATGCCATGGCGGTGTGGGTACAAAAGAACGAGATCCGTACCCGGCGTTACACGGCGGGGGTGGGCTGGGGTGTCGTCGCGACCATCGGTAGTTCCGGCATTGCGGCCACCCCCCACATCACCCTCGATAGTAGCGGCGACGCCGTGGCGGTGTGGACCCAAACCGACAGCACCCCCACCCAGATCTGGGCCAATCACTATATCGCCGGCTGGGGCTGGGGGACGGCGACCACCATCGGCGACGGCTCGGGCGACGCCGATGCGCCCCGGGTCGCCGCGGATGACAGCGGCGATGTCATGGCGGTCTGGCAGCAATCCGATGGAACGCGCACCAATATCTGGGCCAGCCGCTACACGGTGGGCGGCGGCTGGGGGACGGCGGCCCTCATCGAAACCAACAATGCCGGGTCGGCCTCGTCCCCCGAGATCGCCACCGCCGGCAACGGCGATGCGACGGCGGTTTGGCAACAGTCCAACGGCTCGGTAACGAGCATCTGGGCCAATCGCTATACCGCCGGTACGGGCTGGGGCGGCGCCGGTCTCATCGAGCACGACGACACGGGCAACGCCACCACGCCCCAGGTCGCCATCGACGGCGGCGGCAATGCGGTGGCGGTGTGGTCGCAATCGGACGGCAGCGTTTACAGCATCTGGGCCAACCGTTTTGCGACGGGCGGCGGCTGGGGTACGGCGGCGCTCATCGAGCACGACGACAGCGGTGACGCCCTGCTTCCCGAAATCGCCGTGGGCGCCAACGGCAACGCCGTGGCGGTCTGGCAGCAGTCCGATGGCATCCGGCCCAATATCTGGACGAACCGCTATACGGCGGGCGGTGGCTGGGACGCGGCGGAGCTGCTCGAAACCGACAATACGGGCGACGCCAAATCACCCCAGGTCGCCGTGGGCGGCAACGATCAAGCGGCGGCGGTGTGGAGCCAGTTCGACGGGGCACGTTACAACATCGAGGCGAATGTCTACTGGTGATGCCGGGGTGTGGCGGCTATAGGCCCGAGCGCAGATTTCTCACATCCCGCAGCATGGCGCGCAGGATATGACGGGCCCGGGGGTTTCTCAGGGCACGGCGGCTGGACGGATGCTTGCGGAAATGTTCGGGCTGCAATACCTGTTGTTCGACGAAGTGCCGGAACATGTCGTGAAGGGCGTGCGAATCCATGGTCTTGGCGCCCTTCACCAATCGCTCGCCCACGTACAGAACCGCGTCGCCGGTGACGCGATCGTAACGGTTGATCAGGGCCGTCCGGTCCCGCATCGTTTTCAGGACCGCACGCGGAGGCTGGCCGCTGTAAGCCGCCACACTGGTATACAAATGCCGGTACAGGCGTTGAAAATCCCTGATCTTTGCCCTGCGGGCCGAAGTTAGTTGCATATCCCGCTCGGCGGCGTATTCGGATTTCATGACTTCGATGAATTGCCTGGCGGACATATCGGCGTCGCTGTGCAGATAATGGACGGGCAGGTCCCGCAGGATATCGCGCACGCAAAAAATGGCGTCGGCGGTAATCCCGTCATCGATCCTATAGATCCCGGTCTTCGACTGCGCCCGTTCAAACATATGCAGTATGGTCCTCAAGCGCCGCACTTCGCCGCGTAACGGCGCGCGCTCGAGGATGAGCTCCGCCTGCTTATGGTCATACCCCAGCTTCCGTATCAGGACGGCGTCCTTGGTAGTCTCGAATATGTCATCGAAACTTTGCAGGGCGCGATGCTTGGCAAAACGGCGGATGCCCTTTTTCTCACCGGTCACGATGTAGTCGACGATCTGGACGAAGGTCTGCACGATATATTTGGCCTTGTTCTTTTGTTCGGTAATGGTCGTGGACATACGCTCCACGTCGTCGTAACGATACTCATGATGATAGAGACCGAATTGCCGTACCGAACCGTAATCCAGCACGGCGCTGTTCATCAGAACATTGTCGCCGTCCCAATCCAGCCAGCAAAATATATATTCGCTCTCGAAGAGGGCGGCGGCGCGGGCGAAATCCTCGGTGACGCGCTTTAAAAAGTACCGGTAGCCGTTCCTACCTTTGGCGGGCCGCGGCCATTCCCCGTTGGCGACCTGACGGGCAATGTGATAGTCCATGGCCGCTTTGAGTTCCGTTAAGCGGTTCTGCTTCAGCAGGCGAAACAGGTGGGCGGGGCGGAGCAAATTTCTGTGGGCCCGCACGATGATGGCCGTGCCGTCCTCAAAGGCGATGATCGCCAGGGTCCGTTCCGTGGCGATGCCGTTCTTATGGAAGATCTCGCTCATCAAGGCGGCGCACATCCCGTCCCCAAGATCCGCCTGGCCGCAGGCGTAAGAATTGCTCTCGTCGCCGGTCTGATAGTATTGTTCGAAGATGGCGGTGGCGGGACTTAAACAGGTGGCGCCGGTGCCGCAGCTTGAAATATCCCAGATTCCGCTGCGGTTCTTAAGGTAACCGTTCCAAATGCTGCGTCCGTCTCCCGAGGTCAGGCCTTTTTTGCTCGGATGCTGGCATTGCAGATAACGGGTCGCCATGTATTTATGGGGCCGAATGTCGCCAGGGGGAAATTGCAGGCCGTGCTCCACATCGTACTCGTTGATGATGACCAGACTGAAGGTGTCGAGCACGGCCTTCGCCAGGGTCGCATTGAGCCGATGGGGATGCGACTTGCCGATCAGCCCCATCTCCTTGGCCAACTCGAAGTTGAAATAGAATACCTTGCCGCCGTGACGCGTGCGTACGGGATAATCAACATAGGCATCTGGAGAAACTTCGCGCCAGGGATGCCGGCCATCTATCTTATAAAATTGCCGATACTGCATCCGACTCTGGAAAATTGGATATTCTTAGTAAATATCGGTATGTTACGGCAATCGTTTAGCGCCTGGCGCCTGGCGGTGACTGACGGCGTTGTTGCCAAGACATGTCAGACGGTGCCGGCAATACGCCTTTAATTGGCATTGACCGACTGAGAGGTACCCATGTTTATCGCCATGAATCGATTTAAAATCGCCCGCGACCGTGAGGATGAATTCGTCGCCATCTGGAAAAACCGCCAGACCTATCTCCATGAGGTCCCGGGCTTCCGGGAGTTCCACCTGCTCAAGGGACCGAGTTTCGACGATTACACCCTGTTCGCGTCCCACTCCACCTGGGATTCCCAACAGGCCTTCGAAGACTGGACCCGCTCCGAGGCGTTCCGCAAGGCCCATGGTCAGGCGGGCGCCGCCAAGGGCGTCTATCTGGGCCCGCCGCAATTCGAAGGATTTACCGCCGTGCTGTAAATATCCCATCGATAGCGGTAGTTATTACCGTTCAAAGCATTATTGCCCGGCCGGCAAGGATACGGCATCCGTCCGGCCCCTCCCGCCAGGACATGACGGTGCGCGGAAGATTCACTGGGAGCACGGCTGCTTTTCCCTTACAATCATATATGTATATCAAAGATTATTCCGCCGCCCGGGAATTAATTGCCGCTGGCGGTGTCTTTATCCATCAGTACCATCCATTTAAACAGTGGGAGAAATCGCCATGGCAATACAGTTGCTGCGTGGTCATGTGAAGGATGTATCGTCGCCGGACAATCACGGCGCAGCGGATTGCCATATCGGGAAATACAACGTCAAGGTCTACAGCGACCTGGTCAGCACCGTAGGCAAGGGTGACGACCTTCTCCTCGCCGGCGAATTGCGCAACGACATCTTTCACGCCATGGCGGTGAAAAACATCGACAAGGGCAAAACGGCGCAAATCGACTGCACGAATAACATACTGCTCATGGGCATGAGCGGCTTTATTTGCATGCTGGGTTTCGTCTTGGCCCTGAAGGCCATCAACACCGGCGGCGTTGTTCAATCCATCGATTTGGTCCTGGCATTTGTCGGACTGATCGGTATGGGCATCACCTTGCGGCGGCTGTTCCTGATCACTCGGGCGTCCAATTGGGTCACTCGCGCCGACATCTAAGCACCTTTTCCCAACCGCAAAACACCCCCTAGCCCGCCGAGCGGCGCGGCTCACGACACCGCCGTTGCGCCTCGCACCACGGCCACCCCGGCCAAACCCAGGGCGAGTTGTAGCAGTTCATCCCAAGTGTTGCCCGCCGCAACGCCCTTGATGACGCGATCCGTCTGTCCCGCCTGACGCAGCAAGCGCCGCAGGGACGGGGGCGGCAAGCGCTTGAGGGCGCCGCGCACCAGACTTTTGCGCTTCGCCCATACCCGGTGTTTGACCAACACCCGATCCATAGCCATTCCCGCCCGCAGCTCATCGGCCATGACGGCCAGAGTGCGAATCTCCCGGCTCAGTGCCCACAACACCACGACCGGCTCTTCCCCTTCGCTTTGCAGGCCCCTCAGCACGCGCGTCACCGCCGCGCCTTCACCGGCCAAGGCCCGATCCACCAGATCATAGACGCTGTAGCGGGCACTGTTCGAAACGGCGGCGGTCACCGCCGCGGCATCCACCGCCCCCTGGCCATGCAGCAGCAGCAACTTCTCTATCTCCTGCGCGCAGGCCAGAAGATTGCCTTCCACCCGCTCCGCCAACAAGGCCACCGCCTCCGCACTGGGCCGCAGCCCCTTGCCGCGCATGCGCCGCTCGATCCAGGGCAGCAGCTGGGCGGCGCTCAGCGGCCATACTTGCACCATCACGCCGGCTCCTTCCAAGGCCGTGAACCATTTGCTGCGCTGCGCATCCTTATCGATCTTGGCGGCGACGATCAGCAATACGTCGCCGGCGGGGGCGTGGGCGGCGTATTCGATGAGCGCCTTGGCACCCGCCTCGCCGGGCTTGCCCGTGGGCAGTCGCAACTCCAGCAGGCGCCGCTCGGCGAACAACGACAGAGTATCGCGCGCCTGCAACAAGGCGTTCCAATCAAAGCCGCTCTCCACGTTGAACAACAGCCGTTCGCTGCAACCGCTCTCCCGGGCACGCGCACGAATGGCGTCGCAGGCCTCCGCAAGCTGCAAGGGCTCGTCGCCGCTTACCAGATAAATGGGCGCCAGGTTCCTTTGCAGGTGGTCAGGGAGCTGTTCGGGCTTGAGCTTCATGGCGAACGCTTGAGTACGGATTGCAGACGCAACATCATCTGACGCACCACATCGCGGCGCATATCCTGCACCAGACGGTCCTGCTCCGTATCCTTAGCCAGCACATCGGCTTCGTTAAAACTGTAGCTGCGCCGCTGACTTAGTGTCTCCGGGGGGATGAGGCTCTCGCCGTTGCCGCGTGTCACGGCATAGGTGGCTCTGTACTGCACCTCATACTCCTCCACCTTGCCGGTGGACCCCACCGACTGTACGCGCCGCTGGGTCTTCTCGCCGATGAGATCAATCACCAGTTGCGCATCCTTTTGCTCCTCCACCATGGCTACCCCCGAGACGTTCAGATAATGGCGCACCTCCTGCTGCAGCGGTCCGGGCGCGCCGGCCAGATAGGTGGGCGGCAGCTGCACCCGGCTGATCTCGCTGCCGCGCAGATGAAAGCCGCAGGCGCTCAGCGACAGCAGGCCGCAGACGGCGAGCAGCGGGAAAACGCGCTGCGACAAGCTACCTGCAATTGATTTGCCGGTCGCCACGTGCGGCTCGTCACCCGGCTACCACGATATTCACCAGGCGCCCCGGCACCACCACGATCTTCTTTACCTCTTTACCGGTCACGAAGCGCTGCACATTCTCCTCGGCGAGGGCGGCCGGCTCGATCTCGTCCTTGCCCGCATCCGCCGCCACCGTGATGCGCCCGCGTAGTTTGCCGTTGACCTGCACCACCAGTTCGACCACATCGCGCACCAGGGCGGACTGATCCGCCACAGGCCACGGCTGATCCAATATGGCGTCGGCATGGCCCAGCGCACGCCACATCGCATGGGCGATATGGGGGACGATGGGCGCCAGCATCAGTGTCACCGCCACCAAGGCCTCCTGGATCACGGCACGACCCTGGGGGGTTTCGTCTTCGCATTTATACAATGCGTTGACCAGTTCCATGTTGGCGGCGATGGCGGTGTTGAAGGTATAGCGCCGCCCCACGTCGTCGCCGACCTTGACGATGGTCTGATGGACTTGATTGCGCAAGGCGCGCTGGGCGTCGTCGAGCTGCCCGATCTCGAGCGGCGGCGCGTGGCCGCGGTTGACGTGATTCGCCGTCAATTTCCACAGGCGTTTCAAGAAACGCTGTGCACCGTCCACGCCCGCGTCGTTCCACTCCAGAGTCATCTCCGGCGGCGCGGCAAACATCATGAACAGGCGCACGGTGTCGGCGCCGTAGCGGCTCACCAGATCCTGCGGGTCGACGCCGTTCTTCTTGGATTTGGACATGGTGCCAATGCCGCCGTATTCCACCGGCTGGCCGTCCTCCTTGGCCTTGGCGGCGACGATCTTCCCCTGCGCGTCGCGCTCCACCTCCACGTCATCCGGAGAGTAATAGTTAATGCCCGAGGCGGCGCTCTTGCGGAAGAAGATATGATTGAGCACCATGCCCTGGGTCAGCAGCCTGGCGAAGGGTTCGCGCACGTTGGTCAGCCCCAGGTCGCGCATCACCTTGGTCCAGAAGCGCGAATAGAGCAGATGCAGGATGGCATGCTCGATGCCGCCGATATATTGATCCACCGGCATCCAATAGTCGGCGCGCCCATCGACCATGGTCTTGCCGTCGTAACTGGCGTAACGGAAGAAATACCAGGACGAATCGACAAAGGTATCCATGGTGTCGGTCTCGCGCTGCGCCGTACCGCCGCATTTCGGGCAGGCGCAATTTAGAAACTCGGTGGACTTGGCCAGCGGATTGCCGGCGCCGTCCGGCACCAGGTCTTCGGGTAACACCACGGGCAGTTGCTCGTCCGGCACCGGCACATCGCCGCAAGCCGGGCACTTGATCATGGGGATGGGCGTGCCCCAGTAGCGCTGGCGCGAGATGCCCCAGTCACGCAGCCGCCAGATGACCTTCTTCTCGCCTAAATTTTTGGCGGCGAGATCGGCGGCGACGGCGTCCACCGCTAGGTCGAAATCCAGGCCGTCGTACTTGCCGGAGTTGATGCAGCTACCATGCTCGGCGTAGGCCGCCTGCCACGGTGCCGGGGTAGTATCGCCGGCAGTAGTTCGGATCACCGCCTTGACCGGCAGTCCGTACTTAGTGGCGAATTCGAAATCACGCTCGTCATGGGCCGGCACCGCCATCACCGCGCCCTCGCCGTAACCCATCAACACATAGTTGGCCACCCACAGCGGCACTTTTTCACCCGTCAGCGGATGATCGACGAACAAGCCCGTCGCCATGCCTTTCTTTTCCTGAGTGGCCAGTTCCGCTTCGGTGACGCCGCCGTGCCTGCACTCCTCGATGAAGGCGGCCAGTTGGGGATTGTCCTGAGCGGCGTGCAGAGCCAGAGGATGTTCGGCGGCGACCGCCACGTAGGTGGCACCCAGCAGGGTGTCGGCGCGGGTGGTGAACACCCACAAGATGCCTTCTTCCTCTCCGGTAGTTGCAGATCCGGGCGCCCTCACCCCTAACCCCTCTCCCGAAGGGAGAGGGGAATCATTGTCGCCTGCTGCGGCTAGCTTATATGGGAAGCCCACGCGTACCCCGTGGCTCTTGCCGATCCAATTGCGCTGCATGGACCGCACCTGCTCCGGCCAGTCGGCAAGCGTGTCCAGATCCGCCAACAGCTCTTCGGCATAACTCGTGATCGCCATGTAGTACATAGGGATCTCGCGCTTCTCCACCTCGGCGCCGGTGCGCCAGCCGCGGCCGTCGATGACCTGTTCGTTGGCGAGCACGGTCTGGTCCACCGGATCCCAGTTCACCGTGCCGGTCTTGCGGTAGACGATGCCCTTCTCCAGCATGCGCAGGAACAACCATTGATTCCAGCGATAGTACTCGGGGGTGCAGGTGGCCAGTTCGCGCCGCCAGTCGATGGCGAAACCCAGGGACTGGAGTTGGCCGCGCATGTAGGCAATGTTGTCGTAGGTCCACTGGGCGGGCGGCACGCCGTTCTGCATAGCGGCGTTCTCGGCGGGCAGGCCGAAGGCATCCCAACCCATGGGCTGCAGCACGTTCCTGCCGCGCATACGCTGGTAACGGCTGATCACGTCGCCGATGGTGTAGTTGCGCACATGCCCCATGTGCAGGCGGCCGCTGGGATAGGGAAACATGGACAGACAATAGAATTTTTCCCGCGCCGGATCTTCCTCGACCTCGAAACTGCGATGTTCCTCCCAATAGCGCCGGGCGGCGTCCTCCACCTGCTGCGGCTGGTAATGCTCGTCCATCTGTTTTCCCGATCTTTACGCTTAGAATCAAAGCGCAAGGATACCGTAGGCACGACAAAGCGAACAACATGAGCCTGCGCCCGCCCTTTCCATTATGCGGCGAGTCGGTCAAACTTAAGTCTCACCGATCGATCAGGAGTAACGACCATGACTGCTTCCCCCGCTTCCCACGGCAAAAAACTCGTGCATGCCTATAACCGGATGATGGAGCGGGTAAAAGACGCCCTGAAGCACAGCGATAAGAACACCCTGGCGGCCCTGCAGTACAACATCGACCTGGCCAAGGAAAAGGCGGTTGAACTGGGCGAGCTCAGCCGGGAGGAGGCGGAGCGCATCGGCGACTACCTGCGCCGCGACCTGGAAGACGCCGGCGAATACTTGGCGGACACCGGTTCCGAGCTGAGCTCCTGGCTGCACTTCGATGTGGAACTGGTAGAGGACCGGCTGTGGGAGGCATTCACCGCCGCCGCGGATCAGACCAAGCTGGCCTATCTGGAACTGGCGCAACGGGCGCAGCGGGCCTCCGAATTCCATACCGGGGAAGTCACCACGGTGGGGACCCTGCGTTGCAGCAGCTGCGGCGAACTCCTGCATTTCCATGGCACCGGTCACATTCCGCCCTGCCCCAAGTGCCATAGCACCCGCTTCACCCGGCCCCGCAAGCGGGCCTAGCATCGTCCCGCGGGCTGCAGCAACCGATTGTTACGCTGTTCCCCCATGGCTGTGATGAAATTGTGATCCCTACGTGATAAGGACGCGATCTCTTCGGGATGGAATATAAACTCAAGGCCGTCTCGAAGCGCCGGTCGCGCCGGCCGGGGCATCGACCCCGGCGAGCACGGACCTTGACCGCCCAAGCCGCCTCCCCGCCCATATTTATCACCGCGGTTGTAGCAGGACCGAGGGGCGACGGCGGTTAGCCGGCACGCTACACTAGTCCGTAAACCGGTCGAGCCATCAGCCGAGCGTAATCCTTGCCGCCTATGACATATAAGGTCCTTATCATCGAAGACAATCCCGATATCGCGCGGCTGGTGGCCCTGCACCTGCAGGACATCGAATGCACCGCAGTGATCGCCGCCGACGGGGTGGAAGGGCTGCGCAGCTTCCAGCGCGGCGGATTCGATCTGGTAGTGTTGGACCTGATGCTGCCGGGCATGGATGGCGTCAGTGTCTGCCAGAAACTGCGCGCCGTGCCGGGCTACGTGCCGATCTTGATGCTCACCGCGAAATCAACGGAACTCGACAGGGTGGTGGGACTGGAGGTGGGGGCGGACGACTATCTGACCAAGCCGTTCAGCATTCCCGAATTGCAGGCCCGCATCAAGGCCCTGTTCCGCCGCGTCGCGGCCATGAGCGAGCGCCATGCCTCGCAACCGCCGGAAACGCTCAGTTTCGGCGATCTGCGCATCGACACCGGCAAACGCCTGGTGAAAATCGGCGGCCGGGATATTAATCTCACCGCCAAGGAGTTCGACCTGTTGCTGTTCTTCGCGCGCCATCCGGGCCGGGTCTACAACCGCACCGAGCTCCTCGATAAGGTATGGGGCTACGGTCATGACGGCTACGAACACACCGTCAACTCCCACATCAATCGACTGCGTTCAAAGATCGAGAAAGACCCGGCCAAGCCGCACTACGTGCTTACGGTGTGGGGGGTGGGTTACAAGTTCGCGGAGCGCGGCGGCTGACCATGTTTCGTACCCTCTATGCGCGGCTCGCGCTGGTACTGGTCCTGCTGCTGGTCTCCATGGGCCTGATCTATTCCCTGCTCACCGTCTCGGCGACCCACCATTATCTGGGCGAAGTCAACCAGCAGCTCAACCGCAATCTCGCCCGCAATCTGGTGGCGGATCGCAACTTGGTCGAGGAAGGCCGCCTCAACGAGGCCAAACTGAAGGAAACCTTCCATGACTACATGGTCATCAACCCCAGCATCGAGATCTATCTCCTCGATCGCAACGGCAAGATCCTGTCCTACTCCGCCGACCCGGGCAAGGTCAAACGCAAGCATGTCTCGCTCGGACCCATCCGCGCCTTTCTGCGTAACGACAGCTACCCGGTGCTGGGTGACGATCCGCGCAGCTATGACCGGCGCAAGGCCTTCTCCGTCACGCCGATCCCTTCCGCCGCCAATCCGCAGGGCTACCTGTACGTGGTGCTGCAGGGTGAAGAGTTCGACGCCGTCAACAATGCGATCCGCGAAAGTTATTTCCTGCGCCTGAGCGGCTGGGCGGTAGCCGGCAGCCTGATATTCGGCCTGCTCGCCGGCCTGCTGATCTTCCATCTCCTCACGCGCCGGCTGCACCGCCTGGCGTGGCTCATGGACAGCTTCCGCATAAGCAATCTCAGCGCCTACGTTCCCTACGGCCAGGCGCCACCGGCCCGTTCCGACGAGATCGACCGTCTGGGGATGACATTCGATCAGATGGCCGAACGCATCATCAAGCAACTCGACGAACTCAAGACCCAGGACAATCTGCGCCGCGAACTGGTGGCCCAGGTCTCCCATGACCTGCGCACGCCCCTCGCCTCCCTACACGGCTATCTCGAAACCCTGCAACTGAAGGCCGCCACGCTCAGCGAAGCGGAACGCCGCGAATATCTCGGCACCGCATTGCGCCACAGTGAGCGCCTCACCCGCCTGGTCCTGGACCTGTTTGAACTGGCGAAACTCGACGCGACCCGCACCCCGCCGCGTTGCGAACCCTTCGGCGCCGCCGAATTGGTGCAGGATGTGGTGCAGAAATTCCAGCTGCAGGCCCGACAACGGGGTATCACGCTCGACATCGATATCGCCGACGATACCTTGCCGCGGGTAGAGGCGGAGATCGGGCTCATCGAACGGGTGTTGGAGAACCTGATCGAGAACGCCCTGGAGCATACCCCCGAGGGCGGGCGGGTCCAGGTGGGTATCCGGCGGGATGCCCAGCGCGTCCTCGTCACCGTGAGCGACAGCGGCCGGGGCATCGCGAGCGCCGATCTGCCGCGGGTCTTCGATCGCTTTTATCAGGCGGGTAACGACCATCGCGGCAAGGACCACGCCGGACTCGGTCTGGCAATCGCCAAACAAATCCTTGACCTGCACCATCAGACCATCGAGGTGAACAGCGTCCCCGGCAACGGCGCTGCCTTTACCTTTTCCCTGGCGGTGGCGCCGCCGGCCTCCAGTCCTTCCTTTTGACGAAACCCCGGCACACGACTCTAGCCGTGCACGACGTGTACCGGTGACAGGCGCCGCTCAATGCGGACGGCGGCGGCGCAGTATGAGCCAGGGGAGCAGCAACAACCCCGTCGTCACCACCACCACCGGGGCATTACCAACGCGCACATACGGCGTCGCACCTTGCATGGGCTGCACCTCGCCCGTGAGGGCAGCCACCTTGAATTGCGGCGCCACGCTCTGCAGTCGCCCCCAGGCATCGACGATGGCGCTCACGCCGGTATTGGTGGCGCGCAACAAGGGCCGGCCGGTCTCCGCGGCGCGCATTTGCGCAATTTGCAGGTGCTGTTGCGGCGCGATGGAATGACCGAACCACGCGTCATTACTGACGTTGACCAACAACGTCGCCTTGGGCAGCTGCCGGATCATCTCTTCACCGAAGGCGTCCTCATAACAAATGGAGATGCCCGCCCGTTGTCCCGCCACCGCCAGGGGCTGTTGTACCGCCGGACCGGCGCTGAAATCGGACATGGGGACTTGCATGAAATCCACCAGGGCGCCCAACAGGCCTTTCATCGGCAGATATTCGGTAAACGGCACGAGATGGTGCTTGAAGTAAAACTTGCGCTCGCTGCCGATACTGACCATGCTGTTGTAGTAACGCCCGGTCGCGGGGTCCTCATACAACACGCCTATCAGTAAATCGCTGTGATGTTTCCTGGCCTCCTTGCCCAGGCCATCGAGAAAATCCTTGGCCTCGGCGTACATCTCGGGCAGCGCGCTTTCCGGCCAGACGATCAGACGGCTGTCCCAATGCTCTCGGGTCATCTTGGCATAGAGCTCCACGGTGGGCTCGCGCACGTCCCATAACCATTTTATGTTCTGAGGGATGTCCCCTTGCAGTAGGGTAACGCGCATCGGCGCGCCGACAGGCCGCGTCCACGCCAGACCGTGCAGCAGACCGGCGCCGGCCCACAACGCCAGCAACGCGACGGCGCTGGCGACGCGTTGCCGCCGATTCTCGGCGAGGACAAACAGGGCCAGCCATCCCGCCGACAGTGCCACGCCCAGCGACACCCCGTAGACACCCGCCAGCGGCGCCAGACCGGCGAGGGGTGTGGCCAATTGACTGTAGCCCAAGTTCAACCAGGGAAAGCCGGTGAGAAACCAGCCTCGTATCCATTCGAACATCACCCAGCCGGCGGGGAACACCACCGCCAGCCGCCATACCGCCGCGGAGGCGCCGGTGAAAGGAAACAATCGCGCGAGCAGGTACGCCAAGACCGCTGGAAACAGGGACAGGAACGCGACCAGCAGGGCGGTGAGAAACAGGGACAGCGGCAGGCTCA
This sequence comes from Gammaproteobacteria bacterium, assembly GCA_037381915.1. Taxonomy (GTDB): domain Bacteria; phylum Pseudomonadota; class Gammaproteobacteria; order DRLM01; family DRLM01; genus JARRQJ01. The sequence continues at coordinate 81,977 of JARRQJ010000001.1, read as the reverse complement.
CGCCGCCGTATTCGTACATGCTCACGAACACCCAATTGATGCCCACGCCGAACATCCCCAGGCCGAACAGGTAACCGCGGCGCAGGGCCCGTCGCGGCGGGACATCCAACCATGACATAAACAGCAAGGCGGGGGCGATCACTGCGGCGGGAAAAATATCGAAGGGAGCGAAGGCCAAGGGCAGCATGGCCCCGGCCAGGAGGCTCAACCAATCCCCCCATCTCCCGGCTAGGACAGCGGCTAAACGATCGTGACGGGAACGCGGCGAAGCCACTGTATCAGCGGCGCTAGGGGAACTGGCCATGGGGATCGAGTGGGTGACGGATAATGATGGCGACAGCCAGCTTATTCTCCTGCTGCGGCAGCCTTGTCATGCACGCCCGCGCCACGGCGCTCCGTGACCTGCAGCAGATGAATGCGGCGACTGTCGGCGTTCAGTACCTTGAAGCGGAAGCGGTCGATGCTGATGACCTCGCCGCGGCGGGGCAGACGGCCGAAACGATGCATAACCAAACCGCCGATGGTATCGAATTCCTCATCGCTGAAATTGGCGTAAAAGTAGTCATTGAACTCTTCGATAGGGGTCAGCGCCTTGACCGCGTAGACGTTGTCATTGTGCCTCTTGATGTAGGTGTCTTCCTCGATGTCATGTTCGTCGACGATCTCGCCCACAATCTGTTCCAGCACGTCCTCGATAGTGACCAGACCCGCCACCCCACCGTACTCGTCGACCACGATGGCCATATGGTTGCGACTGGCCCGGAACTCCTTCAGCAACACATTGAGCCGCTTACTCTCCGGAATGAAGACCGCGGGCCGCAGGATATCGCGTACGTTGAAATTCCTGGCTTTGTCCTGGCCGTAATAGGCCAGCAGATCCTTCGCCAACAGGATACCCACCACTTCGTCGCGATTATCGCCGATCACCGGAAACCGCGAGTGCGCCGATTCGATCACCACCGGCAAGATCTCCTCCAGCGAGGCGTCGCGCTCCACCACCGCCATCTGCGCGCGCGGCACCATGATATCGCGCACCTGTATCTCGGCGACTTGCAGCACCCCTTCGATCATGGTCAGCGCCTCGGGATCCAGCAATTCACGTTGCTGGGCATCACGCAACAATTCCACCAATTGTTCGCGGTCCTTGGGTTCACCCAGCAGGGCAAAACTCAAGCGTTCCAGCCAGGAACGCGATGACGTACCGTTATTAGTTCGTTCGACAGTCATGATTACTGAATAGACACCTTGTGTTGTTAAAACTGTTGAATGGCACCTGAAGTCTAGCGTTTCAAGGGGCCGTCCGGGCCTCCTTCTCTCCGGCGTAGGGGTCGGGATAGCCCAGACCAGTGAGGATCTCGGTCTCCAGGCCTTCCATGCGCTCCGCTTCAACCGGCTCCTGATGGTCATAGCCCAAAAGATGCAAGCTACCGTGTACCGTCAGGTGAGCCCAATGGGCGACCGGCGCCTTGCGTTGTTCCCGGGCTTCCCGATTGACCAGCGGCGCGCAAATAACCACGTCGCCCAACAGCGGCACATCCGTTGGCGGGGCACCTTCCACGGGGAACGACAGAACATTTGTCGGCCCCGTGCGATGGCGGTAAGCCTGGTTGAGTGCCGCTCCTTCCGCCATACCCACGATGCGCACGGTGATCTCGCCGGCGTCGCGGCGTCCCGCCAGGGCGGCGCCTACCCAACGATCGAATTGCTCGGGCAGGGGAACCTCGGCTTCCTCGTCGAGGACTTCCTCCTGAGCATATTGAACATCTACAACAATGGTCACGGCTCCTGCTCCTGGTCCGGAGTCGGGGTGTTTCTTTCAAAACTCTCGTAAGCCGTCACGATGCTTTGTACCAGTGGGTGGCGCACCACGTCCGACGCCTTGAAGAAGGTAAAGCTGATGCCGTCCACATCCTTAAGCACTTCGACCACATGACGCAAGCCGGACAGGCGCCCGCGCGGCAAATCCACTTGAGTGACGTCGCCGGTGATCACCGCCTTCGAGGCGAAACCGATACGGGTGAGAAACATCTTCATCTGTTCAACGGTAGTGTTTTGTGCTTCGTCAAGAATGATGAAAGAGTCATTCAGCGTCCGTCCCCGCATATAGGCCAGGGGCGCGATTTCGATGACGTTGCGTTCCACCAGCTTGGCCACCCGTTCGAAACCCAGCATCTCGTACAGGGCATCGTAAAGGGGACGCAGATACGGGTCGATCTTCTGCGCCAAATCGCCCGGCAGGAACCCCAGCCGTTCCCCCGCCTCAACTGCGGGACGCGTCAGCACCAGTCTCGCCACCTTCTCCTGTTCCAGGGCCTGTACGGCGCAGGCGACGGCCAGGTAGGTTTTGCCGGTCCCCGCCGGCCCGATACCGAAATTAATGTCATTCTTGAGGATGTTTTGCAGATAACGTTGCTGATTGAGCGCGCGGCCGCTGATCAAACCCCGGCGCGTCTGGATCGCCAAGGGTTCATTGGCCAGTTCATCCCCAGTATCCAGGACGTCGGCGCCGGCCTGCTGCAGGACCAGATGCACCTGCGAAGGCGTCAAATTGATTTCCGCGGTCTTCGAATAGAGGCTCTTCAGGACCTTACCCGCCAGTTGCACCGGCGCGCTGTCGCCGATCACGCGAAAGTGATTGCCGCGGTTGGTCACCTCCACCCCCAAGCGGCCTTCCACCTGACGCAGATGTTCATCGAACTGTCCGCACAAGTTGGCAAGACGCTCGTTATCGGCGGGATCCAAGGTGAAGTCGAAAGAATCTGGCTGAACTTTCAAATGAAAGACTAAAAGAAGGAATTTAACAGCTAAGATAGTCGAAAATTACGCCACATGCAACGATCCGGCCGTCGTCAAAATCCCAGCGACGCACTGCGAAAGCCATGAAGATCAACGTGATGCGCGTACTCGCCGCGCAAGGAGTTGGGCAGGGCCTCGGTGATATGCAGTGATACCAATTGCCCGACCAGTTCCGGGGCGCCCGCAAAATTGACCACACGATTGTTCTCCGTGCGTCCGCACAACTCCCGTGGGTCCTTACGGGAAGGGCCCTCCACCAGCACGCGCTGCACCGTACCGACCATGGCGTCGCTGATGCTCTCGCTCATTTGGCGAATCCGCCGCTGCAAGATCGCCAAACGATGCTTCTTGACCTCCAGGGGGACGTCATCGGGAAAACCGGCCGCCGGCGTCCCGGGGCGGGGACTGTAGATGAAGCTGAAGGAATTATCGAAACCGATCTCCTCAATCAGATCCATGGTGGCCTGAAAATCCTCGTCAGTTTCCCCGGGAAAGCCGACGATGAAATCCGAGGAAAGACTCAGGTCCGGTCGCAGGGCCCGCAACTGGCGGATCTTCGATTTGTACTGCACGGCGGTGTGACCGCGCTTCATCAGAGACAGGATACGGTCCGAACCGCTCTGTACCGGCAAGTGCAGATGGCTCACCAGTTTCGACACTTCGGCATAAGCTTGGATGAGGCGGTCGGAAAATTCCATGGGGTGGGACGTGGTGAATCGGATACGTTCAATGCCGTCGATTTCCGCCGCGTAGCTGAGCAACAACGCCAGGTCCGCCTCCTCGCCGTCGTGCATCATACCCCGGTAAGCGTTGACGTTCTGCCCCAATAGCGTCACCTCCCGCACGCCATGTCGGGCCAGGCTCGCGATTTCCGCGATCACATCGTCGAAGGGACGGCTGACTTCCTCGCCGCGGGTGTAAGGCACCACGCAAAACGTGCAATATTTGCTGCAGCCCTCCATGACCGACACGTAGGCCGTCACTCCCTCGGCGCGCGGCGCGGGCAGGTGATCGAATTTTTCAATCTCGGGGAAGGTAACGTCCACGGCTGGCCGCCGTTCCCGTTGCACCTGTTCCAGCATCTTCGGCAAACGGTGCAAGGTCTGGGGTCCGAACACCATATCCACATAAGGAGCGCGGCGGCGAATGTTGTCGCCCTCTTGGCTGGCCACGCAGCCGCCGACGCCTATCACCACCTCGGGACGGCGCTCTTTGATCTCCCGCCACATCCCCAACATGGAAAAGACCTTTTCCTCCGCCTTTTCCCGAATGGAACAGGTGTTCAACAGCAATATATCGCCCTCTTCCGCGGTGTCGACCCGCTGCAGGCCGTGGGATTTCGCCAGCACGTCGGCCATCTTAGCGGAATCGTACTCGTTCATCTGGCAACCGAAGGTCTTGATATATAGTTTCCTGATCATAAATGCTCAACTCTGGGACCCTGATAATAATCGGCCCATAAGCTACTACTTTTCCTTTGACGATTCCATCTTTACCACATGGCAAAGGGCCAGCCATCTCCACACCATCTTATTGATTATAAGATCAAATTTTGAAATGTCGGCAACAACCGCCAGCTTCCCTGCGTCAAGTTGGCAAGTAAATACATGAAATTATCGTTTTATTACCGGGGCCCATCCTTCCCCAGAACGCTAAATTACCGGCGCAATCGGCCGATTTTATTAAGTAGTTGGCGCTCGCGGACGCCGCAAGGCATTTGGCCCTTAATGAAAATTAAATACAAACTCCTGCTGTCGTTTTTGTGCATCGCCGCCACGGTGGTAATCGTCGGGCTCGTCGGCCTGCAAAATATCATTACGATAAAAAGCACCTATTACAACGCCTCGCAACGCACCTTGCCGCAGCTGCTCAAACTGGAAAACCTGCGCTATTACGGGACAAGGATCGTATACAGCACCTCGCGCCTGGCCCTGCTCAAGTACGGCATAACCCACGACCAGGCGAAAACCAGCGCGGATTGGCAGGGCGAACTCGTTGAACTGCGGGAATCCGCGATAAAACCCCTCCAAGATACATTAAACAGCTTTTCATCGCTGATCGATCAATCATCGGCGGATGATAGATTGTATCTGATGGCCACACGCGGTACGGCGGAATTCCTAAAAAAGAGCAGCGATCACGTCGTTGCGCTCCTGGAGAAGAATGATACCGCCATCGACCTCACCGAAGCGCTGAACACCATGGAAAACGGCGAACATGCCTTCGAAGGAGCGCTGGATGCACAGCTGTATTATATCAATCTGCAACTCACGAAAGACAACCAAGAGGTCAACCAGACCATAAGCCGCGCGGAGCATTTGCTGCTCATCGCGGGGATCTTGACCTTCCTGTTCGCCATCGTGCTCGGCCAGGTAATCGCCCGCTCACTGGCGGCGCCGCTCGAACAACTCGTCAGATCAGCGGCGGCATTGGGACGCGGCCATTTCGAGGTCAGGGCGCCCGAATGGAATCATGACGAAATCGGCCAGCTCGTCCGGGCGTTCAACTTGATGGCCAGCAATCTCGCCACCACCACGGTTTCCAAGGAGCAGATGAATAACATTCTGCGCTCGGTACCTGATGCCTTGATCGTCATTAATGCATGCAGACAGATCGAATGGATAAATTCGGCGGCGGCGATACTGTTCAAATATCATGAGGACGAACTGCTGGGCCGAAACATCGCCGAAGTCATCGGCGATCCGACGCTCATCCGCACCATGCTCGATTCGCTGATCGTTTCACCCTATGTGCAGGGTATGGAAACCACGTTCCTGAGCAAGGAAGGCAATCCCGTGCCGGTATCGATTTCATCCGCCTTGTTTGCCGACCACATACATTGCGGTGGTTTGGTTTTAGTGTTGCAGGACATTACCGAGAGAAAGAAGACGGAAGATCACTTGCTCTATCTGGCCAACTACGATGCGCTTACCAACCTGCCAAATCGCAGCCTGTTGCTGGACAGGATCGATCGGGCATTGACGCGGGCGCCCAGGCGCAATCAGCTGGTAGCCATCCTGTTTTGCGATCTGGACGGTTTCAAGCTGATCAACGACACGTACGGCCACAACATGGGCGATCACATGCTGAAGATCGCCGCTCAACGACTCACCACCTGCATTCGCGCCGAAGATACCGTGGCTCGTCACGGCGGCGATGAATTCGTCATCATCCTGAATGAACTGACGAATCAGCACGATGCCTGCCAGGTCGCCCAGAAGGTCATCAACATCCTTTCCAAACCCTTCGAAATCCGCAATCATCAATTTTTCGTCGGTGTCAGCATCGGCATCACCATCTTCCCCAATGATGGCCAAGACGCCGAAACCTTGCTGAAGAACGCCGACGTCGCCATGTATCGCGTCAAGGAACAGGGGAAAAACACCTACCAGCTTTATTCACCGAACATGAATTTGCGGGCGCAGACCCGTTTGTCTCTGGAAAAGGATCTTCATCGCGCCTTGGACAACGACGAATTTCTCATCTATTACCAGCCGCGCATCCACGTACCCAGCGGGAAAGTCGTCGCCATGGAGGCATTGTTGCGTTGGCAACATCCCCAAAAGGGCGTCATTCCACCCGAAAAATTTCTGGCGGTCGCCGAAGAGACCAACCTTATCATCCCTCTCGGCAAGCAGATGATGCGCAAAGCGTGCAAAAATTACGAAACCTGGCTCACCGCCGGTTTGACGGTGCCCCGCATTGCGATCAATCTATCCGAGAAGGAATTCAACAACCGCGATCTGTTGTCGCACTTAAAGAGCACCCTCAGCGAAACCCGCCTGCAACCCTCCAGCCTGGAATTGGAATTGACGGAGAAAATCTTTGCCCGTGATTTGCAGCGCACGCTCCATATCCTCCAACAACTGAAGGATATCGGGGTCAATTTATGCATCGACGATTTCGGCACCGGATACAGCTCCCTCAGCAAACTGAATCACACGCCGATCCGGACCATCAAAATTGACCGCACGTTCGTAAGCAATATCTGCAGAGACAACGCGGATTCCGGCGCGATTGCTGCCATCATCGCTATGGCCAATACCCTGCAACTGGATATCGTCGCTGAGGGCGTTGAGACCAAGACACAATTGGACCTGTTACGAAACCTTGGCTGCCAGATCATGCAGGGCTACTATTTTAGCCAAGCACTACAACCCGATGACGTGCCGCGGTACCTGGCGCGGGACCAGGACGAACAGCCGCGGCTTCACTCCCTGTAAGGCGGCTCCGCGCCGATCTTGTGTACGCTCAAGTCGGCGCCCTGATACTCTTCCTCCTGACTGAGGCGCAAGCCGACTGTCACCTTTAAGCCGCCGTACACCGCCAAGCCTCCCGTCACGGCGATGATCACACCCAAGCCGGTGCCGATCAGTTGCGACATGAAGTTCACCCCACCCATGCCGCCCAAAGCCGTGCTGCCGAAAATCCCCGCGGCGATGCCGCCCCACACCCCGCACAGCCCGTGCAAAGGCCATACCCCCAGCACATCGTCGATCTTCCACTTGTTCTGAGTCAGCGTGAAGGTCCACACGAACAAGGCTCCGGCCACCAGGCCGGTCAGCAGTGCACCCACGGGATGCATGAGATCGGAACCGGCACAGACCGCCACCAGGCCGGCAAGAGGGCCGTTATGAACGAAGCCGGGATCGTAGCGTCCGGCGACCAAGGCAGCGAGAATGCCTCCCACCATCGCCATCAACGAATTGACGGCCACCAAACCATTAACCGCGGCAATGGCCTGCGCCGACATCACGTTGAATCCGAACCACCCTACCGTGAGGATCCATGCCCCCAGCGCGAGGAATGGGATATTGGATGGCGGATGAGCGCTGATCCTGCCGTCCTTGCCATAACGGCCATGCCGCGGGCCCAAGAGCAGCACCGCCATCAGCCCCAGCCATCCCCCCATGGCATGCACGACCACCGAACCGGCGAAGTCGTGGAACCCTGCCCCGAAGTGCGCCTCCAGCCAAGTCTGTATACCGAAATTGCCGTGCCAGCTGATCCCCTCGAAAAAGGGGTAAACCAAACCGACCAATAGGGCCGTCGCGGCCAATTGGGGATTAAATTTGGCCCGCTCGGCAATACCCCCTGAAATAATAGCGGGGATCGCCGCGGCAAAGGTGAGCAGGAAGAAAAACTTCACCAGTTCATAACCGTTCTTGTCGGCCAAGGAATGTGCCCCGGAGAAGAAGGAGGTCCCGTAGGCGATGCCGTATCCGATGAAGAAATAGGCCAGGGTCGACACGGCAAAATCAACAATGATCTTTACCAGTGCATTGACCTGGTTCTTTTTCCGTACCGTACCCACCTCCAAGAAGGCGAAACCGGCATGCATGGCCAGTACCATGACCGCTCCCATTAATACAAAGAGGACATCACTTCCCGATTTAAATGTTTCCATTGCCCGCCCCAGTGAACAAATATGGCGCATAAACAAGCAAGAATCGCACCATCATAGTGCATCATATAGATTCAATAGCTTACAAGTGGCTCACAGCCCCCACTGATAGCGAAATTGCACTTATATGGTGCTTACAGATTCTCTATGCACCATTTATAAACATCACCCAGGAAGACGAGCCCTCTTATCCCCCGTTCGAGGCATGCGCTTCCCAGACTCTTACATCAGCAACGTTCTGATCCCCTTGCATGGCTCGACAGCGCGTTCATTTTTCTATACATTGTGTTTTATATTAAATAACAGCCCTTTTCATGCCCGTCGCATCCAGAATACGTTCTCTTCGCGAAAGACGCGGTTTTTCCATCCGGGCCTTGGCCGAGGCGGCGGGGATAAGCCCTGCAACCTTATCGCAGATAGAGAGCAATCAGACATCCCCATCGGTTGCGACCCTGGAAAAACTCGCTCACGGCCTGCGGGTGCCGGTTGCGGCGTTTTTTGCGGACGGCGAGGAAGGGACAAAGATCGAAGTCATCGATTTGAAGGATTGCCCCACCTTTTCCTTGCGTGACGGCGCAGAGTTGATCCCCTTGGCGGCGCAGCGCCACGAATCGAATTTCGAACCGCTGCTGGTGCGACTCAGGCCCGGTGGCCAGTTGGCAGAACAGCCCTTCCTGGTGGGAATCGAATCGGAATTCGTGTGGGTAAGGCGGGGACGCGCCGTACTCCATTACGACGACGACAACTTTGAAGTCGCCGAAATGCAATCCGTCTACTACGACCCCCGGCGCTCGCACAATTGGCGCAACCCCTATGACCAGCTTTGCGAGCTCCTGGTGGTGCGGCAACGATGAATGGGATGTTCTGGGCGTTGGCGGCGCCGCTCGCGGCGCTGATCGCTAGCGTTGCTGCAATTTTCTTGAGCCGCAGCGCTGACCTGCAACGCCGCGCCGTCTGCGGGTTACTTTTGCTCTCCGCGTTGGCCGCGGTCACCGGCGGGATGGAGGGAATACTCTTATCCCCCGACAAGGCGATCCTCCCCATCGGCCTGCCGTGGTTGCCGATGCATGTGCGACTCGACGCCCTCGCCGGCTTCTTTTTGCTGGTAATCGGCCTGTTGCTCTGCGCGGTGGCACTGTACTCCCTAGGTTATCTGCGGCAACTGGCCCACCGACGCAATCTGACCACGCTATATGTCTTTCTGCCGCTGTTCGTCACCGGCATGCAAGGCGTGGCACTCGCGGATGACGCCTACACCTTCATGATTTTCTGGGAACTGATGAGCGTCGCTTCGTATTTCCTGGTCACCTTCGACCATGAGCAAGAGGCCAATCGCAAGGCGGGCTTTCTCTACCTGCTGATGGCCCACCTCGGCGGTCTTGTCATCCTGGGCAGCTTCGCGGTGCTGTACGCGGCGGGCGGCTCCTTCGAATTCGACGTCATGCGTGTCGCGCCCTTGACGCCGCTATGGGCATCCCTGGCATTTTTGCTGGCCTTGGGCGGTTTTGGCATGAAGGCCGGGTTGATCCCCTTGCATGCCTGGCTACCCGAGGCCCATCCGGCGGCCCCCTCCAATGTGTCCGCTCTCATGAGCGGCATCATGATCAAGGTGGCCATTTTCGGTTTCCTCCGAGTGGTGTGGGATCTGGTCGGTATTGAGCACACTGGCTGGTGGTGGGGCGGCCTGGTGCTGGCAACCGGTTCCGGTTCGGCGGTGGGCGGTGTGCTGCTGGCCTTGCAGCAACACGACTTGAAGCGCCTGCTCGCCTATCACTCGGTTGAGAATATCGGCATCATCGCCATCGGCCTGGGACTGGGGATGATCTTCGCCCATTATCATTATCCCAGGTTAGCGGCCCTAGGCCTGGTGGCGGCACTCTATCACACTCTCAACCACGCCTTGTTTAAAGGGCTGTTATTCATGGGCGCGGGCGCAGTGATGCATGCGACTCATAGCTGCGACATGGGCCGGTTGGGAGGCCTGATCCGGCGCATGCCGCGCACCGCAGGCTTGTTCCTGATAGGCTGCATATCCATCTCGGCGTTACCTCCATTCAACGGTTTCGTCTCCGAATGGCTTACCTTTCAAGCCGCACTGATGGCTCCGCAATTGCGGGGGACCCTGCTCTCGGCCTTGATTCCGTTCTCCGCCGCCATGCTGGCCTTGGCCGGCGCCCTGGCGGCGGCGTGTTTCGTCAAGGTATTCGGTATCGTCTTTCAGGGCACAGCACGCAGCCAGGCGGCAAACGATGCCCGCGAAGTCGACCGCTGGATGCAGTTCGGCATGGCGCTCCCCGCCGCCTTGTGTCTGCTGCTGGGCATTTTGCCGGTATGGATACTGCCGCTGATCGACGCCGTACCGCGATCCTTGATACAGGCGAGCCTCGGCGCATCTACTGCCAACTGGTTGTGGTTGACCCCCATCGCCCAAGAGCGGGCTTCCTATTCACCGCTCATCGTGTTGACGGCCCTGCTGATCGCCGTGGGTACTTTCATTTTTATTCATTACCGTACCGGCGGGAAAAGGCGGACCGCACCATGGAGCTGCGGGCATCCGCATCTCAACTCGCGCATGCAATACACCGCCGCCAGTTTTTCCCAGCCGTTGCGGCGGATCTTCGCCGATGTCTATCGGCCCCGGGACAAATTGTTGCGTACGGACCTCGGCCACCCGCTGTTGGTGAAGAAGCTGCGCTATCAGGTACACGTTCGAGACCTGTCGTGGGGCTATCTCTATCTGCCCATCAGACAACTCAGCGAATGGCTGACCCGGCGGACGGACTGGCTGCATCGCCGACCGATTCACGGATACCTCGCGTTCACCTTCGTGACGCTGCTCATCCTGCTGGGGTTGCTGCTATGAGCCTGTGGTTGTGGAATCTCGTCGAGGCGCTGTTGATGGTCGGCCTCGCCCCGCCGGTCACCTCCATGGTAAGGATATTCAAGGCGCGCCTGCAAAACCGCCGCGGCCCGCCCCTGCGGCAGTGCTATCGTGACCTTGCCAAACTATTCGCCAAGCAACCGGTGCTGGCGGAGCAGGCGTCCTGGGTGTTCCGCACCGCGCCATACGTGATCTTCGCCGCCACCGCGCTGGCCGCCGCCATCGTGCCGGTGATCCTGATCGCAACGCCGCTGACCGCCGCCGCCGACGTGATCGCCCTGGTGGCACTGCTGGCCTTGGCACGCTTTTTCACCGCCCTGGCCGCCATGGACGTGGGCACCGCCTTCGGCGGCATGGGCGCCAGCCGCGAAATGACTTTCGCCGCCTTGACCGAACCGGCCATGCTCATGAGCATCTTCGTGCTGTCCATCACGGCGCACAGCACCAATATGGGCGCCATGATCCATACGGTATTGAGTTCAGGACCGGGCCTGCATCCGTCGCTGGCCTTCGCCCTGGCCGCGCTGGTAATGGTAACCATCGCTGAGACCGGTCGTATCCCGGTTGACAATCCCGCCACCCATCTCGAACTCACCATGATCCACGAAGCCATGATCCTCGAGTATTCCGGGCGCTACCTTGCCCTCATCGAATGGGCCAATCAGATCAAACTCCTGCTGTTCGCCACCTTGCTGCTCAATCTGTTCTTTCCCTGGGGCATGGCCTCGCATGCCGATACCGTGGGCATGCTCGTCGCCGTCGGGGCTTGGCTGGGCAAGCTAGTGGCGCTGTTCGTGTTGCTGGCCGTGTTTGAAACCTGGATGGCCAAGATGCGCATCTTCCGTGTACCGGAATACCTGGGCCTGGCCTTCCTGCTGGCGATTCTCGGCATGCTGACTCATTACATCCTGGAGGTGCGCGTGTGATGCCATCCACATTACTCCAACAATGGGTGGCGGTAGCAGCGGCGACGATGCTGCTGATTGTCTTCGCTCTGCTGGCGCAGCGCCACATGCACGCCCTGCTGCGCTGGTTCGCGCTCCAAGGCGTGCTCCTCGCCCTGACCTCGGCATTGGTGGCCTTCGTCGCCGACGTACCTGAATTATATATCTCGGCGCTGCTGGCGTTGCTGCTCAAAGGCTTGCTGCTGCCGTGGCTGTTATGGCGCATCGTCGTACGACTCGGCGTTCACCGCGAGGTGGAACCCCTGGTCAACGTCTCGGCGACCTTATTGATCGGCGCCGCCCTGGTATTGTTCGCCTTTTACATCAGCCTGCCCATCGAAAAACTCTCGCAGCTGGTGACGCGCAACACCATCGCCATCGCTCTGGCCTGCGTACTGCTCAGCATGCTGATGATGATCACCCGCCGCAAGGCCATCACCCAGGTCATCGGTTTTCTCGCCATGGAGAATGCGCTGTTCTTCACCGCGACCGCCGCCACCTACGGCATGCCGCTGGTGGTGGAGATAGGCGTGGCCTTCGACGTGTTGATCGCCGCCCTGATCTTCGGCCTGTTTTTCTTCCAGATCCGCAAGACCTTCGACTCCCTGGATCTGGAGCACCTGGAGGAAAGACGGTGAACCTCTTCGATCTGTTGCTGGGTACACCGTTGCTCGCCGGCGCCGCCATGGCCTTCATGGTCCATGACCGGCGCGCGATCGCCCTCAATGTCGCCGCCAGCGCCGTCACCCTTGCGGCCGCCCTGGGACTGGCCTTGCGGGTATTGGATCACGGATCGTTCACCGCGCACGGCCAAGTGTTTTTCCTCGACGCGTATAACGTCTTTCTGGTGTTCCTGACCGCCTTCGTCGCCACCACCACCGCCCTCTTTTCCGGCCCCTACATGCTCCATGAGCAGGAAATCGGCCGGGTGACGTCCGCGCGCCTGCGTCTCTATCACGCCATGTATCAGCTGTTCGTCTTCGGCATGTATCTGGGCCTCACTACCAACAACCTAGGGGTGTTGTGGATTGCGCTGGAACTGGCGACCCTGGCGACGGTGTTGCTGGTCTCCCTGTATCGCACCCCCGCCGCCATCGCCGCCGCCTGGAAATATTTCATCGTGTGCGGCGTGGGCATCGCCCTGGCTCTGTTCGGTACCATCCTGCTGTTTTCCACCTCGTCCGAAGCCCTGGGTCACGGCAATGCCGCCCTGACCTGGACCCTGCTCTACGAACATTCGCACCAGCTTGACCCGGGGGTGATGACCATCGCCTTTATGTTCCTGATGGTGGGTTACGGCACCAAGGTCGGTCTGGTCCCTATGCACACCTGGTTGCCCGATGCCCACGGCGAAGGGCCGACGCCGATCTCCGCGGTGCTCTCTGGGCTGCTGCTCAATGTGGCGCTCTATGCCCTAGTGCGCTGTAAGGCGCTGGTGGACGGCGCCACCCACAGCGGCCTCGCCGGCAAGCTGATGATGGGCTTCGGCCTGCTGTCCCTCCTGGTGGCGGCGCTGGCCTTGCATCGCCAGCGTGATATCAAACGCCTCTTTTCTTTCTCGTCCATCGAACATATGGGGCTGATGACGCTGGCCTTCGGCATCGGCACGCCGCTCGCCAACTTCGCCGGATTATTGCACATGACGGTCCATTCTTTGGTCAAGTCCGGGATCTTCTTTACCGTCGGCCATGCGGCTCAGGCCATGGGCACCCAGCAGATCATCAATATCCGCGGCCTGGTGCATCACCATCCGGGCATCGGCTGGGGCCTGCTGATCGGCACCGTCGCCATCGCCGGCTTCCCCCCCTTCGGGGTGTTCACCAGCGAATTCCTGTTGTTCACCGCGGCCCTGCACACCCATCCTTGGACAATAGTCCTGTTATTGCTGGGACTGGTGCTGGCCTTTGCGGGGCTGTTGCGTTACGTGCAGCCCATGGCCTTCGGCACGCCTCCCGAACAAGCACGTGTGGTACGTACCTACATGTTCCCCGTCTATATTCACTTGGGCTTGGCCTTATGGCTGGGGCTGGCCATTCCCACCTTTCTCGCCGACTGGTACCAGACCGCCGCCGCCCTGCTGCAAGGGGCCGCTCCATGAAATTCGCATTGCACACACATTTGAGGACGCTGCTCGCCGAGGCCGACATTACGGCGCAAACCCTCCCCGGGCATCCACCCTGTCTGCACTTGGCCCTCGTCGGCCAGTGGACCGTCATGGCCAAGCTGGCTAAGGAGCGCGGACTGCGGCTGGTTGCGGTTTGGGCGGAACGGATCACCGACACCTTCACGGTGACCGCCGCCTTCGCTCATAGGGATCACGGCTATGGCCTCGCCAGGATCATACTGGACTGCGCCGCCACCAGTTTTCCCAGCATCACGCCTCACTACGTCGCCGCGGCACGCATGGAACGGGTCATTCACGATCTATTCGGCCTGGTGCCCGAGGGACATCCTGACACTCGCTCCTGGATCAAACATGAACATTGGCCGGAAGACGCTTACCCGCTGCGTAAGGAATTCGCGGCCGGAACGGAAATGCCCCGAATCGAGGGCTGCTATCCCTTCATCGAGGCGGAAGGCGACGGCGTTTACCAGATCCCGGTGGGCCCGGTGCACGCGGGGATCATCGAGCCGGGACATTTCCGCTTTCTCGCTGTGGGCGAACAGATCCTGAACCTGGAAGAACGGTTGGGCTATGTCCACAAAGGTATCGAAAAGGCCATGGAGGGGCGCGACGTCCTCGCGGGGGCGCGCCTGGCGGGCCGTGTCTCGGGTGATGCCACCGTAGCGCATAGCTGGGCCTTCTGCCAGGCCGCGGAACAGGCCGCGGGGATTGAGCCGCCGCCGCGCGCCGTGGCGCTGCGCGCCGTATTGTGCGAACGCGAGCGCCTGGCCAATCACGTCGGCGACATCGGCGCGGTCTGCAACGACGCCGCCTGGAGTTTCATGCATATGCAATGTCAGCGGCTGCGCGAGGATCTGGCGCGCCTCCACCGCCGGCTGTTCGGCCATCGCCTGATGATGGACTGCATCGTACCGGGCGGCGTCGGGTGCAACATAGACGCTGACGGCCTGGAACTGTTGCTGGCGCAGACCCGCAGCATCGCCGTCGAGATGCGCGAATTGTACGACACCTACGAGAATCATACGCCGATCCGCGAACGGGTCATCGACTCCGGCGCCGTCAAGTCGGCCGATGCCGGCGATCTGGGATTGCTGGGCTACACCGGACGCGGCGCGGAACAGGACTGCGATGCACGCCGCGATGCAGCTTATGCACCCTACGACCGCCATCCGCCGCAGGTGGCGGTGTGCCGCGGCGGTGATGTGGCCGCACGGCTGTGGGTACGTTTCGCAGAGATTCAAGACAGCGCCCGCCTGATCGAGACCATAGTGCGCGATTTGCCTGAGGGTGCGATCCGCACGCCTTGGCAAACGCCTGCTCACGGCGGCTGCGGCTTTGCGGTCATTGAATCGTGGCGCGGCGAGATCGTGGTGTGGCTGCGTCTGGCGGCGCAGGGCGGCATCGAGCGCTGCTACATACGCGACCCGTCTATGATTAACTGGCTAGGCCTGGAACTGGCGGCACGCGAGGTGCCCGTGCCGGATTTCCCCCTCAACAACAAATCCTTCAACTGCTCCTACTCCGGGCACGATCTGTGAGGCGGCACCCATGAAGATATTCCGCAAAATCCTGCGCACCGGCCTCGTCACCGAAGACCTGCCGCGGCCGGAACCGGAGATCGAGGAATTGGGCAAGCGGATCTCGGCGGTGATCCGGCGTCACTACCGGGGCTCACTGGCCATCCGCATGGTGGACGCAGGCTCATGCAATGGCTGCGAGCTGGAGATTCATGCCCTCAACAATCCTTATTACGACCTGGAGCGCTTCGGGATACACTTCGTGGCCTCGCCACGCCATGCCGACATGCTGTTGGTGACCGGCCCGGTGACACGCAATATGGAAACGGCGCTGAAGATGACCGTGGACGCCGTCGCCGAACCCAAGCTGGTGGTGGCGGCGGGCGACTGCGCGGCCTGCGGCGGCGAATTCGGCACGAATTACGCCAGCCGCGGCGCGGTAAGCAACGTCACGCCGGTGGATGCGGTGATTCACGGCTGCCCACCCTCGCCAACGACTCTGCTGCAAGGCCTGCTCGCGATCCTCGGACACCGCTGCTCTGCCTGATCCCATCGAGTCACGCCGGCCGCCGGCATCTCCGCGCTTTCAGCCCCCCCAGCATCACCAATGACAACAGAGTTTCGATGCTGACGGCGCCGCCCCCGCCCGAACCCGAGCTTGGACTCGCTGCTGCAGTCAAGCTCAGATTCTTGTCGGGAACCGCGGTGAAATTCTGATCGGCGACATTGCTGTTCAGGTTGCTCAAGGATAGTGTCTCCGGGCTGAATGTATATCCTGACAGGGACGGCGTGATATTCCCGCTCCAATCGCTGGCGACGATACAGGAAAAACTGCCGTTGCTCCCCGTGCCAGTGCAATTGGCAGACGACGAGGTATTCATCTTCACGCCGCTCAGCGCCTTGCCTTGTGCGGTAATCACGCCGGCGATCGAGATCATTTGCACGCCGGCGACCGCCCCGGACGTATAGGCCGCCACATAGCGACGCGTATTGTTGAGGGACAGCACGTTGTCGGCCGAGTTGGAAGCGTCGGTCTCCGCAACGCCGCAAGCCATTTGTCCCTTGCACAGTTTATCGGGATTGGAAAACTTGCCGATCTCGGGATCGATATAGCTCATGATGGTACCGAATTGACCGGCGACGCCGTAACCAAAGGAATAGGAATAGGCACCCTGGTTGCCGTCCTGCTGGGCGACGGTGGCCCGATCGTGCACGCTGCCCAAATTGTGGCCGAGCTCGTGAGCGAAGGTGTAAGCGGGGCAATAGTAGCCGCCGTCTCGGCCGTCGCTCACCAGTGAAAAACCCTGGCTTCTGTACGGCGCCATGGAAGCGCCGTTGGATCCCCCTACCCATGCGGTTCCGCACAAACCGCCTTGCGCCATGGAAAAGGGGCGGAGCAGCGAGACGAGATCCGCGCCATAGGCGTCGCGCAACCACGCGACATTGTTGTAGGGCGCGGCGCCGTTGGTGATGTCGTGCAGAGCGTCCATGCTCGACGAATAGTCCGGCGCATCGATTTTGACGAGGCCCGCCAGGTGCAGCACAATTTTCACGCCGCTGTCCACATACGCCTGATTGGCCAGGGCCACGAGATATTGCACGCGGGTCTCGACTTGAGCGGCGCCGCCGTAGCTGGTCTCCATGCCCGGCGTGTAGAGTACCAGCACATCGATGCGGGTCCGGTCGTCGTTTGTGACCGTAGCGGAGGCCGTCTGATTTGCGGCAACCCCCGTGGATGCAGCGGCGGAAGTCGCCACTGCCGCCTGCGCCGCGGCGCCCTCTATGGCCGACGCCGGGGGTTCCACGCCTTGATCCACGCCGTCATTACCCGTCGGTATGACATGGCGCAGACCGGAACCGTTGACGTCAATCAACCATTGCCGGGAACCGACGGTCTTGATGAGATACATGCCGTACGGCGTCGAGACTTGCCCCTGCGCGCCGTCGGGTGAATAGGTAACGACCATGCGAAAGTCGTTCCCGAAATCCTTGAGATAGCCGACGAAGGTGGTCGCTCCCAGATCTCCGCTCAAGGTGTTGTCGTGTATTACGTGAAATTTGCCGGCCCCCGGCAGCGTCACTTCCACTTCCCCCTTGAGCGGAACCCGGGCGAGCGCCGCCGCGTTGAACTCGGTCGGGTAGGCAACGGCGGCCGGCTTCTCGCGCCCGGCCGAGTTCTTGTCAACCGGCGGCTGCGGCAACAGGGCCTCTGGGATATCCTTGCCGGCATCCGGAAGTGGAGAGGATACGGAGCGACTCTGCTTGTAAAGGATATAACCACCCGCCTGGCCTAACAGCACCCGGCCGGCAGGCGTATCGATGACCCCGGACACCATGCCCGAGATCCCTTTGACAAAGGTGACTTTCAAAGCATCATGCCCCGCGACATGACCCTCCCAACGGCTCACCTGGCCGCCAAGGTCCACGGTCTGGGTACGATCATGTACGACTGCCAAGCTACCCAGGTGCGGCAGGTTCAGATCACGCCTGGAGTCCGCCGGCTGCGCGAACAGCGCCGCACCGTTCAACTCCACGGGTTCGAAATAACCGTCCGGTATATCCCTGGATAAAACGGACTCGCCAGTGAACGGCGCGACCAGCTCCGCGGGCCTGAGCGCAGCGAATACCGGCATATTCCATGCGGCAGCCGTCGCCCCCACAAGCAGCACCGAAAACATTTTCCTCATGCCGTCTCCTGACCTTCCCCTAGTCGGGAGGCAAGTCACGGCACAAGCAAGATTGAGGGGGTTGACCGTCATGCGCTGTCGGCGACCGAATGTCCGCCGATGAGGCTATGGATCGTCGGCAATCCCGCTGTCCTGGGGCCTGCGCCCTGTAGACCGGTAACTTTGCGCCCCCGTCTTTCGATCGGGTTTGCCTTTTTCGCTTTCCTATTACGAGAGGCTTATCGGTAAAACGATCTGCAGCTTGACGGTCTGGAAACGGCTGAATTGGAATTTATTGCAGATTTGCCAAACCGGTCACATTATGCCAAGCGGGCACGACGCGAAAACGCGAACTGTGTCACGGTTAACCGGGTTCAAACCGCCCGGCCGCATCTTCCAAGCCCCGTCGATCGGGCAGGATAATTCCGACTGGAGGAAACGACGGCATCTATTGTCAGAGGACAGGGTGTCTCAGCGGATTCGCGCCGTGCCAAGCAGAAGCGTGACTACGCCCTAGGACGCCATCAGGCCGTACTCGAAGAGGTGATCGAAATATCCACCACTTTTCAGAATCAGATCGTTGCCATTGGCCATGCAAATAGTCCATCGGCGCGACATTCTCCCCGCGCCCGGCTACACTCATACTCCGGGCCAACAACATCGAACCGGAGAAATCAAGTCGCATGAACAAACGGATCAAGTTCCTGCTTCCCCTGCTTTTGATTCTCATCGCCGCCGGTACTGCCGGTTACTTGTTTTGGCACCGCGCCGACAACAACGATACCGGCAATACCCTTACGCTCCATGGCAACGTTGACATCCGCCAGGTCCAACTTGCCTTCAACGGCAGTGAACGAATTTCCGACATGCGCTTCCAGGAGGGCGATCGGGTCAAAAAGGGCGACCTGCTGGCCAGCCTCGACAAGACGCGTCTGCAGCACGCGACAGACCAGGCCGCCGCCCGCGTCGCGGCGCAACGGCAGGTCGTAGCGAAACTCAAGGCCGGCACCCGGCCCGAGGAAATCCGCCAGCTGCGGGCGGAAGTGGAAGCAGCCCGCATCACCGCCGCCAATGCCGAGCGCACCAGCCGCCGTCTCGCTGAGCTGACGACGCGGAAACTGGCGTCCCAGGAACAGGCAGACAACGCTCGCGCCGCAGCGGATGCAGGCAAGGCGAAGCTGCGGGCCGTCGAGGAATCGCTGCGCCTCGCTGAGGCCGGCCCGCGCAAGGAGGACATTGCCGCCGCCGAGGCGATACTGAAGGCTGATCAGGCACAGCTGGCCCTGGTGCGGCGCCAGTTGGCCGATGCGGATCTCTATGCCCCGGCGGCCGGCGTGATTCAGGATCGCCTGCTGGAACCGGGCGACATGGCCACCCCGCAGCGTCCGGTCTATACCCTCGCCTTGACCAATCCGCTCTGGGTTCGTGCCTATGTCGGCGAGACCGATCTGGGCCGTATCCATCCGGGCATGCGCGCCTCGGTGCATACGGACAGCTTCCCCGAAAAAAGCTATGACGGCTGGATCGGTTTCATCTCGCCCACTGCCGAATTCACGCCGAAGTCGGTGGAAACGCGAGAAGTTCGCACGGACTTGGTATACCAAGTGCGGGTCTTTGTCTGTAATCCGCAGAATCAATTGCGCCTCGGCATGCCCGCCGTCGTCACTATCGACATGGGCCAGGTCTCCGCCGAGAACGCAACTCAACGCAGACCTTGCGGAGATCGCTAATGCCTGAGACCGATGATTACGCCCTGCGCCTTGAGGGAGTCGATAAGAATTTCCACGTCGGCAGGCGCACGGTCGAGGCGCTGCGCGGGGCCGACCTCAAGATACGGCGCGGCGCCGTCACCGGTCTGATCGGCCCGGACGGCGCGGGCAAGACCACCCTGATGCGTCTGGCCGCCGGACTACTCCGTGCCGATGCCGGCAAGGTGAGCGTCCTCGGCCTCGATGCCGATCGTGAAGCTCTGCAGGTGCAGTCCTCCATCGGCTACATGCCGCAGCGCTTCGGCCTCTACGAAGACCTCACGGTGCAGGAAAACCTGGACCTCTATGCCAACCTGCAGGGTCTGCCTAACCAAGCACGGGGGCCGCGCTACAAGGAACTGATGCACATGACCGGCCTCGGCCCCTTCACCGATCGGCTCGCCGGCCGCCTTTCCGGCGGCATGAAACAGAAACTCGGACTCGCCTGCACTCTGGTGCACCCGCCGCGCCTGCTGCTGCTCGACGAACCGACGGTGGGCGTTGACCCGGTCTCCCGCCGTGAGCTGTGGTCCATCGTCTACCGGCTGGTGCAGGGAGAGCAGATGACGGTGCTGCTCAGCACCGCCTACCTGGACGAGGCGGAGCGCTGCGCCGAGGTGATCCTGATGCACGAGGGACAGGTGCTCAATCAGGGGGTGCCGGCGAGTTTCGGCCGCCATCTTGACGGGCGCACCTTTGCCGTCGAAGTGCCACAAACGAGCAGCAAACGCGCGTTGCAGACCCGCCTGTCGAAGACCGAAGGCGTCATCGACGCGGTGATCCAGAAAGAGCATGTACGCCTGGTCCTGGCCGACGCAGTCGACCCTGCCTCGCTCGACACCCTGCGTGAGTTGCACTACCGTCCCGTCGAACCTCGCTTCGAGGACCACTTCATCGCCACCCTGCGCAAGGACCAGACGTACCACAACGGCAATGACAGCGTCGCGCCGGTCGCTTACCGCAGCGACGGTGGCGAGACTGTCATCAAAGTCGAGCGGCTGCAGCGGCGCTTCGGCGACTTCTATGCGGTGAAGAATGTCAGCTTCGAGGTGCGCCGCGGTGAAGTCTTCGGCCTGCTCGGCGCCAACGGGGCGGGCAAGTCCACCACCTTCCGCATGCTCTGCGGCCTGCTGCCGGCCAGCGGCGGCAACTTGCAGGTGGCCGGCGTCAATCTGCGCCGCGCCGCGGCCGTGGCCCGCCAACGCCTCGGCTATATGTCACAGAAGTTCTCCCTCTATGGCAGCCTGAGAGTGGCGCAGAACCTGGAGTTCTTCAGCAGTGCCTACGGCCTGAGCGGCGGCAAACGCAGTGAACGGATCACCTGGGCCCTGGAGACCTTCGATCTGAGCGAACAGCAGGAGGCGACCAGCGGCGACCTGCCCCTCGGCTACAAGCAGCGCCTCGCTCTCGCCTGTGCCCTGATGCATGAACCCGACATTCTCTTCCTCGACGAGCCCACCTCCGGCGTCGATCCCCTCGCCCGCCGCGAATTCTGGCATCGCATCAACGCCCTGGCCGAGGCGGGCGTGACCGTGTTGGTTACTACTCATTTCATGGAGGAGGCGGAGTACTGTGACCGGCTGGCGATAATGGCCGCCGGCGAGATCCTGAGCCTGGGCACGCCCTCCGAGGTAAAGGCCGCCGCACGCAGCGAACAAACACCTGACCCGAGCATGGAAGATGCCTTTATTGCCCTGATCGAATCCCACGATGCACCGGCGAGGGTGGCCTCGTGAACCGCGACGTGCAAGCGCGCGGCGGCTCGCCGATGCGCCTGCGCGGACTGGTGCGCAAAGAGTTCTATCAAATCTTGCGCGATCCGAGCAGCATCGCTATCGCCTTCCTGATGCCGGTGGTGCTGCTGCTTATCTTCGGTTATGGAGTCTCCCTCGATGCGGACCACGTGCCGGTGGCGATCGTCGCCGATCAACCCAGCACCGACACCGCTTCCTTTACCAGCGCCTTCGGCAACAGCCGCTATTTCCAGTCCCTGGTGCTACCGAACATGCACGAGGCGGAGGCGGCGCTGATGGCGGGCAAGGTCAACGGCATCGTCCATCTGCGCGCCGACTTCGCCCGCCGCCTGCGCAGCAGCGAGGGGGCGCCGATCCAAGTGATCGTCAACGGCGTCGATGCCAATACCGGCCGCATCATCATCGGTTATGCCCAGGGGGCCTGGGCCTCCTGGCTGCAACAACAGGCCCGCGCCCGGGGCGAAGAGTTGAAGCAGCCGGTGCAGCTGGAGCAACGCGTCTGGTACAACAGTGAACTACGCAGCCGCAACTTCCTGGTACCCGGACTCATCGCTATCATCATGACCCTGATCGGCGCCCTGCTCACGGCATTGGTAATGGCGCGGGAATGGGAGCGGGGCACCATGGAGGCCCTGATGGTTACCCCGGTGACGATCCGCGAGTTGCTGATCGGCAAACTGATCCCCTACTTCATTCTCGGCATGGGTGGCATGGGGTTGTCGGCGGCGATGGCGCTGTTCCTGTTCGAGGTGCCGCTGCGCGGTTCGCTGCTACTGCTCGCCGCCGCCTCATCCCTGTTCCTGCTTGTCGCCCTGGCGATGGGGCTGCTCATCTCCATCGCGGCGAAAAACCAGTTCGTCGCCGGCCAGGCGGCGATCATCGTCACCTTCCTGCCGGCATTCATCCTGTCCGGTTTTATCTTCGACATCGGCAGCATGCCCGGCGTCATCCAGGCGCTGACCCACGTCATCGCGGCGCGCTATTTCGTCGCTATCCTGCAAACCATATTCATGGCCGGCAACGTCTGGTCGGTGATACTGCCCAACGCCTTGGCGCTGGCGGTGATGGCGCTTATCCTCTTCGCCGTCATCCAGCGCCGGGCCCACAAGCGACTGGAGTGAGACTAACCGATGTCGAGCATGTGGCGGCGCATCATCGCCCTGATGAAAAAGGAGTTCCTCACCCTGCTGCAGGACAAGAAGAGCCGTTTCGTCATCATCGGCCCGCCGTTGCTGCAGCTGCTGGTCTTCGGCTATGCCGCCAGCTTCGACCTGAACCACGTCGCCTTCGCCGTCTATAACGAAGACGGCGGCAGCGCCTCGCGTGAACTCGTCGCCCGCTTCGAGGGCTCACCTAACTTCCAGTTGGTGCGTCAAGTGCGCAATGAAGCGGAGATCGCTCCGATGATCGACGACAAGGAGGTGCTGCTGCTGATCCACATCGGCCCGCAATTCAGCCGCGACTTGAGCCTTAGCGAGCCGGCGCCGCTGCAGGTGATTGTCGATGGCCGCGACTCCAATACCGCGTTGATCGCCCTCGGCTACCTGCGCACCATCGTCACCGACTTCAACGAACAGTGGGCCCGGGATCACAACCTGCAGACGCCGCCGGCAAAGCTGGTCACCCGCGCCTGGTTCAACCCCAACATGGAAAGCCGCTGGTTCATCGTCCCCGGTATCGTCGGCCTGCTGACTCTAGTCGTCACGATGCTGGTCACCGCCCTATCGGTGGCCCGCGAGCGCGAACAGGGCACCTTCGACCAGTTGCTGGTCACGCCGATGCACCCCGGCGAAATCCTGCTCGGCAAGGCACTGCCCGGTTTCGTCATCGGCCTGGTTGAGTCCACGGCCATCATCGCCATCGCGGTGTTCTGGTTCGATATCCCCCTGCGGGGCCACCTCCTTACCCTCTATACCGGGCTGCTGCTGTTTCTGCTTTCTGCCATCGGTGTCGGCCTGATGATCTCCTCCCTCGCCGTCACCCAGCAGCAGGGCCTGCTCGGCGCCTTTCTGTTTCTGGTGCCGGCGGTCATTCTCTCCGGTTTCGCCACCCCCATCGCCAACATGCCGGAGGCGGTACAGACGCTGACCCTGATCGACCCGCTGCGCTACTTCATGGTGGTTTTACGCGGCGTCTTCCTCGAAGGCACACCGTTCCGCCTGCTGCTGGGCCAGTTCTGGCCGATGGCGGTAATCGGCCTGTCCACCCTCGCCCTAGCCGGCTGGCTGTTCCGTCATCGCATGTACTAAACCCGCCAGGGCGCGGTGGCGGCGGTCTACCCTCAACTGCAAAATTCGCAATGGAACGCCCAGGAAATCTTCGAGCATCCCTCGAGAGTCTCGACGAAGGCGTGCAAAATGTAACGCCCTGCCTTGGCGGCGGGTATGGCCAAGATCAAGGACAGGTGCATGTCGGCTGCCGTCTTGGCATAGCTTAATCGCCGAGCCACGATCCCCTTCCGCCGTTTGCGCCTTTGCGCCAGCGCATCTAAATGCCGGCTATCGTGCCAAGCGCCGCCGCGCCGATTGGTGAAAACTCGGGGCTGATTCAAGCACTATTGATAGCGCAGTGCCTCGATGGGGTTTAACCGCGCCGCTTTGTTGGCTGGATAAAATCCGAAGAAAATGCCCACCCCCGCCGCCACCGCGAAGGCCAGCAGGATCGAACTCAGGGTGATCACCACCGTTGTGGCGGTGACCAGGTCGAGTGTGATCGCGCCGCCCACGCCGAGCAACACCCCCACCAGGCAGCCGGCAACGGAGATAATGACCGCCTCCAGCAGAAACTGGGTAAGGATATCCCGCCGCCGCGCTCCGACCGCCATGCGTATGCCGATTTCGCGCGTACGCTCTGTTACCGACACCAGCATGATGTTCATGATACCGATGCCGCCGACCACCAGGGAAATGGAGGCGATCGCCCCCAACATCAGGGACATGACCCGGGCGGTCTCCGCTGCGGCATTGGCGAGGGCGGTGAGGTTTCTCACACTGAAATCGTCGTCTGCGGAGTCTTTGATGTGATGGCGCTGGCGCAACAATTGATTCATCTCCCGCTCCACCGCCGGCATGACCTGCGCCGAAGCGGCCTGAACCATCATGAAACGTATGCTGCCCTGAAACTGGGTGCCGAACAATTTGCGCTGCGCCGTAGTCACCGGAATGAGGATGGTATCGTCCTGATCGCGCCCGCCCAGGCTCTGGCCCTTTGGCGCCAGGACGCCGACCACCAAATAGGGACTTTTTTCGATGCGAATAGTGCGGCCCACAGGATTCTCGTCGCCGAACAGATTCTTGACCACGGTTTCACCGAGCACCGCCACCCGACTGGCGGAGCGCACGTCGGATTCGCCGAACATATGACCGGCGGAAAGTCGCCAGGACCGTACCACGGGATAACTGGGGGTAGTGCCATCTATCCGTGTGCTCCAGTTGTTCTGGCCGTAGACCACCTGGGCGGTACCCGGCTGGATGGGCGCCACCGCCGCGACGGACGGCAATTCGGAAATGGCCTGGGCGTCCCCCAGGGTAAGGGTCGGGGCCGCGCCGCCCCCCATGCGTACCCCGCCCGAGGTGGTGGAGCCGGACAATACAATGAACAGGTTGCTGCCCATGGAGGCGATGGATTGATCGACCTGGTACTGGGCGCCCTGGCCGATGGCCAGCATCAGGATCACCGCCCCGACACCGATCACCATCCCCAGCATGGTCAGAAAGGTGCGCATGCGGTTGGCCGCCATGGATGACCAAGCCTCGACCAGCATCGGGCCTATCATGCGTTCTCCGCCGCGCGATGATCGACGGCACCGTCATGCACGATCCTGCCGTCGACGAAGTGGATCAAGCGATCCGCGTAGGCGGCGATGTCCGCCTCATGGGTGACGATGATAACCGTGATGCCCTCCTCCTTATTGAGCCGGGTGAACAGCGCCATGATCTCGCGGCTGGTTGCCGTGTCCAGATTGCCGGTGGGTTCGTCGGCGAGGATGATGCGCGGGCGGTTCACCAGCGCCCGCGCAATGGCTACGCGCTGTTGCTGACCGCCCGAAATCTGATTGGGAAAAGATTTGCGATAATCCCCGAGACCGACCTTATCCAGCAACTCGGCGGCGCGTTGGCGGCGTTCGCCGTTGGCCACGCCGGCATAGACCAGGGGCAGGGCAACGTTATTCTCCAGGTCGGCGCGCGGCAAGAGATTGAATCCCTGAAAGACGAAGCCGATGGTCTCATTGCGCAGATGCGCCAGCTGGTCGGAACTCAGCTTGGCCACGTCATGACCGTTGAGCACATACGTGCCACGACTGGGCATATCCAGGCAACCGAGGACGTTCATAAAGGTGGATTTGCCGGAACCGGACGGTCCCATGATCACCACAAACTCACCGATGTCGATGTTCAGATTGATATCCGTCAAGACCGGCACCACGCCGGCCGCCGTTACATACTGCTTGTGCAGGCCTACGACGCGAATGACATGATCGGCGGGCATCAAAACAATCTCATCCGAAAGCGCGAGGAACTGCGCTGGCTATCGGATAGCTGAGTATCTTCCACCACCACTTGGTCACCGGCCTTTACACCGCCGGACAACACTACCGTGAAGCGATTGTCGGTAATACCGGTGCGCACGGGAACCGCCTTGAGCCGCTGATTTTCCAACACGTAGACGGTACCACGGTTGCCCTCCCGGCCCTCGACCCTGCCTTGCCCGGCACCGCTATGCTCCGCATTCTCCTGAGGCCTGAAACGCAGTGCCGCATTCGGTACCAGCAGGACCTTGTGGCGTTGCGCGGTGGTGATGTTGACGTAGGCGGTCATGCCCGGCAACAGGATCCGATCCGGGTTGTCGACGCTGACCACCACGTCATACGTAACGACGTTTTGCTGGGTGGTGGGATTCAGGCGTACCTGCTTGACCACGCCCTTGAAGGACCTGTCGGGAAAGGCATCGACGCTGAAGCGCACCGCCTGCGCCTTGCGGATATTACCCACGTCCGCCTCGGCGAAACTGGTATCGATCTGCATCCGGCGGAGATCCTGGGCGATCTTGAACAGAGTGGGCGTCTGAAAACTCGCCGCTACCGTCTGACCCACGTCGATCTGTCTGTCCACCACCACCCCCGACACCGGCGAGCGGATGATGGTGTAACTGAGATTGGTGCGGTCTTTTTGCAGTTGCGCCTTGGACAATTCCAGCTGTGCCTGCGCTGCTTTCACCGCCTCCTCGGCCTGATCCAGCTGCTGCTTGGACACATATTCCTGGGCAAAGAGATCGCGGGTCCTGGCGGCGTTGGCCGACGCCAAAGTCAGTGAGGCCTGGGCGCTGTTCACGTTGGCCTCGCTCTGTTTGACCTGGGCGCGGAACAGGGAATCGTCCAGTTCCACCAATATCTGTCCCTGCTCGACGTGATCGTTGAAGTCCGCATACAGTCTTTTCACTGTGCCCGACACCTGGGTACCCACGCTCACCAGCACCACCGGATTCAGCGTGCCGTTGGCCGATACGGTCTGTGTGATATCGCCGACGGCAAGCCGTTCGGTCTTGTAGCGTTCAGTGGCGGCCGGCTGCCGGTCTTTGTGCCAGAGAAGATAAGCGGCACCGGCAGCGGCGATCACCACGACCACTACCGTGGTTTTATTGAGCAAGAACTTGCGAATGTCCATTCCGCGCTATCTCATTTTTTGTTGGTATCCTCACCGCGTCGCCGGCGCAGCGATGGCGGCGATATCCATTTGCCCCATGGCCTGGGCCAGAGTCGCCTTGGCGATATACCAACCGTACAGGGCCTGGACGTTCTGCTGGCGGGCGCTGGCCAGGGCGCTTTGCGCGGTTAACACATCGAGAATGTTGCCCGCACCGGCCTTGTAGCGACCCATGGCAACGCGCTCCGACTGGGCGGCACTCGCCACCAGGTCGGCGCTGCTCTTCAAGGATTGGGTTTCGGTAATCAGGCTTTGATAGGCCTTCCATACATCCAGGGCGACTTGTCGCCTAAGATTATCCCGTTGCGCCACGCGCACCGCCACCTGCTCCCGGGCGGCGCGCACGCGATAAGTCGTATCGTAGCCGGTAAACAGCGGGATGGTAACCGTCAGACCCAGCGCGGAACTGCGAAACGGATCCGAAACCGAGGTATCGCTGTAATTGAGGTCGCCCGATAGGGACAGGCTGGGTCTGCCCGCGGCCTGCGCCGAGGTTACGCTGGCCTGGGCGGCCTTGATTTGTGCCTCCGCTGCCGCCAGATCGGGGCGGTTGTTGCGCGCCTCCTCGATCAGACGGGTGACATCCCGCGTAAAGTTCTCATCGGGAGTTTGCGCCACCGGTGGGCTTATCTTCACCGCCGTATCGGCGTCGAGCCCCATCACATCGGCGAGCGCACCTTGGGCGTTTTTGGCGTCGCCTTCGGCGCGAATGCGATTAAGCACCGCCTGGGAATAGGCGGTTTGGGCCTGCAACTTGTCCGCCGGCGTGCCGGCGCCGACCTGGTAACGGACCGTCGCCGCCTTCAAACTTTGCTGGGCCGCCTTCTCGGCCTCGCGATCGGCCTGCACCACCGACTGGGCGGAAAAGACCTGATAATAGTCCTGCACGGCCGCCAGGAACACGTTCTGGATCGTACTGTCCTGGGTGGCGTTGGCGGCGATCAATACCTGCCTGGCATTGCTTATCGAGGCGCTGCGCCCGCCGAAATCATACAGCAGATAAGTCAAGGACAGGCCGGCGCTGCGTTGATTAAAGGTGGTGGCGGCGGTTTGCGTGCCACGGCCGTTGGTGGCGTTATGACTGACCCTACCAGTGGCGCTCAGGGAAGGCAGATTCGCCGCTTTACTCACCCCGAGCTGCGCCGCCTGCACCCGCGCATTGGCCCAGGCCTCACGGGTCTGGGGATTGTTGCACAGCGCCCGCTCCACCACATCGGCGAGGGACAGGGGAGTCGTGGGAACGGGAGGGAAATCACAGGGCGATGCGGCGCCTGACCCGAGCGGGCTCACCGCCGGCGACGGGCCGACCAGCGACTGCGTGTCAAAGGGATCCGACGAATCGGCCAAGGCGAAGGAGCTACCGCCGATGGCCATCATCAGCAACAGTTGAGCACCGCGAGTTAGTACACCCATTCGCCCCCCTGAGGGTCCCGATAAGAATCAAGAATTAGTCACGGCGAAATGAATCCGGGAAGACTACTATAGCATCGTCAAGGATGGCGGTTTATCGGCGCCGCATCAAACCGCCAAATTTAGTGGATGGGAACGGCGGGAAGTTCCCTTAACGGGACGCGGACTGATTCACGATAAAAAGCCCTTGGCCCTGATCGGGCCGCGGGGCGGGCTTGCTCCCGGCTGCTTGAGGCGGGATCGAGGATCCCGCGGACTCGGCGGCCTACTTGGCTGGAGCGGCGGGGGCCGCAGCAGGCGCCGGGGTGTCCGCCCTGGCCGCAAGCTTCTTCTTTGTATGGTTATTGTATTTAACATGCTTAATATGCTGCATGTGTTTGTCCACGCAGGTCTTGACGTAGGCATCGGGCTTGTCCCGACTGATCCTGTGTTTCTCGGCCTGGGCCTTGCACCGCTCTTCAGAAGATTTGGTGGAAGCAAGGCTGGACACGAACATACAGGTCAGCAGGGCTGCTGCTGGCCGCCAGCACGATCATTTTTTTATATTCAGATATCTCCTAAATTAGTGAGTGCGGTCGCCTGGTGGCCGGGACCTCACTGAGATCACGCCCGGCCCCGCGCGGGAAATCCTATCGATCGACCTCCCGACGCTTGTCCCTCACTCTAGGCGCGTTCCCTTGTCGCGGGAATCACAGCATCGTCACAGAATGCTAAAAGGATGTCACGTGGCCGCGACGCCAGGCCATTGACCTACATTAAGGTCAACGCAACGATCGCATTTCCACCGCGGGGAGAATCCCCGTGGCGGCGTTGTTCACCCGCGCTTGCGTCGCCGCGATATCCGATCAAGGCGTAGTAGACCCATCAAGCCGTGCGGCCGGACGTCTGCTGGACGCTCCGGCACAAGGGCACGCGGTGTGAAGCGTCCTCACGCGCTCAAGGCTTGGATAAGCGCCTCGGCACTCTTGAGACTGGATTGGGGATTCTGGCCGGTGATGAGATTCCCGTCGACCACTACATGGGCCTGCCACTGCGGAGCCACCTCCACCTCGGCACCGAGATTGCGCAACTTATCTTCCAACAGGAATGGCATCAACGCATCGAGCTGCACCGTGCGTTCCTCTTCATTGCTGAAGCCCGTGAGCTTTCTGCCTTTCACCACCGCGCTGCCATCGCGATATTTGGCCTGGGTCAATGCGGCGGGACCGTGACAAACCGCCGCCACCACCTTGCCCCGCTCCAGATAATTCACCACCAGTTCGGCCACTTCTCGACTGCGGGGAAAATCGAACATGGTACCGTGGCCGCCGGAAAAGAACACCGCGTCATATTCGCTGACATCCACTTCCATCAAGCGCTGGGAATGCTGCAGGGCCGCCATGGGACCTCTGACCGTCATGGCATCTTGATCCCCGGGTAGACTACGCGGATCGATGGGCACCTTGCCGCCCTTGATGCTGGCGACCGTGACCAGATAACCCGCTTCGACAAAACGCTCGTAAGGAACCGCGAATTCTTCGAACCATAAGCCGGTGGGGTGCTGGGCGTCGATCCGGGCGTAGCTGGTGACCACTATGAGGACGGACTTGGTGTCTTCCATGGATATTCCTCCTAAACGCCGGGCATGAACGTCGGCTCGGATGGTTGGAGACAAAAGGACTTTACACGTCAGTCTTTGACCCCGGCATTATGGCACGGTCATGTTCACCCGGGTCATTGTTCCATGTGATTCCTGATTTCCCTTAAAGTTTCCATATATATCTCCCGCCGCGCGCCTCCCGCCGCGACCGCCTCCTCGGCATAGCGCTCCCCGGCCGCCAGTTCGCCCATGTCGGCCAGGGTTTGCGCCAGGTTATTCAGGGCGGGGGCAAAACCGGGATGGCGCTTCAGCAGCCGGCGATAAGCCGTCGCCGCCGCGGCGTAATCGCCGTTGGCGTACGCGCTGTTGCCCACGCCCATCCCCGCCCCGGTGCTGTCCGGCCAGCGCCGCCAGGCGGCGGCATAGGCCCGGGCCGCCGTTCGCCAATCCCCGAGTTGTTCAATAGCCAGCACCGTCCGCAAATAAGGCAGTTGCCGGGCAGTGGCGGGCAGTTCTGCTGGAGATGTCACCACCACCGCCCAGCGTTGACTGCGACGCCAGGTGCGTTCGAACAATTCCAAGGAGAACTTGTCACGGCGCGTCGTCCCGGAGCGCATGACAATGACATCGCGCTGCAGGTCGAAACCCACCACCACCGCATAATGCCACACCGGATACCAAGACAGCCCCAGGTTTAACAACACCAGGACGGGATGGCCGTCGCTCACTTCCTCCAGCACGGCTTGCAGATCCTGCGCCAAGACATAGGGAACGCGATGATGATGACGGGCCGCCGCCGTCAACTCTACCTGAAGGCTCCCATGGCGCGCGGGAAGATAAACCTCCTCGGTCAGCTGGTCCGGCGTTATGGCCACCCCGCTCCAGTTCAATACTGTCGCCAGGGCGGCGGGACCGCACTGGTAGCGTTTCTGAGGGAAAAATGGCACCTGCCGCAACTCCACCGTCCGGGAAAGCCCGGGTGGCGGCGAGCTCAGCAATTTGCCGGCCTGCAGGTGTGCGGCGCAGCCGCCCAACAGCATGACAACGAGCAGGCCGGCCGCAACTAGACGACCGGAAACAAGTTCACTGCCCTTGGTCGACCGTGAGGCCGGGTTCAATGCACGGTTTTCTTCACGAAGGGAAAGATATGTGTGTACCCCATGATATCCGTGAATAGCAGTACCAGGAACACGAGCAGCACAACACCCAGGATATCGCCACCTGCGGGCAAATCCCGCATATGGCCGGATACGGTGCGCAGTTCCTCATCGCTCAGCGACGCGACCCGCTCCCGGGCGGCCTGGGGATCGACGCCCATGGCGATTAACTGCTCACGCACGTCTTCACGATTCAGGGCATTGAGTAACTGTCCGCGATCCATGACGGCCTGTTGTTGATCGATTACCGTCCCGGTACCGACCATACCCGCGTAGGCTGGCGCCTGGACGCCAAACATCGTCAACATCATCAACATTACGCCGCCTATACTCCGCTTTGCATAACCCATCGTCGTCATGTTTGTCTCCCTAGGTATCTGACTCGAGTCGATGAAGCTTTATCGGCACTTCCACTGTTAACAATACAAATCTTCATCGCGGGGCAATTTTACACCTACCCGGGCCGTCGAGCCATGCGTGTCTGCGAATAACGACACCAACATTGCATCCGACAAGGGCATGGCCTTGTATCTTGGCTAGCCTCTTGCCACTGGACGGCCGGGATCGCGAATCCATTCACTCCAGGAACCGGCATAAAGCCGCGAGCCGGGCAAACCGGCGTGCTCCATGGCCAACAGATTGTGGCAGGCGGTCACCCCGGAGCCGCACATATGCACCACCTGCCGCGGCGCGATATGCGCAAGCTGAGTGCTGAACTGTCGGCGCAATTCCACGGCCGGAAGGAAACGACCGTCCGCGGCGAGATTAAGTACGAACGGGCGGTTGATAGCCCCCGGCACATGCCCCGCGATCGTATCGATCGGCTCCAGCTCACCGCGAAACCGTTCCGGGGCGCGGGCATCCAGCAACTGGATCGCCCGGCGCCGCATGGCGTCCTGCACCTCGGCGGTACGCAACCAGTCCACCAGCGGTTCGCGGGGTGTAAACACCGCGGAGCGCCGTTGCGGCGCCGCACCCGCTTCCACGGGCCGTCCCTCCTGCAGCCACTGTCCCCACCCTCCGTCCAGCAGTGCTACAGCCGCGTGCCCCAGCCAGCGCAGCAGCCACCACAGGCGCGCCGCCATGGGCCCGCCGGCGTCGTCGTAAACGATGACCTGACTCGCCCGGCCCACCCCCCAGGCCTCCAGTCTGGCGATCAGCCGCGTGCGCTCCGGCAGGGGATGGCGGCCGCTGTGGGCATCCACCTGCGCTGACAGGTCCCGCTCCAGATGGGCATAGTGTGCGCCAGGGATGTGACCCTGCCGGTACGCGCGCTCGCCGGCGGCCGGTTCGGAGAGCACGAAACGGCAATCGATCACGACCCAGTTCGGATCGGCCAGGCTTTGCATCAAGCTGTCGCTGCTGATCAAGGTCGTGAACATCGCTATCCTCCCCGCCCCGGTTGTCTTACGACCACTGCACAACGGTTCTTATATCATGGTGGCGGCGGGTTTGACGGCACCGGGCAGTGGTCGCCGCATCCAGGATATCCCGCCGCGTTCAAAACGACAAAACCGGCACCCCCCCACAGTGCGACGGATCGAGCGTCATTCCCCTGATACATAGGGCTCGGAAAGAACGAGGCACTCCACTACAATACACCTTGGCGCCACGTGCGGGAGCTGTTTCGTGAAATTGACCATTGATGAATTCAGGGCCTGGGAGCACAAGTGTATTACCCTGCTCGGCATGAGCGGCGTGGGTAAGACGCGCCTGGCCAATATCCTGCGCAAGCGCAACTGGTTTCACTACTCCGGTGACTACCGCATCGGCACTCGTTATCTCGGCGAGGCGATCCTGGACAATATCAAGCAGCAGGCCATGCAGGTACCTTTCCTCCGCGACCTGCTGCACTCCGATTCCATCTACATCGCCAACAACATCACCGTGGACAATCTCAAGCCGGTCTCCAGCTTTCTAGGCAAACTCGGTAATCCCGAATTGGGCGGATTACCTCTGCCGGAGTTCAAACGCCGCCAGGAACTCCATCTCCAGGCGGAGATCGCCGCCATGCGAGATGTTCCGGAATTCATCCGCAAGACCCAGGCCATCTACGGCTACAAGCATTTCGTCAACGATGCCGGCGGCAGCGTCTGTGAACTGGATGATCCGGAAACCCTGGGCATCCTGGCGGAACACACCCTGATCCTGTACATCAAGGCCTCCACCAAGGACGAACAGGAACTGATCCGCCGTGCCGAGAGCGATCCCAAACCGCTTTATTATCGCGAGGCGTTTCTCGACCAGCAGCTGGAGATCTACATGCGCGACAACGGCCTACCCTACGTGGCGATGATCGATCCCGACGCCTTCGTGCGCTGGATGTTCCCGCGCCTGTTTTATTCGCGTATCCCGCGTTACGAGGCCATCGCCGAACAATACGGCTACACCATCACCACCGACGAACTGCATAACCTGCATGACGAGAACGATTTCTTGAGTCTGGTGGAAGCGGCTCTGGCTAGGGAATCTTAGGAAACCGGAGCGATGACGCCGTTTCGCACAAATGCCCATGACGCGAAGCCCGAACCCTACCCTGCACCGCAAAGTCGTATCGCGGTGCAGGATGGAAGGCCACGTCCTCAAACATCATCCCAAGGAACGAATCAACGAGGACCTTGATCCATGCCGCTGGTCGCCAACTCCAATCTGCCCGCCTTCGATCGCCTGCGCCAGGAAGGCGAGACCGTCATCCCCGGCGACGTGGCCTTACACCAGGAGATCCGTGAACTGCACATCGGCCTGCTCAACATGATGCCCGATGCGGCGCTGACCGCCACCGAGCGCCAGTTCTTCCGCCTGGTGGGCGAGAGCAATCAGATCGCGCAATTCTATATGCATCCTTTCACGCTGAAAGAGCTGCCCCGCGGCGCGGAAGCCGCCGCGCATGTCGCGCAATATTACGAAAGCTTCGAGGCCATCAAGGCCCAGGGGCTCGACGCCCTCATCATCACCGGCGCCAACGTCACGGAACCGGTATTGGCCAGGGAGGCCTTTTGGGAGCCGCTCATCCAGGTCATCGACTGGGCCTACGCCAATGTCACTTCCACCCTGTGTTCATGTCTGGCTACCCACGCCGTGATGCAATTTCGTTACGGCCAGACCCGACGTCACATGGGCTTCAAACGCTGGGGGGTCTATTCCCATCGCGTGCTGGACCGCCATCATCCACTGGTGCTGGGCGTCAATACCCGCTTCGACGTTCCTCATTCGCGTTTCAATGATGTCAGCCGTGATCAGTTCGAGGCCGCCGGTCTGGAGGTGCTGGCGGAAAGTGGAGAAGCGGGTGTCCATCTCGCGGTAAGCGAAGACCTGTTCCGCCTGGTATTCTTTCAAGGACACCCCGAGTACGACATCATCAGCATCCTGAAGGAATACAAGCGCGAGGTGATACGTTTCATCCGCGGCGAGCGCCCCGATTATCCGCCCTATCCGGACAACTATTTTTCATTACAGACCCAGGCCATTCTCGACGAATACCGCGAACAGGTAATCGCCGCCCTCAGCGCGGGCCGTACCTGCCCCGATCTTCCGGAATCCTTGCTCGTCGACAGACTCGACAATACCTGGCACGACAGCGCCGAAGCGGTGATCAACAACTGGATCGGCAAGGTCTACCAGATCACCAATCAGGACCGCCGCCTGCCGTTCATGGCCTCGGTGGATCCCAATAATCCGCTGGGTTTGCGCGAATAGTCTTTACACAGCGCGAAACCAGGATGAATTGCGGAGGCCATTCCGCGGCCGATGAGACATTCCGTCGGCAGCCGCGAATTGCACATAAAGGCGCTGGCGTTTTTACCTGCACATCAGTCTTAAAGGAGAGGAGCAAATGACGGGTAGTCCCGAGACGCCTTTCGATTTCGATGCCATGCGGGAGCGTGTTGAGCGGGTTCGCCACAAGGAATTGTTTTTCATCGGCGGGACCATGAAAGCGGGCACCACCTGGCTGCAGCTGATGCTGAACGCCCACCCGGAAATTTCGTGTCAAGGTGAAGGTCATTTCACCAATGTCCTGATACCCGGGCTGGTCGAGTGCTATTCCCGGTATACAAGCGTTATAGAAGACAAGAATCGGAGCATCTTCCAAGAAATCGAAGGTTTTCCCCTACCCGTTCGCAACCATCTCCACTACGTCGGGGCCGTCGCTATGCTGCTGCTGATGAGCGAATACGGCGATAGTGCCGCGATCAAGCTTGTCGGCGAAAAGACACCGGACAATATCCGTGCCCTACCCATGTTACATCTGGTCTTTCCGCGAGCCAGATTCATTAACATCATTCGTGATGGACGTGATGTGGCGGTATCGGCCTGGTTTCATAATCTACGTGTCTCGCCCGAATGGGCAATGAAGAATTTCGGCAGCCTCGAACGGTTTTCCGACCATTACGCCTCCATCTGGCAACGCGAAGTAGAGACTGCGCACATATTCGCAAAGGCCAATCCCGGCCGTGTCCTGGAGATGACCTATGAAAAGCTCCATGACGACGGCCGCAATGAGATGGCTCGCGTTTTGACTTTTCTGGGTGCAGATGACAGCGAGGCATCACTTGAGCGCTGTCTGACGGCGGGGGAATTCAAGCGTCTCACGAAAGGCCGCCAGATGGGGGAAGAAGACCGCAACAGCCATTTCAGAAAAGGCGTGGTCGGTGACTGGCGCCATCATATGACTGAAGCCACCGCCGCGCGTTTCGCCGAAATGACTAAAGGCTGGCTGCGGGACATGGGATATGAGTAATGGCGATGCGTTTCACGCACGCCCCGCTCTCGCCGTCTTGCCGACCGTTGCCTAGACGCGCCGTTACAGGTTTGCGAAGAAACCGCAATCGCTGATCCAGAACAATTACTTCGATACTTATTTCGCCTATCCAAGAACAAACGCCGGGCGCATTTTTGGATAACGGTCACACTGCAACCGAATCCGCCGGCTCACGGTAATTGTCAAGCGCCATAACCCCGTCGACTTTCTTCTTAGAGCCTCTTATATAGCTCCACACCTTGCTCCAAGAATTCATCGGCCGTGGCCTTCGCCCTTGATTAAGGCCTTTTCCTCGAACAGGCCCTGCGAGGCGACATAGTCACGCACGTCCTGGGGATCTTCATGCAACAGAAACGCGGACCGCGCATGAAACAGAAGTGGGCCACCTTGGCGGAGTCCTTGGGCAGGGTGCGTGGTGGTATTCCCGGGTGCGGTCCGGATCTAGGCCGAGATTGAATTGATCCTCACAACGGGAATCGAAGCGCGCCTTGGTCGAGGCGTTGTCGCGGATTTGCGCGCCGGGATGACCCTTTGCGAGATCGGCGACGCGGGCCGCGATTTTAGAGGTCATAATGCTCACCTTGACGTAATCCCTGCCAGGCAGACCTAGGTGTTCCTTGGGGGTCACGTAGCACAGCATGGCGGCGCCGACCACCAAACTCAGCCCGCCGGACTTGGTCTATGACTGGAAAGTCGCAAGGATGAAATACGCCGGCCGGCGCGAATCGTCGCTAATCATTCCACCGTGTCGGCTCTTGTCGCAATTGTGACATCATTTCGCACCACGCCCAAACACTGCCATCTAAAAAATCAGTCATAATTCCAAATCGTTATGCGCATAAGCGCCGCTGGCATCGCTCTTGCCTTGTATACGGCAGGTAATGGTAGTCATGCAAGGCAGTCCCTGGTCGCCGCACCGCCCGCCACGGTTAAATGCGAGGGCGGTGCGGCGCTCGAGAGCGGTTTGCAGCGGAGCGATAACGTGAAACCCCGACTCGATTGGTCAGCCTACGACAGTTACGGCGCTGGAGACGCCTATGCCCACGTGCCGGCCGCGGGCGGCGCCTTCGGCAAGGCCGCGGCAGTGTGTATCGGCAACCGCCAGTGCCAGCGCAACGACAAAGGTGTGATGTGCCCGAGTTTTCGCATCACCCAGGACGCCCGGCATTCGACCCAGCATCGCGCCGCGACCCTGAGGGCGGCCCTCGACGGCGAATACGGTCCGCAGCCGTTCAGCGGCGACGAACTGCAAGCGGCGCTGGAGCTGTGCGTTGGCTGCAAGGGCTGCAAGCGCGAATGCCCCAACGGCGTCGACATGGCGTTAATGCGGACCGAAGCCCTGGCCCAGCGCTGGCGCTCGTCCGGCGGCGCGCCGTTGCGGGAGCGGCTGCTGGGAAACCTGCCGCGCCATATCGAACGTTTCAGGCGCCTGAATGCATTGAACGCCTTGCGCGGACGCATCCCACTGCTGGCAAGGTTGGGGGAACGGCTGTTGGGCATCGCCGCGCGGCGTTCGTTGCCCCGTGTCGCCGCGCGCAGTTTCCTGTCGGCGGCGCCCGCGGAGACGGGTGGCGCCGGGGACGGCCGGGAAGTGGTGTTGTTAGTGGATACCTTCTCCAATCATTTCGACACCGACAGCGCCGAAGCGGCGCTCGCCGTGCTGCAGGCGGCAGGTTACCGGGTGCATCTCGCGCGCCCTGTAACTGGCGATCGGCCGCTGTGCTGCGGACGGACATTTCTTTCCACCGGGCAGGTTGACGAAGCGCGGGAAGAGGCACGGCGCATGCTCGACAGCTTATGGCCCTACGTGGAACGCGGCCTGCCCGTCATTGGCCTGGAACCCTCGTGTCTGCTCATGCTGCGGGACGAGTACCACTCCCTGGGCCTGGACGAGCGGGCCGGGAAGCTGGCCAAGGCGGCGCTGCTGCTGGAGGAGTTCCTGGCGCGCGAGCATGACGGCAAGCGCCTCGACCTGAAGTTGAAACCGCTGCCCGCGACCCAGGCCATGGTGCACGGCCATTGCCATCAGAAGGCCTTCGGCGCCATGAAGGCGATGCGCAAGGTGTTGAAGCTGATACCAGACCTGCAAGTGGAGTTCATCGAGGCGAGTTGCTGCGGTATGGCCGGTGCCTTCGGCCTGGAGGCCGAACACTACGACGCGTCGATGCAGATGGCGGAACTCGCCCTGTTGCCACAAGTCAGGCAGGCGGCCGCGGCCACGCTGCTGATCGCCAATGGCACCAGCTGCCGCCATCAGATCCGCGACGGCGCACAACGCGGCAGCGTGCATCTCGCCCAGGTGCTGCGCAAGGCGCTGGCGAGATAACGGACGCGGTGGCTCATGGCGAACGGATGCATGTTGAGGGGGGAATAGAACATGGCTTACACCACGCTTTGCAAACAAAGAAATCTGCTGGAAGGGGAAATGGCCAGCTTCGTCGTGGAAGGCAGGGAGGTACTCGTGATCTGGCCCGAGGGCGAGGAAGTGAAGGCCTACCACGGCATTTGCCCCCATCAGCAGGTGCCGC
This sequence comes from Gammaproteobacteria bacterium, assembly GCA_037381915.1. Classification (GTDB taxonomy): domain Bacteria; phylum Pseudomonadota; class Gammaproteobacteria; order DRLM01; family DRLM01; genus JARRQJ01. Next base: position 43,007 of record JARRQJ010000001.1, on the reverse strand, counting down.
TGAAACACGGACAATTCAACGGGCGGATCGTGGTCTGCCCCGTGCACCACTGGGTATTCGATGCCAAGAGCGGCCGCGGTCTTCAACCCCAGGACTGCGCCCTGAGCGAATATCCGCTGCGCATCGAGAACGGCATGGTGGAGGTGGATGTCGCGCCCTCCCCGGAGGCGAGCGCATGAAACCCATACCGGCCACCTGCCCCAGTACCATCAGTTCGGATTTCAATCAACCCCAATGGAGATATGCGTCATGACCACCCTCGATCAAACCGCCTTCAAACAGCTCGAAGCGGAGAACAGACTGTTCAACCCGGTATTCAAGGGGGCTACCGGTATCCCCGGCCGTTTTGGCTTCCGCGGCGAAATCGCCATCAAGTTTTCGCCGCAGCTCGCCGACGAGGCCCGGCCGCCGGAAATCACCGCCGACCAAGTGATCGCTATCGCCCAGGAAGGGGAAGCGGGCCTTGGTTTTCTGACCGCGTTTCTGCTTTCCTTCGAATACCTCGAACTCCTGGCGGAGGCACTGGAGGGCGTCTTGATCCCCGAGGGCAAGTATTTCCTGTTCTGCGACAATATCGATTTGAGTAAGCGTTATCAGGTCGCCTGTAACGGCGCCACCTTCTACATCCTGCCCATCAGCGAAGCGACGGTGTACAACGAAATGCTGGAATTGCTCTATCTGGAGCGTAACGACCTCAAGCGTCTGAATACGGCGGGTAAGGTGGACAAGGTGGCCGACAAGGCCTTGAGCTTTTCCGACACCTTTCCCGCCATCAGCTACGAAGAAGGCCTGGCTCTCATGGGGCCGGTGCGCGATCCGGGAGAAAACCGCCCGGTATAGCTCACATCGCCCGCCAGCGAGCGAGACCTCAGCCGCGCGGGGATCAGGCAGTCCCCGCGCGAAGCTCAATCGAGTTTCGATAAGGCATCCCTGATCGACAGGCGGATACGCTCGGAGATGCCGGTCGGACTGTTCTGATAGGCTTGCCTGGCTTCGTCCAGTGCGGCCTGGGCGATCGCGGCCTGTTCCGCCGTCAAGGGCAACCGGCCGGCCATGTGGGTGGCGTCGGGAACGGCTTGCAGGATAGCCGCCCGATTTGGGTGTTCCCTGACGGACACCAGGTCGGTGGCCTCCTGCTTGCCGTCTAGGCAAACGGTTTGCCCGATGACCTCTACTTTGCGGCCATCTGCGGTGGTCTTGATCAATGTCTTCATGGCAATACTCCTGTTGATGGATGGAATGAATAGGGCGTGAAATCGCCGCCGTCTCCGGCCCCGCACGAATCTTCCGTCGTCATGACGAACAACCGACTTCGATATGCCGCAGCTCGGCGGACGGTTCGGCGGCATAGGCCTCCATGCCGGGCTGCTCATCGTAGGGACGGCTCAGCACCTGCAGCAGGGTGGCGATCTCCCCGGTGTCGCCCGCCTCGGCCTTGGCGACGGCGCCTTGGGCCAGGTGATTGCGCAGTACGTACTTGGGGTTAACCCGGTTCATGCGGCGGGCCCGCGCGGCGTCGTCACCGTTGCCCTCTGCCTGCAGGCGGACGCGATAATCGTTCACCCAGGCATCGAAGGCCTCCACATCCAACCTCTCTTCACGCATGCCGGCCGCCGGCCGATCTTCGTCCTTGCGGATCTCGGCGAGGCGGCGGAAGCTGCGGGTAAAATCCAGTTTGCCGCGCTGCAGCAGCGTGAGGAATCGGCCGACCAGTTCGGCGTCGCCGTCCCGCACTTCGCCGAAACCCAGTTTTTGTGTCCAGCAGCGCAGCGCCTCCCGGGAAAAGGCAGGCGCATAGCCCTCATAGATGTCCGTAGCGATTTGCGCTGACTCTTCCTGACGAGGCGCCAACAGCGGCAGCGTGGCCTGCAACAGCCGCGAACAGTTCCACTGGCCGATCTCCGGCTGAGCGGCGTAGGCGTAACGCCCCTCATAATCGGAATGATTGCAGACGTGATGCAGGCGAAAGGCGTCCATAAAGCCGAAGGGGCCGTAATCCAGGGTTAGTCCGAGGATCGAAAAATTATCGGTGTTCATCACGCCGTGGCAGAAACCCACGCTTTGCCACTGGGCCATCAGCCGTGCGGTGCGCTCGACCACCTCCTTGAGCCAAGCGGCGTAGCGGTCCGCGCGGCCGCTCAGATGGGGAAAGTGCCCGTCGATAACGTGGTCAGCCAGGGGGCCGAGGTATTGATGGTGATCCCCGTGGTAAAAATATTCGAAATGCCCGAAGCGCACAAAGCTGGGTGCCGCCCGGCACACCACCGCCGCGCTCTCTGTCGTCTCTCGCAGCACCGGCTGGGGCGAAGCCACCAGGCTCAGACAACGGGTGGTGGGGATGCCCAGGGCATACATGGCCTCGGAACACAGGTATTCACGGATTGAAGAACGCAGGACCGCGCGACCGTCCGAGCCGCGGGAGTAAGGTGTTTGCCCGGACCCCTTGAGTTGCAGTTCCGCGCGACCGCCATGGAGCGCGCGTATTTCCGCGATCAGCAGGGCCCTGCCGTCACCAAGCCGGGGAACCCAGGCACCGAACTGGTGTCCCCCATATACCGAGGCCAGGGGGGCATAATCCGGCCAAGCTTGATTGCCGGCCAGGATGGGCGTGAGCCGCGCCACTGCCTCCTCGCCAACGTCGATGCCCAATTCGGCACCCAGCTCGCTATTGAAGTGAACCATCCTCGGTGCGGGCAACGGCGTGGGATCGACCCGTGTGTGATAGGGCGCGCCCAATCGCGCATAACTCGAATCAAGTGGCGGATCACCGTGGGACTTCGTCACGGCATGAGCATGGCCGGTCATGGCATGGCTTCCCGCGTCAAGTTGCATCGTCCAAACCCGGAGATACTGCGCATATCAACGGTAACCCTCTTCGCGCAATACTTGCTGCACCGCCGGGCGCGTCAGCATGCGTTGGTAGTGGGCGAGGCAGTTGGGTGGCAACTCGATCCTGGTCTTGTCCGCCCAGAATTCCACGTAGAACAACGCCGCATCGGCGATGGAGAAACCGCCGGCCACGTATTCCCCGGCCTTCAACTGCTGGTCCATGACGGCAAAGGCCTTGGCGACGATGTCGCGGCCACGGGCCTCCACCGCCGGGTGATCGGCCTCGTGGGGCGTGAAATTGGTGGTGGTAAAGATGCGCGTGAAACCCTGACCGTGGATGGTGCCCACCACAAAGTCCATGGTCTCGATGACCAGGCTGTCCCCCTTCACATCCCCCGGCATCAGCCGCGCCTTGGGATAGGCGCGCGCCAACCAATACGCGATGGCACCAAACTCGGTGAGGGCAGCACCGTCATCCCGCACCAGGGTCGGGATGGTGGACTTGGGGTTGATGGCCACATAGTCGGGCAGGTACTGATCTCCCGCCGGCAGGTTCACAATATAAGCCTCGAAGGGCAGCTCCAGTTCCTCGAGGAGGATGTGGATACCGGTCGAACAGGAACCCGGTGTCATATAGAGTTTCATGGTGGTCTTTCGCGAGCGTTTTCGAATGAGTCGGAGCAGGCGGGCCTGCTAATCATCCTCCAGGGATGGAAACAGAATCACCTCGTCGGGCATGCCGTTGCTGTTTTCCTCGAGCGTCATGCCCGCGATCAGGGAATAACCGGCATCGCCTTCCATCAGCACCACCGCCTGTGGCGGCATGCCGTGCAGGGCTGCGATCACTTGTTCTACCGTCATGGTGGCTTTCCCCTTAGCCGTTCTAAACAGGCGGGTCCAATGCCAGGCGAATGTCGATATCGCGCACCAGCCAGCCGACGGTAATGGCGCGGAACGCCTTATCGTCGGCAGTCTCCCAGATCACGTACAATTCCGCCTCTTCGCGGCTGAGTAGTTCGTCTCGATCCAGCTTGTCGTTCGCCGCCGCGCACGCCAGGGGCTCGGCATTGTATTGGGAAAACACCTCCATGGCCGCGGAGATGCCTTGGGCGATCTCGTCTTGCGAGGCCAGGTGAGCGTGATTACCGATGAATTTGAAACTTGCGGCCATGTGGACCTCCTGCTGACTGTTCATACCGATATGTTTTCCTCCAGCGCCTCCCCAAGCTCCATGCCGCGAAAAATGGAACAGCGCTTGAAGGCCGCAATGCTGGGCTTGATACCCTTCTGGTTGCAGAACTTGGCCGTTAGTTTGGCCAACCCCTTGATGTCTCTTCCCGTAGCCGCCGGAAAGGCCACCGCCAATTCCGCGATGACGCCCTCGCCCACATCCAGGGCGAACTGCTCGGTCATCACCTTCCAGATCTTGCGCCGCGCCTCGCTGTCTGGCGGATAGAACTTGATCATGGCGATACAGCGGGAGACGATGGCCTCGTCGATATCGTCCACGCGGTTGGTGGTGAGGAACAGCAGACCGTTGAAGTATTCCAGCACCCGCAGAAACACGCCGACCACCGCATTCATGGTCATGTCATCGTCCCGCCGTTTGATGTAGACGTCCGCCTCGTCGATGAGCATAACAGCGCCCCAGCGCTGAGCGCGCGTCAGCACCTCCTTGAGCGCGGTCTCCATGGCGGCGACGCTGAGTCCCAGTTGTCCGGAATGCACCCGGTACAAGGGACGCTGGATGATTTCGGAGTAGACCTCGGCGGTCAGGGTCTTGCCCACCCCCGCGGGACCGGCGCACAGCACCGTGGTGCCGCCGGACTTGCCGGCCACAATATCGTCCATCAACACGTCCATCTCGGCGGTGAGGATGTCGATGAGATCGGTCTGCTCGTCGGGCAGAACCAGCTTGCGTTTCAGCTCCGGCTGATAGCGGTAGGGCGTCATGTGGTCCACGTGTACCCACAGGTAATGATGCAGCTCCAGGTGGAACATGAAAATGTAGGCATGGATCGGGATGCGTGTGAACAGGCCCGTGGGGATCGCAGCCCGAATCTCCTTCACCTCCTCTTCGGCGTCAAAACGGTTGCTCTTGGCGGCCTTGTTCAGGTAGGGGGCGAGGATGTCGCCGGGCAGGTCCAGGGTCAGGGCACGGGAACTGAGGATGCTCTCGTCGTTGACCAGGCGCGCAGTGCCGCCGCCGCTGGACAGCACCACCACATCCTTGCGCGACCAATCGGTATTGCGGTGGGACGCGTTGGGATCTTCCGCATAAAAACCGGTCCCCTGCGCGGAAAACTGTGCCCCGTAGCGGGCGCGCCAGTCGAAATAGCGTTCCGCAGCCTCATCGTAGGCCCGGATGAGTTCCGGGGTCTCCTTCAAAAAACCCTTGGCGGCGAAGATCTCGCCGACGGATTTGTCCTCGATGTCGCTGGCGGTGATCCGCAGGGTAGCAGTAATCAGCGCGCCCTTGGCATTAGCCTTCAGTTCAATAAGCACCTTGCCCGTCTCGTCGTTGGAATCCGGAATGTAATCCAAGCGGGTGATCACATAGGGTAGGGGCTTGGCGGCGACACTGGCGGTGAACAGCCAACCGCGTATGGCGTCGGCGATCAGATAGCGCACGATGGCCGGTAACAGTCTTTCCAGATCCGGGGCATTGAATCTGATGCCGTCGTCGTTCAAGGCCTGCTGCAGCGTAGACAACTGGGCGGCACGAGCCTGCATGTCCGGCCCGGCCTGCTGATATAGGCCTTTGAGAAAGTTCAGCTCGGGATCGGACAAGTGGGAGAAGGAGATCTCGACCTTGTTGCCCAGTCGCAACTGCCCTTTCAAGTGGGCCAGCGCGGGAAATTCGTCGATCATCGCCTCCACATAGGCTTGCTCGATCTGCAGTTTCATTACCTCATCTCCAAATCCGAGTCCGGCTCACCGCGCTCCCGCTAGGGAAAAATAACCGCAAGGAGCAGGCATCGGCAGGTCATCGTGCACGCGGGGCCGTCTCACACAACACTGCTGACAGCCTCAAGACCTCGTACATCTCGATGTCGCAAAACCGACAAACAATCCGGTATTGGATATAGGGAGCAAAAAGGATGCCGGGCCGTGCAGCTTGATCAAGGGGGCATGGCGCTGAGGGCACGCCGCAACCGCTTGGCGGCGACCAGCGCTCCCTCCAGACGACCGCCTCCTTGGACGGCTGTCTCTGAACCACCCAGATAGAGCTTGTCGTCCCACAGCGCCTGGATGAGCAGCAAGTTGCCGTAAGGATAATCGCCTTGGGCCGGATCGCTGCGATCCAGATCGCAGCAGATATGTTCTTCGCCGGCCCAATCCTGATAATGCAGCTCCCCCGGTGCCGGCGGCTCGCCGAAGACCTGGGTGATCTGGCTGTGGATCAGCATGGGCAAGCCCCGCTGGAAAGACTCGCGCTGCGCAGGTGACAGGACCAGGAAGCCCCCGAGGGCGGCCAGGTCGCCGCCGTCGGCGCAGGCGTCGAAAATCTCGGCTAGCACCGCCTGTTCATGGGTGACGAAGGCATTGCCTGAGTGGCCTGCGCTGCGCCAGTAGGGACTGGGATAGGCGACCACCGCCTTGGCCGCCGAGGCCATCCAGGTGGGGGTATCACGCATGGTGTGGCGCAGCTTGGTGGGCAAATCCGGCGCGAAGCGTACCCGCTTCTCCAGCAAGCGCGGCGGGACAGCGAGCACCACGCGGCGAGCCAGCACCGTGTGACGGGCCGCGCCGTGACTGAAAGTCAGTTCCACGTGCTCACCACGATCGGCGACCGCGAGCAACGTGTGCTCCAGGCGCAGGCGTTCCGCCGGCAGGCGCGCGGCCAACGCGTCCACCAGCGCTGCCATGCCACCGGCAAGGCGTTGGGCGCCACCGTGCAGGTCGGGGGCGCCCAGTCTTTCCGGACTCTTGTCCACCGCTTTGAGTTCAACGACGGTACCGTCGTCGTGTTGGCGAAAGTTTGCCAACCCCAGTTCGCCAACCAATCCCGCCATGAGCGGATCGGCGTGGGGCCAGAACCAGGTCGGACCCAGATCGACCATGGCGCCGGTGGCCGTGCTGCGTTGCGAACGGATGCGGCCGCCCAGGCGGGGGCGGGCCTCGTAGAGCGCCCAATCGCGTCCCAGGTTTTGCAGGCTGTCGGCCAGGGCGAGTCCGCACAGGCCGCCTCCGACGATCACGGTATCCAAGCCGGTCTTGTCCAAAGCAGCGGTCATGACTCTGCGGCGCGGATGGCGGGCGTCAGATGCGCCGCTTCTCCGCTGTGCTGTAATTGCTGAAATGCCCCTCTTTGGCCGCCTGGGAGCGGCCGCGGGCGATAATCCCGGGGGATTGCGGAGGAGGCGCGGGCCTGGAGACGAGCTTTTCCAGCTCTCGACTGCCGCACTCGGGACACACTGGCTCATCGCCACCGCGGATCAGGAGTTCGAATTCACGCCGGCAACCGCCGCAATGGTATTCGTAGATGGGCATGGGCACTCCTTGTGGCATAAACGACAAAATGTATGACGCAGGGCATCACACCAGTAGACAAAGCAAGAACAATGCCTATTCTCTAGCCGCGATGGCGGCGATAAACAAGTCCGGTTGGTTGTGGCGGTAGACCCTGAGCCAGCTCAGGGTCGCGGGAATCAAGGTGGTGACGGCACGCCACAACACCTCACCATCGTCGCCACCGGCGTGCAAGTGCCGTGCGGTGAACGCCCACCCCTCCCAAGCGATCTCCGCGAGCTCGGACCGTGCCATGGCGGGAATCTCGAGACTCACGTCCGCGATGGTTCGCACCTGGCGGCGGACCTCGGCGCGGGTCAGGCGGGAACGCAGGAACTCGTCCTTCTCCACTCCTTCGCTGAGAGTCAGTACGGCGGTGCCGGCCTCTTCGATGGCGGCAATTTTCGCGGCGTCGATCATGAATAGGCTCCTGGAAACGGTGCCAATATCAGCTGCAATATTGAGGCCGTACCGCGGGACCACAACTTACCGTGAGATGAACCTGCATCTTTGTCATATTTGCGACAAAAACGCACATTTCAGCTATTCGTAATTTTGTAATGAGAACCAATCAATTAACTGGCGGTGCGGCGCTGGCATCGTTCCTGCTACTTATTAGCCATGGGACTGTAACGTGTGCGGTTGCTTGTGAGTTCGCTAATCAGTCAGCTATTCAAGGAGCATTGCAATGTCGAATTACGGGGCAATTAAATAGGACATGATACTGTGCGACGGCGAACGCAAGGGAGGCTTTGCCTTTCCGTGCCGTGGCCATTTATATAAGTGCACGCAATGTGGTAACCAGGGCTGCCGACAGACCAAACTGGATGCCTGCTCGGGCCAGGCCTTCGACGTGTCTTTCCGCTGCCTCAAGTGCGGCACCGCCGGGAAACAGCAGGCGATCGCCTCCAGCGAGGCATAGGAACCTCGAATCTATGCACCCCCCTCTTTACATGCCGCAGGGTTTAACAGCGAATCAATCTTGACCGGGAGGACCGATGTTCACCTACCAATGCATCTCCGCGACCCAAGCCGAACAGATGATCAAGGACACCAATATGCTGGTATTGGACATGCGGGATATTCGCTTCTACCTGGAGGATCATCATCCCAAGGCCTTGCACTTGAGCGACGGCAATCTTCCCGCCCTTCTAAAACATACGGCGAAACACATACCGATCCTTATCTATTGCTATCACGGCAATGCCAGCCAGGACATGGCGCAATTGTTTTCCGATTTCGGGTTCAAGAATTGCTACAGTCTGGACGGTGGATTTGAAGCTTGGTTTCAAACGGTGACAAGACCGGCGACGGAACTGAGTGAGGCTCTGCTAGACTGGATGAACGAGCGCGGTTTCGATCCCGGCAATGTGGACAAGCGTGGCGCGAACAATGATACCGCATTGATGCGCGCAGCCCGCGAGGGCGCCGTCGCGCTATGCACAGAACTACTCGCGGCCGGGGCCTCGGGCAATCTCAAGAATCAAGACGGCAACAATGCCCTATGGATGGCATGCGTGAGCGAATCGGAAGCCGTCATTCAGGGGCTGCTGGAAAGCGGCATCGATATCGACAACCAGAACGATAACGGCGCGACCGCATTGATCTATGCCTCCTCCGCCGGCAAAACCGCCATGGTCAAGAGCCTGGTGGAGCGCGGCGCCGACGTGTCGTTGACGACTCTGGACGATTTCAGCGCCCTGGAGGTCGCCGCCAATATTGAAATCCTGAAATTCCTGCGTGCGATGACCCCCGAGAGAGCACGCATACGTCAACAGATCGTTGCCTAAAGGAGATTCCCATGAACGAACCAAGCACAGAAGAAATCATCCGTCGTCAGCTGGCCGAGAATCCGGTTATCCTGTACATGAAGGGCACACCAGAAATTCCGGAATGCGGGTTTTCCGGTACCGCCGTGGCGGCATTGAAGCAAACGGGCAAACCGTTCGCGTTCGTGAATATCTTGCGGGCACCCCAGATACGGGCACGATTACCGTCCGTGTCACAATGGCCGACGTTTCCCCAATTGTTCATCAAAGGCGAATTGGTCGGCGGCAGCGATATCATAGCCGCGATGCTCGAGGATGGTTCGCTGCTGACCATGCTCGACGATGCCGTGAATTGAGCGGCAGCTCGATTTGACCGAAAACACCAGCAACGCGCGGGAAACGACCATGGAAAAAGCGGAAATGGAGGCAAAAATAAAGCGGGCACTTCCGGACGCCGCAATCGAGGTGGAAGGCGCCGATTGCAATTTTTCCGTAGTAGTCTTGAGCGAACGATTCGAAAAAATGCCACCGGTGAGGAGGCAGCAGCAGGTCCTGGCCTGCTTCTCGGACCAGCTGAGCAGCGGCGCCTTGCACGCCCTGAGCGTCAAGGCCCATACCCCCGCGGAATGGGCCCGGCTAGAGCAAAAACCACCCGCCAGGATTCCCTGAGCAGGCGGGAACTCGAAACACCGTTGTTCCGTAAGCCGCCGCCTTCACCCTTCTCTCCTCCGGACGAAGGCGGCGCAGGTGCTTTTGTGGACCTCAGGATTTCCGATAGATCTGCACGCCCTGCTCCACGAATTCCGCGGCCTTCTCCGACATCCCCTTTGCCACGGCTTCTTCGTCGGACAGGCCCTGCTCCGCGGCGTAGTCACGCACTTCCTGGGTGATCTTCATGGAGCAGAAATGCGGACCGCACATGGAGCAGAAATGCGCCACCTTGGCGGAATCCTTGGGCAGGGTGGCATCGTGGTATTCCCGGGCGCGGTCCGGATCCAGGCCAAGATTGAACTGATCTTCCCAGCGGAATTCGAAGCGTGCCTTGCTCAAGGCATTGTCGCGGATCTGCGCGCCGGGATGACCCTTGGCGAGATCGGCGGCGTGGGCCGCGATTTTGTAGGTAATGATGCCCTCCTTGACGTCATCCTTGTCAGGCAGACCCAGGTGTTCCTTAGGGGTGACGTAACACAGCATGGCAGTACCGAACCAGCCGATCATGGCGGCACCGATCCCGGAGGTGATGTGGTCGTAACCGGGGGCGATATCGGTGGTGAGCGGCCCCAGGGTATAGAACGGCGCCTCGTGGCAGACTTCCAGCTGCTTGTCCATGTTTTCCTTGATCATGTGCATGGGCACGTGGCCGGGGCCCTCGATCATGGTCTGCACGTCGTGCCGCCAAGCGATCTCAGTGAGTTCGCCCAGGGTCTCCAGTTCGCCGAATTGGGCGGCGTCGTTGGCGTCGTAAATGGAGCCGGGACGCAGGCCATCGCCCAGGGAGAAGCTCACATCGTAGGCCTGCATGATCTCGCAGATTTCTTCGAAATTCGTGTAGAGGAAGTTCTCCCGGTGATGGGCCAGGCACCACTTGGCCATGATGGAGCCTCCGCGGGACACAATGCCGGTGAGGCGCTTGGCGGTGAGCGGCACGTAGCACAGCCGCACCCCGGCATGGATGGTAAAATAATCCACCCCCTGCTCGGCCTGCTCGATCAGGGTGTCGCGGAAGATCTCCCAGGTGAGTTCCTCGGCCTTGCCATCCACCTTTTCCAGGGCCTGGTAGATGGGCACGGTACCAATGGGCACCGGCGCATTGCGGATGATCCACTCGCGGGTCTCGTGGATATTCTTCCCGGTGGACAGGTCCATGATGGTATCGGCACCCCAGCGGATGCCCCAGGTCATTTTCGCTACTTCTTCTTCTATGGAAGAAGTGACCGAGGAGTTGCCCAGGTTGCCGTTGATCTTCACCAGGAAGTTACGGCCGATAATCATGGGCTCCAGTTCGGGATGATTGACGTTGGCCGGGATGATGGCCCGGCCACGCGCCACTTCGTCGCGCACGAATTCAGGGGTGATTTCCTTGGGCAGACTGGCACCGAAATCATGGCCGGGGTGCTGCTGGATCAGCAGGTCGCGGTACAGTTCCAAGCGCTGGTTTTCGCGGATGGCCACATACTCCATCTCGGGGGTGACGATGCCGCGGCGGGCGTAATGCATCTGGGTGACGTTGGCGCCGCTCTTGGCGCGGCGCGGCCGACGCAAATGTCCGGCGAAGCGCAAATGCGCCAAGGCGGGGTCGGCGGCGCGGTGCCGGCCGTAGGCGGAACTGAGCGCGGCCAGGACTTCCGTATCGCCCCGTTCGTCTATCCAGCGACTGCGCACGTCGGGCAGACCCTGGCGGATATCGATGCTCACCGCGGGATCGGTGTAAGGCCCGGAGGTATCGTACACCGTGATCGGCGGATTGTGTTCCGCTCCCATGCCGGCGGGCGTGGGGGCCAGGGCGATCTCGCGCATGGGGACCCGGATGTCGGGACGGCTGCCCTGGACATGGATCTTGCGGGAATTGGGAAAGGGCCGGACAGCCGCCTGGTCGACCTTGGCGGTCTGGCTCAAAAAGACTTCGTCGGGGCGTGCGCTCATATCGCTATCCTCAAGGGCTTGGGGTGATATGGACGCAGGGGGCGATCAGCTGTGGCTTCCCTACGCCGGTATCAACCGGATCAGGTTCAGAGGGTGTTTCTCAGCCCGGCACGGGCACCCCTAGCCTGCCAACGGCAGATCGCCGTTGGAGAAAGGGTCAAAGCTAATCCATGCGCGCCGCATTTGCAAGGCAAAACCGGCGGTTCCCTTGCCTAGATTCGGCAAACCGCTTAATCTTGATGGGCTTTGGTATCGAGGATTGAGGGATGATGAGCAACATGAACCTGGCCCAGGCCCGCCACAACATGATCGAACAACAAATCCGGCCCTGGGACGTACTGGACCAACGGGTCTTGGAACTAATCGAGGACCTGCCGCGAGACAAATTCGTGCCCACGGCCTATCTTAAACTCGCCTATGCCGACATCAACGTCCCCTTGGACCATGGCCAGGTCATGATGGCCCCCAAGGTAGAGGCGCGAATGCTGCAGGCCCTCAACATCAAGAGCTCCGACACGATATTGGAGGTGGGCACCGGCAGTGGCTACGTCACCGCCCTGCTGGCGCACAGCGGCAAACACGTCTATTCCGTGGAGATCTATCCCGATTTCATCGAGAACGCAGGTCGCAGGCTGGCCGAACTCGGTTTGGGCAACGTCACCTTGGAAAACGGCGATGCGGTCAACGGCTGGGATCGTCACGGCCCTTACGACGTCATCGCCATCACCGGTTCCCTGCCGGCGCTGCCCGACAATTTTCTGCAAAGCCTAAAACTGGGCGGACGTTTGTTCGTCATCACCGGGCAGGAGCCGGTGATGGAGGCCTACCTCATCACCCGCACCGCAGAACAGGGGTGGGTCAAACAGGCTTTGTTCGAGACCGTTCTGCCGCCGCTGGTCAACGCCCCGCAACCGCAGCGTTTCGTCTTTTAACTCGAAGAGCACAGCGTAGTATAATCGGGGCGGAACCGCCTCAAGCGCAAGGCTCGGAACACTGCATGTTAGAAATCACGGCAAACGAACTGCGAGAATATCTGACGATCGCCGATCCGGCGCCGCTCCTGTTGGATGTGCGCGAAACGGGTGAATATGCCATCTGCCACATCGCCGGCTCGCACCATATCCCCATGAATCAGGTTCCGCACGCCTTGGAACAGTTGGACCCGGAACGTGAGACCATCGTAATCTGCCATCACGGCATGCGCAGCGCGCGGGTTGCGAATTACCTGGAACAAGTCGGCTTCGACAAGGTCCTCAATCTTGCCGGCGGCATCCATGCCTGGGCCTGCGAGGTGGATCCGAAGATGCCGACCTACTGATAAGGGATAGGATATGACCCTCTCCGCCTACCGCCGTTTGGCGATCGCGTGCTCTCTGTGCGTTTTTCCCGCCGCGGCAAGCGCCGACAACCTGTTGGACATCTATAAACTGGCCACCGCCAGCGATCCCCAGTTGCGCCAGGCCGAGGCCGCCTATCATGCGGTGGCGGAGACCAAGACCCAGGCCACGGCCCAACTGCTCCCGCAAATATCCCTCGGCGCCTCAATGACCCGCGACCGCCAGGAATACACCAGCATCAGCGGCGCACCTTTTCCCGGCTTTCAGCCGACCACGTTTTATTACAATACCAAGGGCTACAGCCTGAACCTGAGCCAGGCCCTTTATCGCCGTGACCTGTTCGTACAACGGCAAAAAAATCCAACCAACACCTACTGGAACAGGCCCAGCAACGCTTCGACGTCGGCATGATCGCCATCACCGACGTGCAGGAAGCCAAGGCCGCCTACGACCTGTCGGTAGCGCAAGAGATCACCGCGCAAAATCAGCTGGCGATCGCCAAGGAACAATTGCGTGAGGTAACGGGGAAATTCCACGGCTCCCTGGAACCGCTTAAAGACGATATCACCCTGCCGTCACCCGAACCGGCCGACGTGAAAAAATGGGTCGATACCGCCCTGAAGCAAAACTACCAGCTCATCGCCGCGCAGGCCGCCGTGGACAAGGCGCGGGAAGATGTAGAACTGAATCGCGCCGGCCATTATCCCAAGCTGGATGCGGTCGCCAGTTACGGTTACAGCGACGTGAGCGCCGGCTTGTTCGGCGGCAGCACCACCAACGACACCCAGATCGGCCTGCAATTCTCTCTGCCGCTTTATCAGGGCGGCGGCACCTCGTCGCGGGTACAGGCCGCGGTGTATCGCTTGACCCAGGCCAAGGAGGCGCTGGAACAGCAACGACGCTCCACCGATCGCCAGGCCCGCAGCGCCTATCTCAGCGTGCTCGACGCCATCAACAGCGTCAATGCCCTCAAGCAGGCCCTGGTCTCCACGCAAAGCGCCCTGGACGCCACCCAGGCCGGATATGAGGTCGGCACGCGCACCATCGTCGACGTCTTGAAAAGCCAAAGCGATCTTTTCAACGCACAACGCAACTACGCGCAGGCCCGTTACCAGTACATCATCAGTTCCCTGCAATTGAAGCAGGCCGCCGGTACGCTCACCCCCGCCGACGTGGATCAGATCAACCGTTGGTTAGAGTGATCGCCGCGCGACGCATCGGTCAGTTTTGACCACCCTAGACTGCCACATAAGCATCCAGGATCGACTCCAGCTTGGCCAGCGCGCCGCGATTGCGCTCTACCAATTCGCGGCCGCAGGAACCCGCCGCGTCGCGCAGCTTGGTGTTTTCCAGGAACCGCACCACCACCGTGGCCAGGTCGGTGACAGTCTCTATCCGCTCGCCGCCGCCGTAAGAGATCAAGGCCCGCGTAATCTCCAGGAAGTTATGGGTATAGGGCCCCACCACAATCGGGATACCCAGCGCCGCGGGTTCCAGGACATTGTGTCCGCCGGTGGGCACCAGGCTGCCGCCGACAAAGGCCACATCGGCGCTGGCGTAAAACAACGGCAATTCCCCCATGGTGTCACCGAGAAACACCGCGACATCCGCGGCAAAGGGCGGTTTTCCTTCGCTGCGACGCGCCACCGCGTAGCCGCGCCGCTGACACAGTTCCGCCACCTTGTCAAAGCGTTCCGGGTGGCGGGGCACCAATATCAGCAAGGCCTGCGGCAGGCGCGTGCGCACCATGTCGAAGGCACTCAGCACCAACTCTTCCTCGCCCGCGTGGGTACTGGCGGCGACCCATACCTGCCGCTGATCACCCCATTCATCGCGCAATTGCCTCGCGCGATCACGCAAGTTTCCAGGGAGCTGAATATCGAACTTGATATTGCCCGTGACTTGCACGTGTTGGGCGTCCATCCCCAGCGCAATAAAACGGTCCGCATCGGGACGCGCCTGGGCGGCCAGTTCCGTGACATTGCCCAAGGTGGCCCTGGTCAGGCGGCGGAACCGGCGGTAGCCCCGCGCCGAGTGCGTCGACAGTCGCGCGTTGGCGAGAATCAACGGAATGCCGTAAGAACGGCAGCGATGAAACAGATTGGGCCAGATCTCGGTCTCCATGATAATGACCGCGCGAGGACGGACCCGTTTGAGGAAACGCCGCACCGCGCCGGGCAGATCATAGGGGGCATAGAAGTGAAACACCCGATCGCCCAGCTGCTGCCGGACTCTTTCCGAACCCGTCGGCGTGGTAGTCGTCACCACCACCGGTAGTTGCCGTTCCTGCAGCAGCCAGTCAAGCAAAGGCAACGCCGCCTGTACCTCGCCGACGGATACCGCGTGCACCCATACCGCGCCCTCCACCGGCAAACGGGCAAAGAAGCCGAAGCGCTCCGCCCAGCGCCGCCGATAGGCGGGCGCGCGGAAGCTGCGCCAGATCAGTCTCAAGACGACGAAGGGAACCAGCAGGTAGAGCGATAAGCTGTATAGATAGCGCAAGATGAGACTCGTCAATCTTTCAGTTCATTCAGCCGTCCAAAGCTTCGCACAGCAAATGCAGGATCAATACGTGGGCCTCTTGGATACGCGCGGTACGCGCCACCCCCACCACCAGCGGGATATCCACCAATTCCGCGCAACCGCCGCCGTCGCGCCCCAGCAAACCGATGGTAAGCACGCCCAGGGCACGGGCCTGTTCCACGGCCTTAATGACGTTCGGAGAATTGCCGGAGGTCGTGATCGCCACCAGCACGTCGCCGCGTGTCGCCAGGGCCTCCAACTGGCGGGCGAAGATGTGATCGAAACCGTAGTCGTTGCCGATGGACGTCAGGGCCGAGGTATCGGTGCTCAAGGCAATTGCAGGGTAGCCGCGCCGTTCCTTTTCGAAACGGCCGGTGAGCTCCGCGGCGAGGTGCTGGGCGTCGGCCGCCGAACCGCCGTTACCGCATACGAACAGACGCCGTCCCGCGGCGAAGGCATCGCGGATCAGGGTCACCGCCCGCCGCAGCGCCGGTTCCAGCGCCGCCACCCTGTCAACGGCGGCACGGTGCTCGGCGATAGCGGTATTCAACTCGAAGTCCATCACATCATCTGCCTGTGAAACCCTGTCCCTTCAACGCCGCATCTCCCCGCTCAGGTCCGACACCGCTCGATGATACGCGACGTGGACTGACCGGCATGATACGCGAGAATCATCACCTCGCCCCCGCCGGCCGTCACACAATCGTAACCCGCCACCTGTTCCGGCCGGTAATCTCCGCCCTTTACCAGATAATCGGGCCGTATCCGGCAGATCAAATCCCGCGGCGTATCCTCGCCGAACGGCACCACCCAATCGACGCACTGCAGGGCCGCCAACACCGCCGTGCGGTGATCCAGTGAATTAATGGGCCGGGTCGCACCCTTGAGACGCCGCACCGAATCATCGTCGTTGACGGCGATGATCAGGCGATCGCCCAGGCGCCGTGCCTCCTGCAGATAGGCGACATGCCCGGCGTGCAGGATATCGAAACAACCGTTGGTCATCACCAGTCTCTCGCCGCGGCCGCGCGCCTGCTCCACCGCCGCCAGCAGTTGCTCGACGGTAACGACACCGCGCTCCACCGCCCCGTTCTCGCGCAAGGTGCGGCGGATCTCGGGGACGCTCACCGTGGCCGTGCCCAGCTTGCCCACCACGATACCGGCGGCGAGATTGGCCAGGGCCGTGGCCTGGGCCAAATCCTCGCCCGCCGCCAGTGTCGCCGCCAACACCGAGATCACCGTGTCGCCGGCACCGGTGACATCGTAAACCTCCCGCGCCTTGGCCGGCAGATGCAGGGCGGCATTGCCGCGCCGCAGCAGCGTCATGCCCTGTTCACCGCGGGTGATCAACAGGGCCTCAATGTCATGCTCGGCCAGCAGCGCCGTACCCTTGGCCGCGATCTCCGCCTCGTCATGGCAATGACCCGCCACCGCTTCGAACTCGGCGAGATTGGGCGTCACCAGCGACGCCCCGCGATACAAACCGAAGTCGCGGCTCTTGGGGTCCACCAATACCGGCAAGCCTGCGGCGCGCGCCGCCTTGATCAAGTCCCGTATCGCGCCCAGCGTCCCTTTGCCGTAATCGGACAACACCACCACGTCCGCTTCAGGCAGAGCCTCATGGAACGGCTCCAGCAAAGCGCTGCCGTCGAAGCCGGGAATACCGCCCTCGAAATCGAGGCGGATCAATTGCTGATGCCGGCTCAATACCCGCAGCTTGGTGACCGTGGCCATACCCGCGACGCTGCGGAACAGACACCGCACCCCGGCGGCGCTCAGTTGGCCGGCCAGCGCCTGCGCCGTATCGTCGGCGCCGGTCACCGCCACCAGGGAGACCCGCGCGCCCAAGGCGGCGATGTTGAGGGCGACATTGCCGGCCCCGCCGGGCCGCTCCTCGGCCTGGTCGACGCGCACCACCGGCACCGGCGCCTCAGGCGAGATGCGCGAGGTACTGCCGTGCCAATAACGGTCCAGCATGGCATCACCCACCACCAGCACCCGGGCCGATTCGAAATCGGGGATATGTATCTTCATGCCATCTGCCCTGCTATGCGACCCTCGTCCTGTGCGTATCTTAGCATGAGGGATATGTTTAGGTTTTTGGACAGCATCATGACAGGCATGTAGAATTTCTTAATTTCCAGACGAACCTCGTGACCGTTGCTAACCGATTCTCATGGCGATTTCTCGCGCCGCGCTACTGGCCAACCTGGCTGGCGCTGGGTTTCATGTGGCTGCTCGCACAACTGCCCTATCGCCGCCAGATGAGTCTGGGCCGAACCCTGGGCCGACTCATGGAACGGCTGGGCAAGGCGCGCGCCCATGTCGCCCGGGTCAATCTGGCCCTGTGTCTGCCCGAACTGAGCGACGCCGAGCGTGAACGGCTGCTGCAACAGCACCTGGAATCGATGGGCATGGCCCTGGTGGAAACGGCCATCAGCTGGTGGACACCTGCGGAACGCCTGCGGCCGCTGCTACACATCGACGGCCTGGAACACCTGCACGCGGCCTTGCAAAAGGGCCGCGGCGCCATCGTACTGTTCGGACACTTCACCTGCATCGAACTGTTCTCGCGCCTGCTGGCCCTGCACACGCCCTTGTACGTGTCCTATCGCCAGAACAAGAACGCCCTCTATGAATATATGCTGCTCCGCAGCCATCGCGACCACTGCGCCGCGCTGATCCCCCATACCAATCTGCGCGCCATGTTCCAGGTCCTCAAGCGCAACCAGTCGCTGGCGTACGCGCCTGATCAAAACTACGCCGGCAAGCACAGCGCCTTCGTGCCGTTCTTCGGTGTCCCCGCCTCCACCATCACGGCCACGTCACGTATCGCCAAGACCAGCGGCGCTCCGGTAATCCCGGTACTGGCGCAACGCCTGCCCGACGATCGGGGCTATCGCATCACCCTACAGACACCGCTGCAGGACTTCCCCGGCGATGACGAGGTGAGCGACGCAGCGCGCATTATGCGCCTTATCGAAAACCAGGCGCGCCAAATCCCCGAGCAATACCTGTGGGTGCACCGCCGCTTCAAGACCCGGCCGCCCGGCGACAAGCCGGTCTATTAGATCAAGCGGGCGACGCCACTCAAAGCGGCTGGAGCCGCTTGCAGGAACAGCGGCTCGAACATCGTTATCATTTAACAGCGGTCTTGGGTTATCGCCGCCACATGATGACCAGGCCCGTTGCCGGACGCGAAACCCGGATTGGCCGCCGGAAGCGTACGCCATGGGTACGCGTCGTGCGCCCGACGGCATCAGGTGATCGAAAGCGGGAAGAACTGGAGTGAGAATTTCATTAGCATGAAGGGCCTGATTACCTTGAAGTAATCACCAGCGGCGCCTCGTCTCATGATGAACTCAATCAAATGGCCGCGATCATAGGCGATCTGACTGCAAAACGGTATTATTCGACTTCGCCCTGATTACGAACGTCCTCCACACATTGATATTTACAGCCGCCCCACTCAATCCGGACAAGTGGATGCCTTAAGAACAAGTTATGCCGCGGCGCTGGCGCCGACGCATGGCGGCAAGTGAAGGCGGCGGCGCGGCGGGAGGGGATTGAACTCGACATTGCTTCGGGATTTGGAAGCGTCGCCAGGCAAGTACCGCCGTGCGGCACACCTTTGATGACTTCACGATGAGTTGACACACCGATGATCGAATCGCTATTACTCACCGCCGCACGCGTCTCCACCTTCGAAGGACAGCGGGGGCTGACCAACGCCAGCAGTTTTTTATTCGCGCGTGACCAGCGCCTGTTCCTGGTCACCAGCCGCCATGTCATGATCGATGAAGCGAGCGGGCATTTCCCCGACCGCATCGAGATTGAGCTGCATACCAATCCCGACAATATGGCCGAATCCGTCCAGTTCTCCATTCCGCTGTACCGCGACGGCAACAGTCTGTGGCGTCAAGGCCTCGATCGAGCCGGCGAGATCGACGTGGCGGTGATCGAGATCGACCGCACCGCACTGCCCGAATCAACGGTCTATCGCACCTTCACCCCCGAGCACTTATTACGCAACCTCGACGAGGCTGAGGTCGGTACCACGGTATTGATGGTGGGCTTTCCCCTGGGCTTCCACGATACGCTGCATCACATGCCGGTGGTACGCCAAGCGGTGATCGCGTCCTCGTTCGGCCTGCGCTTCCAGGGCCAGGGCTATTTTCTCACCGATGCGCGCTCCCACCGGGGCACCAGCGGCGCCCCCGTGGTGATGCGCGTCGCCGGTCGGCAATCGGTGCAAGATGACCTGCCGTGGATTCTGCTGGGGGTCCATTCGGCACGACTCGATGTCGGGACCCGCGACCTGGAACTGGACGAGGCCTTGGGACTGAACTGCACCTGGTACGCCGACATTCTGCTGACCCTGACCTCAGACTGAACTCAAATGCGGCAAGGGGTATCGCGTGATCCCCGTGCCGGACTTCACCCCAAAATCACCGTTGCCCATCGTACAGGCCTGTAGACTGCTTCCGGCTGGAATACCCGGAAATCCTTACTACACTTATCAGATAAGCGGCGCAGGATCTCCCGCCGGCTTATGCCCAAAATCCCATACAAAAAATAAGGAGAGTGTTAATGAGTAATCCAGTTCCAGAATCTACCGGCAGTTATCTGGCCACGGTCGCAGTATTCGTTTTGCTGATATTTGACATCGCGTCCATGGCTCACGTGTGGGGATGATCGCCCCTAAGTAAAAACTCCAAAGGAAAATGACGACATCCCCGGCCCGTGTCGCGGCCGGGGTTTGTTTCTGACAGTAAAAAAACAGTAACGCTAAGCCCTGCCGTCACCTACCTCTTCCTGCTTGTGCCCGTATGGGCGAATCCAGCAGATTTTCGAAAAAGCATATCCCGCTCAGCTGGCAACATGATGGCCGCCTGGCTGCCGCGGCGTAAGTCAGGCGGGAAAAAGCTGCGAAAGGCGATCGCGGTCTTTTTAAAAACCGAACATATGATCGAAACTGAACGCCCCTTCCTGGTTCACCAGGCCATGATAGCCGAACAGTCTGCAGGTAAGGTCGCGCACCATCACATAGGCACCGCTGCCCGCGGTCTGGCGGGTCTTGGCATCGAACATCTCGCTGTAACGCCACAACAGGGAACCGCTGCACGGGATGGCCACCGCACATTTGGCGATCTCCGCCCCCTCCTTGTTGCACAGGATCAGCTCGGTGGTGGAATGGGGATGCCACGACCCAGAGGTGGGATAGATCAATTGGCATATTGAATCCCATGGCGCGTCGCCGAGACGCAGGAACAAGCGGGTACTCAAGCCGGGCGGAGGACCGGCATAGGACTGAGGTTCGTTCTTGTAAACGACCGGGATGTTGAACATATGGGCGCCGAAGCTGGTCTCGGCGATATGGCCGTTTTCCAGCTCCTGATAGCGGAACAGGCTGTGCAACCAGCCATCGAGCCGGTCTCCCGCGGCCAGGTCATAAACCAATTCCACATGGCCGTAGCCGCTGGGCAGGGAAGCCTTAGCCTGGGTAAGAAAGGCATTTACATCCAGCAGGCTCATCGCATTGCGCGGCATGTTCCCGAAGGCGTGGTGAGCCACCTCCGTTCCGTTGGCGTCGTACATCACCGCCGCCAGCGCCAGTTCCTGCTGACAGGTGGCCATGGGCGTGGGCAACACCTCGGTGCGGAACTGCCCAAGGGGCAGGATCGGCGCAGGGAGTATGTAACCCTTGCCCAGAAATCCGGCCGCCTTGGAATAATCGGGATCATAGCTGAGATCGCTGCGTTCCACGTTGGCGTGGGCGATGCGGCAGCGGCCTTGATGCTTGAACACCTCGTAGCGGGGCCGCACGAAATATTTACCGGCGCACACCTCGAGCTGTTCGGGCCAGCGCGACCCGGGCTGCAACTCCGCCACGTCCAAACCGTAGGTACCGAAGGCCGGTATCTCTTTCTGCAGGTAACGGGTGTCATTGTCGACACCCATCTTGCGCAGACCGACGCTGCCGGCCGGAATGGGGATGGGCAGGCTGTTCTCGATCCACATCATGACCCGTTCATCGTCCTGCGGCGCCGGCAGGCCCGCGTAGAATTCCGACGGCCAGGAATTGGCGTCATGGGTACAGGAGAGCACCTTGGGATCATCGCCGTAGGTATCCAAAGCATACTTCACCACGTCGTGCCCTGCGATATGAATGACGTGCATGAACAGGCTGCCCTCGAATTCCGCCAGCCCGAAACGCTTGCGTACCTCGGCACTGTCGATGACGATGCTGCCGATACTGGCGGGCATATCCAGGGACCACTGGGTCATGACCCGCCCTTCGTGATCGAACAGACACAGCCACATCCCGGTATCCTTGGCACCGTAGCCGTGCCAGTAGTTGCTGGTCACCAAGCGCGTGTGGTGACCCGCTTTGTCACGAAACAAGGCGAAGTTCGTCGCAAAATTGAGGGGATCGAGATAGCGCCGCGTATTGGTGAGCATCCGGTCGGGCAGCCGCATACTGTCCAGCGTCACCACCTTCGCATCCTCGGGAATGAGATGCTGGATTTGCCGCAACAGACGCTGAGCATCGAAAGCGATCACGAACAGGGTCTTGGCCGGACACTGTGCCAACCCCGCCACCGCCTGGGCGGTCCGATCGAACAGTTCACGCCCCACATCTTCGACGCGCTGCACGTACAGCGCCTCGACCTTTACGTCTTTGAGACTGTGGATACAGGCAAAGGCCTCGGCGTAGCCGAGCGGATCATAGACCGCGACGGGACCGGCGGCCCGCAGCGCGGCCAGCAAGCTGCGCGCCTCGTCGGCGGCCTTGGGATGGGTCAGCGCCTTGAACAGGGCATTACCCCCGGTGACATTGCTGAAGGTGGCGATGTTGATAGTCATATCAAAGGCATCCTCGGGGAGTGATCCGATCGCACGATGTCTCGCGGAACTTCGGCGAATTATGCCATTCTGGCCAGCACTTTGCGACCGGCATCGCGGCATGCGATCACCCGAGCCTATACCATGCCCGGGTCATAGCGCGGGTTTACACACCTTTCCGGGCTGCAGGTCGCGAATGCTTGATATGATATTGTCGGCTTGTCGTGCGAATCCGTGAACGCCGCCGCGGATGACACGAGCCAATTTCCAGCTTTGAGTGAACGGTCATCGATCAATATGCTTGAAACCAACCGGCAACCGGCTCCATCCTGCATTGACCACTTAGGCGGCGCGGCAATCAATGATCATTAGCAGCTCTTGGGTAATAACCGACGCCAAGCCCGGCATGGAAAATCAATGCCTCGGCCTGGCCGAGGCGCTGGGCCTGGATATCGTCCGCAAACATGTTTATCCGCGCCCGCCGTGGAAATACTTGCCACCCGGCCTGTGGTGGACGCCGCTGCGCGCCTACACGCCGGACAGCGACCCCCTCGTCCCGCCCTGGCCCGATGTGTTGATCGCGACCGGGCGGGCCACGGTGGCCGCCGCCATCGCCATCCGCCGCGCCAGCCAGGGGCGGACCTTCACCATCCAGATTCAAAATCCGGGAGTAGCATTCCGTCATTTCGACCTGATCATCCCGCCACGCCACGATAACTGCAGCGGCCCCAATGTGTTTCCAACCCGCGGCGCCCTCCATCGCGTAACGGCGGAGCGTCTGGCAGCGGAAGCGGCGCGTTTTGCGCCCTCCCTGGCGCACTTGCCGCGGCCCCTGGTGGCGGTGCTGATCGGCGGCACGAACAAGATCTACCGGGTCACACCGGAAATCATCCGCGGTCTGGCGGACAAGTTAGCAGCCATGAGCCGTGCCACCGGCGCCGGGTTGCTCGTCACCTTGTCGCGCCGCAGCGGGGCTGAAGCCGCGGCGGTCTTGCGCGACAGGCTGGCCGATATCCCGACGGTGATCTGGGAGGGCGACGGCGACAATCCCTATTTCGCTTATCTGGGTCTGGCCGATCATATCGTCGTCACCGCCGACTCGGTCTCCATGGTGTCCGAGGCCTGTTCCACCGGCAAGCCGGTCTACGTGGTGGAACTTGAGGGCGGCTCTCGGAAATTTCAGCGTTTCCATCAGGGATTGCGTGCCGACGGCGTTACCCGGCCATTCACCGGCGTACTGGCAAATTGGCATTACGCGCCGTTGAATGATACACAGCTCGCCGCGGCGGAAGTAAGACGCCGTTTGGCACAACGCTGACCGCCCCGGCTAAAAGCCGTGTCGGCTCTAAGGAAATTTGCTATATTTAGCGGCTTGTGAACAGCGCATGCCACGGCAACCGCGGTTTATCACCGCAACCCGTGGACTGAAGCTTCGACTGGGAGAGTGTGACATGTCGTTTATCGATCTGGAAAAGTTCAAGGCCACCCCGCTGACCCGCGACCCCTTCGATTTCATTGTCGTCCCGGGCTTTCTGCGCGGTGAAGCACGCGATATGCTCAATGCCGATTTCCCGGATATCCCCAAGCCCGGGAGCTACCCCGTAAGCGAGGTTGTCGTCGGCGCCAAGTTTCAAGAGCTGCTGGATGAATTACAGGCTCCCGCATTCAAGGCCGCCGTGGAAGAGAAGTTCGGCATCGATCTGACGGGACGACCGACCATGGTGACGGTGCGCGGGCGCTGCCAACAAAAAGACGGCCGTATCCACACCGATACCGATACCAAGCTCATCACGATACTGGTCTATATGAATCAGGGCTGGGAAAATGAAACCGGCCGCCTGCGCCTGCTGCGCAGCGCGGATGATTTGAACGACATGGTCGCCGAGGTGCCGCCCGAATGGGGGACGCTGCTGGGCTTTCGCCGTTCAGACAACTCATATCACGGCCACGAACCGTTCGTGGGCGAACGCCGCGCGATACAATTGAACTGGGTCACGGAAGCCAGCGTCGTGGAACATGAACTGGCCCGCCATCGCATGTCGGCACGCCTCAAGCAGCTCAATCCTTTCGCTTGAGGATAGATCCCCTGCACGCCCAGCGGGTGGGCACCGCCGCCGTTCGCCCATCACGCCACCCCATCCGCCTTGCGACCATCCATTAACATCCAAATGCCCGCTCCGTCCCAAGAGGCCCGCGTCAATCTTCCCGCCGATCGAGAGATCCGCCGCATCCTGATTATGAAATGGAGCGCCTTGGGCGACATCGCGGTCGCCAGCGCCATCATGGAAGATGTGAGCCGCGCCTTCCCATGGGCCGAGATTCACCTCAATACCCTGCCCCCCTGGCAGCGCCTGTTCGAAGGCGATCCGCGTTTCGCCAAGATCATTTCCATTCCCCTGCGCGGTCAGGGCACCGGCAATACCCTGCGCTGGCTGCGCGAGATACGCGGCAACCGCTACGATGCGATCGTCGACCTGCAATCCAACGACCGCTCGCGGCTACTGTTGACCCTCCTCAAACTCAGCGGCGCCAGGGTCCGCTGGCTGCTTGGCAACCACCTGCGCTTCCCCTACAACCTGGGTGCCCCGCCGCTGCCCAAGACCACCCACGCCTTCACCCGGCAGCGCGCCACCATTGCCAGCGGTGGCATCCCCGCCGTGACCGCGCTGCCGGTATTTCATATCGCGGCACGCCATCGCACGCGTGCCACGGAATTGCTGCGGACTCATGGTTTGGAAGGCAAACGTTATGCCGTGTTCCTACCCGGCTGCCAGGCCGCTGGTTATTTGAAGCGCTGGGGCGCCCAGCGTTACGCCGCCCTCGCCGTTTATCTGCGCGAGGCCGGTTATGACAACATGGTATTGCTGGGTGCAACAGATGAAATGGAAGAGTGTCAACGCATCCAGGCATTGTGCGGCGACTGGGTGATCAATCTCTGCGGCCAGACCGAAGTGCTGGATTTGGTCCCCATCTGCGAGCGGGCCGCCTCCATCATCGCCAATGACACCGGCACCGCCCACGTCACCGCGGCCGCCGGCGTCCCCATGCTGGTCTACTTCGGCGCCACCGACCCGCGCCGCGCCCGGCCGATCGGCAACCATGTGCTAACGCTGCAATCGGAAATTTACTGCATCAATTGCTACCGCAAGCACTGCTCCCATCACAGCTGCGTGGAATTGGTCAGCCCGGAGGCCGCCTTCGCCGCGCTCAAAAACCACGGCGCCGCGTGAGATCAACTCCCGTCGCAGGGAACGGAACGGCACCCAAGCGCAGGCAGTCTAGCCACCGCCACAACAAATTCGTGTCCGCATAGGCCGCATCGAGCATTGAAACGCCCGGGTTGTCTCTTTGAAACCGACATATCCCTCTGTGGCCCGCCAGCGGCCGAAGAGCTGAGCGCGGCGCTTCCCATAGAACGAAAGGCGTACGGAACAAGTCCCCGGGCCAGGGCTACAGGAAAAAGGGGCGGCACAAGCAACGCGGCGGTGCATATTGCCGGCAACTCAGGAAAAACAGCCAGACCGGCCTCGTCGCCGAAGAATACCGCTCCGATCCCGAAGACGCCTTGAAATACAGCCGGATGTACAACATCGTGTTTGCCGCCACGAAAAAATAACGGCGCGCACCGGGCCGCACTCCGGATGATATTTAAACCACCGGCCGTTCCACCCGCGAAGACGGCGCCCCCTCCGGCATGAGACTGTCGCCGTAGCGTTCGCGCTGGTAGTGCTCATAGAGCTTGGCGTATTTCAAAAATACATAGAAGGCGCCCGCCACCGACGTAATGAAACCCGGCCAACCGTTGAGGAAATTGCGCTTGAACACATAGGTGCGCAAAAAATAAAGCGGCGGATAAAACACCAATATCCAGGGATTGGCGGCCTTGCCCTTGGCCAGTTTGTCCGCCACCACCCCGGTGGAATAGCCATTGAGCTTTTCCACCTTGGTGTGGATATCGATTTCACCATAATGATAAAAATGACCGAGCAGACGTGCGACGACGCCGTCGACCTTGGGCGCCGCATGCACCGGCATGTCGCTCATGCGGCATTTGGAGCGGTTGAATAGACGCAGAAAGTAATTCAGGCGGGTGCGGGGATCGTTCATGCGCCAGAACATCTGTTCCAATCTCGGGATTTCATAGCCGTCGGCCTTAGGTCCCTGCTGCATCAGTTCCTTGATCTGCTCTTGCAAAGTCGGGGAAAGGGCTTCGTCGGCGTCCAGCAACAAGGCCCATTGATTGTGCGCAGCGTCGAGCGCCATCTGCTTCTGCTTGCCGTAACCCAGGAAGCGATGCTGTGACACGCGGCAATGATAGGCGTGCGCGATGTCCAACGTCTTGTCAGTACTGAATGAATCCAGCACCACGATTTCGTCGGCCCATTTGACGGACTCCAGGCAGGCGCCTAGTGTGCGCTCGTTATTGAAGGTGGTGATGCATACTGACAATTTTTCCATTTTCATTACCTACGCAATTTCATCGTCACAGCGATGGTGCGGCGCAAATCACTGCGTCGCTATCGCCTTTTCATATACCTGCTCGGTTCGTTCCACCATGCGCGCCAAGCTGAGTTCCCGCGCCGCGAACTCCCAGACTCCGGCGAAGGCGCGCCGCGCCGCCGCGGGATCCGCCAGAACCCGCATGACCGCCGCAGCGAGCTGCGGCGCGTCGCCGCAATTCACCAAAAAGTCATCAGGCAATATTTCCATGGCCACGGGCACCCGGGTGGCCACCGCGACCCGCTGAACGTGCAAACCCTCCGCCAGCACGTAGGAGAACCCCTCCTTATAGGAAGAGATCACCAACAGCTCCGCACTGGCCAGCAGAGCGGTGACATCACTGCGATAGCCGGCAAAGATTACCCGGTCGGCAAGATCATGATCCCGGACGTAGTGCTCCAGCTTTTGCCGTTCCGGACCCTCCCCCACGATGACCAACACGGCGGGGATATCCGCCCAGGCCTGCAACAACAGATCGAAACCTTTGGCCGGAACCAGCCGCCCCACCGCCATCACCACCGGCGCCGCCAGCTGCCGCCCCAACGCCGCCTGCAGATAGGCCGTCCCGGCCTCGCTCGGCACCGGGGGAGGGTCGATGCCATTATAGACCACGTCCACGTGCGGATGAGTGAGCTGGCTCGCCGTCTGACGGCTCACGGCGATGACGCGATCGAAGCGCCGATACATCCGCGTATTGCGTTTGAGGTTATGGATGGTTGCAATGCATTTTCCCCCGAGCACAGGTCGGAGCGCGCCCACCATCGCCGCCGCCCTGTTGGCCTGGGCGTGGATAATCGCGGGACGATGCTTCGTCAATAACCGATAGAGTCGGTAAAGCGCACGCGGACTGTAACGCCACCCACCCAAATCAAATGGTTCAAACACCACCGACCTATCGAGGCCGTCACGGAACTCGGGATGCGCGACGGCGATCACCTCGTGGCGGCGAGCCAACTGATTGCATAGATCGATGAAGTGCCGCTCCAGCCCACCCCGGCCGCGGCTCCCCAACACCTGGCATATCTTCATGACATGATTTTCACGGCGAGTCGCATCGCAGCAAACCGAATGCGATCAATGCGCCGTCGCGGCGCTCAACTCGGCGGCGGCCGGCGCCGCCGACCGTTCCAACAAGCGCACGGCGGCGAGGGCCCACCCCACCGCCAGCCACAACATGCCTCCCGCCCAATTGGAAAAGAAACTCCCCGACGGTCCAAGCGGCCACAGGTGCACGACCATCGAGACCAGCGGCCCCATCAACCACACCCCGTAGCCATATCGCGCTGCCGCCCGCCACAGCCGGCGGAACAGGGCCCAGACGAGCAACACGAACCCCGCTAAGCCGGGAATTCCGGATTCCGCCGCCCATTCCAGATAGAGGTTATGGGGATGGGTACTGCAGCGTTGCGCGGGACTCAGCGGCATATCCAGCTTTGGGCAGGCCACCCGGAAATTCTTCATACCGGCCCCGAGCACCGGGTGCGCCATGGCAAGATGAAGGCCGCTGTTCCAGATCATGCCATACGGTGAGTCGGGCAAATGGACCATCGTATTGTAGGTCTCATCGATATGACGCTTGATCATCACCGGATTCAATATCGACAAGACCACCATGCCCACGATCCCCAGTGACATTACCGTCGCCACCAGGATGCGCAGCGGCCCTTTCTGCAGCACGGCGCCCAGGGTCAAGCCCAACAAGGCCAGCAACAGCGCCATGCGTTCCCCGCTCAGAAAGAT
The DNA here is from genome assembly GCA_037381915.1 of Gammaproteobacteria bacterium. Lineage (GTDB taxonomy): Bacteria > Pseudomonadota > Gammaproteobacteria > DRLM01 > DRLM01 > JARRQJ01. Next base: position 14,308 of record JARRQJ010000001.1, on the reverse strand, counting down.
GGCGCTCAACAACAAAAGCACCAAGCCGGCAAAGCCGATGCTGGGCCACAATCGCCCGCGCCGCCAGCCATGCCAGGCGAAGGCACCAAACACCACGGGGAACATGAGTTTGGTGATGAATATCCCGACCCGCGGCCTCTCGAACATCGCGGTCAAGCGCTCCGGGCTCCACCGCGGGTCGCCGAAGATGTCGCTGCCATGGAAGTACTGCAATAAGGCGTCCAGGGACGTGTAAATCAGGATGGCCGTGGCCACCCACAACAGGCGCCGCATCCACACCTCGTCCAGCACCCACGACTCCAAGGCCGCGGCGAATACCAAAAAGCGGATCCACGGCGCCGCCTGGCTGAAGGACAATGCAGGATCGTAGGCGAAAGGGGTGATAAACAGCATCCATGCCCACAGCCCCAGCCCGATCCGGAACCAGGTGCTGCGCGCCCAACCCCAGTCCCGCAGCATGATACTGCGTACCACGAACAAGATTACGATCAAGGACAAATCGGCATCCACCGCCGCCCGGCCGCTGATCAGCCATAGCGGCAGGGTCAACAACAGGATGCGTGCCGCCAATAATAAACGTGTTTCACCGCGCTCGCTCATTGATTTGCTTCTCTTGCATTGTCTATTGCTTCCAGGCGAATGGCGTCCAAACCGGCAATAGTATGATGAATGTCCAGGTATTGCACGGCGCGGGCACGCGCCGCCTGTTGATAATGGCGCTGCAACTCCTCGTCCCGCGCCAGGCGCAGCAATTGTTCGCTCCACACCGCGGCCTCCCCGCTGTCGATCATTATCCCGGCATCATCGACGAGTTCCGGAATGCCGCCGCGGCGGCTGGCAACGACGGCACAACCACTGCTCATGGCCTCAACCACCACCAGGCCGAGCGGCTCATTCCACAGCGAGGGGATCACCGCAACGGCCGCGCGCTTGAAGCGTGCCAGCACCTGGTCATGGGACAGATAACCGGCGAGTTCACCCTGCTCACCGACTTGGCGCATAGTATCAACCACTTGCCGTTCGTACTCGCTGACCAAGGTCGGATTATCGAAACTGCGCGATCCCACCAGCACGAAACGCCAATCGGGGAGGTGTGCCTTCAAGCGCATCGCGGCTTGGGCAAATACCAACCCCCCTTTTTGCGGCGATAGCCGCCCGACGAACAAGATCTCTCGTTGTTTGTGCTCGCCGGGCGCCAGCGCCGCCGTGTCCACTCCGTTCAGCACCACTCGCACTTTGCCGGAAAGGGGGTGTCCCTCTATCCCTTCCAGCATGCAGCGGCGAATAAAGGCGCTGACGCACACCACCGCCGACACCTGCTCCAGACAGCGTGCTCGCTGGGCACATTCACGAATACCCCGCATGGTGCGCGGATCGTTGTGAACATACAAAAGTATCGGGGTATCGGGAAAGGCCCGGCGCAGGGCCGGTACATAGACCGGACGATTGTGCACTTCGATGCAAGCCGGGGACAATTCGCGCAATGCGCGGATCAGTCCCCGTACATAACGGCTGGTGCGACGTCCATGCCACCATGGGGCCGGATTCACCGCCACGAATCGCGCCGCATCGAAGGGCTCGGCCACCGCCGAGCCGAATATCTTGATACGGGATGCCAAACCGCTGACCAGCGCGCCATCACGCACGCAGAAACTGACCGCCCCCGCGCCGGCGGCTTGAAATGATTCGGTGTGCGGCAGTATGACCGCCAGCGGCCCCCGCTCACCGCCAACTGCTGTCATGACCATCCAACTTCCACATCATCCCTAAAATATCCAATTGGCCCAGAAGCTACAGATAACACCCGAAACATTCGCTCGTCCCGGCGATGAATGCCTACTCTTGAATTCCCTGCAATCTTTACCCACCCCGGCGGCGCGCCAGCGCCGCCTCGCGATAGACTTCCAGGGTGGCGCTCAACATCCGCTCCAGGGTGAAGGGATGGCGGGACGGCACTTGCGGCGGCGTACCATACCATGTCAGGAGACGTTCCACGACCTTGTCCTGATCGCCCACCGGCACGCCGCCCTCCGGCAGTATCTCGGCCAACTGTTCCCCCACCCCGCCGTGGGCATAGGCCACCACCGGCCGTCCCAGGCTCAGGGCCTCAAGGCTTACCCGGCCGAAGGCCTCCGGATCCCGTGACAGGGACAGCACCACGGAAGAGACCGCCATGATTTCGCGCAAATCATTGCGATGGCCGAGCAGGGTGATGGTATCGTTCAATCCCTGCGCCTCGATCTGTGCGCGCAGTTCCGTCTCATAGTGGCGCTTGCGGGCATGGGCGCCGCCCACCAGCAAGCCATGCACCGGCACGCCGCGCTGCCGCAAGGCGGCGACGATGGCGATGAAATCCTCCTGGCCCTTCCACCGGGTGAGGCGCGCCGGCAGGGTCACCACATATTTATTGCGCAACCCGGGATGCCGGGCGTTCCACTCCTTCAACCATCGCGCGTCGGGCGTATACCCAAACGGGAACGCATCGGGATCGACGCCGCGATGAATGACGCGGATGCGTGCGGCGTCCACCCAGGGGTAGTGCCGCAAGACGTGGTCGCGCACCGCCGCGGAGATGGCGATGATCCGCTCGCCGCGCACCATCACCGAGCTGTACCAACCCGGCGTATAGAAGCCATGCACCGTGGTCACCAGCCCTGGACGCTCCGCGTCGCGCAAACCCCGCCACGCCCGATAGGCGACCCACGCCGGCAGGCGTGAACGCAAATGCAGGACATCTGGGCGGGTCTCACGCAAGAAGCGCCGGACCCTGGGAATCCAGCGCAGGGTCGCGAGACGCTTGGCACCCACGTCCCAAGCCAGATGCTCGCTGCCCTCGGCCTGCAACTGCGCCACCATGCGCCCCCCGGCCGAAATCACGATGGAGCGATGTCCTTCCTGAACCAGCCGACGCGCCACTTCCAGGGTGCCGCGTTCCACGCCGCCCATCTCCAGGGCGGGGAGCACCTGTACCACCGTCATGCCGCGTTGCCGATCCACCGTTGAAAGATCTCCGCCGCACAACGCGCGGACTCATCGAAGGGCGGTTGCGGGGCATGCAAGGCCGTTCCCGCCTGCCAGGCCGGGAAAAATACCACCAGACCTTCCAGGGCCGCCACCTCGCGACTGGGTTTGCGGCGAGGCAAGGTCAAGACGCCCACAGCGGCCTCGGCGGTCAAGGCCTGGTAGATCAGGCTTAAATTATCCTCGGTCAGCCACACCTGCTCCGCATCCTGCAAGCGGTTGGACAGCCATTTCGAATCGACTTCGTAATGCGGGATGCACAACACGTTTCGCCCGGACAATTGCTGCAAACGCCGTTCCGTCTCCGCCGGAGTCTGGGTGGTGGTGGTCACATACCAGCGACAGTCGGGGTGACGGGAGAAGATCTCGGCGATCTGAGTAATGAGTTCTTCCTCGGACCAACGATACTGCAGAGTGGGACCGCCGATCACGATCAAACCCGTGCCTTGTGCCTTGGGGCGCGGCGTCATGGGTGGGGCAAGCAGCCCGCGCGTTGCGATCACCCGCGACGAACTGCGCACCCCCTCATGGCCGGGGACGATACACAGATCGAACCGCCAACGCGGCCAGGAGGGATTACTCAGGGTAACGATCCGCCCGCCCCGCGCCCGGCGCGCGGCGAGCATTGGCCGTTGCGTCTCCCGTCCGGCCCCGATCAGGATGTCGGGATCGGGGAGATTCGCCGCGGGATAACGCCGGCGCAGGAAGGCGCGCCACAGCCGCCCGGCGCCTATTACCGGCGCCGCGTAAACCCGTAACGGACACCGCGCCTCCAATGCCTTGAGCAGGCCGTGCGTCTGATCTTCATACTGGGATAGATGGCTGCGAAACCACCACACCACTACGCCGCGGGAGGCGCCGCGCTCGCTGTCCCGGGTTTCGCTCACGCGCCACCGTGATCGCTCAGCACGTACTCCGCCCCGCAATAAGGACACTTGGCCCGCCCGGTTTCCTCGATGGGCAGGAATACCCGGGGATGGGAATTCCACAAACTCATGCCCTCCATGGGACAATGCAGCGGCAGGTCGGCGCGCGTTACCTCGTAACGATTCTGCGCATTGGGCGGAATCGCCCCCTTCTTGCCGTGATCACTCGTTGCCATCTGTGTCATCTCGCTTTCCCTTCCCCGTCGCGGTCAATATCAAAGGCGGCGCACGCGCTTCCGCCCTCATTCCTCAGCATCTTATTCGTTAATTGACATAACTCAGCCATTCCGGAAACACGCTGCGCCGCCCGTGCACTTGATCGAAATACATGGTCTGCAGGCGTTCGGTGATCGGGCCGCGGCTGCCGGCGCCGATGCCCCGCCCGTCCACTTCACGGATCGGCGTCACCTCCGCGGCGGTACCGGTGAAAAACGCCTCGTCGGCAATGTACACCTCGTCGCGGGTGATGCGCTTTTCCAGCACCGGCACCCCGATCTCACCGGCCAGGGTGATGATGGTGGCGCGGGTAATACCGTCCAGGGCCGAGGTCAGCTCGGGGGTGTAGAGCTTACCGTCACGCACGATGAACATATTCTCGCCGCTGCCCTCCGCCACGTAGCCTTCCGCGTCCAGTAACATGGCCTCGTCGCAGCCACTGGCCAGGGCCTCGTTGAGCGCCAGCATGGAATTGAGGTAATTGGCGTTGGCCTTGGCCTTGCACATCATGATGTTCACGTGATGGCGGGTATAGGAGGAGGTCCGTACGCGAATACCGCGCCGCAGGTTTTCCTCACCCATGTACGCCCCCCACGGCCAGGCCGCCACCATGACATGAGTCCGCAATTTGTCGGCACGCAGCCCCATGCCCTCGGCACCGTAGAAACACATGGGCCTGATATAACAGGAATCCAGCTTGTTGTCCCGCACCGCGGCGCGGATCGCGTCGTTGATCACGGCCTTGTCGTAGGGCATGGGCATGTTCAGGATATGCGCCGAACGGAACAGGCGATCGGTATGCTCCTGCAGGCGGAAGATGGCGGTGCCGCCTTCGGCGTGATAGGCACGCACGCCTTCGAACACCCCCAGGCCGTAATGCAGGGTATGGGTGAGTACATGGACCTTCGCTTCGCGCCAAGGGACCAATTCCCCGTCCAGCCATATGACGCCATCGCGGTCAGCCATCGTCATCGCACTGATCTCCTCATTCTTAGCTATTGTTACGCGTCATCAATCGACGTTGTCTTCCAACACGGCCCGCCACACACGCATCACCGCCTGCCGTTGCCCGGCGAACGCGCGCGCATCGACTACAGTGGGTTCCTTCAACAAGGTAAGTTGATGCACTTTGGCACGGTAGGCGCGATAGATATCGCTCAACAGATCCGCATCCTGTCGGTCAATCGCACCCGCCTGCGCCAGCCCCTCCAGTAAGCGGATGTTATCGGTATAACGAAGGAGCTCCGGGTGCGCACAGGCCCACGCTAATACGCTATATTGAACCATAAATTCAATATCGGCGATACCGCCCGCATCCTGTTTCAAATCGAATTTTTCGCCGTCGCGCTGGCCCAGTTCGGCGCGCATCCGTTCCCGCATCTCCCGCACCTCCCGGCGCAGTTGCGCCGCATCCCGTGGCCGTCCCAGCACCTCGCGCCGGATGGCGGCAAACCGTGCCGCCACCGGCGCATCCCCCGCTACCGCCCGCGCCCGGACCAGGGCCTGGTGTTCCCAGGTCCAGGCGTCATGGCGCTGATATTCTGCGAAGGCCGCCATGCCGCTCACCAACATACCGGAGGCGCCGCTGGGACGCAGCCGCACATCCACGTCGTACAACACGCCCGCGGGGGTATGGGCGGTCATCATGTGAATGATGCGTTGCCCGAGGCGCGCAAAAAACACGCTGTTATCGATGGGCTTGGCGCCCTGTGTCCCCAATTCTTCCCCTTCGCTGCCATGCAGGAATACCAAATCCAGATCCGAGCCGTACCCCAACTCGATCCCGCCCAGCTTGCCATAGGCGATGATGACGAACCCCGGCTCCACCGTCTTACCGTCGACCCGGCAACAGGGCGGACCATGCCGGTCGATCAGATGCCGGCGGGCGAGCCGCAACACGGCCTCAAGCACGACCTCGGCGATCTCGGTCAAGTGGTCGCTGACCACCATCAGGGGATAGGCCCCCGCCACATCCGCCGCCGCCACCCGCAAGGTATTGGCTTGCTGAAAGTGGCGCAGCACCTCCATCTGCTGTTCCAGGTCATCGGCCCTCAGGCGCGCCAGAGCCGCCGCAAGCTCGTCTTCCAAGGCACGGCGGGCAAGGGGCGCATAGAGGGTACGGGGATCCAGCAATTCATCCAACAGCAAGGGATGGCGGGTCAAGAAGTTCGCGATCCAGCTACTGGCCGCGCACAGGCGCACCAACTGGGACAAGGCCATGGGGCTTTCCGCCAACAGGGAGAGGTAGGTGGTACGGCGGGCGATCTTCTCCACCAGGTCCAACACGCGCCCCAGCGTCGTATCGGGATCCCCGGCACGGGCCACCGCTCCCAGCAGCAGGGGCATGAGATGATCCAGGCGTTCCCGCCCGCGAGCGGTGAGCTGTCGAGTTGTGGGCGAATTACGAAATTCGGTGATAAGCGCCAGGGTCGCCGCGGCCCCCCCGTAACCCACAGCCGCCAGCACCGCACCTCCCTGCTCGTCGTTGAGGATGCCCGCCCATAGCTGCTGAAGATCGGACCCCGTATTCGCCGCCGGGTCCGTGTGCGGGGACGCGAACACCTGCTGGAAATGACCTTGCACCCGGCGGCGATGACGCTCGAGCTCGCGCAGGAATTCGTCCCAAGCACCATACCCCATGCTAAAGGCCAATCGCTGCCGTGCCGCCGCATCGGCGGGCAAACGATGCGTCTGCTGATCGCCGTATTCCTGGAGCCGATTTTCGGCACGGCGCAAGAAGTGATAGGCCGCGGCGAGTTCCTCACCCGCATAGGACGGCAAATAACCGGCCGCCACCAGGCGTTCCAGCACCACGAGAATAGGGCGCACCTGCAGTTCCGTCTCCCGCCCGCCGCGGATGAGTTGAAAGGCCTGGCCGATGAATTCAACCTCGCGGATGCCTCCAGCGCCCAGCTTGATGTTATCCGCCATCCCCTTGCGGCGCACCTCCGCCTCGATCAGGACTTTCATGGCCCGCAGCGATTCAAAGGCGCTGAAATCCAGATAGCGACGATAGACAAAGGGCCGCAGCGTCGCCATGAGACGGGCCCCCTCGTCCCGGTCGCCGGCGATCACCGCCGCCTTGATCCACGCATAGCGCTCCCATTCCCGGCCGTGGGTCTGGTAATACTCCTCCATGGCGTCGAAGCCCATCGCCAGCGGCCCGCTGTCACCGAAGGGCCGCAGGCGCAGGTCGACGCGAAACACAAACCCCTCCTCGGTCGGGAAGTGGAGCACGTGTATCAAGCGCCGTCCCACGCGCGTAAAATATTCTTGATTGCTGAACGGAACGTTTCCGCCCCGGGTTTCGCCTTCTTCCGGGTAAGCGAGGATCAGATCGATGTCGGATGAAAAATTCAGTTCGCCGGCCCCCAACTTGCCCATGCCGATCACCACCAGGGATTGGCGCTTGCCGCTGGCGCGACCGTAAGGCACACCCAGTTCCCGCGATTGCCAATCCTCCAGCCGCGACAAGGCGCAGTCCACGCAGGCCGCGGCCAACGAAGAAAGATCGCGCAAGGTCTCGGCCAGATCGGCCCATCCCGCCAGATCGCGCCAGGCGATACGCACCATCTCGCGGCGACGGATCAGGCGCAGGGCCTTGAGCAGGTCGTCCTCGTCAGCGACACCTTGCAACTCCTTTTCCAGCCGCTCCCGATAAGCACCAGCGCCATAGCGGATCATAAGATCGTCGCTGGCGTTCAACTCGGACAAGAGGGCGGGAGATTTAATGCAGGCATGGGCGACGAAGGCGCTCGCGGCCCAGACGCCGGGCAAGGACGAGGCCGCACGCGGGTCCAGCGTAAAATCGACGCCCTGGGCCCGAGCGGCATCGCTGAATTGTTCCCAATACAACCCGGCCTGCTCACGCTGGGGTGGCGGCAGCTCTTGGCGTTCTGGTGGGAACCTCATAATAAATAAAGATAAACCTAAAATTGCCCGCAAAAACTGGTGGCCCGCGCCTCACGCCATCTTATCACCCCTCAAGCCACCCCGGAGCACGCCGATATCCCTGTAGGTTTTGTTGCTTGTACTGCTGGAGTTGTAATGGAATTCCGTGATTACTTGAAATACATGATCGTGAAGGACGGCTCCGACCTTTATCTAACCATGGGCGCCCCACCCATGATTCGCCTGCAAGGGGTCATGACGCCGGTGGAATCCAGTCCCATGAGCGCGGACCGTGTCCGCGAGATCGCTCTTTCCTTGATGGACGAGGAAAAACGCCGCGCCTTTCAGCAAAACCCCGAGATGAATCTGGCGGTTTCCGAGCCGGGGATCGGGCGCTTCCGTGTCAATATCTTCATGCAGCGCAATCACGTCGGCTTGGTAATCCGCGCCATTAAGAGCGAAATTCCGGCGTGGGAGGGTTTGGGCCTGCCCCCCATCCTCACCAAACTGGTGATGCAAAAGCGCGGGCTGGTGTTGTTCGTGGGCGGCACCGGCTCCGGTAAATCCACATCATTGGCCTCGCTGATCGACTTCCGCAACACCAACAGCTCCGGTCACATCATCACCATCGAAGACCCGATTGAATTCGTGCATCGCCATAAAAAATCCATCGTCAACCAGCGCGAGGTGGGTATCGATACCGTTAGTTATGCCGAGGCTTTGAAGAACACCCTGCGACAGGCGCCCGACGTCATTCTGATCGGCGAGATTCGCGCCCGGGAAACCATGGAACACGCCATCGCCTTCGCCGAGACCGGCCACTTGTGCCTGTCCACCCTCCACGCCAATAACGCCAACCAGGCCCTGGATCGCATCATCAACTTCTTTCCCGAAGAGAAACGCAGCCAGTTACTCATGGATTTATCCCTTAATATCCGCGGAATCGTCTCTCAGCGTTTGATCCCCACCGTGGACGGCAAGCGCACCGTGGCCGTCGAGGTGTTGCTGGGCACGCCGATGATCTGCGATCTGATCCTCAAGGGCGAGGTGCACAGGATCAAGGAGATCATGGAAAAATCGGAAAACATCGGTATGCAGACCTTCGACGGAGCGTTGTACAAGCTCTACAAGGCCGGACGCATCACCCTGGAAGAGGCGCTGCGCAACGCCGACTCGCAAAACAATCTGCGCCTGCGCATCAGTCTGGAGCAACGGGGAGACGCACCCGCGCCCAGCGACGCCGAACCACCCCAAGCCGCGCAGGCATCCGTCGCCGCCCGCCAGGCCTCAGCCGCCTCGTCGCTGAGTTCGGGCGCGAACCTGAGCCTGGTGGACGAAGAGGACCCCAATTCGAATTTCGGTCGTTAAACGGTTCGACGCTTCCAAATACTTCGTCCATAAAAAAGGCCCTGCCGTGGAAACACGACAGGGCCTTTTCATATCGGGCATAACCGAAACGGCGTACCGTTTACATCATGCCGCCCATGCCGCCCATACCTTCCATGCCGCCGGGCATGCCCACCTCTTTTTCTTCCTTGGGCAGTTCCGCCACCATGGCCTCGGTGGTGATCATCAGACCGGCCACCGATGCGGCGTTCTGCAACGCGGAACGGGTCACCTTGGTGGGATCCAGGATACCCATCTCCACCATGTCGCCGTACTCACCGGTGGCGGCGTTGTAACCGAAGTTACCCTTGCCTTCGTCGACCTTGTTCAACACCACGGACGGCTCGTCGCCGGCGTTGGAAACGATCTGACGCAGGGGCTCTTCCATGGAGCGGCGGGCGATGCTGATGCCTACGTCCTGATCATGGTTGTCGCCCTTGAGGTTCTTGACGGCCTGCAGGGCGCGGATCAGAGCCACGCCGCCGCCGGGAACGATACCCTCTTCCACCGCGGCGCGGGTCGCATGCAGGGCGTCTTCGACGCGGGCCTTCTTCTCCTTCATTTCCACCTCGGTGGCGGCACCCACCTTAATGACCGCTACACCGCCGGCCAACTTGGCGACTCGCTCTTGCAGCTTCTCTTTGTCGTAATCGGAGGTGGCTTCCTCGACCTGGGCCTTGATCTGCTTGATACGGGCCTCAATATCGCCCTTCTGACCGGCACCGTCCACGATGGTGGTGTTTTCCTTGCTCACCGTCACCTTCTTGGCATTACCCAGATCATTGAGGGTCGCTTTCTCCAGGCTGAGACCCACCTCTTCGGAGATCACTTGGCCGCCGGTGAGAATGGCGATGTCCTGCAACATGGCCTTGCGACGGTCGCCGAAGCCCGGCGCCTTCACCGCGGAGACCTTGACGATGCCGCGAATGGTGTTGACCACCAGGGTGGCCAGGGCCTCGCCCTCCACATCCTCCGCGATGATCAGCAACGGATGACCGGACTTGGCCACGCCTTCCAGCACCGGCAGCAATTCGCGGATGTTGGAGATCTTCTTGTCATAGAGCAGGATGTAGGGATCATCCAGTTCGGAATTCATGCTCTGCTGGTTATTGATGAAATAAGGGGAGAGGTAACCGCGATCGAACTGCATACCCTCAACCACATCCAGTTCGTTCTCCAGGCCGGAACCCTCTTCCACGGTGATGACGCCTTCCTTGCCGACCTTATTCATGGCATCGGCGATGATCTTGCCGATGGCCTCGTCGGAGTTGGCGGAAATGGTGCCCACCTGGGCGATGGCCTTATTGTCGGTGCAGGGCTTGGAGAGCTTCTTCAGCTGCTCCGTCGCCGCGGCGACGGCCTTATCGATGCCACGCTTGAGGTCCATGGGGTTCATGCCGGAGGCCACCGACTTCATGCCTTCGCGCAGAATGGCCTGGGCTAGGACCGTGGCGGTGGTGGTACCGTCACCGGCGACATCGGAGGTCTGGGAGGCCACCTCTTTGACCATCTGGGCGCCCATATTCTCGAACTTGTCCTGCAGTTCCACCTCTTTGGCCACGGACACGCCGTCCTTGGTGATGGTGGGAGCGCCGAAGCTCTTTTCCAACACCACGTTGCGACCTTTGGGGCCCAGGGTGACCCTGACGGCGTTGGCCAGGATGTTCACCCCCTTGACCATGCGAGTGCGGGCGTCGTCGCTAAACCGTACTTCTTTTGCTGCCATATTCAATCCTCCAAAAAATATGCAAACTTAATTGCTTAACCTTCCAATACCGCCATGATGTCGTCTTCGCGCATCACCACCAGATCCTCGCCGTCAACCTTGACCTCGGTCCCGGAATACTTGCCGAACAACACCTTGTCGCCAAGCTTGACGTCCAGGGAACGAACATCACCGTTGTCGAGGATCTTGCCGTTACCCACGGCGATGACCTCACCGCGAATCGGCTTTTCTGCGGCGCTATCCGGAATCACGATCCCGCCCGCCGACGTACGCTCTTCTTCGAGGCGGCGGATAATGACACGATCATGCAATGGACGAATCTTCATTCGCAAATCTCCCTAAAATTAGAAAAAACAATTTGTTAAAAACATACCAGGGCACCGACCACCGAATTGTTAGCACTCGTGCTCGGCGAGTGCCAATAATAATAGTGGCGAAAACGCCAGAGTCAAGTCATCAGGATCACAAAATTTTCAGGGAGAGGGGCGGCGCCCGGCCCGGTTCAGCCGTTGTCGTCTTCGCGGGTAAAATCCCCTTCTATGGTGCGGGAACCCTGGCGCGGGGGTCGGGGGCCACCTCTGTCAGGCGGCGGCGCCCTGCTTAACAATAGCCGTATCACGAAGCGCCGCAGCGCCGGGATCAGGCATAACAGGCCCAGGGCATCGGTAAAAAAGCCTGGAATCATCAGCAAGAGCGCACTGATCCAGGCACCGCCCGCCTCGGCCAGGGCCGCGGCGGGGAATTCTCCCCGTGTCAGGGCGAGGTTGACCTGATGCTGCAGCGCCAAACCCTGCATGCGCAGCATCGCCATCCCCAGCATGGAGGTGGCAACGGCTAGCAAGACCATGGGCAAAAAACCTATCCACTCGGCCACCTTGAAAAACAAATATAGTTCGCCCAAGGCACCGAGCAGCAATACAACCGAGAATTTTTGAAACATCATTTCGTGAAGGTAACGCGCCTGACTGGCGAACTCAAGGCGTGAGCGATGCGACAGTATCCCGCCACTTTGCTACAATTGGTCGCGCCATGAGCGACCACCATTGCGTAGTATTGAACACCTGTCCCGATGCGGACAGCGCGGAAGACATCGCGCAAACGCTGCTCGACCGCAAACTGGCCGCCTGCGTCAATATCCTGCCCGGCGTAAAGTCTTTTTTCACCTGGAAAGGGGTCAGTGAAACCGCGGAAGAACATGTGCTTCTCATCAAGACCTGTTCCAGCACTTACCCGGCGGTGGAGCAGGCCATCCTCGAGTTGCATCCTTATGAACTTCCTGAAATCATTGCAGTCCCAATTGCAACCGGTCTGCCCGGTTATTTGACGTGGATCACTCAAAACACTACCACACCAACATAGACTAGCGTAGCTCAACGCAAGTTCAGACCTAAGGAGTAGAGGGCCTTCGTTAGCAATGAATTTTCTGTTCGTGCCATGCCGTTGAACGCCCACCGTCTCCCCTCGCCGCGGCACGCGCGGGTCTGGCTCATCGCCCTGCTGTGGTTGTGCACCGCTGCCACTGGCGCCGCGGGGATCAACCCGCAGGACCTGTTGTCGCCGGACCAGGCCTTCCAGTTTTCCGCGCATCCCACCGCCGCGGACATGGTGCGGGTGCAATGGCGGATCGCCGACGGCTATTATATGTACCGGGACAAGATCCATTTCAAATCCGACAACCCCAAAGTCAAACTGGCCGATCCGATCTTTCCCCCACCCACGCAAGTCAAGAACGACAAATTTTTCGGCAAACAGGCGATCTACCGCCACTCGCTTAGTGTCGACGTACCGGTGTTGCGCCCGCGCGGCAGTAAACCATTGAACTTCACCCTCACCGCCACCGTCCAGGGCTGCGCCGACGCCGGTCTGTGTTTCCCGCCTCACCCGCAACAGACCGCACTACAGCTCGCCGCCGTGGCCCCACCCTTCGCCACTCCACAAAACGAAGGCGGAAAAGGTTTTTTCAGCACCCTCCGCAATCGGCTGGGGTTGGGTGACAACAAACAGAAGTTCCTCGATCCCGACCAGGCTTTCGTGTATCAGGCCGAGGTTACCGACCCGAACCATATCCTGGTGCGTTGGCAGATCGCCAAGGGCTACTATCTCTATCGCAAGAAGTTCTCATTCAAATTGCGCGATGCCAAGGGAATCAGCCTGGGTGCGTACACCTTTCCTCATGGCGTGGGAAAGCACGATGAGACCTTCGGCCACAGCGAGGTCTATTACAACCAGGTAGAGACCACCCTGCCGCTGAAGGTGAGCGCCGGGGCCGCCCATAGTGTGACACTGGAGAGCCACTATCAAGGTTGCGCCGACGCGGGGCTGTGCTATGCCCCTATCACCAAAACCTCGGCGCTTATCCTGGCGGCTAACAGCCCCGGCGGAACTGCAGGCGGCGGCGCGACCACCCAAGCGCCAGCATTCGTCTCCGAGCAAGACCGCCTGGCCCATTCCCTGGTAAGCGGTAACCGCTTCGTTACCCTTTTGCTGTTCTTCGGCGCGGGGTTATTGCTGGCCTTTACCCCTTGCATGTTTCCCATGCTGCCCATCTTGTCCAGCATCATTGTCGGCCAGGGGCCGGAGGTCACCACTGGCAAAGCCTTCCGCCTATCCTTGGCCTATGTGCTGGCCATGGCGATCACCTACACCTTCGCAGGCGTGCTCGCCGGCCTGTTCGGCGCCAACTTGCAGGTCGCCTTCCAGAGTCCCTGGATAATCGGCACCTTCAGCGCCCTGTTCGTGATACTGGCCCTGTCCATGTTCGGATTCTACAATCTGCAGATACCCAGCAGCTGGCAGACCAAGATCAGTCAGGTCAGTAACCGCCAGAAATCCGGAAGCCTGATCGGGGCCTCCGTTATGGGCATGCTCTCCGCCCTGATCGTCGGCCCCTGCCTGGCCGCGCCGCTGGCCGCGGCGCTGATCGTCATCGGCCAGAGCGGTAATGCGGTCCTGGGCGGCACCGCCTTGTTCGCCCTCAGCCTGGGAATGGGCGTACCGTTGCTGGCCGTCGGGACCTCCGCGGGCAAATGGCTGCCCAAGGCCAGCGGTTGGATGGACACCGTCAAATCCGTCTTCGGCGTATTGCTGCTGGCGCTGGCGATCTGGATGCTGGACCGCATCATCCCGCCGCAGGCCACCCTGG